>JAICTZ010000028.1 GCA_025936115.1 Polyangiaceae bacterium
CCTCGTCGCGCTCGTCGCGACGGCTCGCAAGCTGCTCACCATCCTGAACTCACTGCTCAAAACCCGGCGCCCATGGACGCCCCAATTGGTGGCTTGAGCCATGCCCCGGTTGACACGGTCCAACGCACCTGCTCGCCGGTTTTTTCTCGTGGCAATTGGCCGCTCACGCCGATCGAGATCTACTCTTGCAAAACCGCTACCAGTAAGCCGGGGAACTTCGGTGCTGTTTCGTCGCGTCGTGCGCAGGTGACACGAATCCAGGGCGTCCGGACGGCCGAACCGCGGCCGGGCTCATGGACGACACGTCAGCTCCATGGACAACCTGTCGGACATGACGAACAATGTCCTAGCCTGAGCGGCGCGCAGCTTCCATGGAGCTCGCCGGTAAATACTGCAAATTTTCGGCCGCATCCGCTTTGGTCGATCCACTGAGTGGAATATATTCCCCCCACCTCGCGAGCTCCGACAGGGCGCGCGGGGCATGGGAGCAACGTCTACGTGCCGATGGACGAACGGATTTTGAGCGCGATCGAACGAGAGAGCCCCGGCGGGCTCACCTCGGCCGAGATCCTCGATCTGTTCGCGCGGCATGACGTGCCGCTGAGCGAAGCCACGCTCCGAAAGTACGTGCAGCTCGGCCTCTTGCCGCGCAGCGTGCGCATCGGCCGCAAGGGCAAGCACCAGGGCTCGCAGGGCGTCTATCCGGTGAGTGTCGTGCGCCAGATCATCACGATCAAACGCATGATGGCCGAGGACGTCACGATCGAGCGCATCGCGCGCGAGTTTTTGTTCATTCGCAACGATCTCGCAGAGCTCGAGCGCACGCTCGGAGACATCTTCTCGAAGCTCGATCAGACCATGAACGACAGAAAGAGCGACCGCGGCACACAAGCCGTGCAGCGTGACGTGATCGGCGCGCGCGCGCTCAGCAAGGATCTGATGGCCCGTCTCGAGGCCATCGAAGCGAAGCTAGGAGCAGGAACGAAGATGGAAAAGCTCACGGCTTCCTGAGGGCGAGCCCTCAGGCAGGTCGGGGTCGCCGCCCGGATGGAGCGACCCGGTTCGAGCCGCAGCAGCCCGCGAAATCCCCACGAAAACACGCGCCGACGGCAGGTCCGTCGCTCGCGTGAGGGGCAGCGGGACAGTCGGGTCTCGAACGAGGCGAAGCCGGTCGCAGCGGTGGACTGTCCGCTGTGCGCGCGGCTCGTGCGGGCAAGTACGGGTTCTTTCAGCGGAGGCAGTCCCATGAACAAAGACCAGCGCGAAACCACGGATGTAGCGATCCTCGCCGAGGACGTCCTCGAGACCGACGGGGCGACGGCGCTCGATACGGCGCCCGCCATCACGCGGGAGCAACGGCGCTCGCGACGCAAGCGCGACGTGCGCGCGCGCACCATCAGCGTCAAGCGCATGACCAAGCGCGAGCTCGAGATCGGGCGGCTACTTTATCCCGAGGACGACTACGACAAGCCGCGCACGCGCCAAGAGTGCCTCGAGGGGCCGCGCCCGTGCCCCTTCGTCTCGTGCAAGCATCACCTTTACGTTGACGTATCGGCGCGGACCGGCGCGATCAAGCTGAATTTTCCCGATCTCGAGGTGTGGGATCTCGGTGAATCGTGCGCGCTCGACGTCGCAGACCGCGGCGGCACGACGCTCGAAGACGTGGGCGCCATCATGAACCTCACGCGTGAACGCATCCGACAGGTCGAAGTGAAAGCGCTCGCCAAGCTCGAGGCGCTGCGCGACATGATGCACCTGCGCGACTACATCGACGAGGGTCCGGTCGGCAAACGCCGCCTGCCACGCCTCTCGAAGCAGGATCTGAAGGGCCCGGCCTATCGTGAAGCCGACGAGGACGACGACGAGGACAAGGTCGCGAGCGACGAGAGCGAGGACGCGCTCGATCGCGCCGATGCGCTCGAGGCCGCACGCCTGGCCAAGCTGACGGTTCCGCTGCTCGACGCCTGACGACGAAGGCCCTGGCCGCGGAAAAGCGGCCGGGAGAGCGTCGGTTACCTCGAGGCAACTTGGCCGCTTGACGTAGGCATTCCCGCGCAAAACACTAACGTCATGAGCGCGCCCGCCGCGGTTGCCGAAGTCCGGCTCGAGAGCGTCACTTCGAGCCTGCGCATCCAGCGACCGGTACGCGGGGTCGTCGTGCTCGTGATCACGGGCACGGACACGGGCGAGTTCGGCGACGCTCCGTTCGTCGAGCTCGCGACCGACATCGCTCTCGGCCAGTTCGAGCTCTTCGTGGACGCGCGCGAGTCGCGCGGCGTGGCGCTCGACGTGAGCGGCAAGTGGGCCCGCTTCCTCGCGGCGCGGCGTGCGTCGCTGCGACGGGTGAACATGTTGACCGGCTCGCGCTTCGTGCAGCTGACGGCGAACTTCGTGCGCGACTTCGCCGAGCTCGGCGAGCTCATGCGCATCTACAGTGATCGACACGCCTTCGAAGCAGCGCTCGCGGCGTCGATCGCCGCAGCGTCGGCCGAGCGCTCACTCGCGTGACGTGACGCGAAGGCTCGCGATGCTCGGCGCTCGCAGCCGGCTCGTGCGCTCAGCCGCGGAGTGCCGTGAGGGCGCGCAAGAAATTCCCGCCCAGCGCCTTTTGCACGGCCTCGGTGCGCCAGCCGCGCCGGAGCATGTGCTCCACCAGACGTGGTAATTCGAGGCAAGTCGGCAGATCGCGCGGCGTCACGATGAAGCCGTCCCAGTCGCTGCCGAGCGCCGGCGCGTCTTCGCCTGCCGCGTCGCGCACGTGCTCGAGGTGACGCACGATGCTCTCGGCACGGCCTCGAAACAGCGGATCGCCGAGATACGCCGAGTGGTAGATCACGCCGACGACGCCGCCCGTCTCGGCGATGGCGCGGAGCTGGGCATCGTCGAGGTTACGCCAGTGGCGATGGACGCCGGAGACGCCCGTGTGCGTCACGAGCGCGGGCAGCGAGCGATCGTGGACGGCGAGCGTGTCCCAGAACGTACGGGGGCTCGCGTGCGCGAGGTCGACGAAAATGCGCCGCGCGTCGAGGTGCTCGACGAGCTCGGCGCCGCGCGCGTCGAGGCCGTCCGGGCCGAGGGACGTGAGCGGCGCGCTCGCCGCGCCGAGCTCGGAGCGGCTCAAGTGCATCAGCGTGATGCGCAAGACCACGCCGGGACGCAGGCGATCCAGTACCGAAAAATCGCCGCCGAGGGCGTTGCCGCCTTGCACGCCGATGAAGGCCGCGTGGCGGCGGCTCGCGCGCGCGGCGCGGTACTCGGCGGCGTTCTTCACGACCGCGACCGCGTCCGGAGCCTGTGCGAAGAGCGCCTCGAGCTCGCTGACGTTTTCGAGGAAGACGCGCGCGCGATCGGCGGCCTCGCGCAGTGGATTGGTCGTGATCACCCAGGTGGCGCCGGCGATTTCCGCTTCCCGGAGCCGCGGCACATCGGCGTGACCGAGCGCGACGCCGGGCAAAAACGGCAGCGAGCGCTGGCGCACGAGGGGATTTCTTCCGAGCAGCCGGTGCCAGATGAACGAGTCGACGTGCAGATCGAGCACGTCGCTCGCCAAATAGAGATCGATGGCCTCGCGCGAGACGCCGAGGCTCCGCGCCCAGGCGCCCGGATCGACGCGATGATCGACGACATCCATGGCTCCCGACGCTAGCCCCCGGGCCCGTGGCTGTCGAACGAGGCTCAGAGACCCTTCGGCACGTCGTCGAGTTTGACGGAGCCGAGCGCGTAGCGGATGAGCGCGCTGCGGTTGGCCTTGGTGAGACCGCGGGTCTTCAAGGTTTGCACCATCTCGTCGAGGCGTTCGAGATCGTCGGTGTACATCGAGATGCAGATGACCTTGTAGTGCGTCGGGCGCTCGCCCGGCGTGCGGCTCTGCGCGGCACCGCTCGGGCGCGGAGCATAGAAGCTCCCGCCGAGCACGCCCTCGATGTCGTCGCGGTCGAGTACCCGGGCCGTCGCTTCGTGCAGATCGTCGCTGCTGTTCATGTGGTTCCTCCGGCTGCCATGGGAAGTTCTTGTCCGAGCACGCGTTCGACGAGCCGGCCGTAGTCGAGGGCCGTCGGCGAATTCGGCGCGTACTCGAACAGGGTCTTGCCTTGCGCGGGCGCCTCTTTTGCCTTGATCGCGTAGTGGATCGGGTCGAGGCAGGCTTCGCGGAAGGTCTCGCGCAGGGTGTCGAGCGACTCCTTGCACAGGCGCGCGCGCGCGTCGTAGAGCGTCGGCAAGACGCCGAAGAGATTGAGCGGGTGCGCGAGTAAGCGATTGATCTGCTTGATCGTGCGTACGACCCCGCGCACGCCGAGCAGCGAGAGGTAGTCGCACGCGACGGGGCAGAGCACGGCGTCGGCGGCGACGAGCGCGTTCTGGTTCATGAGCGAGAGGCTCGGCGAACAATCGAGCACCACGAAGTCGTAGGCCTCGCGCATGCCCGTGAGCCGGTGCGCGAGCACGCGGTCACGCTGGCGCTGCCCCGACAGGTACAGCTCGGCGGCGGCGAGCGTCTCGTTCGCTGGCAAGAGGTCGAGTCCGTCACGCGCCTGCACCACGGCTTCGCGGTAGGGCAGACCCATCACGAGCACGTGGTAGAGCGACCGTTCGCTCGTCACGCCGAGCGACGCCGCCGCGTTGCCTTGGCCGTCGGTATCGACCAAGAGTACGCGGCGTCCCGCGCGGGCGAGCCCCGCGGCAAGGTGCACGGACGTCGTGGTTTTTGCGGTGCCGCCCTTCTGATTGAAGACGGCGATCACGCGCGGCGGCGGACGGCGTGCCGCTTCGGCCGTGCGCGGCTTCTCCATGATCCCGCTGATGGGCGGCGGCGTCGGCGTGACGCTCGCGCGCGCCGGATCGGGCGTGAGCATGGAGTCGTCCGGCAGGTAGCGGGGATCGAGCAGCTGCCCGAGCCGCACGGCGCGCACTCCTTGGAGCACGCGGGCCCGGCACTCGGGTTTACAGGCGTAATGGCGTCGGCCGCCGGTGAACACGACCTGCGCGGCGAACTCCACCTTGAACGAGGTCGCACACGCGTCGCACGCCGCCGTGCCGTCCGCGTGTTCGCTGTGGCTCGCTTCGAGACAACGTTGCGAGCAAAAATATCGCTTGCCGCCCAGCTCCGGCGGTCGCTCCTCGACCTGGTACCGGAAGCAGAGCTCGAACTCGGTCGCACAGACACTGCAGCGCTCGGGGCCGGGCATGCCCCGTGAGTTATCGAAGCAGTTAGACTCGGGCCAAGAAACACGCGCACTCGAACGCCACGCCCGAGCGCAATCGTGGCTAGAACGAACTCGAGATGCTGGCGCTAACCTGCCGAAATCAATGGCGAAAGTGTCGCACGCCCGTGAAGATCATCGCGATGCCCGCGTCGTCGGCGGCTTTGATGGAATCCTCGTCCTTCTTGCTGCCACCCGGCTGAGCGATCGCGGCGATGCCGGCGCGTGCCGCCACCTGAATGTTGTCGGGGAACGGGAAGAAGGCGTCCGACGCGAGCACGCTGCCCTTCGCGCGCTCGCCGGCCTTTTCGCACGCGGTCTGCACGGCCGTGACGCGCGCCGTCTGTCCGCCACCAATGCCGATGGTCTCGTAGACACCGGGGCTCCGGCCTGGGGCCGCGAGCACGATGGCGTTGCTCTTCACGTGTTTGCAGACGCACCACGCGAAGGAGAGGCTCGAGAGCTCCGCCTGCGTCGGCGCGCGTTTCGTGACGACGCGTCCGGCTTCGACTTCGCCCGCGCCCGTAGCGTCGCGATCCTGAATCACGAAACCGCCGCTCACGCGCTTGAACTGGCGCGCGGGGTGCGTCGGACCGAGCCACTCACCCGTGGCGATGAGCCGGAGCGCGGCCTTGGAGCGCAGGCGATCGAGCGCGCCGGGCGAAAAGCCGGGCGCGATGATGCATTCGAGGAAAGTCTCGGCCAGGATCTCGGCCGTGATGTCGTCGACCTCGCGGTTCAGCGCGACGATGCCGCCGAACGCGCTCATGGGATCGGCTTCGCGCGCCGAGCGGTAGGCGTCGGCGAGCATGGGCGCCGTGGCGACACCGCAGGGGTTGGTGTGCTTGACGACGACGGCCGCTGGATTTTCGAACTCGCGCACGGCGTCGAGCGCCGCGTCCACGTCGACCAGGTTATTGAAGCTGAGCTCTTTGGCGCCGCTGCCGAGACTCTCCGCCGTTCCGAGTGAACCGGCGACGGCGTGGCGATCGCGATAGAACGCGCCGCTCTGGTGCGGGTTCTCGCCGTAGCGGAGTGAGTACGCCTTCTCGAGCACGGGCGTGAGGTAGCGCGGGTAGCCGTCGGTCTCGCTGCGCGCGCTGAGCCAGCCGCTGATGGCGGCGTCGTAAGCCGCCGTGTGCGCGAAGGCCTTGGCCGCGAGCCGCTCCCGGGTGCCGCGCGAGACGTCGCCTTCGCGCGCGAGCTCGTCGAGCACGAGCCGGTAATCGTTCGGATCGCACACCACCGTGACCCGTTCGTGGTTCTTCGCGGCGGAGCGCAGCATGCTCGGCCCGCCGATGTCGATGTTCTCGATCAGCGTCTCGAAGCTCGTGCCCGGCTTCGCGAGCGTTTGCTCGAACGGATACAAATTGACGACCACGAGGTCGATGAAGCGTCCACCGAGCCGCTCGAGCTCGCTGTCGTCGAGCGTTGCACGCGCGAGGATTCCACCATGAACGCGGGGGTGCAGTGTCTTCACCCGGCCGCTCATCACCTCGGGCGAGCCGGTGTAAGACTCGACGCTCTCGACCGGGACGCCCCCGGCTTTCAGCGTGCTGTACGTGCCGCCGGTCGAGATGAGCGGGATCCCGCGGTCGGCGAGTGACTTGGCAAATTGCATCAGTCCCGTCTTGTCGGAGACGGACAGAATGGCGGAGCGAATCGGCATGGGGGCGGCGAGCCTACCCCGGAGAGTGGCAGGCAAGCCAGACGGCACCGGCGTACGGCTCCGCGTCGCTTTTACCGCAGGAAAAGCCCGCCCGGCTGGCGATGCACCCGGCCAAAATGCTACACGTGCCGACTGCCCTCCGCTCAGAGCTCGGGCTCGCTCGAGAGTGGGTCGGCCTGGGGCATCCCCCGGAACGCGCGCCTAGAACGAGCAGGTGTCGGCGCAGCTGCCGCTCGGCTGTTGGCCCGTCATCGCGGCGTAGTGGCGGGAGATGTCGCTCGCGCTCAAGAGCTTGTCGTAAATGGCAACTTTGCCCACGGCGCCGGCGAACCACGCGTCGTGCGCCATCGTACCGACGTTGAGCGGACTAGTGCCGGCGACGGGCACGACTTGGTACTGGCTCATGCAGCCGGTCTCACCGTGGCTCGCTTGGTGCCAGCGGACGCCGTTCACCCAAATATCGATTGCACCCGAGTAGGTCTCGGCGTCCGCGCACCCCGCTGGTTGATCGAGCGTCGTGTACTCGCCGACCACGTGGTACCACCCGTTCGCGACGATGCTCACGCCGCAATCGCTCTGCTGCCAAAACGCGCCCGAGCCGAGCTCGGCGTCGGGATTGAAGGCGTAGGCCGACAAGCGATTGCAGCGATCCTCCGAGTTCGTCAGGCTGTACAGGCGCGCCTCCCACTCGCAGCTCGGCGCATATTCCTCACACTTGCCCATCCAATCGACGTAGCCGCTCGTCGCGTGAGCGAATTGCAGCACGTCGGGTCGAATCCAGGCCTCCCACGTGAGCTCGTGAGTCGTGGGGATCGAGAGCACCGCCGACGACGGCACGCTCAGGTATTGCTTCACTCCGTCGAAATCGGCGGCGGCGTCGCCGTTTGGTAGCGCGGCGCGCGCCGGTGCACCCCCGTAGTAAACGCCGTCATGGCCGTTGCCCGTGAGATCCGATTCGGTCGTTGCGCCGCTCAGCGCGAGGTACGCAACCGGGCCGTCGGCGAGCACCATGGCGTCGTAGCCGCTCGCGTTCGTCTCGCCACCGGCTCCGCCTGTAGCGGCGTCACCCGCCGTGTCGTTCGTGGCTCCGGCGCTCGATAGCGCGCCGCCGTGCCCGCCGTCGGCACCACCGCGCGCCGCCGAGGCAGCTCGGCCGGCGTCCGAGCCCGCGCCTCCGCCAGGTGCTCGGCCCGCCGCGCCGCCTCCGCCACTTCCCGCTCGGCCCGCAGCGCCGAGTGAGCCTGCGCCGCTCGTCCGGCCCGCGACTGGTGCAGAGCCTCCGCCACCTCCGTTGACGGGCTTTGGGCCGAGCGGCTCGTCCGCGCCGCCGCACCCGCCTACCACGACGAGAACGGTGGCCCCGAGCAGCGAAAGGGGCGAGGCACGCAACATGACGACCACGTCCCGCGACGGCCACGGAACGGCTCACCGATGCTGCGGCGTGTTCGGGTTCCCTGTGCCGTTCGCCGCTTGCTCGCGTCCGATTGCCGGTGCACGAACGCGTCCGATGTTCGTCATCGAGCTCACGTACAAAGCGGACCTTTCCGAAATCGACGCGCACATGCGCGCGCACATGGCGTTCTTGAAGAAATACTACGCCGCGGGCATTTTCTTGGTGTCGGGACGCAAGATCCCGCGTGAAGGCGGGATCATCTTGGCAGTCGGGCCGAGCCGGGAAAAAATCGAGGCCATCGTGCGCGAGGACCCCTTCCACGCGCACGGGCTCGCGGACTTTCGCGTGATCGAGTTCTGTGCGAGCCAGCGCGCTGACGATGTGCCTCAACGCGTGGAGGCGTGAAGCCCCGAGGATGCGTCAACGCAGGCCAATCGTGTAGTCTTGCCGGCCTCGGAGGATTCGCATGAGGACACGAGCCGCGGTCGCGTTCGAAGCCGGTAAGGAGCTCGTCATCGAGCAAGTGGAGCTCGAGGGGCCGAAGGCGGGTGAGGTGCTGGTTCAGCTCAAGGCCACCGGCGTCTGTCATACCGACGAGTTCACGCGCTCCGGAGCCGATCCCGAGGGACTCTTCCCGGTTATTTTCGGGCACGAGGGCGCCGGCGTCGTCGTCGACGTGGGCCCGGGGGTCACGAGCGTCGAGCGCGGCGATCACGTGATTCCGCTCTACACACCCGAGTGCCGTGAGTGCAAATCGTGCCTCAGCCGCAAGACCAACCTGTGCACGGCCATTCGCGCGACCCAAGGCAAAGGCGTGATGCCCGACGGCACGAGCCGCTTCTCGATCGGCAAGACCAAAGTCCACCACTACATGGGCTGCTCGACGTTCTCGGAGTTTACGGTGCTCCCCGAAATCGCCGTGGCCAAAGTGCGCAAGGACGCGCCGTTCGACAAGATTTGTTACATCGGTTGCGGCGTCACGACGGGCGTCGGTGCCGTGATCAACACCGCCAAGGTCGAGCCGGGCGCGAACGTGGTCGTCTTTGGCCTCGGCGGTATCGGTTTGAACGTCGTGCAAGGCGCCCGCCTCGCCGGCGCGGATCTGATCATCGGCGTCGATATCAACGAACGCCGGGCCGAGCTCGGACGAAAGTTCGGCATGACGCATTTCGTGAATCCAGGCGAGCTCAAGGGCGATCTCGTGGCGCACCTCGTGGCGCTCACGGGCGGCGGCGCCGACTACAGTTTCGAGTGCGTCGGCAATGTCGAGCTCATGCGTCAAGCGCTCGAGTGCTGCCACCGCGGCTGGGGCGTGAGCGTCATCATCGGCGTTGCCGGCGCCGGTCGCGAGATCTCGACGCGCCCGTTTCAGCTCGTGACCGGGCGTGTCTGGAAGGGGACGGCCTTCGGCGGCGCTCGCGGCCGCACCGACGTCCCGAAAATCGTCGACTGGTACATGGACGGCAAGATCGACATCGACAGTCTCATCACGCACAAGCTCCCGCTCGAGCGCATCAACGAGAGCTTCGAGCTCATGCACTCGGGAGCGTCGATTCGGACGGTCGTGGAGTACTAGCGACGCGGCCGTCGAGCAGGCACGAGACCGTCATGTCTCCGAGCACGTTGATCGTCGTGCGGCAGCGGTCCAAAAACCAATCGACCGTGAGGAGCACGGCGATGTACTCGGTCGGCAAGTGGACGGCCGTGAAGACCAGCGTCATCGTGACGAGCCCCGCTTCCGGGATACCCGCCGCGCCCACCGACGCGATCACGGAAGTGACGACGACGGTCAGCTGTTCGACGAGCGAGAGGTGATGTCCCGTCAACTGAGCGACGAACAGCGCCGCCATCGCCTCGTAGAGCGCGGTGCCGTCGTTGTTGAAGTTCGAGCCGACGAGCGCGCCGAGGCTCGCTGATTCCGCGCGCAACCCGACCCCGTGCACGAGCCGTTCGTACGTGACGGGCATCGTGATGGTGGAGCTCGCCGTCGAAAACGCCATCACGAGCGCATCCCGCGTTTCCCGAAGCAGACGCAGCGGTGACACCCACGAGCCCAGGCGAATTCGCGCGATATAGTAACTAGCCTGAAGAAGGAGCGCGAGGAGCACCGCGCCCAAAAACCTGCCGAGCGCAGCGAACGCGGCAAAGCCGCTCACGCCGACGACCCCCGCGACTTTGCCGAAGACCGCGAGCGGCACGAGCGCGATGAGCCACGACAGGACGACCCCCGTCGCGTCGAGCGCGACCGACGTGAACGTCTCCGTGAAGCGCCGCGCGTCCTCGCCCAATTGGCGTACCGCGAACCCGAACGCCGCCGCGATCAGCACCACGCCGATCACGTTATTGTCGACGAAGGGCCGCAACAGACTGTCGGGGATCTGGCTCAAGACCTGATCGACGATGCCGATAGGCAAGGTCGTTCGCGACGCCGGCACTGCGACCGCCGAGCCCGCGCCCGGACCGAGCGCGTTGGCGACGAGGAGCCCGACGCCGATGGCGACCAGAGTATTGACGAGCAACAGGCCGAGCAAACGGCCGGCGACGCGCCCGCGAATGTTCGCGCGGATGATCGAGCGGATGATGGCGAGTAGGATCAGGACGGGCGCGACGGCGGCCAAGCAGCGCAAGATCAGCCGCGCGGGCAGCTCGAGCCAGTGCGCCCGCGCTCCGAGGGCGACACCGACGAGGCAGCCGAGCACCAGCGCGACGAGGATGCGCAGATACAGCGGAAAATACGGCAGCTTCGCGGCGGACGACTTCGCCGCTCGTTCGGTGGACTCGTGAGACATGTCGGGCGCGCCTAGGCGCCGAGGGCGCGCGCGATCGCCTGGCTGAGCTCGGCGATGCTATATGGCTTCTGCACGAAACCTGCGGCGCCGCGCGCGAGCATCGTGCTCACGTCTTGCTCGGCCGCATAGCCCGACCAGATCAGAACGGGCAGCTTCGGATCGAGCTCGCGGAGGGCCTCGAACGTCGCTTCGCCGCTCATGCCGGGCATGCGCAGGTCGAGCAAGACGAGCGCAAAGCGGCCCTCGTGCTGGCGCACGAGCTCGAGCGCCGCGTGCCCCGCGTTCGCGTGTGTCACGGCGTAGCCCAGGGACTTGAGTGTCGCGACCGCGGTGAGACTCACCATCGCGTCGTCTTCGACCAACAGGATTTCACCGCTGCCATGCGGAATCGCGTGCTCGGTGGAGCGGGGTTGCGAATCGGGCTGTTCGGTGGTCGGCAAATAGATCCGAAATGTCGTGCCCTGGCCGAGCGCGCTCTTGACTTCGATGCGGCCGCCGTGCGCCTTGATGGTACCCGAAACGGCGGCGAGGCCGAGGCCCGTGCCGCGGCCGCGCGGTTTGGTCGTGAAAAAGGGGTCGAAAATCTGCGGCAGGAGCTCGGGCGCGATGCCCCGGCCGGCGTCGCTGATCTCGAGCAGCACGCACGTTCCGCTCGGCCTGTCCGAAGCGGGCAGCTCGAGCGAACGGGTATGGACGCGGAGCGTGCCGCCTTCGGGCATGGCGTCGCGCGCGTTCACGAGCAGATTCAAGAGGGCGCTCTCGAGCAGCGAACGGTCGGCGGCGACGGTCGCGCGTTGCGCTTCGAGCACGCTCACGACCTCGATGCTCGGGTCGACGGAGCGGCGCACGAGTGAAACGGCGCTCGTGATCACGTGGTGCAGATCCGTCGGCGACAGCTGCATCTGCGCTTTGCGCGAGTAGGCGAGCAGTTGGCGCGTGAGCTCGGCGGCGCGCTGTGACGCCTGCAGGATGCTCTCGGCGAGCTCGCGCGCGTCCGGATCCGCGGCGAGATCGTGCTTGAGCAGCTCCGCGCAACCCATGATCGAGGTCAAGTTGTTGTTGAAGTCGTGCGCCACGCCTGCCGCGAGTCGTCCGACCGTTTCGAGTTGCTTGGCCTCGAGCGCCACACGTTCGGCTTCGGCGCGCGCACGCTCGGCTCGCTCGCGCCGGCGCGTTTCCGAGCGGGCGAGCCTGAGCGACGCTTCGATGCGGCCGATGACCGCGAGCATCATGCCGCCGAACAAGCCGACGGCGAGCAGCGTTATCGACAACGTTCGAATCCACATGCTTGGATTCGTCATCGAGATGTCGCGCTGGGAGGGGGCCGGCAGGTGACCGTGAACCATGGCCCAACCGATCGCCGTCATCGCGGCGCTGGCGGCGATCGTCACTCCGATCATTGCCCTCCGTCCGAGCAGTAGCCCGGCGAGCATCAGGCATACCGTGAGGCACACGCCCGGTCCGGACAGCGTGCCGACGGTCGCGTAGCCACCGAGCGAGACAATGACGGACGGAATCACGATGAGCCACCCGCGCGCCGTGCCGCTCGGCCTGCCCGTGAGCGCCGGGATGCCTACGGCGAGCCCTGCGAGTGAAGCCACGAGTGTCAAGAGCGCCCTCGCGTGGCTGGCCTCGAGCGTGCGCCAGACCAGCAAACCCCCGCCCATGAACACGAAGAAGAGCCCGCGCAGAATTCGCAGCGAGATCTGGTTACGCCAGGCGAGCGCCTCGTGCTCTCCCTGGCCTTGATCGCTGTCGTCCGTCGTCACCGCCGGAGTCGAGACTATAGGATCTCAATCGGGAATAGGCGCCTAGCAGCCTCGATCTTACCCAAAATCACTCATCTGTGCCTGGACGCAAAATGTGCGTCATTCCCGACTTGCGCAACGGCGCGGGCGCCTCATTTCGTCAAATCGACCACCACGATGCCGGTAAAAGCGCCACCCTTGGTGAGCAAGAATTGCGAGCCGGTGCCGTCGAGGCTCGCGCGACCGACGTCCCCCACGGCGTCCGTGTAGTAAACGAGCCCCCGCGGGTGATCGAGGAACACGCCGATCGCCTGGTCGACCTTCCGCACGACGACTTGCTTGTCGGTGCGCGTCTTCGGAGTCACGCCGTCCGGCAGCGCGAGCGGGCCGCGATTGATCGTGTCGTCACCGCGATTGGCCCAGTAGACGAACCCGGCGTCCAGATCGAGATCGATATCGCAGGTCGCCGCTTCGCCTTCGAACAGCACTTCGACGTCGCTGCGATTGTCCGGCGCGTCACCGTCGGGCAGCGTCAGGTGCGCGCGGCGCACGGAACCCTCGTGCCCGCTGTCGGTGCCCTTCTGACTCCAATAGAAGTAGCCGCCTGCGACGTCCACCGCGATGCCCACGCACCAGCGCGAGTCGTCCTGGCGATCCGCGTCCGTCGAGCCCGATTGGTAAATCGTCTCGACCGCGCTGCCGTCGACGTTCGAGCGCATCACGCGCATGCCTTCACGGTCCGACCAGTAGAGCTTGCCTTGCTCCGGCACGAGCTTCAGCTGCTTGGGCGTGTACGTGCCGCCCTTGGGCACGATGGTCGTGACCTTCGAGCCGTCGAGGTTCGAGCGCATCACCGAACCGTCGTCGTCGGTGGGCGCGCCCATATCGGTCCAATAGATGTATCCCGCCGCGACATCGACTGCGATTCCGTCGGATCCCTGACCCGCCGACGGCACGACTGTCTTCACGGCGAAGTTCGTCGCGTCCGACGAGAGCACCTTGCCCGAAACGTCGAGCCAAAAGAGCGTCGGAGTTCCGCTCGTCGCGGGCGTGCCGGACGAGCCGCCCGATGAACCGGCGCGCCCGCTCTCTCCAGCGGACGACGTGCCGCCCCGTTCTGGGCTGGAGTCTGTAGCGCCCCCGGTGTTCGGGTCGCCCCGCTCGCCCGCCGCGCCTCCCGTGTGCGCCGCATGACCGCCTGCGTCACCGGCGACGGCATCGCCCGCGCTTCGACCAGCACTGCTCGTGCCCGCCGTCACGTTGCCGTCCGACCCGCCGCTCGAAGCCGCGAACGCGCCGCCCATGGACGACCCGGCCGCCGCCTCGTCACGCCGCCCCGCTGCGCCGGTCCCGTACATCGCATCTTTGGCGTCATTCGACGCGCATGAAAGCGAACACGACGCGAGTGCCAACACGATCCAGCGAATGCAGCTCGACATGCACATGCCCTCGAAGACGATCGAATAGCGCGTCGCACGAAGCTCGTCGACTCGCGGCAGGCCGAAGTTTCTGCGGCTTCGCGGCTATTGTCTGCGCCAAGGCTGCTGCTGCCACGAAAGTGCGGTCAGCGGGTACCTCTCCTGAGCGTCGACTCCATCGAGCTGACGCTCTCCTCTGAGGTAATGTCATGAACGGCTCGTCTTCGAGGTATCGCAGTCAACGACCGACAGATCGGTCGCGGCTCACCCACTGCTTTCAGCGAGCCGTACACTCGCGACCGTTGCTGGTCCGCCGCTGCGAGCGAGCGCTGACGGGAAGTTTTTGAAATGCGCCGGTTAGTGAATTTCGAGCAGCTGAGCGCAGGGACCAAATTCCTGCGCCAATCAGTCCTATTGCTTACTCTCTCGGCGTTGTCTTGGCGCTGCAGCGGCAGCGCCGGGCAGCCTGACGCATCTCTGGCGCCCGACGGCGCCGGCGGTTCGAGCACGGGGACGGGCGGCAGCGCGGCCGCCGCAGGCGGCACGGCCGCCTCCGGTGGCGCCGGCGGCACGAGCGATCCGGCCACGGGCGGTCAGGGCGGCAGCGTCATGATCGTGGTGCCGTCCAGCGGCGGAGCGGCCGGCGCCGACGACCCGCCCGACGCCAGGTGCGGCGATGGTCATGTGGACGCCAAACGTAAGGAACAGTGCGACGACGGGAACGTGACGGCCGCTGACGGCTGCTCCGACACCTGCTCGCTCGAACCCGGTTGGTCTTGCCCGTTCCCCGGGCTCGCGTGTGAGGCGGCGGCCTGTGGCGACGGCATCTTGGCGGGCAAGGAGCAGTGCGACTTTGGCGCGATGCCACCCGACGGCTGCGACGCCGTGACCTGCACCGTCGATCCTGCCTACGCGTGCGACACGACGAATTGTCACCTCACCGTGTGCGGCGACGGCGTAGCCGAGGGTTCGGAGGGATGCGACGACGCCAACCACGATTGGGGCGACGGCTGCACGCCGGACTGCAAGCGTGAGCCGGATTGCAGCGGTGATTCTTGCACGACGCTGTGCGGTGACGGTCTGCTCTTGCCGGGAAATATGACGGAGGCGTGCGACGACGGCAACGAGGCAACGGGTGACGGTTGCGCCGCGGACTGCACGGTCGAGCCCGGCTACGTGTGCGCGCCCGCAGGCACGGCCGATGGTGATCTCCTGCTCCCGATCATCTACCGCGACATGATCAAGCGACAGGATCCGGGCGGGCACCCGAACTTCGAGGTCAATCCCACGCCGATGCCCATGCTCGTTACCGGCATGGTCGGTCCGCTTGGCGCGTCGCTCGACATGGACGGCAAGCCCGCGTACGCGGCCACGGCGACGACCGACACGACCAGCGCCTCGAACGGCTGGACGACGAACGCCACCGATTTCGCGTCCTGGTTCCGGGACTCGGACTACGCGAGCACCGTGCTCGATACGTTGACGCTGACGGAGACGCCCGCGGGGAGCGGGACGTTCGTCTTCGCAACCACGCAGTTTTTCCCCCTCGACGGCCGCGGCTGGAACGACGTGCCGATCGACGATAGCGCGCACAATTACTCGTTCACGAGCGAGCTCCACTACTGGTTTCAGTGGGCCGGCGGTGAGACCCTCACGTTCTTCGGCGACGACGACGTCTGGGTGTACGTGAACAAGAAGCTCGCCGTGGATATCGGCGGGATCCACGGCCCGGTGACCAAGAGCGTCACGCTCGACGACGCCACCAATACGGCGCTCGGCTTAGGGCTCGTGCAAGGCAGCGTCTACGAGATTGCCGTTTTTCAGGCCGAGCGCCACGTGACGGGGTCTCAGTACGAGCTCACGCTCAAGGGTTTCGACATCGGCCGTTCCAACTGCATGAGCGTGTGTGGCGACGGCATCGTGACGCGCGACGAGCTCTGCGACGAGGGCGCGGACAAGAACGTCGGCGGCTACGGCCATTGCTCGCCGGATTGCAAGACCCGCGGCGGATATTGCGGCGACGGCCTGGTTCAGCCGGAAGGCAGCGAACAGTGCGACGACGGCAATCACCAGCTCGGCGACGGCTGCGATTCGGAGTGCCACAAGGAAAGCGTCCGCTAGGCAGACGAGCCCGCGATATCGGCTGGAACCGCTGCAAATCGATGCGGGGACCCGGATGCGGCCAGAAGGTCGTGCTCGACGCGCGGGGAAGCCCGTCTCCTTACGTCGCTTTGTTTAACGGATCAGCAGGCGGTGATCCACTGCAACGGTAATAGGCAAGAACCAAGCCCGGTGGGGCCTCCTACATTTGCTGACAGTTTGTACGGGCTGCAGCAACTGCTCACTGCCTGCCCTGCAAGCGCGCCTCCCGGCGTCCCTGCCGCCCGAATATGCTCTTTTTGGAAGGAAATCGCTCGATGAAGGTCCACTTCGCCCCTCTGGCGCTCGCGATCTCGTTCGGAACTGTCTTTGCTGCTTGCAGCACCACGGATCCTGGAACCGGGGGAACCTCCGGCAACGGAGGAACCGGCGCCACCGGCGGAACCTCCGCGACGGGAGGCTCGGGGGCCACGGGCGGGAGCTCGGCGACGGGCGGCAGCTCGGCGACGGGCGGCAGCTCGGCGACGGGCGGCAGCTCGGCCACCGGGGGAACCACCGGCACCGGAGGAACGGGCGGCGGTGGTACCTCGGGAAGCGGCGGGAACTGTCCCAATGTCACGCCGTGCGGCGGCAGCGCTGTCGGCACGTGGGCCGTGACTTCGACGTGTTTGAACGTGGACTCCGCGAACGTGGACATCTCGCTCGCGGGCCTCGATCCCAGAAGTTGCAAGAACGTAACGCTGTCCGGCTCCCTGATGGTGAGCGGGACGTGGACCGCCAAGGCCGACGGGACTTACATGGACGGCACGACGACGTCCGGCACCTTGCACTCTCACTTGGTGGCCGGGTGCCTCAATATTTCGGGCACCACGACGACTTGCGCGCGCGTCGGCGGACCATTTACTGGAGTGGGCTTCCAGGATGCGTCCTGCACCGATGCTTCGGACGGCGGCTGCGACTGTTCGATCACCGTGCAACATATGGGCGGACTCGGGTTGGTGACGGCCGACCCGCAAACGAGCGGTAACTACACCAGCTCGGGCAACACGCTCACCCTCGATGGGACGGCGAACTACTCGTATTGCGTCGCGGGCGGCGCATTGACCGTGACGCCGCAGAGCACGGCGTGGACGTCGACGGGTACCATCGCGCTCCACTCCGGCGATGCCGGCGGCGCGGGCGGCATGGGCGCAGGCGGCTCCGGCGGCATGGGCACGGGCGGCTCGGGCGCTACCGCAGGCATGGGCACGGGCGGTTCGGGCGGCAGGAGCACGGGTGGCGGAGGCGGCATGGGCGCCGGCGGCTCCGCTGGCAGCGGCACGGCCGGCATGGGCACTGGCGGAGGCGGCGGAACCGGCGGAGGCACCAGGGGCGACGGTCCCTGCGACATTTACAAGGCAGCCAACATGCCTTGTGGCGCCGCGTATAGCATGATTCGCGCGCTGTCGAAGTCGTACACAGGGCCCCTGTATCAGGTCAGGAGCGGCAGCAACTCGATGAATACGGGCACGGGCGGCATGACCATGAATATTGGCCAGACCGCGGATGGTTTCGCCGATTCGGCGGCCCAGGACACCTTCTGCATGGGCACGACGTGTACCGTCTCGATAATCTATGACCAGTCGGGGAACGGCAACGACCTCACGCGGGGATCCGCGGGTCTCTCCAACGGCGGGACGTACGCGGCCATGGACGACTTCGAATCGACCGCGAACAAGAAATCACTGACGGTCGGGGGTCACAAGGTCTACGCGCTCTATAACAATGCACGCGAGGGGTACCGGACTGCTCTTAAGGTCACTGCCAAGGGCGTGCCCATGGGCAACACGGCCCAGGGTATCTATGAGCTCGCGGACGGCACCCACTCGGGTACCGCGTGTTGCTGGGACTTCGGCAGCGTCTCGCCCGATCCTACGAAGTACGTGACCATGAACACCCTGTTCTTCGGAACGGGTTTCTGGGGCACGGGCGCCGGCAGCGGCCCCTGGTTCATGGGTGACTTCGAGGGCGGCGTCTGGGCAGGTGGCTCCTCGTCAACGCCTGGCGCCAACACGATGAACCCGTCCCTGAAGGTTCCCTACGCGCTCGGCATCCTCCACACCCCGGTCGGGAAGTACGCTCTGCGTATGGCGGACATTGCAACTGCGTCCGACCTCACGACCGCATACGACGGTGCGATCCCCTCCGGTAAGACCTGGGGCAACGCGGGCGGCATCGTCCTCGGGCTCGGCGGTGACAACAGCAACAACTCGTCCGGAACGTTCTACGAAGGCGCTGTGACCAACGGCTCGCCCTCGAACGACACGGATCTCCTGATCATGAAGAACATCCAGGCCGCCGGATACGGCAAGTAGCGCGGCATTGCGCGGATCAACGCCGGCCAGGGCACCCGCTCGGCCGGCGTTTGCGCTAGGAGAGCATTCCCGAGCGCCCGCGATTTTAGATTTGTAGGTGTACGCGCATGGTAGGTGTTGTCTGGATGAGAGCTAGAGACGTTTGGAGCGGGATCGCGGCGATCCCAGTGTTCGCGCTGTTTTGTGCTGGCTGCACGATCACGACGGCGCCCTCTTCACAAAATAGTGGCGGTGCGCCCGGCACGGGCGGAGGGACGGGCTCGGGCGCCACGGCCGGCATGACGAGCTCGACCGGCGGCATGGGCGCGATGCCGAGCTCGTGTGGTGGACCGCCGCCGGCGCCGCCCGGCGCGGGCATGCCGCAAGGCCCCTGCGACATCTATGCAGCGGACAACGGGCCCTGCGTCGCGGCGCACAGCATGGTTCGCGCGCTCTACGCCACGTATAACGGGCCACTTTACCAGGTCCGGCGGGGGGACGGCATGCTCCAGGACATTCTGCCGCTCGCCCCGGGCGGTCTCGCCAACTCGGCGGCTCAGGACACGTTCTGCGGCACTTCCGCCTGCACGATCGCGACGATCTACGACCAGTCCGGCAAGGGCAACCATCTCGTCAAGGGCCCCCCCGGGGAGCGCCGACCGATGGAGGCCAACGAAGCAAAGGCAACTGGCGTTTCCATTACGGTCAAGGGCCAAAAGGTCTACGGCATCCACATCGTGCCTGGCGTTGGCTATCGCAACGTCACGGCCTGCGGCACTGCCGTCCACGACGAACCTGAGACCGAGTACATGATCGTCGGCGGCAGCTTTTACAATGGTGCGTGTTGCTTCGACTACGGCAACATGGAGACCAACAGCATGGATAACGGTGAGGGCACCATGGAAGCGGTCTACTTTGGCACCTGCCAGGTTTGGGGCACCGGCGGCGGCTCCGGTCCGTGGTTGATGGGCGACCTCGAAAACGGGCTTTGGGCCGGCGACTCGAGCCCCTTCAACGACAACGGGCCGGTGACCTATAATCTGATCACCGGCATGGTGAAGGGTGACTCCACGAGCGCGATGTTTCCGAAAGGCCACTGGACCATCAAGGTCGGCAATGCGGAGGCTGGCGCGTTGGCCAAGCCGTTCGACGGAAAGCGCCCGAGCGACCGCTACTATCCCATGCGGAAGGAGGGTGCCATCGGTCTCGGTACCGGCGGCGACGCCAGCAACGGCGCGCAGGGGAATTGGTTCGAAGGCGTCATGACCCACGCCTACTCGTCGGATACGGCCGACGACGCGGTGCAGGCCAGCATCGTTTCCGTCTACGGGCCGTAACGGGCAAGTGTCGTGAGCTCCGCTCCCTGCGTCGTAGGCATCGACTTCGGTACCGACTCGGTGCGCAGCATCGTCGTTGACGCGACGACGGGCCGCGCGCTCGGCACCTCCGTGAAGTATTACCCGCGCTGGGCCAAAGGTTCCTACTGCGATCCAGTCGCGAATCGGTTTCGGCAACACCCGCTCGACTACCTCGAAAGCATGGAGGCCTCGCTGCTGGAGGCGCTCGCCGAGGCCGGCGCTGACGTTCCGAGCAGGGTGCGCGGCATCGCCGTGGACACGACCGGGTCCACGCCGGTGCTGGCGGACCGAGCGGGGAGGCCGCTAGCGCTGACTCCACGCTTCGCGGAAAACCCGAATGCGATGTTCGTGCTCTGGAAGGATCACACGGCCATCGCGGAGGCCGAGCGCCTGACGGAGCTCGCGCGCACCTGGGGCGGAGTCGATTACACCAAGTACGTTGGCGGCATCTATTCGTCGGAGTGGTTCTGGGCCAAAACGATGCACCTGCTCGCCACGGACTCCGCCGTGGCGGAGGCGGCGGTCACGGTCGTCGAACATTGCGACTGGATCCCGGCGGTGCTCACGGGCACGACCGACCTCACGCGTTTCAAGCGGAGCCGCTGCGCTGCCGGACACAAAGCTCTTTGGCACGCGGAGTTCGGCGGCTACCCGTCCGACGCGTTTCTTGCGCAACTCCACCCGCGATTGCCGGCGTTGAAGCAGACCTTCGGCACTGAAACATTCACGTCCGATAAGCCGTTCGGCACGCTCTCGGCCGAGTGGGCCCGGAAGCTCGGGCTTTCGCCCGACACGGTCGTCGCCGTCGGCGCGTTCGATGCCCACTTGGGCGCCGTAGGCGGCGGCATCGGGCAGCACCGCCTGCTCAAGGTGATGGGGACGAGCACCTGCGATATCGTCGTTTCCGGCACGAAGAACGAGCCAGAAACGCTCATTGCGGGTATTTGCGGGCAGGTCGACGGCTCTGTCATTCCGGGCCTGATTGGTTATGAAGCGGGCCAGTCCGCTTTCGGCGATGTGTACGCTTGGTTCAAGTCGCTGCTGTCCTGGCCGCTCAATGCCATTCTCCCGACCTTGTCCGGCATCTCGGATGAGACCAAAAGCGACGTCGCCGCTCGCATTGCCGAAAAGCTGATTCCCGCGCTCGATGAAGGCGCCCAGGCGTTGAAGAGCGACGAAACTGCCGTCCTCGCGCTCGACTGGCTGAACGGCCGCCGCACTCCGAATGCCAACCAGCGACTCACGGGGGCGCTCACGGGCCTCAGTCTCGGCACCGACGCGCCGCGCATTTACCGGAGCCTGGTCGAGGCGACCGCCTTCGGTTCGCGCGCCATCGTCGAGTGCTTTCGCGCGCAGGGCACGCGCATCGACAGCGCGATTGCCATCGGCGGCGTCGCGAAGAAGAGCCGCTTCGTCATGCAGACGCTCGCCGACGTGTTGAACCTAGAAGTGACGGTAGCCGCTGGGGACCAGCCGGTGGCGCTCGGCGCCGCGATGTTCGCCGCCACGGCCGCCGGGATCTATCCCGACGTGGAGCAGGCGCAACGAGCCATGTCTTCGGGCACCGAGTCGGTGTATCGGCCTGACCGCGAGCGCGCGAAACATTACGATCGCTTGTACGACGAGTATTCCGCACTAGGCTCGTTTGTGGAAGGCCGACTCGGCCGCGAGAAAGTAGCAACATGAGCGCTGCCAAACCCCAAGAAGTATGGTTTTTGACCGGTAGTCAGGACCTCTACGGTCAAGAGACGCTGGACAAGGTTCGCGACCACTCCCGGGAAATCGCGGCGCATTTCGACGCCGCGCTGCCGGTGCGGGTGGTGTGGAAACCGACGCTCGCCGGGCCCGACGCGATTTTGGAGACGTGCCTGGCGGCCAACGCTGCGCCGGAGTGCGTCGGTGTCATCACGTGGATGCACACCTTCTCGCCGGCCAAGATGTGGATTCGCGGTCTAGCGAAGCTCACCAAGCCGCTCGCGCACCTGCACACGCAATACAACGAGAAGCTGCCGTGGTCGGAAATCGACATGGACTTCATGAACCTGAACCAGTCGGCGCACGGCGACCGGGAGTTCGGGTTCGTCGCCGCGCGGCTGCGGCTCGAGCGCAAGATCGTGGTCGGTCACTGGCAGGACAAGGACGTGGTCGCCGAGCTCGCCGGTTGGTCGCGCGTCGCGGGCGCGTACGCCGAATCGCAACGCCTTAAAATCGTGCGCTTCGGTGGCATGAACATGCGCGAGGTCGCGGTCACGGGCGGCGACCGCGTCGAAGCGGAGATCCAGTTCGGCTGGTCCGTCAATGGACACGCCGTGGGCGATCTGGCAGCGCGGATTGCCGAAGTGCGCGACCAGGAGGTCTCGGCGCTCGTCGACGAATACGAGACGAAGTACGCCGTCGTCCCCGCGCTGCGCGAGGGCGGTGCTCACCGCGAGAAGCTTCGTCATGCCGCGCGGCAGGAGCTCGGCATGCGCGCGTTCCTCACGAGCGGGGGCTACGGAGCCTTCACCACGACGTTCGAGGATCTGCACGGGCTGACGCAGCTGCCGGGCTTTGCGTGCCAGCGCCTGATGGCCGACGGGTACGGCTTCGGCGCCGAAGGGGATTGGAAGACTGCCGCTCTCGTACGCTTGATGAAGATCATCTCCGCCGGTCGCAAAGGCGGAGTGTCGTTCATGGAGGAGTACACCTATCACCTCGTCAAGGGCGAGGAGCGGGTGCTCGGCGCGCACATGCTCGAGGTCTGCCCGTCGATCGCCGAAGGCAAACCCTCGCTCGAGGTGCACCCGCTCGGGATCGGCGGCAAAGAAGATCCGCCGCGCTTGGTCTTCAATGCGGCGCCGGGCCCGGCCGTTGGCGCTTCGCTCGTCGACATGGGTGGACGCATGCGCCTCATCGTGCAGGAGGTCGACGTCGTCAAAGTCGAGCACGCCATGCCGAAGCTTCCGGTCGCACGCGCGCTGTGGGTGCCGCGACCCGATTTCAAGCGCGCCTGTCAGGCCTGGCTGCTTGCCGGCGGCGCTCATCACACCTCCTTCAGTCAGGCCGTGACGGCCGCGGAGCTCGAGGACTTGGCGGCAATGCTCGGCGTCGAATTCGTTCGCATCGGTCACGGCACCGATCTCACGGCGCTCAAGCGGGAGCTCCGCTGGAACGACCGCCTGGCTCGCTAGTGCAGCGGGAGCCACCGATGACCTCCAGCTACGGCGAGCTCAAGGAGCAGGCGTTTCGAGCGAACCTCGAGATCCCGCGCCGCGGCCTAGCCATCTACACATTCGGCAATGTTTCGGCCTTCGACGCCGGGCGAGGCGTCTTCGCGATCAAGCCGAGCGGCGTGGTTTACGAGACCCTGACGGCGGCCGACATGGTCGTGGTCGACCTCGAGAGCAAAGTGGTCGAGGGCACGCTGCGACCGTCGTCCGACACGAAGACGCACGCGGCGCTCTATCGAGCATTCCCCGGCATCGGCGGGATCGTGCACACGCATTCCACGTATGCGACCGCCTGGGCGCAAGCTTGCAAGCCGATCCCTCTTTACGGTACGACCCACGCGGACCATCTGGCCGAAGACGTCCCGTGTACGGCGCTCATGACGGCCGAGGCGGTGCGCGGCGACTACGAAGCCGAGACGGGGACGCAGATCATCGATTGTTTTCGCACGCGTGACTTCAAAGCGACACCGATGGTGCTCGTCGCGGGCCACGCCCCCTTCACTTGGGGCGCGACGGCGGACAAGGCCGTGTATCATGCCGTCGTCCTCGAGGAGCTCGCCAAGCTCGCGTCCATCACGCAGTCCATCGACCCGGACGCGAACCGACTCCCCGATTACCTCGTGCAGAAGCACTTCGAGCGAAAGCACGGCAAGCGCGCTTACTACGGGCAATAGAGCGGCACGCTGCGCAAGCGTTCGACCGCAGCATACGAGAGAAAGAATCAGATGCGACGAGTAGTACGGCTCTTGGGGCTAGCGGCATGGTGTGTGACCGGCGTCTTATCGAGTCACGCCTTCGCCCAGGACTCATCGGACACTGATGCCCAAACGGAGACGTCGCAACCCCCGGAAGCCGAGCAGGCGGAACCCGGCGGACCGGCAGTCACTCTGCCGAAGGCCGAACGAGCTGCACCGACCGCACCCACCGCGCCGGCCAAAGCAGTCGAGACCACGCCAGCTCCCGCTGGCCTGCCGGCGCCTTCCGGACCGCCGAAATTCGGCGACACGACTCTGACCGGTTACTTCCGCGGCAGCTTCGGTGGGAGCATCTATAATGGCAGTATTGAGGGCAACAAGAAGGGGCGTATGACGTGCTTCTCGCTGTCTATCCCCGGCGGGCTGAAGTCCAAATACAGGCTTGGCAACGAGTGTGAGGTGTGGACGGAAGCGCACTTCACGACCGTGGTGTACGCGGGCGATCATGGTGTGACCGCCAATTTTCACTTCATGCCGACCGTCTTCATTCCGACGACGTTCATTGGCTACTCTCCGAACGGGACGACCTCTTCGCCGTCTCAGAACTCAACCGCGACCGGCGCCACGGTTTCGTTCCCGAATATGTACGTCGATATCAAAGGGATCCCTTGGCTGAACGGCGGCAGCGTGTGGATGGGGACCCGCTACTACAAGCGCGAGTCCGTCTACATCAGCGACTTTTTCTACTGGAACCCTTCCGGCGTTGGCGCGGGGATCGAGGACGTGAAGCTCTGGAAGGACATGAAGCTCAGCTACGGCCTATTCGCCGTTGATGGCGAACCGATATCGGCTGGCCCTCAGACTCCTTCTTTGCCGTCACGAACCCAGCTAGGTTTTCGAAACGACGTGCAGCTGCGAGGCATCAAGCCGTACGAGAGCGGTGAGATCCAGGTCGGCTTTCAATACATCGCAGATTTCAGCGCTAAAGACGCTCAAGGCAAGGATGTCACCCACGGCGGCTGGGGTGTCACCCTTCAGCACGTGCAGAAGGTGCTCGGCGGCGAAAACAAGTTCGCTGTGCAATACGGTCGCGGCGGCGGAACGGGCTTTGGTACGCTGGCACGCTTTTATTATCCCGACTTCTCACTCAACTTTGCTCTGAGTGAGAGCCGGCTCCGCCTCCTCGATGTCATCACCATCGAACCCACGGATTGGCTCGGCGCCCAGGGGACCATCGTCTACCAACACGACGATCTGGGTCAGTCAGGCTCGCAGCAGGATTGGTGGTCTGGCGGCGCTCGTGTGGCCTGGGGTTTCACCAAACACGCCAAGCTCATCGGGGAGGCCGGCTACGATCACGTGAAGAAGAACAACGGCCTCGACGAGCCGCAGTGGCTCGCCAAGTTCACCATTGCACCGGCGTTCACCGCGGCCAAAGGCTTCTTCGCGCGTCCGGAGATCCGCCTCTTCTATACGTGGGCCACATGGAGCCAGGCGGCGGCCGTAGCTACGGTCGATTCTGGGTCTGTTTACACATACCCCGACGATAAAGGCGTTTACACCTTGAGCGGGTCGACCTTCGGCGCCCAAGCCGAAACCTGGTGGTGAGCTGCAGCGACCCTGCCGCGCGGTGGCGCGACAGCGCGCGTCTCCGCTCGACTCTGATTGCAGCCCTGCTGGCATTGGCCACGCCCGCGCGCGCGCAGGTGCCGGCAACAGTGAACGTGGGGGTTGACGCGACCGCGAGCGGCACGCCGCTCGAGCGCGTGTGGGCCTTCCACGGTTACGACGAGATCAACTACACGACCTCGCCGGAAGGGGAGGCGCTGCTCGCAACCCTTGCCGCAGCGCACACCGCGCCCGTGCACGTGCGCAGTCACTTCCTGCTGAATACTGGTGACGGCACCCCGTCGCTCAAGTGGGGCTCGACGAACGTCTACAGCGAGGACGCCGACGGCACTCCGGTCTACAGCTGGACGCTGACGGACGGGATCATGGACACCATCACGGGCGTCGGCGCGTTTCCGTTCGTCGAGCTCGGCTTCATGCCCGAAGCGCTTTCGACGCACCCGACACCGTACCAACCGTCGAGCTCGGCGCTCGACGCCGGTTGCTTTTACCCGCCGACGGACGAGACCAAGTGGGCGGCCCTCATCGGCGAGTGGGCGAGGCACGCGGACGCCCGTTATCCTAACGTCGCGGACAGCTGGCTCTGGGAGCTCTGGAACGAGCCCGACATCGGCTACTGGAACGGCACCTTCGACGACTATGCAAGGCTCTACGACTACACGGAGTCAGCCCTCCACGACGTGCTCCCGACAGCGGTGCTCGGCGGCCCGGCCGTCGCGGCGGCCGGCGGCAGCTTCCTGACGCAATTCCTTCAGCATTGCGCGAGCGGCACCAACGCAGTCACCGGCGAAACCGGTACGCGCCTCGATCTCGTGACCTTCCACGCCAAAGGCGGCGTCGACATCGCCGGCGATCACATCGAGATGGACCTGCGCCACCAACTCATCCTGCACCGGGCCGGCTTCGACGCGGTCGCGCGCTTCCCCGAGTTCAAACAGACGCCGATCTACATCACCGAAGCCGATCCCGAGGGCTGCGCGGCCTGTCCAGCGAGCGACTCGCCCGCCGACGCGTACCGCAACTCCCCGGCTTACGGCGCGTACGAGCTCGCCATGATGAAGCACACCCTCGAGCTCGAGAGCACGGAGGGTATCAAGCTCGGCGGCGTCCTCACTTGGGCGTTCACGTTTCCCGGCACGCCCTATTTCGCTGGCTACCGCGCCCTCGCGACGAACGGCATCAGCTTGCCCGTCTTGAGCGCGTTCGAGCTCTTGGGTCGCCTCGCGGGGACGCGCCTACCGCTGACGAGCAGCGGGGCAATCCCTCTCACGGATATCCTTGCGACCGGCGTGCGTGGCGACTCGGAGCTCGACGGCATGGCGACGCTCGACGGACAGCGGGTCCAAGTGCTCGTCTGGAACTACCACGACGACCTCGTGATGGTGCCCGCGACGCCCGTCCATCTGACGGTCACGGTCCCGTCGAGCTTCGGCGCGAACGTGAGTGTCTCGCACCTGCGCGTCGACGAAACTCACGGCGACGCGTACACGACATGGGTGTCGCAAGGCATGCCGGCGAGCCCCTCGGCGGCTCAAGTTTCGGCGCTGAAGCGCGCGATGGATCCGGCTCCGCTCGTGCCTCAGAAGACCCTCGCGGTCGCGCCGGACGGCTCCGTGAGAGTCGATTTCGAGCTGCCGCGGTTCGGTGTCTCGCTGCTCACGCTGGAGCCGTCGTCCGGCGCGAGCGGCGGCCCGCCCCCCGCGTCGGAACAGCCGACGAACGGCTGCGCCTGTCGCGCCGCCGGCCAGAGCGGAGACGGTGCGATTGGTGCAGCGCTGCTCAGCCTGGGGGCACTCGCTCTCGCCGCGAGGCGCCGACCTATTTCCTCAGCTCGGCGAGCTTCGCCTTGAAGGCGGCGACGTTCGTCTTGTCGATGATCTCGACGCCCGTGTCGATCGTCTTATTGGCGGGGATGGTCTTGATGGCGTCCGGCTTCGTCGCGAGCAGGTGCATCCACTTACTAGCGAGGTAGCCGAACTCGTACGGTTTTTGCACGGCGGTGCAATCGATGCTGCCCGCTTCGATCCCGGCGAGCGTGCCGTCTTCTTCGTCGAAGACCGCCGCTTTGACCTTGCCCTTCTTGGGGCCCTCGAGGGCTGAGGCGATCTGCGAGCCGTTGTACGAGTAAAGGCCCGCCACGAGGCCCAAGTCGTGGTGCGCGTTCAGTACGTCCTCCACGTTGGCGCGCGACTTGCCGCGATCGCCGCCGTCTTCACGCCGGTCGACGATCTTGATTTTGGCGGGTGTCACGACGTCCTCGATGCCCTTGAAACGCTGTTGAGCGTTGTCGGCGGCGAGTGAACCGACGAACACGGCCATTTCGCCGCCGTTCGGGAGCAGCTTTACGATCTGCGCGCCGAGCGTCTTGCCGGCCTCGTAGTTGTTCGTGCCGATGTAGAGCAGCCGATTGGATTTCGGCGCGTCCGAGTCGAAGGTGATGAGCTTGGCTTTTTCCGCGACTCGGTTCAAGATGCCGACCTGGTCGTTCGGGGCGATGACGCTCAGCGCGATGGCGTCGTAGCCCTGGCTCATCAAATCCTCGAGGTACGCGTTCTGCTCGGCCGCGGCGCTCGTCGGGGGCATTTTGATGTCGACCTGAACCTTGGCCTCCCGTTCGTAGGCATGCACGCCCGCAGCGGCGATCTTCCAGAACTCGCCCGCCCCGATGGTGATGAAGGCAAGCTTCAGCGCTTTGTGGGAAGCGGTGGCGCCGGCCGTGTCGGTGGCGGTCGGGGCGGGAGCCCGCTCGCTCTTGCTGCAGGCAGTGAGCCCCGCGGCGAGCGTCCCGGCGCCCCAGAGGAGAAACGAGCGCTTTGTGCAGGAATTCATGATTGATTCGCAGTGGCAGGTGCCGCCGAGTTCCGTCGAGTCCGTAGCACCCTTTGGCGGTCCGCGCTCAATTGGCGGCCTTACGCTGGCCAGGCGCCGACGGCGGCGCGGACGATGGCCTCGAGCTCCTCGCGAGTCGCGCCGTCACGGGCTTGCGCGGACATGCCCTGAAGCGTCGCCGAAAAGAACAGGGCCAAGCTGTGAGCGCTGCTACCTTTTGGCAGGCTTCGTCCGCCGCTCGCGATCTTCTCCTCGAACGCGCGGACGGTGCCTGCCCGGATCGTCCGCAGGCGTTTCTCGACGGCCGCAGAGTCGGGCCCGCAGTTCGTCGCCGCGGTGATGATCATGCAGCCCGGGGGATGCTCACCGCCCGTGAACATTGCTGCCGCTCCGAGGAGCAGGTTCTCGATCGCTGCGCGAGGATCGGGCTCGTCCTGGAGGGATCGCACCATGAATGAGCCGTAGCTCGACATGTAGCGGTCGAGCGCTTCCTTGAAGAGCGCACGCTTGTCTCCGAACGCCGCGTAAAGGCTGGGTGCGCCAATGCCCATGCCCTCGGTCAGGAGGGAAATCGACGTCGCGTCGTAGCCGTGCCGCCAGAAGAGCAGCATCGCGTGCTCGAGCGCCTCGTCGCGGTCGAAGGAGCGAGGTCGTCCCTTGGGCATACTAATTAACTAGCGTTCGTTAGAGATGAGCGCTACATCTGTATCGTTCGTTACAAATGGCCAACCACGCCAACGTGCTGTTCTGGCCAAGAAAGAGGCAACATGAAGCTCGACAATTCCGTCGCCCTCGTCACGGGCGCCAACCGCGGTATCGGCAAATCGTTCGTCCACGCTCTGCTCGCCGCTGGTGCCAAAAAGGTCTATGCCGCTGCCCGCTCGCTCGACACGCTCGCGGGGGTGGGGATTGATCCCCGCATCGTTGCCGTGAAGCTCGACGTCACGCGCGAAGACGACTTCCGCGACCTTGCCGCGACCGCGAGCGACGTCACCCTGCTGGTCAACAACGCCGGTGTTCTCGACTTCGGCAGCGTCCTCGAAGCGCAGCTGCAGGCGTTCGAGCGCAACTTCGCGACGAACTTCTACGGCGTCCTCGCGAGCTCGCGTACCTTCGCGCCGATCATCGAAAAGAACGGCGGCGGCGCCATCGTGAACATGCACACCGTATTGGCCTTAGCGAGCATGCCCGGCTTCGGCGTCTACAACGCCTCGAAGGCCGCCGCGTGGTCCCTCACACAGTCGCTGCGTGCCGGCCTGGCGAGCCGCGGCGTGGCCGTGCACGCCGTGTTTCCGGGACCGGTCGATACGGAAATGCTGAAAGGCGTGCCGGTGCCGAAGACGAGCCCCGACGACGTTGCCAAGGCGGTGCTGCAGGGCGTTTCTCGGGGCGACGAAGACATTTTTCCCGATCCCATGTCCGCCTCGCTGTACCAAGCGTGGCGGAACGATCACAAAGCGGTCGAGAAGCAATTCGCCGCGATGTAGGCGTGGCTCCCGACGAGATCATTGCAACGGGCTCGAGCCGTCCGAATCGCCTTCGCCGGAGGAATTGCGAAGGAGGTATGATGCTGCCGGATGGACGGCCACGGCGTCATGACGGTCGTCGCATGCGCCGGCGATCTTGCCTTTGGTGCGCTTGCCTTTGCTCGTCGTTCGAAGAGCGCGCTCGGCCTGCTGCTCGCGGTGCTTTTTCTCGACGCCTTCAGTTGGAACTTCGCGAGTCTGGCGTTCGAGCTCTCGGGCGTGGGCGTCTGGCACGCCGTCGATCGGATGTTTTCGTCCGTGATGCCCGCGATCGCGCTGCACGTCGTCGTCGTGTTCGTCGGTCGTTCTCGCTCGCTGCGACCGTTGATCATCGCAAGCTATTGCGGCTTCGGGGCGCTCGGACTCTTCGTCCAGAGCCGTGCTTGGTTGCCGGCGCTCGCGGTGCTGGGACCTCTAGCCATGCTTTTTGCACTGGTCTTGCTGCTGCTGCACCGGCAAAGTTCCACGATGCCGGACGAACGGGCGCGAGCCGATCTGGTTGCACTCGCCCTCATGATCGGGACTTTCTTCGGCGTCACCGAGCTCCTGTACCAGGAGGTAGACTTTCCGATTCCGCGCCTTGGCGCGATCGGCACGTTGATGGCGATGGTGCTGCTCGCGACCGCGGCCCTGAGGCTGCGGCTGCTCGGTAGCGAGGTGCCGCCGGTCGTTGCCCTGTATGCGCTGTCGTTCGGCGTGCTCTGGATCATCGCGCAGCTCGCGCTCGTGCGGTGGCTCGATCCGCAAATGGGATCATGGGTGCTCGGTGCCGGCGTGCTCTTGCTGATTGTCATTGCCTCGGCGCGCGAAATCGGACGCTTCGCCTCCGTCGGCAGAGCGCGCAGTCGAGAGCTTGCGATGCTCGGACGCTTCTCCGAGCAACTGGCCCATGACATCAAAAACCCGCTCGCCGCGGTCAAGGGAGCGGTCCAATTCTTGAGCGAAGAGCACCGCCTCGGTCGCTCGCTCGACGGACAGATGCCGTTTTTGCAACTGATCGAGCAGCAAATCGAGCGTGTTCAGCGTACGATCAGCGACTACCAGCGGATCGCCAAGGTGGAGCCGCGTCCCACGCCGACCTCCCTCAACTCCATCGTCGGGGAGCTGCTGCCGCTTCAGCATTTCGGAGTGACGGCCCGTGTCACGATCCAGGCGAACCTCGCGGCGGATCTGCCGGAGTGTCCGCTCGATCGTGATTTGGTCATGACCGCGCTCGAAAACGTCTTGCGTAACGCTTGCGAGGCCATGCCGGACGGCGGAACCATTTCCGTGCGCACGGCGTTCGAGCGCGCTCGGAATCTAGTCGCCGTGGTCGTGGAAGACGACGGGCTCGGCATGGACGCCAGACTGCTCGAGCAGGCGGTGGCGCCCTTTTTCACCACCAAATCGCAGGGCACGGGATTAGGCTTGAGCTTTGCCGAACGCGTTGCGAGGGCCCATCACGGTACGCTGAGCCTCAGCAGTGCCGTCGGGCGCGGAACCCGGGTCACGTTGAGTTTTCGTGCATTCGCCGAGGATGACGCTTGAACAACGACAAGCAGCGTGCGCTCTTGGTCGACGACGACGCAGCCGTCCGCACCGTACTGGCAGCTCTGCTGCGCCAAGGCGGCATCGAGGCGATCGAAGCCGCGAGCGCCGCCGAAGCGCTCGCGCTCCTGGACGAAGGCGCAGCGGACGTGATGGTGACCGATCTCCGCATGCCCGGCATGGACGGCATGGAGCTCTTGGCGCGCGCGAGCAAAACCTGGCCCGACGTGCCGGTGATCATGCTGACGGCGCACGGCAATATCCCACTCGCCGTGGAGGCAATGCGCCACGGAGCCTTCGAATTCATGCTGAAACCCTTCGATCGCGTCGAAGTGTTGGCGGTCGTCGAACGCGCGCTGTTGCTCGCTCGGCTAAACGGCGGGCCACCGGCGCCAGCTGCTGCCGTCGAACGGAGCCTGCTCGGTGATTCCGGCTTGCTCGCCGCGCTCAAAGCCGACATCGCGCGCGCGGCCAAGAGCAGCGCGACGGTGCTCATTCTCGGAGAAAGTGGCACGGGTAAGGAGCTCGTCGCGCGGGCTGTCCACGAGCAGAGCCCGCGCCGCGGCGGTCCATTCGTGAAGCTCAATTGCGCTGCCTTTCCCGAAGCACTGCTCGAAAGCGAGATCTTCGGTTACGAGAAAGGTGCGTTCACGGGCGCGACCAAGCGCAAGCCGGGGCGCGTCGAGCTCGCCGAGGGCGGAACGTTGTTGCTCGACGAGATCGGCGACTATTCGGCGGAGACGCAGGTAAAGCTGCTCAGGATCCTGCAGGAGCGCGAAATTTCGCGGCTCGGGAGCACCGACACGTTCCCGGTAGACGTCCGCTTCATCGCCGCGACCAACAAGAACCTCCAGGCGCTCGTGGCGCGCGGCGAGTTCCGCCAAGACCTCTACTACCGGCTCAGCGTGTTGCCCATCAGCGTGCCGCCGCTGCGCGCGCGACCGGAGGATATCGTGGTGCTGGTGCCACGGTTCGCACTTACCTCGGGCGCCGCCAACGGACGGGGTGCCGTCGAAATCGAGCCCTGCGCTCTCGAGCTCATGCAGTCGCAACCCTGGCCGGGCAACGTGCGCCAGCTCGAGAATTTCGTCGAGCGCCTCGTCGTCTTCTCCGACGGACCTCGCATAGGGCTTGCCGACGTCGAGCGGGAGATGCTGCGTGACGCGACGCCCGACACGGAGCTCGGCCCTCAGGTGAGCCCTCAGGGAGGACTCCGAGGCGCGCGCCTCGCCGCCGAACGCGACGCGATCCGCGAGGCCTTGCGACTTTCAGGCAACAACCGCACGCGCGCCGCGCGCTTGCTCAACATGAGTCGGCGGACGCTCTACAACAAGCTCGAAGAGCTGGGACTCCTTTAGCGCGTTCACGCAACTGCACACTCGTGAAGGAGGATGCACAGCGCTCATCCGGGCCGCCTGCGATAGCTCGAGAAAGTCCGCTGGAACGATCCTTGCGATGCCCGCCGCCAGCGAGCCGCAGCAGCGGCGAGAAGCGGAGGTTTTCGCATGCAGTGGCAAATTCGCTATCGAACTCAGCGCTCGTTCGGGGTGCCGAAGGGGAGGGGCACGCCGACATATTCGGACGTGCGCTGGCTCGTGGGTGTCGGCGCCGCTCTGATCGGATCACTCGTCAATCAGCGCGCGGCTCACGCCGACGAGGCGGGCTCGCCGCGCAAGGTCACCGGGCTCGGGGATTTACCGGCGTGGTCCGTGCGATTGAGTGGGGCGGGCGGCGTCCCGTTGCCGACGACGCACGAGCAGCTCCTGAATGCCGACGGCTACTCGGGCGCACGCTGGACCGTCACTGCTGCCGTCGAACGACGCGTCTACGGTCATCTCGGGGTCGGGTTGCTCGGCATTTACGGGGCTCGCACCCTCACTGCGTCGCCGCAAGACGGTGCCAATGAGTTCATCGAGGGGGCCGTGTCGCGCTATTCGGAACGGCACTGGATCGCAGCCGCGGAGTTGCCGTTCACCTTTCTCCTTGCGCGCCTAGGTCATCGCGATCACGCCTGGCTGGAAGTCTCCCTGGTTCCGTGGCTCGGTGTCGGCTTCGGAAGCCACGAGTTTTACGGCGGCGGGGAGTGGCGCGCGGGACCGGCGCTTGGGGGTACTGGGCGTCTCATGGTTCGCGGTCGTCACGGCGGCGCCGGCTTGGCTGCCGGAGCGTACACGCTGCGCGTCGCGCAACCGTCGAGCGTCCCGACTGCAGTCGACTTCGGCATGATCTTTTTTGGTGTCGTCGGGGGTTTCGATGTCGGCTAAAAACCAACGTTCGCTCGCGCTTCTCGCGCTCGCGTGCGGCGCATGCCTCGACTTCGGTTCGAGCGCGGGCGTCGGCACGGACGAAACGACGATCGAGGTGACTCCGCCGCGCGTGCTCGACACTCTTTGCGCGCAAGGCGCCTACACGCTGACGGGCGCGGCGGTGCGTCGCGCGGGGCTCACACCGGACTCCTGCGGCTTCGAACTCGGGCCCGGAGACGGCTCGGTCACTTTTTCGACGTCGGGATCGCCGGAGGAGACTCTGGGGAGCACCACAGAGCTCCGCGCTCTCGTCGTCGACTTGGAGGGCGGCGCTCATGCCGCGCGCTGGGTCGCTCTCACCCCCGTGCCCGACTCGACTGCGGCGCTCGAACCGAGACCCGACACGAGAGCAACCACTTCATTCACGGTGAGCTCGGGCGGCAGGCATCTTGGACTGCTCGACGTCGAGGGCAAGATCACGATCCCGCCCTACTCGGGGGGATGCTCGGTGGCGCGGGCGCGTGGACCGGAGCGGCCCCGCCCCTGAGAGGCGGGAAGCACCGTGGTTTCAGTCACTCACGAATTTACACGTCGGACCCGCTATTTTTCACATGCTGGATTGCAGGCCGCTCGTTCGCGAGGGAGTCCAGTTAGTAAGCGAGTCGTCGCGACAGTCGTGATCGTCGCGAATTGTCATCACGACCTCACGGTCTTGCCGGACGGCAAAATCGCATGTCTGTCCTGGATTCAGCAGAGCGGCGATCGGCCGAGCGATCTGCTCGAGAGCGACTATCAGGGCAACGTCAAGAAGGTGATGACACTCGATTCGAAGGTCTACGCGGGTGGTACGGGACTGGGCGGCGGCAGCGGTACGTACCACGCGCCCGGCACCACCAGCTCGGTGCTCGGCGACGTCCAGCGCTTGCCGAACGGCAACACGCTCGTCACCTTCTCGATCGCGGGAACCATGGACGAGATCGATGCATCCGGTAGCGTCGTGCAGCACATCAGCGGGCCGGGCGGCTACGCAGACTGGCGTGAAACGCTGTACGGTCCGCCGCTGCGTTTCTGAGCGTCTCGTCCTGGACGGCGGTGCTCAAGCCCGGATAGATGCATGCCGTGCATAGCCGTGATACGAGCAATGCGTGATCGGCATGCAGCGCGAACGGCCCGTTCTCGACGTCGCCGATCTGGAGCTCGTCCTCACTCTGGCGGAGGCCGGCAGCACCGTGCGCGCGTCCACGCGGCTGCACGTCACGCAGTCTGCCGTGAGCCGCGGGCTGACGGCGGTCGAAGAAAAACTCGGAGTCCGGCTGTTCGAGCGCAAGGCGCGCGGACTCGAGCTGACGGCCGCCGGTCGCCGCCTGACCGAGGCAGCGGGACCCTTGCTCGCGCAGCTCGTGGATCTCGAGGAGCGCGCCCGCACTGGCGCGGCGACGAACGCGCCGCTGCGCGTGGTCTGCGAATGCTACACGGCCTATAGCTGGCTCCCGGGCGCGCTTTCGAGGCTCGGGCCAGCCCTCGGGACCGAGCTCGAGGCGGCGATTGACCACACGCACGCGCCGATCGAGGCGCTGCTCACGGGTGACGCCGACGTGGCGCTGCTGACGACCGCGAAGGTGCCGCAGCGGATGCTCGAGGCGCCCCTGTTTCACGACGAGATCGTCTTCGTCGTTGCCGCGACCCACCCGCTCGCCGCGCGCCCCGCGATCAGCGCGCACGACCTCGAGCCGTACGCGTTGATTGTGTCCAGCAGCACGCCCGAACCGGAGCGAAAGTGGTTTTTTCGCCAGGTCTTCAGGCGCGGGACACCACGCCTGAAGCTGCTTCGGTTCCCGCTCACCGAAGCGGTCATCGAAGCCACGCGCGCGGGCATGGGTGTCGCAGCGATGTCCGAATGGGTTGCTCGTCCGTACGTTGCCGGGGGCGGCCTCGTCGCGCGGTCGCTCCAGGGCAAGCGCCTCGAGCGGCCCTGGCGCATTGCTTATCGCCGCGAGGTCGCGGTGGTGGCGACTCGGCTCGCGACCGCGCTCCGAGGCGCACCGCCGCGCCTTGTTGAAGGCACGAAACCTCACGCGGGCCGGGGATAGTCCGCGCGCGTACTCGGCGTGGCTGACTTCAGCGGCCCGCGCTCGACGGCGAACGCCTCCATCTCGGCCGCGAGCACGCGCGCGACGGCGGGGCGCGCCTTCATGCGCTCGAAGAACGCCGCGAGCCCGGCGTAGTCACTCACGCAGAGTGGTGTTGCCTGCGCCCAATTGAGGACCGTAAAGAGATAGATGTCCGCGACCGAGTACCCCTCCAAGAGGTACTCGCGATGCGCGAGATGGTCATTGGCGACCGCGAGCCGCGCGTGCGCGTTCCCGCGCGCGTATGCCTTCGCTCCGTCCGGCGCCTTCGGATCGAGCAAAGGGATGAATACGGCCTTGTGCAGCTCGGTGCCGATGAACGACAACCAGCGATGCAAGAGCGTGCGCTGCCACGGTTCGTCGGGCACGAGCGGCGTGCCGGCCGCGACGAACTGCAGGATGGCTGCGTTTTCCGTGAGGACGCGACCCTCGTCGGTGTGGAGCACCGGGACCATACCGAGCGGATGGATCGCGGCGCCGTCGGGCGCAAGGCGCGTATCGTGGTCGATTTGGACGTACTCCGCCGGGCGACCGATTTCCTCGAGCGCGGTGCGGGTAGCCATGGAGCAGGCGAGCGGTGAGATGAAGAGCTTCATGCGCTTCATTCTGGGAACCCAGCGGGCCAACGACCAACGCTTTGTTCGTGTACGAGCTATGCGAAGCGGGAATACGTGGCCGGCGCAGCGGCGCGGTCCCATGAACGTGGGCGAGCGTGAATTGGCGCGACCTGTGATACGTTTGCTACATTGTGACTAGTTCACTTCGTCTGACGTTCGCCGTGGGGCTCTGCTTGGCGCTCAGCTGTGGGGGTAACGAGTCGGGCGCGCCCGGACGCGAGAGCGGCAGCTCCGGCAAGAGCGGTGGCGCGGGCGCGACGCACGTCGGTGGCACTACGAACGGAGGAACGACGAGCGCCGCAGGTGCGCCGGGCGCCGGCAAGGGTGGCGGAAACTCGAATGCTGGTAGAGGGAGTGGTGGAAAGGCGAATAGCTCCGGCGGCTCATCGAGTGGTGCGACGGGTGGCGCGAGCGGCGGTAATGCCGCGGGCACGAACGCGGCGGGAACGGGCGGGTTGAATCGCGCGGGCTCGAGCGGGACGGGCGGCACGGAGAGCACGGCGGCAGGCGAGGCGGGCGAGGCGGGGGCGGTGGGGAATGGAGGCGAGGGCGGCTCCGGGCCGAGCTGCGAGCATCCGATGTCGTTCGCGGCGCCGAACAGCAGCGTGGCGCCGTACGCGAACGTCAACGCCGGGTTCGCGCTGGTCGGGACGAAGCTCGCGCTCGGCTACGGCACGCCGGCGAAGGATGGGCCCTATTGGACGCTGTTCGATCCGGTGCTGCAGACGTTCAGCACGCCGAAGCTGCTCGCGCTTCCCGGTGTCACGCCGCACGGGACTGAGTTTCATGTTGCGCTCACGACGCTGCCCGATGGGCACCTTGCCGCTGCATGGACCGATCAGAGCAACTCTTACCTTTCGCTCGGTATCGAAACCGATACTCCGAAGGCCTTGAAGCTGTCGGACATGATCGGTCTGCCGTACCCGCAGGTCGCGATCGCGCCGTTCTTCGACGGCCGAGTCGCCGTGGCGTGGAAGGAGGCGGGCGCCGGGTCCTACAACTACCGCGTCATCCTCGACGTCTTCGATCCGAGCTCCTCGTCGCAGCAGATGTTCACGATCGAAGCGCCGGGGAAGGTACAGACCACGCCCCGCCTTTATCTGACGGAAACTCGCCTCGTCGTCGAGTTGACGGAAACGATTCCGCTCGAGTCCGGGGATTACGTCGCGAAGCGCAACTTCTTCCTCGCGACAGTGGGCGCAAATGACGCACCGGCAACGATCACCGCCGCCTCCTTCATTCCGAGCTCGCTCGCGTCCGCTGCGCCACTGCTCATGGACGCGGCGGCTGTGCGCGTCGCCTACGCCCGAGGCAGCCAAGTCCTGCTCTCGGATCTGGACGAGAACTTTGCGCTGACCGGGACGCCGCTCCTCGTGATGCCCTGGAGTAAGTACTCGTCCGAGCTAGCCTTTTTTCACGATGCCGCCGGCGAGCAGCTGGTCTTCTCGAGCGGGGACGACGGGCTTCACTCGGTGAAGCTCGACGAGAATCATCACCCGCTCGGCGCACAGGCGTCGTTCGGAGCGGTCGGTGCCTACTCGACGGGCATGGTGCGGACGAACGTCGGCGTTCTCGCCGTCTGGTATCAGTACAACGGTTCGACGTACGTGACGCCGCTCTGTCCCTAGCTCGTAGGCGTCGGCGACGACCGCGGGTTCACACCGCGGCCGCCGCCGAACGGGTCGATCACGCGTGGTCGACCTTCGCTTCCAGATCGTTCCACGACTTTTCGACGCGCTTTTTCACGTCGTCCCACGTGGAGGCCGAAGCGGTCTCCACCGCGTGGTACTCGTTGACGAACGCGTCCCGGCTCGCGTGGATGTCCGTCAGCTTGGCGTCGAGAGCCGCCTTGCGCTTGGGGTTTTCGGTCTTCGCCTTGGCGTCGAGATCGGCGATTTTCTTGTCGAGATCGGCGAGCTTCGTGTTGATGTCGTGCCGGAAATCCTCGCGTAGCTTGTCGAACGTGGCCTGAGCGTCGGCTTTCTTCTTGTCGGCGTCCGCCTGCGCCTCGTTGATCTGCTCATTGGCCTTTTGGGTAGCGTCCGCGATCTTTTGATTGGCCTCGGCCTGCGCTTGATTGGCCTTCTCCTGCTGTTCCCGCGCCGTATTGCACGCGGAACTCAGAGCCAGGCACACTACACTTCCAATGATGATCGTTGCTCGCATCGGATTTCTCCTCGAGCAGGATGGCGAGCAAAGGCCGTGCCGGCGCGAGCGCCGATATAGTGAGATTGAGTGCCGGCCTGCCCGCCAGAGCGTGGCAGATGATCCCTGCGCGCGCGGCCGGACAGCGAGGGAGCAAGGCGCGGTGTTACGGCTCGCACACCATTGCCGGTTCCGGGTCGCGCGCGATCTTACAGACTCGATATTCGTCGCAGCCGTCCGGGGGAACGACGCCACGACGGTAGTCATTGGTCCGGCACGGACCGTACGGCTCATCACTACCGAGATCGAAGCCGATCAATTGGCCATCGTCGCCGAAGACGACGGATGTCGCACCGAGGCCGTACCACGTAACGGCAGTTATCCCGCAACCGACGAGTGCATGGAAGTAACTCGGGTCTGAGAGACTCGCTAGATAACTCTCGAGAGTCGTGTCCGGCTGCCCGCCCAGCAGCTCGTACGCCTTGGACAGACTCGACTGCTCGTAATCGTTGCACTCGGGCGCGAGCACGCTGCTCGCATCGTCGCAGTGGGTGACATCGCTCTCGTTATCGGGCCCGAGCCAGCAGGTGGTGTCGTCCGCGCAGGTGCCGGCGACGTCGGCAGTTTCGAGCGTGTCGACGCCGGGGCATTCCGTCGGCTCGTTGCGGAACGCGCCGACGAACGCGCCTGTGTCGTCGTAGACGCACGCGGTCGCCGCCTCGCTCGTCTGCGGCACGACGACCGAGCGCCCGCAACCGCGCGACCAGAGGCCTCCGTTCGCGGCTACGAGCAGGCCGAGTTCGTCGCGCAGCGACGTCCTGCACTGGCGTTGCTCCTGATCGACGCAGCTCGGATCGACGATCCACGTGCGGGTCGGTCGATCCGGGCACGCACACACGTCGCTCGCATGGCCGCCGCTGGCGCCGCCGGCACCGCTGCCGCCGTCACCGGCCGCGCCGGGTGGCTCGGAGCCCGGCCTCGCGTGTCCCCGGATGCGTCCACCGCACGCCGCCACGCTGAACACCAGGACCAGTAACCACAGCGATGAGCGCCACCACGCACCGTTCGACTCCCGTTCCCACATCACGAGGAGCATGACTTCTGATTGAGTCTTCGCAAGCTCCGCGCGAAGCTCGGTGGGAAAATGGCGTAGGCCACGCCACCACTCACTGAGCCGGTGCTATCTCGATGCTCCGTTGACCGTCCTCATCGACGGACACGTGGACCGCCCACGGCCTGCAGCAGACCGCGCAATCTTCGACGAAAGCGCCGGACGTATCGGGATCGACGAAGAGCTCGACGCGCTCTCGGCAATACGGACAGCGGACCTTGGCGGTATCTTCGTGGAGTTTGGGCATGAGCAGCGAGCGGCCAAAGCGGCACGCTATTGGCGCCCCGGCGCGCCGTCCAATCGGCGATGGGATCGACGGGCGCTCAGGCTTCCGCCACCGTGTGCTGCAGCGCCCGCGCTTGCGTCGCGAGATCGAGGGCGCGGCGGGTGAGTCGGCGCGCCGTCGGTCGCATCAAGCGCGGCCAGTTGCGCGTGACCCAGTGACTCGCCGCCAAGAGCGCGAGCGGCGGCACACCGTTTCTGACGGCCGCGTAGGTGCCGGCGAGCGTGGCGCCGTAAATGACGTGCCCTCCAAGCATGTAGGCGTGCACGCGGGGTGGCACGGCTTGCGGCCACGGCGAAAGCCGGAACGCGGGGAGGAGCAGATTGTCGCTCACGGCCCAGACGAGCACTCCGAACGCTGCCCCGCCCACCAAAGTTCGTGCGCGCGGGAACGTCCCTGCGAGCAGCCCGTACAGACCACCCCAGCCTGCTCCGAACGCGTAGTGTACGAACTCCCCGGCGAGCTCCTTTTCCGTAAGCTTGCGGCGCGCCAAGAGCTCTACGGTCCGTCGGGCGACCGTTTGCGTCGGCTGCTCGCGCTCCTGCTCGGGCTCGGGCGCTTCGAAGGCACCGCGTGGGGGCGACGGCGCCTGCTTCTTCGTTAGCTTGAAGTAGACGCTGAGCGTGAACGCGCCTGCGGCGCCCGCGAGAATTCCGGCGGCAAGAGAACCGAGAGGTGTTGCACGATGCATCGCGTTGGCCTTTCTGAGCTTCGACTCGCCGGATGTCGAAGCACGCGTCGTGCCGCGTGAAGTGCCGGCGGGCTTCGCCGTGAGTGCGGCAGGCATCGCTCGGAGTGGGAGTTTGCCCCGGGTATGGCATCCCGGCCGTGCAACGCTTCGAATACGCCTTCAGGTCCGTTCTGGTGCTGGAGCGACGGTCGGACCGGGGCGCGCTGGGCCCTGGAGTGTTCGAACGCCGAGCGTGCCCGCTCTAGTGATATGACTCCGGTATGGTGGTGCGACTTGGACGTCGTGTGGACCTGGCGCTTGCCCTCGTGCTCGCCGCGGCGTGTGGTTCGACTGCAACGCACGGCGAGGACGACGGGACGCGGGCAGGGCAGTCGCAAGGCGGGTCGGGTGACGGTGAAGCTGCGAACGGCGGGCAAGCGGGCGCGTCGTCGAGTGACGGCGGCTCGAGCGCACGTGGCGGGCAGTCGGACGGCGGGAAGTCGGCAGGCGGTACCCACGCGGGGGGTACTTCGCCCGTGGCGGGCCGGGGCGCAGGCGCCGCGGGTGAAGACAGCGCGGGCGACGCGAGTGTCGCAGCCGGGGCGGGCGCGGGCGGCGCCGATGTCGCCGGCGAGCCACTCGGGGTTCTCGACTTGAATGCGCTCGACGTAGGTGTGCTCGCGTATCCGGCTCCGCCCGGCGTCGAAGCTGCGCGCGCCCGCGCCGAAGCGATTGTAGCGGGCATGTCGCTTACCGAGCTCGTGACGCTGCTTCACGGCGGAGCAGCGGGCATCATCGGCGGCACGGCGGCTGCGGGTCCGATTCCGGCGCTGAGCTACGACGACGGACCGGCCGGCGTCGCGCACGTGACCGGCGGAACCGCGTTCCCCGATCCCATCAGCTTGGCAGCCACGTGGGACCGTGACCTGGTCGAGCGCTGGGCCGAGGCGATGGGCGCCGAAGAGCGCGCCAAGGGCGTAGCGGTGCAGCTCGGACCGATGATGAACCTCACGCGCGTGCCGCTCGCGGGCCGCAACTTCGAGTCGTTCGGCGAGGATCCGTACCTTTCGGCCGAGCTCGCCTTCGCCGACGTGCGGGGCATTCAGTCGAATCACATCGTCGCGACCGCCAAACACTTCGTCGGCAACGAACAAGAGACGAACCGGATGACGGAAGACTCGCAGATCGACGAACGCACGCTGCACGAGATCTATTACCTGCCGTTCGAGGCGAGCGTCAGCGCGGGCGTTGGCTCGGTCATGTGCTCCTACAACAAGCTCAATGGTCTCTACGCCTGCGAAAACCCGACCACGCTCGGCGACTTGAAGGGCACGCTCGCGTTCTCGGGCTGGGTGATGACCGATTGGACCGCACAACACGGCGCGGGCGCTGCGGCGGCCGGTCTCGATCAAGAAATGCCGTACGCTAGTTACTTCTCCGAAAGCAGTCTCGCCGAAACGCGTGTCGACGACATGGCCGCGCGCCTCGTCACCTCGCTCGTGCGCGTCGGCGTACTCGACGATCCGCCCACGGGCTCTCCCTACGCCGACGTCACCTCCGCCGAGCACACGGCGCTCGCGCGCGAGGCTGCGATCGCGGGCACGACGTTGCTGAAGAACGACGGCGGTGCACTACCTTTCGGCGACGACGTGAAGTCCATCGTCGTGCTCGGCTACGCAGGCGGCGACTACGCGTACTCGACGGGCAGCGGCTCGGCGCAGGTCACCGCCGCGCACGTCACGAACCCACTCGAAGCTATCACCGCACGCGCGCCCGCCGGCACCAGCGTGACGTACGTCCGCGGCGACACCGAGGCGGACGCCGTTGCGGCGGCCGCCGAGGCGGACGCGGCCGTCATCGTCGTCGCCGTCGATTCGGGCGAATCCTTCGATCGCACGTCGCTTTCACTCGACAGCACGACGAACTCGCTCATTTCCGCCGTGGCCGCCGCCAATTCCCGCACGATCGTCGTCTTGGACGTCCCCGGTGCCGTCATGTTGCCGTGGTTCGACGCCGTGAGCGGGCTCCTCGTCGCCTGGTATCCCGGCCAAGAGAACGGCAACGCGCTCGCTGCCGTCCTCTTCGGCGACGTGAACCCAAGCGGCAAGCTCCCCGTTTCTTTTCCCGCGTCCGCGACCAATCTGCCGGCGCCAGGCGTCGGGCCTACCGTGGTTTACAGTGAAGCACTGGCGCTCGGCTACCGCGCCCTCGACGCCCAAAACCTCGAGCCGCGCTTCGAGTTCGGCTACGGCCTCTCATACACGACCTTCGCCTACGACGCACTCGAGCTCCGTTACGGCGCGACGCCCGGATCCGTCGACGTGAGCTTCGAGCTCACGAACACGGGCACAGTCCCCGGCAGCGAAGTCGCCCAACTCTACCTCTCGTTCCCCGCAGTGGCGGGCGAACCACCGCGGTTACTGCGCGGCTTCGAGCGCGTCGAGCTCGAGCCCGGGGAAGCACGCCGCGTGCACATCGAGCTCCCGGTGCGCGCGTTCGCGTGCTGGTCGGCGACGGCGCACGCGCGCTACGCGCCGAGCGGGACGTACACGGTGAGCGTGGGAAGCTCGTCGCGGCGGCTGCCGTTGACGGCGTCGTTCGAGGTCGTGGGGCTAGGGGAGCAGTCCGAGCTTCCGTGATCAGGACGCTGCCGAATCGGGACCAACAGCACCCCTCGCGATCACTTCGATTCAGGGACTTCGCCGCACGGGAGCTACCGAACGGCTTCGAAAAGGTCGCGGAGCCGCGCCGCGCTCGAGACGGGTGATTGAACGAAGCCCCGACTAACGCCGCCAGGATCTACGGCGGTGCGGATAGCGCGCCATCGAACAGTCGACGGAATCGGAGACCACTTCGTGGATCCGGACATCGACGATTTCGAGTGGCACGCCGCGAGCCTCGACGACGTACTCGTCGGCGGATTCCCCCCGTTCGGGTGTTTCCCACGAGAAACTGCCGTCGGATGCCCTTAGGAGCACGGTGACTTCGCTCGTGTCGTACGGGTTCGAAGAGAAACTTACTGGTCCCACGTCAAACGCGACGCGACCCGGCTCCGGACCGAGCGCAAACCCACACGAGTCCTGCGTGAGGCCGGTCGTGCGGCGCGCCGAACCTTCGAGCTGGTAGGCGTTTTCTGCGCAAATCGTGTCGATGTAGCGCGTCGTCGTCGTGTCGACCTCGCCGTCGTCGAGGTTGCCGAGGCACGCCGTACACACGACTGTCGCCACGAGCAACACCCGGCGCCGCGCCGTCGGCCCCACGCGCTCAGTCAACGTCGCCCCCCACGATCAGCGACAGGAAATACGCTCCGAGATCGTCGTGAGCGCCCGCCTCGCCAGGTGCCGGTACCGGCACGAAATAGGCGCCTATCGCGGCTCCCACGTGCGCCGCTGGCACGAAGAGCTCGAGGCTGCCCCCGAAGGCAGGGCCCACGAGCGAGGAACCTTCGCCGTAGAGATCCGCACTCCCGAAGCCCACCCCCAAGATCGGCGCGAGCCGCACCGTCGCTACGGCATGCTTGCACATGCAAAGCGAGAGCGGCACTGTCCCGGCGACGATGCCCAGGTGCTCGGAGTACGGAGGAGGCTCCGTTGATACAGGATCAGTGCTGGCGGAGGATTTGGCGCTGCGCCAGCCGTAGAGGGCGAACACCCCGATGCCGAAGTGCTCGCCGAACGTTTTCGTGATCTCGGCGGTCACATGAAAGCGCGGTCCGTGATAGCCCTCGGCTTGGACGAGCGCTTCTTGGTCGCTCACCACCCTGGAGCCGAAGCCGATGCCAAACCGCAAGTTCCAGGCGGGCACCGTGCGCTGGCGCGGCGTCCCCGCGGCCGAGGGTGCTTCGGCGGAGGGTGCTTCGGCGGAGGGTGCTTCGGCGCTCGCTTCCGCACCCCACGCGCTGCCGGCCTCGAGCAAGAGCGCGCTCGCCGTCAGAAGAGCCGTCCATGATCCCACGCGTACCCTTGAGCAATCAGTGTACCAGTGAACGCCGTTCGGCGCTCGCGCATTTTCCGCGCTTTCGAGCTGTTCCATGTCGCACCCCCTCGCACTCGGTGTCGTCGCCGCGGCACAGTGTGCACGCTTCGCGTCAGGTGCCGGTGCCGAGAGTAGGTGCTGAAGGGTGCGCTCAGATCATGCGACCGACGACGTGATCGTCGGCGCGCCGAGCAACATCGGCGGCGACGTGTGGGGAGGGCGCGCTTTCTTGGTCTTCGGCAGCGCCGAGTGAGCGAGGACGGCGCGGTGAGGCAAAGCGGCCGGCTCCACGATCAATGCTCGACGCACTCGCCGGCGGCGCAACGGTAGTGAGCTCCGCAGTCCGCAGTGCTGACGCAGTCGACGCAGCGTGACTCGAGACAATAGCCGTGGCCGCGTTTTGCGTCAGGACAGTCCGAATCGTTGTTACAGTGCTCCCCGCGCGCTCCGGGTGTGCATTGGGTGGTGAGGGCCGCCAAGAGTACCGAGCCGACGACCGCCCTCAGCGAGCGCTCGCGAAATCGTTTCGTGACGAGCTCCGACGCACGTCGCGCATGAACGACCCGCAGAGTGCCGGTGCGAGTGGACATGGGCGTCCGATAGCACGGCCGGAGCGCGGGGTAATCGTTGAAGATGCAAATAATCTCACGCGCCCTAATCGTCTCGAGCAGGCGAACGGTTGGTCAGCCAGTCCTTTCACCGGCGTTGTCGATCCCGCCTTCGAATCCGCCGGCATCGAAGTGGACGTTTCGATGGGGATCGCCAACCTGCGCGGCGCCGTGCAGAGCCTAGCGCCAAGCAAGCCGCTTGCCTTCGGCCGGGCGGTCTGCATTGATCGGGAGCGCTTGGTGCTCTCGCGCCGGAACACTCCAGGACCTGTCGCGAAATCGCGCTCGCTCGGCGACGTCCTCAGCTTCATGCAGCTCCTCTGGGCCATCTCTCACGGGCTCGAATCGGCGTCCAAGCGCATGCGCTCCACGGTGGGCGTGACGGGGCCGCAGCGCCTGGTGCTGCGTCTCATCGGGCGCTACGGGCAAACTGCCCCAGGCGATCTCGCAGAGATGCTGCACGTCGATCCAAGCTCACTCACGGGCGTACTGCGTCGACTAGAGAGGGCTGGCCTGATTCGAAGAGCGCGTGACCCCAAGGACGGCAGACGTGCAATCTTGACGCTGACGCCCGCTGGTCTGGTCCTGAACGATCGGCGGTCGGGCACCGTGGAGGCGTCCATCCAAAAAACGCTTCAGGGCGTTTCCGCGGCGAAAGTTGCTGTCGCTCGCGAGGTCCTGAATGCTCTTGCTCGCGACTTGGGCGTCGAAACCGAGCTGCCGTCGAGAGCCAGGCCAGTAGTGGCTGTCGGGACCTCGTCCAGCCGAGCTCGGCTGACCGGAGCACGTCGGGGCGCGCGCAGGCCGTAAGCGCGGACGGCGGAACCTGCAGGACTCGGTCGCGCGAGTCGGGGCGAAGCGCAACGGGTTGCGCCGGCGACGTGCCCGCATAAGTCGGGGTTCCAACGAATTTAGATGGGCGACATGGGTCAGCGGGCCGCGCAGTCGTCGAGCATTCGCGACTAGCCATCGTTGACAGCTACGGGGGGCAGCAGGCCGCATTGCGGCTCGCCGCAGCGAACGCATCGGCAACCGATCGGAACGCATCCTGAATGCCCGCGCGTTCGAACGCCACGAAACCTTCGTCGATCGCTTTTACACTCGTCCGCGACGCCGAAATCCATTCTTTGGTCCGGTCGTCCGAAAAGGTGTCGTCCATCACGTCGAGCGCGTGCGACAGCCCGAGCTTGATTGCCTTGGCGCCGTTGAACGATTGCACGCGGTCGAGCACCGCGGACTGAAACTTGATCGCGTCAATCGCTTTCGTGTCCGAGCCGCCGCTCGACCACACCGAAAGCGCCTGCGCCAGGGCGTCCAGGGCTTCGGTCGCCCGCTTTCGAGCATCGGTCTGGGAAGCGTCGGCGAGCGCGCTCACCTGCGCTCTGAAGTGTTCGACGGCGTCGCACAGCACGCGAGCTCGCTGCGCTTGATCCGTAGTCTCTCGGAATGGCGGCTGCTCGTTGTTTGCGAGGTACGTCAAATTGACCGTTGCGCGCAGGGCCGCCGCGATCGAAGCGCGCTCCGATTCGAGGCTCGCGCTCGTATCCAATGCCTTTACGAGGGCAGTGAACGCGTGTTCCTGATCCGTGCCTTCTCGAGTGTTTCCCTGATCGACACGCGCGAACAGGACCCCCGCTGCACTCGTGAGCGCATCCTTGATTACGCGCACGTCATCGGGCTGCGTCCCCCTCGAGCTCGCCAGACGATCAGCCGCCGCTCGGATAGGAGCCGCCGGGAGGTCCCCCGAAAGTACGCGCGCGTTCTCGGCCAGCGCGCGCAAGACTCCGACGACTCGTACGCGTAGCTGATCCGAGCGGGCACGCTCGAACCACTCCGTCTGCGCCCTGAGCTTTAGGGGTGCTTCGGGCGGCCCGTGGCTCTGGGCTGCGTTGCTCGATATCGCTGCGACCGGAGTCTGTGACGGTACCGCCGCAGCGGCGGGGCGGTCGGCAGGGGTGCGACCGCAGCCGAGCGCGGTGAGCAAGCCGCACGTGCAAAGCTCTGCTGCGCGTATCAACGACACGTACCTCATCTCTTCCTCGTCCCGCCGCTCGGAGCAAGAACCGCACCCGGCGAACATGAGCGCCCGCGGCGCGCCACGCCGGGAGCAGCCTGGCCGAGCGTACGAAATAAGTTGCATGTCAAACTAATAGCGAGGACGGTCCGCACGGCGCTCAGTCTCGGGCTCCGTGCGGCGCGACAAGAGTGCCTCGATGCGACGAACCGCTACGTGCCGCTCGTTAGCTCCGGCAGCACGGATCGTCAGGTGCCCTCGTACACGGGAAGCTTCAAATCGTCCCCCCGATGCGTTCCAATCTTCGCGCCCAACCTAGCGCGGCTTTTCCCTCCGCTTTCGCTCCCGGGCCGAATCCGTCGCGTTACACGAAGCGAGCCGCGGTACTCGTCTGCACGCTGCTCGGCTTTGCCGTCGCGGCGCGACTCGCGGCGTATCAACTGCGTCTCGCGTCCTTGCCGCCGGATCCGCTGTTCGGCGCAGGTTCCGCGCGCCTGCTCTGTCTGGTTTCCGCGCTCTTGTCTCTTCTGCTCGTTCTGCCCGCCTGGAGCGAGGCGCGCGCTGCGTTCGATTGCCTCCGGCGGGCGCTGGCGCAGCAGCAGCAATCGCGCGCGAACGCCGAAGGCGAGCGGGTCGCGCGGCGACGCGGCCGCCTCGGATCGAGAGCTGCTCCTACCAAAGATTGACTGTGTTTAGCTCTAACTGAGCGTTGCCACGGACGTCGACGCCGCGCACGGCTTCGACGACGAATCCGTACAGTTCCATCCATGCCGTCTCATTCTCGCATCCAAAAGTGGTGCCCAAGACCTGTTTGAGCGCCCACAAAAATGACATTCCCACGGTGGCGTAGTGCCGCGGCTTCACACGATATGTCGTGCCTGAGTGGCCCAGCGCTCGCGCCGCACGAATCAGAACCTCCCGGTTGTCGAGACCCGCGAGCGCGGCGCTAACCATACTGATGAGGACCGCCTTCTGCTCGACGACATCCTTCTCGAACGCGGACCGCAGCTCGGGATCGAGCTCGAACAATCGGGCGTAAAATTCGTCGGCCAAGCTCGCAGCGCTCGGCCGCAGGGCCGCCCAATCGGTTCGAATGACGGAAATCATCCCTTTGCTGAGCATCACCGACCTCCTCCGGCGTGCGACCCAATCGCACGCAGCAAATAGTTTGATGTTCAACTACTGCGCCGTCTTACCAACACCCTGAGCGAAGTTCAAGCCGCGCACCTGATGCAAACGTAGGGCCACGAATCTAAGCGCCGAACGCGTTGCGCAAAAGGCAACGCAAAACTTGCGCACCGCGTCTCGTCCCACCTACTGCTTCGGGTGCTCGTTCGCGTCGCAAAAGAACTTGTCAGAGTCGCGCTTCGCTGCACGCTCAAGCCGACCGAAGATGGGGCGCCGGAGCAGAACCCGCCGCGTGTGCGACTAGCGCGAACTGCCGAGCGCCGCTCGACGGGCATGTGCCCCGGGACGAGGTGAGCTCACGAGATCGGCATAGTCGGCGGCGATCCTCTCGGCCTCGCCGAGCACGAGCGCGCCTGCTTCGGCGGCGTGGTTCTCGCCTGCGCTGGACGGCGCCGTCGCGCTCGAGGGACCACTCGCTCGATCACCCGTGTCCGTCACGCGCGCGGGCAGCCCGGAGTGCGATGCGTCCGCGACACTGAGTACATAGCTTGCCGGAGCATGCTTCCGTAGCTCATCGAGCACGGTCGCGCGCGCCCGCTCGCGGGACTTTTCGTCCGCGAGCTCGCGGCGCCGATCGCCTTCGTTCAACCCCACGTACTTCTTGTCGAGCTCTGCTTTCAGCCGCTTGCTCTGTTCGGCGAGCAGCTGAAAGCCGCGGCTCGCGGCGACCCGCTCGGCGGAGCGCGTGCGAAGCGCGGTGAGGTACGGGCTCACGCGATTGAGCGAGTTGTAGGCAGCGGAACGCACGGTGTCCCAGGGCAGCGGATCCTTCAGGCTACTTTCGCTCAGCTGTTCCTGATCCGTCGGGGAGGGCAGCACGATGTCCGCCGCGACGCCGCGCAATTGCGTCGAGGCGCCGCTCGGTCGGTAAAACTTCTCGATCGTGAGCTTCAGTGCGCCGGGATCGGGGGTGTGAGCGAGCCGGGCGCGATCCATGATCGGCCCGAGGGGCACGATGTTCTGCACGGTGCCTTTCCCGAAGGTCTGCGTGTCGCCTACGATGACCGCACGGCCGTAATCCTTGAGCGCCCCGGCCAGGATTTCCGAGGCCGAAGCGCTCGCACGGTTGGTGAGCACGACGAGCGGCCCGTCGTACGCGACGGCGGGGTCACGATCGTCCAGTGACTCCACGTCGCCGTTCGCATCACGCGTTTGCACGACGGGACCTGTCGGGATGAACAAGCCCGTGAGCGCGATCGCCTCGCGCAACGAGCCGCCACCGTTGCCGCGCAAATCCAGGACGAGACTCTGCACATGCTCGGTGCGGAGCTTGCGGAGCAGCACGGCGACATCGGCCGTGGCGCTCCGTTTCTCGCCGTGGCCGCTCGCGTTCATGTCGGCGTAGAACGAGGGCAGCTCGAGCACTCCGATGCGCCGAACGCTGCCGTCCCCTTGCGGCAGATCGACGATCCGTGCCTTGGCGCGCTGGTCGATGAGCTCGACCTGGTCGCGCAGGAGCACCGCGGTCTTCGGCAGAGCACCGTCGGGCGCGCCGGCTGGGCGATACTGGAGACGCACCGTCGAGCCGCGCCGGCCGCGGATCAGCTCCACGGTGCGCGTGAGCGGCTGCCCGGCCACGGGTACGAAGGGCGCGTCCGCTTGTGCCACGGCGACGATGCGGTCGCCCGCGTGGAGCGCACCGCTCTTCGCCGCCGGGCCGCCTGGGATCACCGCTCGGATCCTGCACTCGCCGTCGACGTCTTCGAGCGATGCGCCGATGCCCACGAGCGACAAATTCATGTCGATCGCCAAACTTTCGAGCTCTTCGTGTCCGAGATAGTCCGAGTGAGGGTCGTAAACGTGGGCGAGCACGTTCAGGTAAAGCTCGTCGACCTCCTCGGTACGCAGCGATCTCGCCGTGGCGAGCCGCTGCTCGTAACGGTGCAACAAGCGCTGCTTGATTTGCTTGGCTTCGGTACCTGAAAGCTTTGCGTCGAGGTACTCGGCGCGCAGTGCCTCGTGCCACAGGTGTTCGGCGGCGCCGAGCCCAGCAGGTCGCGCGGCGTGCTCACGGTCAACCGGGATGCGGTCGTGCCCCGTGAAGTCGAACCGTTCGTGGTCGAGCACGCGCTTGACGTAGGTCAGACGTTGTTTGGATCGCTCGAGATAGCGCGCGAAGATTTTCCCGGCGAGGCTCGTGTCGCCCCGCTCGTGGATCGCTCGAGCGAGCGCCTCTTCGTGGCTCGAGAACTCGTCGACGTCGGATTTCAGCAACGTGCTGCGGCTCGGATCGAGTGCGTCGAAATAGCCGTTCAGGAGCCGCTCAGCGAAGGTTGCATCGAGGGGGTGGTGCGAAAATTGAGAGCTCTCGAGCAAGTGTGCCGTGACACGCGCGACGTTCGCTTCCGTATCGGGCGAGCCGCTGACGACCGCGGCGCGAGCGCCGACGCCGAGCATGGTCACCCCTGCGAGGAGCGCGAGGAGCCGTGAGGCAGTTCTGGGTCTAGCTTTCATGTTGCTCCGCGATCGAGGTCGCGCCCACGGGGCGCCGATACTCGATGCTGACACTCGATCGTGATCGCAACCTGGAACGAACGTGACGAACGTGAAAGAGAGCACGCGGCGCCGGCCTTGCCGCCGAGCTTGGGGACCAGCGCCCCGCTACGGCCGTTCAGGCGGACGCTCGGGCGCTCGAACTCGGGAACGTAGCGTGGGGCGTTCTCGTCGCGCCGCACTTCGATGAGGTCGCCGTCGACGGCCGCGCTCGTGAGATCCAGCACCGCGGCAACCGTGCCCCACCTGCTGGGTGTCGACGACGCACCCGTCATGACTGCGCGCGTGCGGCTCGAAATCCTGGTGCGCATCAGTCAGCTCCGCCGTGAGTTGCGACGAGCCGGGCCAGGAGCCTGCGTACGTCGCGGTAGTCGTTCATGCGAAAGCGCGCGTGTGAGAACGGCGCGCCCACTCGAATCGAGATTGCGTCGGGGGGCAGCGCCCGAAAGAGGTCTTCGTCGGTCTCGTCGTCGCCTACCGCCAACACGAAATCGGGGGAGAGCTCGCTCGCGACGAGCAACGCCGCAGCGCCTTTGTTCACTCCAGAGTTGCGAACCTCGACGACTTTCTTGCCCTCGAGGACCTGCACGTCGAGGTTCGCAGTGTACCGCGTCAGCTCGTCGATGAGCTCCTTGGCGCGTTGGGCTCCGAGCTCGGGATCACAGCGGCGATAGTGCCACGCGAGCGAGAACTCCTTTTCTTCGAACAGCGAGCCCGCGACTTGCGCCACATACACCCGCAAAATGGGGGCGATTTGCTCCTTCCAATCGGACGCAAGTGACTTGAGCAGGCGCCAGTCGGCGCCCTCGCGCCTGACCCATGCGCCGTGTTCGGCGATCATACCGACGCGAACCGAGCCGAACCAATCGGAGAGAGTGGCTCGATCACGCCCGCTCACGAGGAATATGCCGCCCGAGGTGCGTCGCCGCATTGCAGCGAGCAATCCCACGAGCTCGGCGTCGGGAGCCGCGAGTTGAGGCTGTGGCGCGAAAGGGACCAGCGTGCCGTCGTAGTCGAGGAGGATCAGCGAGCAGCGCGCGGCCGCGTAGCGCTGTGCGATTTCGGTCTGCATCTGAGCGCTGAGGTGGCGTGTCGCGAGCTGCCCCTGCTGAGCTTTCACGCGAGCGAGCGTCGTGAGGAAGTGCTCCGCCCAGCGGCGGGCGTCATAGGCTTTCAAGCGCTCCTGCATGGGACGATTGCGGGCCATCTGTTCTACTGCTGGCATGCCGAGTGCCTGCTGCAGCGCGTCGGCTATTTCACTCGCATGGTTCGGATTGACGATCAGCGCCTCACCGAGCTCACGGGCGGCGCCTGCCATTTCGCTCAGAATCAGCACGCCCGTGGAGTCGGGCTTGGAAGCGAGATATTCTTTGGCCACGAGATTCATGCCGTCGCGCAGCGGCGTGATCAGCGCTGCTGGCGCGAGGGCGTACAGTGCCACGAGCGAGTTGAAGTCGAGCGCGCGGTACTGGTAGAGGATCGGCACCCATTCCGTCGAGCCGAAACGTCCGTTGATGCGTCCGACCCACTCGTCGAGCTCCTTCTTCATGCGACCGTACTGCCGCACTTCGGTGCGGGAGGGCACCACGGTGAGCGCGAATACGACTCGCTCGTGCCATTCGGGGTAGCGCACCAAAAACTCCTCGAAACCCTGTAAGCGTTTGACGATGCCTTTGGTGTAATCGAGTCGGTCCACGGAAAAGATGAGCTGCTTGCCCCGGATCCCGAGCGAGAGCTCTGCGCGCCGCTGCAGGACGGCCGGGTCGTTCGCGGCCGTCATGAACTGCTCGAAATCGATGCCGATCGGAAACGTGTCGGCGCGTCGCACCTGATCGCCGAGCGCAATCTGCCCGAGCTTGTGATCCCAGCCGAGCACGCGGAACACGGAATGCAGGAAATGCTGCGTGTACTCATGGGTGTGGAAGCCCACGAGGTCCGCCCCCAAAACCCCGGCGAGCAGCTCGCGCTTCCACGGGCCGGGCAGCAGGCGAATGAGCTCGTGCGACGGGAAAGGGATGTGGAGAAAGAATCCGATGGTGGCGTCGGCTCTCGCCGCGCGCAGCTGCGCCGGCAGCAGCATGAGTTGGTAGTCGTGAATCCAGATGGTGTCGCCGGGTCGGAAGACCTCGAGGACCGCGTCGCGAAAGAGCGCGTTGACGCGCACGTACGCCGCCCACTGCTGCGGATTGTATTCGACGTAGGACGGAAAGTAGTGAAAGAGCGGCCAGAGCGTTGCGTTCGAAAAGCCTTGATAAAAGTCCCGCACGTCGTCTTGCGAGAGAAACACCGGAAACGAGCCGTACTGCTCGAGCGCCACGGCGCGCATGCGAGCCTGCTCCGCTTCCGGAACCGCGGCGCCCGGCCAGCCTACCCAGACGCATTCGAAATCGACGTTTTCGGCTCGCGCCTTCGCGAGGTAGGCGCTGAGCGCGCTCACGAGCCCGCCCGAGCTGGCGACGAAGCCCCAGCCGCCCTCGCGCTGTTGCGCGGTGAAGGGCAAGCGATTCGAAACGATGACGAGTCGGGGCACGGCGTTACCTCCTTGACGCGAGGCAGTAACGCCACCCGTCTATCCACGGCATCCTACGACTCTCGGCGCTTGTCAAATCGCAAGTTTCGCCGGTTTCTGACTACGCCGCAGCACGTTGCGGACGAGGAAATGGTTGGACCTCAAAAGGATTCGCGACGCGCAGCACGCCCATTCGCGACGCGACGAGCAACGCGAGCGAAAGCGCGCGAGTCATGGCCATCAATGCGATCGACGCCGGCTGCGGAGCCAGCGATGGTTGATGTACGCGAGAGCGGCTGCCAGGCAGAGGTGGTGCCGGCCGATTCTCGGCGAGGTCAGTGGGGCAGGGACCGTGCCTCGCTGGAGGACTGCATCGCGCGGCGCGCGAGGCATCCATGCTCGTGCGCGCTCGCATGATTCGTGTCGGCTACCTACGAATACGGTGGCGTAGACCGCGGACGTTCGCTAGGCTCGCGATGAAACTACGGGTGCGGCAAACGGTTGCCGCAGGTTTGCCTTGGTCGGGCCGCCAGGCGCTCAGCGACTCTGCTCGCTCCGCTCCAAGATGGCCGATTCCACCTCCAGCAGCGCACGTATCTCGAGCGACCCTCCCGGAAGCTGGCCGCGCATTCGGCAGCTTGCTCGCCGAGCGTTCGCGCCGATCGAGAGATTCCTCGCCATCGAGGCGTCGAGCAGTGTCCTGCTCCTGTGCGCTGCGGCGGTCGCCCTCATCTGGGCCAACTCGCCGTGGCGGAAAACTTATGCCGCGCTCTGGAAGGCGCCGCTCGGCTTCCGGCTGGGCCGCTTCTCATTCGAGCACGACCTCCACTTTTGGATCAACGACGTGGCGATGACCGTGTTCTTCTTCGTCATCGGCCTCGAGATCCGCCGAGAGCTGGAGCGCGGGGAATTGAGCACGCTGCGCCGCGCCGCGCTCCCGCTCGCCGCGGCGCTCGGAGGAATGCTGGTCCCCGGCTGTATCTTCCTGCTGCTGAATTGGGGCCGACCCTCGGTGAGCGGCTGGGGCATTCCGATGGCGACGGACGTCGCATTCGCCGTTGGCATCCTGGCGCTCCTGGGACGTCGCGTGCCTCCGGCTCTCCGCATTCTCCTCCTGGCGCTCGCGGTCATCGACGACGTTGGGGCGATCGTGATCATCGCTCTCTTCTACTCGTCTGGAGTCTCGGCCGGCGGCTTCCTCATCCTGAGTGTGGGCCTGACAGTGATCCTTCTCCTGCAGCTGCTCGGGGTGCGCACGCCCTGGGCGTACGTGCCGCCGGCCGTCGTCGTCTGGGCAGGAACGTACAGCGCCGGGATCCACTCGACCCTAGCGGGCGTCGCTCTGGGCCTCCTTACCCCGGCGCGTGCGTGGTTCGGTCCGCGCGGCTTTGCGGAGACTGTCGACGCAAGCGTAGCTGTCCTGCGGATGCACTCAGGACAGGACGAGCGCGAAGTTGTCCTGCACCTGAAAGAGGTAGAACGAGCTCGTCGCGAGGCCGTGTCGCCTCTCGAGCGCCTCGAGCACGCGCTCCACCCGTGGGTCGCTTTCGGAGCGATGCCTTTGTTTGCGTTGGCGAACTCCGGCGTCTCGGTGGGCCAAGTATCGTTCGACCGCGAGCCGCTGCGTGTCTTCTTGGGCGTGACGCTCGGGCTCGTGGTCGGAAAGCCCCTGGGCGTGCTGTGCTGCTCGTGGCTCGCTCGTCGCGCGAGGCTCGCGTCGTTACCGGCGGGCGTCACTGGGAGCCAGGCAGCGATCGTGGGCACGGTTGCCGGCATCGGGTTCACGATGTCGATGTTCATTGCCGAGCTGGCCTGCCCCGCCGGTGCGACGCTCGAGACCGCCAAGCTCGGCGTTTTGGTGGGCTCCGCGGTTGCGGCGCTCGTCAGTTACGTGTGGGGCAGGGTCGTGTTCGCCCGGCGAGGTACGCGCTCTCCACGAGCCAGCGACTCGGAACCACGGGCATCGACGAGCGCGTGACGCCCTGCTCGTGGAGATGGATTCGCGCTTGACTCACCACCACATCGCACTCGGCAGGGGACTTACGTGAGCTCGAGCGGCGCTCCGACCTTTCGCCTTCGGAGTCTCGGCTGCTCGTGTGCGACGCGATTCACTCGCGCTAAAGCGTGCCGACGTAGCAGATCGCAATTTCCTCGTGGGCTGGTACGCTTCGAGAAAGCTCAGGAGAAAGCCAATGGTCGATACCCTGCACCCGAGTCAATCCCAGCGTGTATCGATCGTCGCCGGTGAGCTCGCCTCCGATTCGGCGCTGCGGGAGGTGGAGATGCTCGCGAGCACGTTGGGGGTGCTCCAGACCGTGACCCGCGTCTTGCCACCGCCGCAGAAACCGAGTGTAAGGACCGCGCTCGAGGCGAGTCGTCAGGCCGATCTCGAGCTCTTGGAAGAGGCGGCGCTCGCGGACCAGGTTACTTCGGTCCTTCCGAGCAAGGAGTGGCCGGCGACGCAGGTGCTGCGAGCGGAGGAAGGGTTTTTGGAGACCGTCGTACGGCTGGTGCAAGAGACCGGCGCGGAGCTCGTGATTTTGACGGGCGTCGATGCATCCGTCGTGGCCGCGATCACGGAGCTTGCTCACGCCTGCCAACGCCCGATGCTTCTAGCGCGACCAGCCGCTGAAGGTGCAGAGGGCGTTCTCGTGGCGACGTCGATGGCCGACGATGGCATTCGGGTCCTTCGCTACGGAGCCGAGCTTTCCCGTCGATTGGGCGCCGCCGTCACAGTGGCACACAATCCAGTGGCCTCGGGGACGGACTCCGCCGTCGCGCATGAAAAAGCGCGCGCGGAGCTCGAGACGCGCGCTTCTGCCATTGGCAGCGAGGTCGGGGTCCAGATACGAACGGCCGTCACGTCAGCAGAGTCGCCAGAAGCTGCGATTGTTGCGCTGGCCACCCAGAAGAATTGGCAACTTCTGGTGCTGGGGTCCTACCCTCGCTCATGGCTGACCGGTTGGCTCGTGCCGAGTGTATGCGCGCCCGTAGTCGAAAGAGTCCCTTCGAGCGTGCTGGTTCTGCCCCTGCTAGAGACGTGAATCGACGCGACCTGCGCACTGTCCCGTTTTGCCCCGCGGCGCGTCTCCGATGTCGCGAGCGAAGAGTGCGGATGCTCGTAGTCTTCGGTTGACGCCATAGCCCGGCGTAAGAACGATCCCCGTGGAAGCATCGCTGCGCGACGAGACGGCCCAATGCTTGCTCTCTGAGCGCGCCGCAACAGGAGCCCGCCATGGACACGATGAACGACGACAAGCATGCGGCCCTATTTCATAGACATCGACAACGACATGTCGGCGATTGGAGCCGGCGTTGCAGCGGGTTCGACACCTCTCGAGTCTCGGTCGGGGTAAGGAGAGCAGCATGAACACGCCCGCTGACGCAATCAAGCCGTTCGTCGTCCTCGTCGGCGTCGATTACGCGGATCTCGGGACGCTCGCGCTGCTCGAAACTCTCGATGCCGCCAAAGCTCGGCCGCGCAGTCAGGTCCATGCCGTGCACGTGGGGCAGGCGGCCGGCATGCACAGCGCGGCCGGGACGACTTCCTCAGAAGATGTCCAGTCGAGCGAAGCGTCCACGTCCCTCAAGACTTACATCGAAAAGGTGCTTGCAGAATGGCAAGCGCGTGCCGGCGGCGAGGTCCCACTGCCGTTCGAACGTCTCACGACACACGTCAGATTCAGCGATCCTGCGCACGCGATCGCGCAGCTCGCGTCGGACATCGAAGCGGATCTGGTCGTAGTCGGAACGCACGGGCGGCGCGGACTCACGCACCTGCTTTTAGGCTCGGTGGCGGAGGGGGTCGTGCGGCTCGCCCCTTGCCCGGTGCTCGTCGTGAGGCCCGTGCGCTCGCCGGCGGCGGCGGCGCCGCAGATCGAGCCACCTTGCCCGCTGTGCGTGGAGGCACGTCGCGCGAGCGACGGGCGCGTGTTCTGGTGTGAGCAACACCGGGAACACCACGAGCGGCGTCACACCTACTCGTTCAGTCCCGTGAGATCGGCGCACCAGTCAGGTCTTTTGTATCCGGTTCGTTGAGCTTCCATGCGCCAGCCCCGGGTCGCTGTAGCTCGTGGCGAAACGCGACAGGTTGCCGACGCGGCGTTCCCGGATATAGTTGGCGTTCAAACGAGTTCAACGGACACCATCGCGCTCCTGAGGACCGAACAGCCCGGGGGAGGCGATGCGCCGTACCGTCGCGAGGTGGAATGTACCGCGTTCGCCGGCAACGATCTCGTGAGCGCAACGTCAGCGGCTCGAGCCCCGCAAAGATGCTCCGGGCGCGTGGCGGGACGATTCCGTCACCGCGATGATGGTGGACGCCCGTGACGCCCCGCTCGTTGGTTCGGCTCCAGGATCGGCTCGTCCGCCTGCTCGGTAACAGCGTGGACGGGCGGCGCCCACTCGTTGCAGGCATGCTGCGCCGAGACGCCAGCGAGTCCACGTCGTATTGGCTGCAGCTCGTGGTCTCCGTCGGCATCGCGACGTTGGGACTCGTCCTCGGCAGCACTGCAGTCGTGATCGGTGCCATGCTGGTCGCGCCTTTGATGGGGCCGATTGTGGGACTCGGCATGGGTCTCGCAGCGGGGTCGCCGTTCCTCGTGCTTCGCTCCGCTGGCCGTGTGAGCTTTAGCGTCCTCGCGGCAGTGGGCGGCGCCGCGCTCATCACCTTGCTGTTGCCGTTTCACGAGATGAACGCGGAGATCTCGGCCAGGGCCTCGCCGACGGTCCTCGATCTGATTACGGCTGGATTCTGCGCGCTCGCGGGGGTCTATGCGTCGGTGCGGCCGGGGTCCGATCGGACGACGACGGCTGCCGGCACGGCCATCAGCGTGTCGCTCGTGCCACCCCTCTGCGCCAGCGGCTACGGCATCGGTACCGCGGCGTGGTCTATCGCGGGAGGGGCGGTGCTGCTGTTCCTGACGAATCTGGTGGCCATCCTCTTCGTCGGGACCCTTGCGTTCGTCGCGTCCGGATTCAACCGCGTCGATGTGGTCTCGCTCGAGCGCGACGTGCTCGGCGCTGATGGAGGGGGCGCACCCGTCGCTGGTGCGCTGGCGCGGCGGCTCGCGCGCGTCTTCGCGTCCCGCTTTGGTCCCGCGCTTCGCTTCTCGATGCCGTTCATCCTGCTGGCGGCCGTCTACGTGCCCTTGCGACACGCGCTCGATGAAGTGGCCTGGGAAGTGCGCGTGCGTGCCGCGGTAAAACGGTCGCTCAGCGCCGACCCCGCGCGAGTCATCGAGAGTCGCGTCCGAATCGAGCGACACGAAGTCGAGCTCGTGCTCGTGCTTCTCGGCACGACCGAAGACGCTGATCGTACGCGCGCGCGCTTGGGTCGAGAGCTCCGGCGAGTCTCCGGGGTCGCACCGCACGTGGAAATCTTGGCTGTTCCCGACGCCACTTCCTTTGCGGGGCTCGAATCCACTCTACTCAAGCCCCGCGTCGCCGAAGCCACGGCGCTCTCGGCGATTCCGCCCGGGGAGCAGCTCGACGCGACCCAGGCGACGCTGCGCGGTGCCGTGGGCGAGCTCTGGCCGAAAGGGATCGCGGGAGCCCCCTTGGTCGTGGATATCGGCCTCGCGGATGGCGGTCCGGTGCGCGTCAGAATAGTCCATCTCGGCCAGCCGCTAAGCGCGGATGGCGCGGAGGCATTTCGACGGGCCATTGACGCGAGGCTCGGTCGCGAGACGCGCTTGGTCGACGTAGCGGTTCCGACGGCTCCGTTCACGCGCGAGGGCGGGGACTTGTCGTTCATTGCGGGCGTATCGGCGGCCGTCCGTTCGACTGCCGGAATCCCTGCCGTCCATGTCTGCGTCGTCGCTCCACGGGCGTCTGCAGCCGGAGCAGACGCCGAGCTGGCGCACGCCGTGGACGCGGTGCTGGAGGCGCACCCGCAGGTCGCGCGCCAGTCAGGCGACGCCTGGAGTGTTCGCTTCGTGAGGGGCGCCTGCCCTGACCTCGACGTCGACGCTGGCACTTCGGATGGCGGCACCTGAGCCGTGAGCGCGCGACGGCTTCGTGCTTTTGGTGGTTTGGGTCGAACGATTGTCACGCGAACGGCGTCTGAAAGTAGTTTGAATCGAAACTATCTGACGATCTGCGCAGCCGGGAATGTCTCAGGTCCGGCACTTGCTGAAGGAAGCGGTTGCGGCGCGCTCGCGATTGTCACGGCTAACCCGGCAGAAAGTCCACCCGCCAGGCTGACCTCAGCGCGCCACGGCAGCGAGTTGCCCTTCCATGCCTGCACCCGCGGACCAACGCAACGTCGCGACGCGCTACATACTCGCGCTCTCGGCGCTCTTCGCCGTCGCTGCCCTTGGCCTCGGTTGGGCGTTCAAGGTGCGTCCTCGTCTGGGGCGTCCAGTCGTAGCCGGTGCTCGCTCCGCGACGGCACCCATTGACGCGCGCTTCGGCAGAACGGATACGCAGGCGCTCGTCGAGGTCGCCGAGCGCGCATTGCCGTCGCTCGTGAGCATCGGGTCCATTAGAGCCGCGCACTTCGAGGTACTGGAGCTCCCGCAAGACAACCCGTTTCTCCGCCGTCTGTATCAGCCGAGCGAGCACGCGCTCTCTTGGGCGCTACCGACTGAGTCGCCTCCGAAGCAGGCGCTCGGATCCGGCGTGCTCGTCGCGCGGGATACCATATTGACCACCGCGCACCTGATCGGTGACGCCAGCCGCCTGCGCGTCACGACGAGCGACGGACACGAGCGGACGGCACACGTGGCCGGCGTGGACCCGATCACCGATCTTGCGGCCCTCCGTCTGAGCGAACCCATCCCGCAACTGCCGTACCTGAGCTTCGGCGATTCATCGAAATTACGGCCGGGTCAGGTCGTGTTGGCGCTCGGTAGTCCTCCACGGGCGGGGCAAACCGTGAGCGTGGGGGTCGTCGCAGGGAAAGTGCCGGCGGAGCTCGGTGTCGCGCCCTATGGCGCGTTCATTCGGACCGACGCAGCCATCAACGCAGGCAACATTGGCGGCGCGCTGGTCGACGCCCAAGGGCGGCTGGTTGGCATCGCGACGTCAGCTCCGGGCGCCGGCTCCAGCATCGGCTTCGCCATTCCGAGCAACATGGCGCGTCCCGTACTTGCGAGCCTGCTCGCCCACGGCCTCGTCGAGCGCGGCTACCTCGGCGTGGCATTGCAGGATCTCGACGTAGAGCTCGCGCGTGCGCTGGGGCTAGAAGCGGCCCGCGGGGTCTTGGTTGCCGACGTCATACCTGGCAGCTCCGCGGCACTTGCCGGCGTGATTCGGGGCGACGTGCTGGTCGCCGTCGACGGTCGCGCGGTCACGTCAGTGAGTACCTTTCGCAACCTCGTCGCGGTCGAGACGGGCGGCGAGCGGGTGAAGCTGGAGCTCGAACGCCACGGGACGCGACTGACGGTGACGGCGACGCTCGCCGCGAATCCGCCGCGCGTGTCGCGAGGCGCGAGTGCGATCGCACAGCGCCTCGCCGGAACGGCCGGTCTCGAGCTCGCGAGCCTGAGCCGCGCGAACCGCGAGCACCTGAGGCTGCCCGTGGCGCTCACGACCGGGTTGCTCGTCGAGGACGTCGCGCCCGGCAGTCCGGCGGCTGTCGCCGATGTGCGCGCGGGCGACGTGTTGCTCGAGCTCGACCAGCGGCCCGTCGCGACCGAGGTAGACGTGAAGCACGCGTGGCTTCAGGCTCGCCGTCCAATGGCCGCGCTTCTCTTCCGTCTCGATCGCACGATGTACACCGTTATCGAGCCAGCGGACGGGGGTTGAACGCAGGCGTTGCGCCAAGACGCGACGGATTTCGCGTCCGCCGAACCTTGCCAGACCCGAAGAATGCTTTGACTACAAACTAAATCAACTGTACCCACGGTTAAAACGCGGTGGAGTAGCAGTTCGTTGAAGTCCAAACGATACGGTGCTAGCTGCCAAGAGCATTGATGCGCCGCCACGAAACTTTTGCGCACGCCCTTTCGCAGGCGACCCGCCTTGACCTTCGTTGCAGCGTGAACCCGTGAGCGATCCCGGAACGGGAACGGCAGCGGTGAGCCGGCGGCTTCGTCCGCTACTCGTGAGCGGCGTCACACGGCAGGCGCGAAAAGCGGCGCGCCTTTGGCGCCTTTATCTGCTGCGCTTGGAAATCCGGCTCGCGCCGACCGAGGCGCAGCGGCTTTTCCTTCTGACGGTAGCCATTGGAGGGCTCTGCGGGCTCGCCGCGGTGGCGTTCCACTACAGCATCGACTTCTTCGAAGGTCGGTTGATCGATCGCGCGCTGGAGGTCGCGGGACGCGCCTGGATGGTCTGGACCATCGTCACCCCGCTCGTCGGCGGGCTGATTTGTGGCGCACTGCTCGAATACGTGTTTCCGAACGCACGCGGCAGCGGTATCCCGCAAGTCAAGGTGGCCTTCGCGTCCACGCCCGCGGTCGTTCCGATGCGCGACGCCTTCGGCAAATTCGTCGTGGGTTCGCTCCAGATCGGATCGGGCGCTTCGCTCGGACGCGAGGGGCCCACGGTACAGATCTGTGCCGGCATCGCGAGCTGGCTCGGTCGCTTGGTCGGCGTGTCACCGAAGGCGCAGCGACGGCTCTTGCCGGTAGGGGTGGCCGCCGGCATCGCTGCGGCCTTCAACGCTCCGATCGCCGCGGTCACGTTCACGATTGAAGAGGTGGTGGGAACGCTCGATCAGGCGGTGCTGTCGGGTGTGATCGTGGCGGCGGCCCTCGCCGCAGTGATCGAGCGCAGCTTGCTCGGCGAAAACGCCGTCTTCGATGTGCCCGGGACGTACGGGCTCCGTCACGCGTCATCACTGGTGCTCTACGGTGGGATCGGGGTCGGGGCCGGTCTTGCGGCGACTGCGTTCAGCGAGTCGCTGCTCTGGCTCCGCGCGCGCCTGCGAAGAGTAGCCGTGCTCCCCGCTTGGGCGCGGCCCGGGCTCGGCGGCGCCACGACCGGCGCGCTGGCCGTCGTCGGCATCTTGGCTTTCAAAGCTCCCGGCGTGACGGGCGGCGGCTATGACACGCTTGGCCGGGCGCTCAATGGTCAATACGTGTGGTGGGTGCTACTCGGACTCAGCGCCCTAAAGCTATTGGCCACCGTGGCTTCCTACTCCACCGGGGGAGCCGGCGGCATTTTCGCCCCGGCCCTCTTCATTGGAGGCACGCTCGGCGGAGCCATCGGGGCCCTCGATACGAGCTGGTTCCATCACGTCGACGAGTCCGGTGGGGCGTTCGCGCTCGTAGGAATGGGCGCAATGTTCGCGGGGGTGATCCGCGCCCCCATGACTTCGGTCCTCATCATCATCGAGATGACTCGGGGTTATTCGTTGATTTTGCCGCTGATGCTCGCGAACATGACGGCATACGTGCTTGCTCGACGATTTCGCACTCAATCCGTTTACGAGGCGCTCCTCGAGCAGGATGGCATTCACCTGAAACACCCCGGCGATTCTTCCGAAAGTCATCGCGTCGCGTCGTATCTCGGCCGCGAGCCGGTCGTGCTTACGGCTGGGATGTCGGGGCAGGAGGTACTCTTGCGCTGCGGGGCACCGGATCCGAAGAACGTGTTCCCGGTCGTCGACGCACAACGCCGTATTCTTGGCATCGTTACTCAGGACGAGCTCTCGGTGCTCGCCTCGTCGAGCGAGCTCGTCCCGGTCACGACGGCGTCGGATCTTATGCGGGAGCCTGTCGCGGTCCGCGCCGACGATGATCTCGCTTTGGCCGTGGAGCTGATGTTGATTCACGGCCTGCGCGAGCTGCCGGTGACCGACATGGCCGGGCGCTTGCTCGGTTCGGTTGACGACCATACCATCACGAAGGCATACCAGCGGCGGCCACCGCCGACGACGAGCCCACCCCCCCGTGCCGACTGACGACGAAGAGCTGAGGCGATTTCTCTTCGAGCACGTCGAAGACCTCGAAGACCTCGAAATCATCGCGCGTTTCCACGAGCTCGGAGACGATCGGCTGCTCAATGCCGCGGAGCTGGCGGTCCTCACGCGGTTTCCGGACACTACCACCAGGGAGGCGCTCGCCCGCCTGGCCGCTCGCGGATTGCTCGCCCCGACTGCAACGGAGCCCGTGAGCTATCGCTACGTGATAGCCGATGCGAGCTTGCGAGAGCGCCTGGAACGCGCTGTGGTCGAGTACCGGCAACAACCAATCAAGGTCATGGGGATGATGACGAGCAACGCGATCGAGCGTGTGCGCACGGCAGCGGTAAGGACCTTTGCGGAGTGCTTCCGGATTGGAGGGCCAAAGTCGCGTGGCTGAGCTCACCTACCTGCTCTGTGCTCTCGTAAGCATTTTCTGCGCGTGGCTACTCGTTCGGAACTATTTCCGGACTCGGTTGCGGCTGGCGCTCCTCGCGTGCATCTGCTTCGCCGGATTGGCGTTGAACAATATCCTTTTGTTCGTGGATCTAGTCGTCACGCCGGAAGTCGATCTGCGTATCCCACGTGCCATGGTAGCGCTGCTCGCGGTCGGGGTGCTCGCTTTCGGCCTCATTCTGGAGGATAGATGATCCAATTTCTATGGGGTGCGATAGCCGCGCTGTGTGCGATTGCCGCGGCTTTCTTCTTCAAGTTCTGGCGGCAAACGCGGGACGTGCTCTTCGTCGGATTCGCGCTCGGTTTCGGCACCTTCGCGCTGCATTGGATCGCGCTTGGCCTGCTCCATCCCGGCAACGAAACTCGGCACTATTTGTTCTTCGTTCGGCTTCTCGCGTTCATCTTCATCCTCGGCGGCGTTGCCGGCAAGAACAGGCCGTCCGCGCCCTCGCGTCACGGATGAACGCACGGCATCACGTCGGTAACGCTGCCCGGTTTCAGTCGCTGTCGTTCTGGTCGATCACCACTTCGAGTTCCTGGCACGCGCGCAGGTAGGCGGCCGCGGACCACGCCTGGTAGCGTTTCCCCATGGGGCGCCCCGTCACGCCGTGCGCCCATTCGTTGAACTCCCACTCGGAGCGGAGACCGGCGCGGTTGAGCTCGGCGAGCTTCACGAGCTCCCGGCAGGCCAGATCTCGCATGCCGAGGCGATGGATGAAGCGTACCCACATGCCGCCGATATGCGGCCAAATGCCGCCATTGTGATAGTGGCCCGGCAGGTTCAAGAGATTCACCACGAAGTACGGTCGCCAGTCGGGATCGCCCGCGACGACCGAAGGATAGAGGTTCCGCACCGGAAAAGGGTCGTTGACCCCCGAACCCCACATGAACTCGAAAGCCGTGCGCGCGCGGCGTGCATCCAGGATGTGAAACAGGAACGCGAGGATGTTGCCCCAAACGTCACAACGCCACGAGAAGCCGAACGGCGAGATCTGCGCGAGCAAGTAGCGCGCATCACCGAGCGAGAACTGCCGTTCGTCGAACGAGGGGCCCGCGGACGTAGCTTCACGCCGCGTGCGCGGCCAGAAGCTGTCGAGGATTTCTCCGTGAATGCGCTGAGCGCGCCGGAAGTACTCGGCGGCCCGCGTCGCGTTTCCTTGAAGCTCGAGCATGCGGCCGTGGCAGACGTTCGCGCGGTACCAGAGCGTCTCGTCGTAGAGCACGTTGTAGCTGTGGCCGAACAGGTCGGTCCAATCGCCAGCCTCGGGGACCTCGAGGAGTCCGTCGTTATTGCTGTCGTGGGCTGAGAGCCAGTCCATGGACCGCTGCAGCACGGGAAGGTAGCGTTCGAGCAGCGTGCGATCCCCCGTCGCCTGCACGTAATTGTACACGGCGATGATGACCCAGAGCCCGCCATCGATCGACGCGATGCGTCCGACCCCCGAGTAGTCGGGCTCGAGCGTATCGATGTGCACGCTCGAAGGAAATTGGCCTGCCGGGCTCACGTGCTCGAGCAGAGTGACGAGCGTGCGTCGTTGCGCTTCACGGATTTCCGCGTCGTCGAGGAAGAGCGACTGGATGACCGTGATCGCTCCGTCGCGAGCCCAGACTGCGCGATAATTCGCGTCCGTCCCGACGGCGACGTTGTCGTCGAGGGACGCCGCGGAGAAGCCGAGCGGCGTCACGTTGCGATGCAAGACGTCCACGGCGTGTTTGAAGCCGTCGCGCACGAGCTCGACGTCCGACTGCGAGAGCGCGCGCAAGTCGGCGTCGCGGAACATGGCGGGAACGGGGACCTGGCTCGGCCGTGGCAGCCGCGCAGGCAGGCCCTGTAGTACGCCAAAATGTCGTAGTCCGTCGAGGACGCCGTCCGCGAAGACGCCGCTCGCGATGTACACGTCACGTCCGAGCGCCGCCTCGAACAGATCGGGCTGCGCGTTCTCGACCAGCATGCCGCGCACGCCGCGCAGTTGAAACATGCTGCTGTCGTTGCCGCTGTCGCCGGCGACGAGAATGGCAGCTGGGGGGATCCCGAGCTGCTGAGCAAGCCAGGTGAGAGCCTTGCCCTTGTCGGCGTTCAACGGCAGCACGTCGAGGAACTGCTGGCCCGAATAAACGAGGCTTGCGGCGAGCCCCGCCTGGCGTAACTGCTGTTCGATCGTGCCGAGCGTTTCGGGCGTGGCCCCGCTCAGAAACCAGCTCGACTTGTACGGGTGCAAGAACTCGGGCGGTTGGCGCCGTACCTTCGGTACCCCTTCCAAAATGGCTTCGACGCGTGCGAGATCCCAGCCAGTCGCAAAGCGTTCGACGAAGCCGGGCAGGGGTCCGCGCGAGGAAGCGTCCCAAAGCTGAGTGCCGACTCCACCGAGGATGTAGTCCGGCCGCGGTAGCTCTTCCACCTTCACCAGGCCGAGCACGTCGTCGACCAAACGGCCCGTGACGTAGCAAAGCAGCGGGCGGCTTTCTGGGGCGAGCGCGCGCCACGCCTGACCGAAGCGGCGCGCGGATTCGGGGTTGCCGAGAATCGTTCCGTCGAGGTCTGACGCGAAGAGTCGAACGTCCATGGTGTTCAGTTCGGCTCGACGGGACCGAACCAGCTATCGCTGTGCTCGAGCTCCTCGAGTGAGACACCGACGGTTTCTCGGCCCTCCAGCGCTCCGATGAGCTGATGTGCGACCCCCGTCCACGTGAAGAGGCTGCGCGCGAGCTGCGCGCCGTTGCGCGACAGACGCTCGGCAAGTCGGACGTGGCGCAGCGGTTTGAGTATCGTGAGGCCGAGGTCGGCCGCGTCGAAGGTGTCGGCAAACAAGCCGTCCACGCCAAAGCGCAGGATGCGAAACAGCCCGCCGTGCGTCGTGACCACGGTCGGAGTGCCGCAAGCCATCGCTTCGATCGCGGTCATGCCGAACGGTTCGTAGCGACTGCAGAGCACGAATACGTCGGCCGCGCGGTAGTGATCGGCGAGCTCCGCCTCCGGGACGTAGCCGTCGAACGTTACGCGTTCATCCAGGCCGAGCTCTCGCGTCAGCTCGTGCAAGCCGCCGAGTAAGCCCTGTTCAGCCGCCCCGAGCCTTTCCCCGCCGACCGCCATGTGCAAGCGCGCTTCGGTGTCGCGCGCGGCGACCTCCTTGAAGGCGCGCAGCAAGAGGTCGTAACCCTTGTTGCGAGCGATGCGGCCGAGCGTGAAAACGACCTTACCTTCGAACCCGAGGCGCTTCCGGATCGCGTCACGCGAGGGTGACCCCACGGGGAAGTAGCGATGATCGTCGTACCCCGGCGGGATCATCCTGAGCTTCTCGAGCGGGACGTCGTAGTCGCGCCGCAGCATGTCGGTCTGGACGGGCGTCGTCGCGATGACGAGATCCGCGTCCTGGTAGATCTGCCGTTCGGAATGGTTACGTTCGGCGAAGTTGTACGTTGCCTCGAACGTGGCCGCGCCTTCGGGAAAGTCGGTCAACATTTGCCGCTGCTTCCAGACTCCGAGCGAATGGGGCGTGTGAACGTGGGGCACCCTGAGTGCTCGACACAGTTGCTGTCCCGCGAGACCCGCGTCCCAATAATGGCTGTTCAAGAAGCGATAATCCAGCGCGGACTGCCGAACGAAGCGGAGCGCGTTCTCGACCCACTCGGGCAAGCAAACGTGCAGGCGTTCCTTGGCGATGAAGGCAGGCCCGCCGCACGGGACGCGGATGATGCGCACGCGCTCGTCCACCCGCTCGACTGGCGGCTGGTCGGCGAACTGCCGCGTCCACACGTCCACCTGGAACCCCAAAAGAGCGAGCTTTTTCGATAGTTCCAGCACGTAGACGACCTGTCCGCCCGTGTCGGCGGCGCCGAGCGGCGGTTCAGCCGCCACGAAGCCGTGCGTGGAGATCATCGCGACACGGGGGAGGCCCGAATCGGCACCTAACGCTGCCCGCAGCTCGCTACCGGTCACCGTCTCGCCCTGACCTTACGACTGGCGCCAGGACGTGCCGGCATCGGCGCTGGCTCGTGGCGTTCATGTGCAGAACTTCTAGCATGGGGTACAATTAATTTGAACATAAACTAATTCTTGTCAAACACGCCGGCGCGTGCGCAGGGGGCAAGCCCCGTCCGTTCAGCGGCCGCTCCCGCAGTCACGCGACGCGGTCTCGGGGACGGCTTTCTCGAAGCCGAGTTCCTTTTTCGCGAGCTCAGGCGTGCGGACTGACCCGACCAGGCTTACCCGCCGAGGGTAGGGGCCGCTCGTGAAACACTCCCACAGCGTGGGTATGACCCGCGGTAGCCTCCGTCTACAACCAGAGCTTCGCGTCGAAGTGGTAAACCTCCGGATATAGGCCGAACTCGCTCTGCGCCGCGCCGGTCCTGGTGTTCGGGGAGCGTCCGAAGGGCAAGTAGGCGCCGCCGATGAGGGACACGTTTTCGGCGAGGCCGTAGCGCAGCGTCGGGGCGACCATGGCGCTCGGATCGGTGAGGTTTCCGAGCGCGGCGAGGTCGAGCTCGAGTAACGGGTGGATCTGCCATTCGCCGGCTACGCCTGCGTAAATGCGACCGAGCGTGTACGCCTCTCCAATCGCGACGCGCGGACTCATGAGCTCCGTCAGGTACCCTTCGGGACCTCGTGCGCCCGCGCCGTTGTAATACGCTTCAGCGGTGATTTGGAGCTTGCTCGTGAGCTCCGTCGTGGTTCCGAGCACGGCGCGGTCGAAGCCGTGGCGGCCCCAGGGACGTCGCTCGGGCACCGTGACCCAGGTTGCAGTCGCCTCGCCATGCAGATCGGTGCCATGTCCGAGATCGACGAAGAGATCCGAACCGAGCACCCAATCTTCTCGCACGAAACCCGCGAGCGCGCCGATTCGGACCGAGCGCAGCGCCACCTCGCCGCGCGCTACGAACACCGAGTCGTCGCGCTCTGCCGCGACGGCGATGAGCGAGAGTGTGGCGATGTTCGAGGGGCTCCAGTCGAACCGCGCGGCGTCGGCGCCGGGCTTGAACTCGGTGTCGATTTGGAGCGGCGAGAACGGCGCAATCAGGTCCTCGGGCGTGAAGAGGTGCCCGCGGCCGAGGGTGATCGGCTGGCGACCGAGCGAAAGCGTCACGCTGTCGGTCGCGTAGCGCGCGTACGCCCAGGCGACGCGGTTTTTCAACTCGAATCCGTCGCGCACGAGCGACGATTGGAGCGGCAGGTAGAGCGGCGCCTGTGCGCCCTGGCCGAGCGACAGCGAGCCATCGAACAAGGCGGCCGGAATGGAGCTCACCATCGAGCTGAGCTCATCGTGGAGTATTAGGGACAGCCCCGAACTCCGCTTCATTTCGAGCTCCGGGCGGACGAAGGTGAGTGACACCGCCGCCGGGTCGAACTCCCTCGGTAGGCCAGGAGTCGCGAGCGGGCCGCCTCGGAGGACGAGCTCGTAGAGGCGAAGGCTTGCGCCCGCGCTGATCGACTCGCCCTCGAGCGGATCTTCCGAGAGGACGACGCCACGCGCGGTGGTGGCGCTCGACGAAACCGCGAGCACCGTAGCGAGACTCGCCGCGCTAAAGCGGCAGAGTCTCATGGGCGCGCTCGCTCGTCGCTCACGATGCGCCCGTCCTCGAGGTGAATCACTCGGCGAGCCCGCGCGACCACCCGGGGATCGTGGCTCGAGAAGAGAAAGGTGAGCGCGTGCTCCCGATTGAGCTCGACCATGACGTCGAGCAGGGACTCGGCGCTCTTCGAATCGAGGTTCGCCGTCGGTTCGTCGGCGAGCACCAGCGTGCGCGCGGCGGCGATGGCCCGCGCCACGGCGACGCGCTGCTGTTGGCCGCCGCTGAGCTCGCTCGGGCGGCGGCCGAATAGCTGCCCGAGCCCGACGGAGCGCAGCATGGCCTCCGCGCGTCTCCGGCACTCGCCGCGCGTGACGCCCTGAAGCTCGAGCACGAGCTCGGCATTCTCGAGCGCGGAGAGCACCGGCAACAGGTTATAGGCTTGGAATACGAAGCCGATCTGCTCACGCCTCAGGCGGGCGAGCTCCGCAGCGCTCATCGTGCCGAGGTCCTGCCCGGCGATCAGCACCCGCCCCGAAGTCGGGCGAGCGAGCGCTCCAATCAGGTTCAAGAGCGTGGTCTTGCCCGAGCCGGAAGGCCCCGCCAAAACGGTGAACTCACCGGCACCGAGCTCGAGATCGATCCCGTCGAGCGCGCGGACCTCGACTGAGCCCTGCCGGTACGTCTTGACGAGCCCGCTCGTCGCCACGGCCGGTGCGGCCATCCCATTAGTCATGCTGCATTGCCTCCGCTGGCTCGAGCCGCGCTGCTCGGAGCGCGGGATAAAGACCGCCGAGCATCACGAGTCCGAGAACGACGGCGGAGCTCAAGAGCACCTTTCCGGGGTGCAGATGCGCGTAGAAGTGAGACGGCATGAGAATGCCGCTCGTCTCGAAGCTGCTTCCCATGAGCGCCTTCAGATCGATCCCGGTCGTGGCAAAGTGGTAGTTGGCGGACAAGCCGAGGCCGAGGCCCGCACCGCCGGCAGCAAGCCCGAGCAGCAGCGCCTCGCCGAGCACGATGGCGAGAACGCGCCCCGGTGTGCCACCCATCGCGAGCAGCACGCCGAATTCGCGCGTGCGCTCGAGCACGCTCATGAGCAAAGTGTTCAAGATGCCAGCCCCCGCGACGATGAATACGATCGCCATCATTGCGTAGAGGCCGCCTTCGTCGACGGCGATGACGCTGTAGAGGTCAGGCGCCGCTTCCATCCACGAGAGCACCTCGATCGGCAGCCCCCGAAGAACTCGCTCGATCTCGGCTTTCGCCGCGGCCGTCGCCGACACGTCGCGCGTGAACACCGCGAGCATCGTCACTCGCCGGTCCGCTCGGGTGAGCGCGCGGGCGTCGGCCAGCGCCGTCTCCGCCCAGAAGGCGTCGACGTCATGCACGCCGGTCTCGAAGATGCCGTGCACCTCGTACGCCCCGCTGTGCGCGTCACCGCCGCCGAGCGGCTTGACCGTCAGCGTGACGCGGTCCCCCACGGCCACGCCCAACGTGCGGGCGAGCTCCGCGCCGATCACGACCGGCGGCAAATCGCTCGTGGCGCGCGCCTTTTCGGACGGCGAGAGCGCGGCGCCCGCCACCAGGGACGCCGGCGTATCGATCTTCGAGACTCGTGGCTCGATCCTCGGATCCACACCCGAAAGAGTGACCCCCACGCTGGTCGTGCCGGACGCGACGAGCGCATCCGTACGCAATCGCTCCGCGACGGCGACCACGCCGGGTACCCTCTCGAGCTTCTGAACCAGTGCTTCGGTGTCCTCGAGCGAGCGTTCGAGCGACGGATCGTCCGCGTAACCCGCGTGCTCGACGATCACGTCGCCGAGGCCCATGCTCACCCCGATCTCCGCCATCTTCTCGTGGACGCCGTCGCCGATGCCCAAGAACACGATGAGGAGCGCGAAGCTCGTGCTGATCGCCGCGCCCGCGAGCAAGCTCCGCTTGCGATTGCGTAGCGAGTTGCGGAGCGCGAGACGGAGCACCAGCATCAGCGATCTCCCATGGCGAGCGCGGGCTCGGTGCGTGCGGCGACCGCCGCGGGCCAGAGCGACGCCAGGATCGCCATCAGGAGCATCAGCCCCACGGGCCAGAGCGCGCCCTCGGCCGTCAGCGTCGCGTGGAGAACGGGCGGAATCGACGCGCCCGCCAGGGTGAAGCCGCTGAGTCCGCCGAGCGGGATGCCGTAGCGGCCGAGCAGCAGGTCGATGCCGACGCCGACTCCGAGTCCGACGAACGACGCGCCGGCTCCGAGCAGCGCCGTTTCGGTCGCGATCATGAGGACTATCGCCAGAGGCCGCATGCCGACGGCCTTGAGCACGCCGAGCTCGCGACGGCGCTCGAACACGGCCATGAGGATCGTGTCGGCGACGCCGATCGCCGCCACTACGAAAATGATCGCGACCATGATCGCGGTGAAGGCGCCATTCGATTTCACCATCGCCACCACGTCCGGCCGGAGCTCCTGCCAGGTCTTGACGACCAGTCCCCGAAACGCAGGTTCCCGCGCCAGGGAGCGCGCTATCTCTCTGGCCTGGCTCGCGTCCTCGAGACTGAGCGCGAGCTCGTGGGCGCGATCACCGAGTCCGTAGAGTCGCTGCACGTCCGCGAGGTGGGCGACGGCGCGGGTACCGTCGAGAGCGCCGTCGCCCGTGTGAACGACTCCGATCACCCGAAAGACCACGTCGACCGGATTGCCGCCGCTATCGTTCGTCATCAGATCGACCGTTGCGTCCACCTTCGACCCCAGGCGCCGAGCCAGCTTGTCGCCGAGCAGAATCGGCGGCGGCGCCGCCGGTGCGGGCGAAAGCGCGGTGAGCAGCCTGCGTGTCTCGTCGCGGCTCAGCTCGGGCGGATCAGGCGACTCACGGCCGCTGCCGAGTGCTTCGATCTCATTCGCCGCCGCGGCCGCGGCTTGCGCCGTGAGCTTCTCATCGAGGGCGCGCTCGGCTGTGCTGAGTTCCTGGGCTTTGGGCCACGGCGTGGGCGTGGCCGGCAAGTAACTGCCGCTCGTCACGCGCCGGTCGAGCCGGCTCTCGGCCGCCTCGCGCGCCGGATCGACACCGACGAGCTCGACGCCGGCGGAGGCATGCGCGCTGCTCGCCAGCGCGAAGCCGCGGACGCGGAGGCTCACGGCACGAACCCCCGGTGTCGCTGCCGCGATGGCCGCGCGTTGGGCTGCTTGGTCGAACGAGAGCTCGAGTCTCGGCCGCGAGGAGAAGCCGGGCGCGTGCACCTCGACGTGGCCGAGCTCGACCTCGGTGATCGACCGCACCATGTCGCTGCTCATGCCGTCCATCACACCGAAGCTCGCGATGCACATGCTCACGCCGACGGCGACGGCGGCTCCCGCGATGGCTGTTCGCCAGCGGTTGCGCCCGAGGTTTCGAAAGGCGATCGCGAAGACGAGAGCCATGCCGGCCATTGGATTCAGCGCCTGAGCTCCTGCTCGCTGAACTTCGCGGCCGGCACGTCCGCGTCGAATTTGAGCTTCTTGTAAGTGAGCTCGGTGTACTCGCCCGGCGGTTCCGCGACATGCATCACCAGGCGAGTCGGCACCGTGCGCCCGTCCATCTCCTTCACGTCTTCGAAGGTGAGGGTGCGTGCCGGCTCGCCCTTGTCCTTCTTCCGATAAAATTCCTCACGCACGGGCACCACGGCCCCGCCTTGGACATAGAGCTCGAGCACTTGGTGGTTCCAGGCGACGGGCGCGCGGGGCGTCGGCTCGAGCAACACGCTGTAGAAGGTCGCGTCCTTCCCGCCGGCGGCCGCGGTCCAGCGCTTGAGCTCGCTCGTCCGATAATCCCGCGCGAGATCCGTTTCCTTCACGAGATCGTCGTTCGTGAAGTGGCTTCCCATCCAGCTGTCGCCGAGCATCGACCCAGAGAGCACCGTCACCCGATCGCTACTCGGGTCGTAAAGCGAGAGGCTGCCGCCGACCTTGAGCGTCCCGTGCCCGCGCCACCGCGCCGGACCGAGTACTTTGATCAGCGCCCGTGTCGTCCCGCCACGGTCGTCCGACCAGTACACGATGTCGTAACTCCGGTCGTAGCGCGCCGTGTGGACGTGCATGCCGAGGATCGCTGCCGTCGTTTGCCCGCGGAGTACGTGATCGGCCCGCTGAACGAGCGCCGCGAGCGAGGCCTCGCTGGCCTCGGCGCGCTTTGAACCGAGGCCTAAAACCAGCGCAACGACGAGCGAGCCCGCGCCGCGCAACCCGGATTTCGTTGACATTCCAACGAAATCATAAGCGCCAGACGAGCGTCAGCACTGATGGATGCCGCCAAAACAACTGATACATTGCGCCAGCAGCATGTCGCGAGCGGTCGATCACGGTGGGCCCACGGCTTGGGCGCGCGTCGCGTCCCTCTTTCTCGCGTACGCCGTGCGTCGAGGACTCGACCCGCGCCCGCTCCTCGAGGCAGCCGGTCTCGGCGAGAGTGCACTCGACGACCCGGACGGTCGTATCCCACTTCTGGCGATCTACGCTCTGCTCGAGGCGATCGGAGAGGCCACTAGAGATCCGGGGTTCGGGCTCGACCTAGCTCTCGGCATCGAAATCGATGCGCTCGACGCTCTCGGCTTCCTGTTCATGACGAGCGCGGATTTCGGAAGCGCGCTCGATCGCATGCTGCGTTACATGCGCCTGTGGAACGAGGGAGAGCGGGTCGAGCTCGTCAGGCAGGACGACTGCATGCGGCTCACTTACGAGCCGTACGGTCCGCCGCGGCCGGCTCACGTCTACATGGCGCAGGCGACGTTCGTGGACATGGTGGTCAACGGGTGCCGCTTTCTGCCAGGGTTAGCCTTCGACCGCGTGCGGCTCCGGCAGAGCGACCCCGCCGATCGCGCCCGTTTTGCGGGAGTCTTCGGCGTTCCTGTCGAGTTCGGGTGCGCCACCGACGAGGCCTGCTTCGACACATCCATGTTGTCCTTACCGATCCCGGACGCCAACCCGGCGCTCTGCGCTTTCTTCGAGCGTTACGCGAGCGAACAGCTCAAACGGCTGCCCGCCGGTGACGGGCTCGTCGAGCGGTTGCGCGCGCTCATTCGCGGCTGCTTGCCCGAAGGGGAAGTCACGCTTGCCGCGCTCGCGCCGAGACTGCACATGAGCTCACGCACCCTACAACGGCGCCTGAACGCCGAGGCCACGTCACTGCAACGCGAGCTCGACGCCGTGCGACGCCAGCAAGCGCTCTACTTCCTCGAGAACGGGACGGCCATCGCCGAGCTCGCCTGGTTGCTCGGCTACTCGGAGCCGAGCGCGTTTCACCGTGCCTTCAGGCGCTGGACTGGCACATCTCCCGAAGCATGGCGCGCGAAGGCGGCGGGTGGCGCTCGCGTCACTTAGCGCCGGCGGTAGCTGGACTCCGGTGCAATGAACGTGCGGGCGCGGGGGCTCCTTGCGTCCCCCTCGCTCGCGAGCTGGCGCCAGGGCACCAACTTATCGAACGCGGGCCTCTGGTGCCTCGGCCGCCTACAGACGGACGCGGATCGCGCGCGCGTGCTCGACGGACTCTCAGCGACGCGCGGTTGTGAAGCGGCGGTACTCGACGAGCTCGGGACGACGCCGCAGCGGCTCCGCGCCTCGTTGGTTCGTCGTGCGCAATGCGCGTTCGAGCTCGCCGCCGATCTTGGTGCAGCGGTATGCGCTGTCGCTCATGCGCGGGCCAATGACGCGGGTGGAGATTCAGCGGGTGCGGGGGGTAAGGGGCCCGGTGTCCGGTACTGGTGACGCAACGGGCAACTTGGCTCCTCGCGTCGATTTCGGATAAACTTCCGCCATGGAGCCCGAAGCGAAGCGCGCAACCTCGAAGCTCTGGAAGGCGCATCCGGACGACGAGATCGAGGTTCGCGAAGCGCTGGAATCGGTCGATCGGGGCGAGCTCCTGTCAGCCGAAGCATCTGAAGCATTCGTCTGCTGGCTCGAAGGGGAAGATGACGAGTCGTGGCGCGCCGAGTGTAGGCACGTAGTACGCGGGCACTGCTGGATCTCTGAGACGTAGTTTCCCGCGAGCTTAAGCAGTCGGTCGTGCATACGCTCATTCTCCACGGCGGAACAGCTTCCGGGCTCCTGCGACTACGAAAGCCAAGGGAATGCCTGTCGGTCGTGCTTGGGTGCGACCGTTGGAGGACGAAACCTGTGGCTTTGGTACCGCTTCAGCGACGATGAGGTCATCCTCGTCACGGCGACAACGGACCCTGCGGTTCCGTGCGAGGACGATTAGCCCAGACGCTTGTCGCATCGAACCAGCGACACGAGGATTTTCGATCTAGATCAGGCGGCTGTGACCCGCAAAACTGCACGTTCGTCGTGGATGCGCCCCGTGTAGCGGATTGCTCAGTCACACAGGCCCGGTGCCCGTCGTCGCTTACAGGTACGTCGCCACCTCTGCTGTGTTCACGAGGACGACTTGCGCCTTGTCCGCATCGCGTTGCTTGACGTCGTCCAACCCTAGATGCCGAAGCACATAGAACAGTAAAGCTTGGCGGCATTCTAACCTGACCTGCCCTTTGATCATGCCGTAGTCGAGTTCGACGCTGCGCCGGTGCGCCTCGTTCAGGCGCGGGCTTGGCCCAAGCGCCAGCGAAACCATCGTGTGCCACTGCTTGTCAGTGGCGGGATCTGCGCCGCCCTGCTCCATCCCCTCGACGCGGAGCATCCGCCCTATGACGAAGTCACGGAATTCTAGTCGCGTGTGACAAAATGCACGCGCATGCCACCGGAAACCGTCGTGAGCCAAGGCGTGCGGACTGATCGTTCTGGACTGCGGTTCCGGTCTGCTCATCGACTGGTAGACTATGCTCATCGCCTCTCCCTCTCGGATTGCCCGCAGGACTGAGAACAGCGTGTTAGCGTCGATTGCTCGGCCAGGTACGGGCGTAACAGCCATGGGAGGTACCCACCCCATGAAGCTGCTTCCTGTAGGTAGGCCAGTGGCTCGGGCGAGCAGCTCGTTCATGTACTTGGCGGCATCGTCGGTCTGGTAGAGCGAACGAAACTCGGGGCCGGCCACGTACACCCGCGCGCGACGGTCATAAACCGCATTGCCGGGTGCAGCCTCCAGATACCTGGCGAGGTCGAGTGACGCCTGAGGAACCGAGATTCCGAAGAATTCGGTTAGGTCGCTGCGATTTAGCCGCCCTTCCCAGCGGAGGCGAAAATCAATGAATTCCAGCCGTTGCTCTTGGCTCCAACGTGGCCCTCGCAAATTTTCCGGCTGGGTCGGAATGCTCACAGGAAGAATTCTGGCACGCGTCGGGCCTGGACGCATCTAAAAACTAAGCGTATAGTAATTAGACGTGGCAAATATGACTTCCCTCGAAACGTCCTCGGAGGCTTCCGTCAGTCGCCCATTTCACATTCTCGCGCTTTCGGGGGGCGGGTTTCGCGGCTTGTACGCGGCAACGGTGCTGAAGTGCCTCGAGGCTTCCCTGGGCGCTCCTCTAGCAAGAAGTTTCGATCTGCTCTGCGGTACGTCAGCTGGTGCGTTGCTCGCGTTAGGGCTTGCCTGCGAGATCCCTGCTGCAGACCTCCAATCGATGTTCGAGGTCGACGGGAAGCGTATTTTCGGTTCGCGGAGTTGGCTGCGCCGTCTGTTGAACGGGTACATCTTCGCCAAGCATTCGGCCGCGGGATTGCGATCGGTGCTCAGGGACCGCTTCGGCGAGACGACGATCGGGGAACTGCGGCACCGGATTCTCGTTCCTACAGTGAACTACGTTTCCGGCAAGTCGCAGATTTTCAAGACTCCTCACGCAAAAAATTTCGAGATGGATCATCGCGTGAGTGTGTTGGACATCGCGCTCGCGACGACTGCGGCCCCGACCTACTTTCCGCTTCATCGTATCGGGGATAACGGCGTGTTCGCAGACGGTGGGTTGGTAGCGAACTCACCGGGCCTGTTCGGGTGGCACGAGGCGGTTCGATTCCTCAATGCCGCTCCGGAAGATGTCCGCGTGCTTGCGGTCGGAACGATGACCGTGGGTGCTACAATCAGAGGGGCGGCCGGCTATGACCGGGGAATTCTTGGTTGGGGCAAGAAGCTATTCGACTTAGTGATCTCTGCCCAAGAGAGCTCGACCGATGCAATGCTCCGACACATCTTGTCCGATCGATACTATCGGATCGACGACCTTGCCACTCCCCAGCAGTGCAGGGATATCTCGACGCTGGACAGAGTATCTGCTGCATCGACGCGCGTGTTGAAGGACAGGGGCACCCTTGCGGCCCAACGGGCTCTGGGCGATCTGCAATTCGCATCGTTCAGAGGGCATACCCCTAAGTCTCCTAAATTTTTTTACGGGCCCAATAAGAAGTCAGAAGATACACCATGTTGAACCTCAGCTCCCTTTTTTACTCAACGGCCGAAACGCCGACGTTGGTTGACAGTCTCGACCTTTCTGAAGACCAACGCGAATTCATTGTTCAAGCGAAGACAAGCGTGCGTTCTCGGTTGAAGGCCGAACTGCCCGCGACGCTCAGACTCCTGGGGCATGATGCCAGCGCAGTCGAGCCGAGGTTCTTCACGCAGGGCTCGTGGGCGTACAAGACGTTGAACGCGCCCGCGCGCACTCCACAACAGGCTGACATTGATGACGGCGCCTATCTGCCATTGAGTTTCGTCGCAAGGACCGGGAAGCCCAGCGAGGCGAGTGCCATCTTCTTTCGCGCTGGCGAAGCCGTACTGTCGCGGCTCGCGCGGGAGCTTGGATGGAAGCTGGTGAGCACGAAACCAACGTGCATGCGGCTCGAGATTGCACCGTTCGCGCACCTCGATATTCCACTGTACGCCATCCCGGACATTGAGTTCTCGACGCTCGAGAAGGCTGCGGCGCAGCGTGCCCGCCTCGACGCTCGCGGTGGCATTGTAATCGGTGAGGCCGAGGAAGACGTCTGGACGAACCTTCCGACGAACTCGGTCCTCTTGGCACATCGGGAGGAGGACTGGCTGCGCTCCGATCCCCGTCCAATCAAGCGGTGGTTCCTGTCTGAGGTCGAACGCCACGGAGAACAGTTTCGACGGGTCGTGCGTGTATTGAAGGCGTTTCGAGACTGGCAATGGGCCTCCGGAGGGCCGGCGTCCATCTTGCTGATGGTCGCCGCGGGTCCGGTCTTTGAAACGCGGGACAGGCGCGACGACCTTGCGCTGCTTGACCTGGTGAGGGAGCTGCCGGCCGCCCTGAGAGCCGGTGTCTGCAATCCCGCTGATCGTTCCGAATCGCTCACCGATCGACTCGGTGCGAGTGGAGTGGAGGATGCGGCGCGAAGACTCGAGAACCTGGAAAATATTCTCCGAGACGCACTCCACGGGGCCAGTCCCGACAGCGCGTGTCGAGCGATGGTGAGCTTGTTTGGTCCGCGATTTCCGAATGAACCGGCACGCGTGAAGATCGTTAGTGCAACGTCCACCATCTCTGCGACTCCTGCGATCGCTGTACCTTCTCCACTAATCGGACGCACCAAAGCCGGTTAGAGCCGCGAGCGTCTTTTGAGCGTATCTATAGTCAGTCAAGCCCTGGTCACACGCGGGTTTGCGTTTAGGGGTAGGAGTCCTAAGGGCGGGTGGACGTTCGAGGGCTGGCTGACCGCTGGGAATAGGCGCCATCCTGCATCCGTCTGCGTAGATCCGAAGGGGATTCAGCCGCCGGTCGTTCGTCTCCTGGACATCCCGCGCGAGCTGCAGCCAATTGCGCCCCACTTAGCAGCCGATGGCACGCTCTGCTATCTCGCAGCGGGCAGTATCACGCTGGACGTATACGACTTGCCCGGTCAAACGCTTGCGTGCCTTGCGCGAGCTGAAGAAGTACTTGGCAAGATTCTTAGTGGGGAGATGATCGATGATCTTCGGGAAGAATTTCCTGCATATTGGGGATCTTGCCTTTGCTTCCTAGACGTTCCCGATGGTGCGTCTAAGAGGCTTTCGGGGCTTGTGTTTGGCAAAGACCCGTCCCGTGTCGGGGGGCTCGTTACTGTTACTGTCGACGCGGAACAGACGCTGCTGAAGCTCAACAAATTTCCCCGCAGTCCCCGTGGCATCCGCGTATTTCGCGTATGGACGACGGCCAGCCCTCGTCCTCTGCAGGGCTGCGCTTGGCCACCCGCGACTCTCGGGGCCGTTTTGAGGTGGCAACACGCTCTTGACAAGCGGTGCGAAAGAAAGATCGAAAAATCCGTCCGAGACAGCTTCGTCGCGGGCTACGAACGAGTTTTCTGTTTGGTGACGGCACCAAGGTCCTCGTATGGCTTCTCCGCTGCGTTACCAAATTGTAGACTTGGGGGAAGGACTGCGCGCAGGCGCTTTTTGGATCGGCGGGTTATGCTGAAGTCGAGGATTCAACGGTTCACGCCCTGGCGTGTGGATGATGCATATGTCGCGCAGCGAAGTAATCCCGGCGGCGCGACGCTTGGCGGCATCCGAATTGTTTTGGTCGGGTGCGGTACAATAGGCGGCTATTTGGCCGATTTGCTGACTAAATCGGGTGCTGGCGGTCAGGGCGGTGAGCTCAGTCTGGTCGATAACGATGTCTTGCTCCCCCAAAACATTGGGCGGCACCGCCTCGGTTTCAACAATGTGCTCAGAAATAAGGCAGAGGGTCTGGCGGAGGAGCTTCTCCGTGGGTATCCAACGGCCAAAATCATTGCGTGTCCGGTTGATGCGATGGAAATGTCTTTCCGTGGCATCGATCTCGTTGTTGATGCAACGGGCGAAGAGGGCTTGAGTCATCTGCTTGCACGGAAGTTAAGCGGCCGGCACCAGATTCCTTCTCTTACAGTTTGGATCGAGGGCCCCGGAACAGCGGTTCGAGGCCTCCTGCGGGATGCCGGGAACGACGCATGTCCACGCTGCCTCCGTGGCGAGGGCGGTGGTTCGATATATCCGGTTGTACTCGGTGAACTGCCGCATCGGTTTGCGGGAGAAGGCTGCGAGAGTCTCTACGTACCATTTGCCGCAACTACGTCCGTCCACGCCGCTTGTCTCGGGGCGGAGATGGCCCTCGCCTGGGCCAATCGAAAATCGACGCCGAAGTTGCGCACGCGCATTCTGGAGCCGGGGTTTACTAAGGGGGCGGAGGACTTTGACCCGCCCCGCGCGAGTGATTGCTCGGCATGCGCTACGTGAGCTCTTGGGCGTCTTCCGACCGTCGCACGATCGTGGTGTTCAATCATGCAGTCTTAGCGACCTTCGCTGAAAGATGCCAACGCCGGTCGACGCAGCTCGAGGCGGGCGGAGTTTTGCTGGGGCGTCGTCGGGGTGAGCATTTTGAGGTCATGTACGCGACCGTCCCGGTTGCTTCGGACAGAAGAGGAAGGACATCCTTCTGTCGCACTCCGTCAGGCCATCAAGACGTGGCTACTGAACACTGGCAGGCGAGCGGAGGTTACGTGGGTTACGTCGGCGAATGGCATACTCATCCGGAGCCCGCGCCGGATCCGTCCGCAGTAGATTTGTACGAATGGGGTACCCTTGTACAACAGATGGTCGTGCGTGTTCCCATGCTCGGCGTTATTGTCGGTATTTCAGCTCTCTACGTTGCCTGTATTGACAAGCGCGCTGAAGTTCAGAGGCTAGTCGCGATGCGTCCATAGCTGATTTGAGCCATGATCAAAGTTGCCGAGCGACGAGGCGAGTTCCTCCAGGAGATTGGAGCCGTCATGCCGGACGGCTTTGGGTCGGGCTGGAGGCGGCTCTTGCGCCTCCGAGCTGCGGAGGACGTCAAAGCTGCTCGGCGTGCTCTCAGCCGACAGGGCCGCGCGGGTACGTTCGTGCTGGGCGAGGGGAGCACGTCGACGAATGCTCGCGGCAGGTCGCGGGCGAGGTGCGCGGCGAGCTGCGCCTCCGACGTGAGTATTACTGTCCACGCGATCGTCATAGCGTGTCTGCGGCGCAGCGGGAGACTCCCTGCGCACAGCGGCCTTCAAGGACATGCTCGGCGCGCCACGCGGTTCCCGGGGGTGCAGGCGTTGGGTGTCCAGTAGCCGACGTTCGACGCGCGAAGGTGGCCGAGCTCGCGGCAAGACGAATGTGGGGAATCGGCCGCGGAACGCTGAACTGCGAGAAGACCGCGGAGACTCATCCGAGACTTCAGAAGCCCGAAGAATTTCGGAAATGTTGTGCCCAGGGTCGGAATCGAACCAACGACACGAGGATTTTCAGGGCGGGATGGGGATACGGCAAGCGACGTGCCGAACGGGAAAACGGCTCCAGTCGGCACGCGAGCGAGCAGCGACGAGCAGGTAGGCCCACCCTCCCACCAAGGGGTGGGCCAAGGATCTGGCCCAGGCGAGCCATTCGTCGATCCGGTCGAGGCGGGCCTCGTGGAAATCATGCGCCGAGCATCGAACGCGGGGGAGTGGGCAGTCGTCGCCGATCTTGCTCGTCAGCTCGACGAGCGCCGAAAGTCTCGCGTTGGGGTCGTGAGCATCGACGCTGCGCGTGCTCGGCGCGACGGTAAGGGCTCATGACCGACAACTGGGACCGCCCGCCGACGATGACGGACGACGCCGTGCTCGGTGCCCTGCTCGACCTCGGGATCCATCCCGTGGAGAGATTGAGGAAGCGGCTCGCGGGCGCGCCGGGCGTCGAGCTCGCCACCGACGACGACCTTCGCGCAGCCGCCGAGCTCGTGAACCGCGTCGTCCGAACGATGCTTTGCGGCAACGACGCGGATTGGGATGGGATCCGCCGGGCTCGAAAGGCATTGGACGCGCGCGAACGCGCGGCGCGCGCGCGCGAACGCACTATGAAGCTGGTGCTGATTTCCTGGCTGTTCGTGCTCGACGCGACGCCTCTAAAGGATTCGCGAGAGCTCGAAGACCGCGCCCGCCAAGCCATCTTGGACGTGCAACTAATCATCGGACAACGGCCGTCGGTCGCACCGGGGAACTTATTGATCGCCGCGGGCAAGCGGGATCGGGGTGACCGCCGGAGGCGCGGCAGAGCGGCGGCGCCCGCACTGATAGTCATGAAGGTCTACGCGGTTCTGTCAGACGGTCTGGAAAACTGTTGGCCACCTGACGAAATGAATCGGTCTCTACGCGGCCGTCTGGGCGCGCTCATCAAAAGGGAGGGCGCGCGTTTTCTCGCGCCGTAACTGCGACCGCCGGGCATGATCACTCGGTCGCAGTTACGGCGGCCCGAAATGCGACACATCGGGAGATGTCACAAACCAAGACAAACGCCCGGCCACCTCTACCAAAACAAGACCAAGACATGATCCGAGCCATCGTAGAAGAGCACGGCGAAAGCGCCGCCTCCCGCCTGCTGCACATCGAGCGGCGCACCATTGCTCGGTGCCTCGCCGGCCTGCCGCTCTACGCGGGCACGCGTGCTCTGGTTGCGCAACGACTCGCGGTACTGCGGAAGGCGGCCGTATGACCGTCCGAGCTCCAAGCATCGCCCAGCTGCCCGTGGCGCGACCGAAACGCCTGCCGAAGCCGAACGGCTCGATGATGACCTCCCTGAGGAGTTGGGTGGAAAACTTCGATGCCGAGCGAGATTGGTTCGCCCAGGGAATGATCGAGGGCACCCCGACGGTATTGGTCATCGGCCCCGAGAAGAGCGGCAAGAGCTGGCTGCTTCAGGAACTGATCGTCGCGACCATTTGCGGCGATAGTTTCCTCGGCCGCTTTCCTATTCAACGCCCCGGCCCGGTGCTCTATCTCGATGCCGAGTACGGGCAGCACGAGACGGCGAGAAGAATCATCCGTCTCGCTCGGGCCCGCGGGCGAGACGCGACCGAAATCATCGACGACCTCGATTACATTTACGCCCGCGGCTGGACGATCAAATATGAGCGAGGCGAAGAGAAGCGCGACGGCAAACAAGCGACGCCAAACCAGACGGTGCGGCTGGCATCGGAGCTGCGCGCCTTACCGGACCACGAAAAGCCGTCTCTGATCGTCGTCGACCCCTTGCGCAATTTCCTCGCGGGCAGCGAGAACGACGCCGACGCCGTCGTCGAGTTCTTTCTCGGCCTCGAGGTGCTGAAAACCTCGGCTCAGTGCCCGATTGTCGTCGCCCATCATTTGAACAAGGCCGGCGGTTACTCCGGCTCGCGTGCACTCCTCGGACGCGCCGACCTCATCATCGAGGGCAGCGACGAGCGCGAGCCCTGGTATTCGGCGATCGGCAGGACCATCCGTCGCGGCGATGCCGTCGCAGAGCGTTTCACGGTTGCAATCGAGCACGTCGACGACGCAGACGACGCGAAGGCCAAGACCATCCTCCGCGCCAGGTTCACGAGCGAGAACCGGACCAAAGCCGACCTCGGCAAGACGACGTTGCGAGTGCTCGAACTCGTGAAGGAGCAAGGGCCGTGCTCCGCGCGACAGCTCTCGCTCGGCAAGCTCGCCGTGGGCAAGGTGAGCGAGTGCCTCAAGGAGCTCGAAGTCCTCGGGCGCGTGCGCCGGGGAAGCAAGGGGTGGGAAGCGTCGATCACTGAAGTGATTTCCAATGATTGAGTGCGTCTCGACCGTGGGAAACTGGCCCGCTGACCGAGACTGTCTCACCCCCCGAGACAATCTCGCCTTGTGTCTCGCTGTCTCGCCTGTGTCTCGGGTGCTTACGAATCAGCATAATTCCTGCTGTTTCCTGGGCGAGACACTCAGGCGAGACAGCGAGAGCGAGACACCCGAGACACACCCCTATAGGGGGTGTCGGGCTCAAACTGTCTCGGGTCTCTCCATGGAATCGCATGTGCGGGTGGAGTCACTTACCCGCGGACAGGAAGTTGTAGCGTGATCAAACCCACAACCATCACACAGCTGCGAGCGCGCGTCCTTGGTCTCGTCGTGGTCGCCAGGACGACAAATCCAGAACTCACGCCGCCACGGTTAGAGCTGCGCTCGTCTGCTTCGCAACGCGTTGTGAGAGTAGCGAAGCGTCGTTTCCGCCCCGACACCCTCGTAGTCAACGAAGAGTGGCCCGCGGACCCGGTGGAGCTCTTTAGATTCCTGGAGGGGGGCAGCGGCGCGCACCACCAGAAGCGACGTTGAGCGCCGCCGTGGAAAGCGGGAAGGCGTCGAGAAAGGGATCGCCGTCGTCGATAGACATTCCCGCCCGGAACGCGTGAAAACGAGCGTGCTCGCGTCACAGCAGCCCTAGCGGGCCTGCTGTCGCCATGGTCGGAGAGCTACCCCGGGGGGTGTGCCTGCAATTGCGACCGCGGACCGTAGTGCGCTCGTCGCAATAACCGAGCTCCGGACGGGCATGATTGTCGTGATGGCAATCACAGTGCCGGAAAACATTGACCGAGCGACGCTCCTGCATCTTGCGGGCCTTGCCGAGGTCGACCCCTCAGTCGTGGCCCGGATCTACGAGGGGCGGCCGGTGCGGTCGCTGTCGATGGTGCGCGTCCGCCGTGCTGCCGTTGCTCTCGGGATCGAGCTCCCCAATCGTGACGACGACGTTCGGCGAGGTCAACGGTGACGCTCGCGGACGTAGCCGAGATCTTGGAGGCCGCCGCTGCTCGCGCGCGAGAGCTCGATGCCCGCGCCCGCGCCGAGCATCGAGACTGGATAGACCAAGCGGCAAGTCCGCTCGGACGTAGACGGCACGCGCTTGCGGTGCGTCGTCGCGTCGCTGCCGGTGGGCCGGGGGCCGCCATCGTTGGTCGCCGCTTGCTCCTCAACGAACAGGCACTCGGCGAAGAGCTCGCCCGGCTCTCCACCAAACGACCAAAAGACGAGGCGCCCAGACCCGAGACCGCACCGGAGCGAATCGCTCGCAGGCTCGGACTCGTGCGGGGAGGGGCGCAGTGATTCTCAATTCATCTCGCGACCGGTCGGCGCCGACCGGCCAGACGCAAACAGCGAGCGACCGCGCGGCCGAATTGGCGTTTCATGCGCGCCCGGCTCTCCAGCTGAATTCGTCGATTTTGGCCCAACTCGTTGGCCCACTCACCCCGATCCGAAGGGCCACGAAAGCGCATTTGAAGCCGAATTGCCCAGTCAATCGAGCGAGGGCACGCGGATTTAGAGTCCGTTGCGGCCTGCAGCGCGGCCCAGGGTCACGGGCCGAAAACGGGGGGATCTGACTTGCCGGATACCGAGAGTGTCCCCTCCGTCGGGCGCTTCGAAGACGCGCATGGCAGACAAGCCGAGCTCGGGCAGACGAAGTGCTTCGTCGCGGTGCCCGACGGAGTGCGGCCCGCTCCCCCGGTGAGTGCGGCGCCGTCACCGCTCCGCAAGAGCGGGCGTTTCACCGCGGGCCCGAACGGCAGCGGTACCGCAGCCGCGAAGCGCAAGTCCTCGTTGGCGAAGGTCCCCGACTTCGTGCGCACGGAGCTCGACTTCGTCCCCGCCGAAGACTTTGCCCCCTTCGACCAAGCGCGACGAGACATCCTCTCGGGCAAGTGTCAACGATCGCCCTCATGGAGCCACGCGAGATCGGCCAAGCGGATCCACGTGTGGTCGGCGTGAGCCAAGCGTCGTTCGGGGTGTAAGCGATGGGCGGCGTAGATCGGCCAAGCGGATCCACCCTTCGGAGCGGTTGGTTCATCATGCTGAGGTCTCCTGGTGAGAGTTCTTCTTGGGCTTTCGGCGTTCGGGCGGCGGATTTCGGAATGAGGCCCCGTCGAGGATGAGGACGTGGGCGTCGTGGAGCAGGCGATCCATCGCAGCGCTGGCGAGCAGTGGGTCGCCGAAGAGTTCGCCCATCTCCGACGCGGTGCGGTTCGAGGTGATGAGCGTCGAGTGACGTTCGTAGCGGGCGCGGACGATTTCGTAGAGGTCGACGGGCTCGTCGTCACGCAAGGGGCGCAGCCCGAGGTCGTCGATGATGAGCAAATCCGGCGTGGTGAAGCGAAGAAGCCGCCGGTCGTGTGAGCCGTCAGCGCGAGAGGCGCGTAGCTGTTTGAAAAGATCCTGGGCCGCGACGTAGAGGACGCTCTTGCCGAGCCGGCAGGCTCGATGTCCGAGTGATTGCGCGATGTGTGACTTGCCAACACCGGTCGGTCCGAGCAGCAGCACGTTCTGATGCTGGTCGACGAAGCCGCACGTCGCGAGGTCGATCACCTTCGCCTTCGGCACGTTCGGGTTGAAATGGAAGTCGAAGTCCTCGAGCGTCCTCGCGTGCTCGAAGTTCGCGCGGCGGACGCGCTGCTCGAGCTGCTTGCCGTCGCGACGCTCGACCTCGTCCGACAAGAGGCGGAAGAGAAACTCCTCGTACGGCAGGTTGTCCTCGCGCGCCTGCTTCAGCCGGAGCTCGAGTGACTGCAGCACGCCGCTCAATCGCAGCTTTTTCAGCAATGGGACGAGCTCGTCAATGGTGCTCACTGCCGCCTCCCACATCCACCAGCGTCGCGATATCGCGCGCAAAGCGCGGCAAATCGGCCCAGAGTTGCTTCGGCTTCTGCGTGGGCAGCGCCTCCAAATCGAGCGCGCGCGTCAGGATGTTCTTGATCGCCTGGTACGTGTAGCTGCCGTAGAAGCTCGCACGACGCGCAGCCGCGTTCGCGCGCTCGGCGGGAAACTTCTCTAGGTAGGTGACGATCGCCTGGACTGCGCGGAGCTGCAAAAGCACGTCGTCGGACTCGAAGACTTCCCGCACGAAGACGCCCACGTCGTCGCCGATGCGCTCTGCGCGTTCCTCCCAGTAGCCCTGGCTTCGATGCCGGAGCTCCGCTCGTCCCTCCGGCAGATGTGCGTCGTGTGTGCTCCGTTGCTTCTTCCCGTTGCGCGCGTGTGTCGCGACACGCACGTCGTCGAGCGAGTAGATGGCGACGCTGCTCGGCGTCGCTCGCACCCACACTTCCTGATTGATCAGTCGCCACGGCGCGGAGTACAGACGTCGTTCGAAGTGCACGTGGCAATCGGTGTGCACTGTCGCCTTCTTCCAAACGACTGACTCGTAGCGCCTCTTCGGAAGTGGCAGAAAATGAGCCTGTTCTTCCGCCGTGAAGACCTCGAGCGGACGACGCCCGGTCGTCCCGTGCACACGCGCGCCGGCGATGTCCTGCACCCACCTCGCGAGTTCCCGGTTGAGCTCCCCGAGTTCCTGGTCCTGCCGGCCGCGCAGGAAGTTGTTCTTCACGTACTTCACGCCCGACTCGACTTTGCCCTTCTTCTCCGGCGAGCGCGGCGGCGTCGGATCCACGCGGAAGCCGTAGTGCCGC
>JAICTZ010000033.1 GCA_025936115.1 Polyangiaceae bacterium
GATCGGCGCTTTCTGAACCGCATCTGCACGCACATCGCCGACATCGACTACGAGACCATCATCGTCTACACGGGCGGCTACGACGAGATGGTGCGCGCCAAGGGCCAGGTCCGCGCGCGCATCGAGTCGGAGAACGCCGACCGCTCGAAGAAGATCGAGCAGCTGCAGGACTTCGTGGCGCGCTTCGGCGCCGGCACGCGCGCGTCTCAGGTGCAGAGCAGGAAGAAGCAGATCGATCGTCTTTCGTTGAACGATCTCAAGCGCTCGAACATCGAGCGGCCCTTCATCCAGTTTCAGGTGAAGAAGCCCTCGAGCAAGCAGGCGCTGACGATCGAAGGCCTCACCAAGGTCTGGCCGGAGGTCACGGTGTGCGAAGGCTTTCGTGCCGTCGTCACCAAGGGCGAGCGCGTCGCGATCATCGGCCGCACGGGCGTCGGCAAGACGACGCTGTGCAAGATGCTGATGGGCGAGCTCAAACCGGACGCCGGTAAGATCGAGTGGGGCACCGGCACGACCGTCGGCTACCTCGCGCAAGACCACCGCGCCGACATTCCGAACGGGCAGACCGTCACGCAGTTCCTCCACTCGTTCGATCCCAAGGCGAATATCCAGGAAATCCGCGGCCTGCTCGGCCGCATGTTGTTCAAGGGCGAAGAGGGCATGAAGCCCACCGACGCGCTCTCGGGCGGCGAGGCCGTGCGCCTGATTTTTTCGAAGCTGATGCTGACGAAGGACAACGTGCTCGTCTTGGACGAACCGACCAATCACCTCGATCTCGAGTCGATCGTCGCGCTCGGCGACGCGCTCGAGAAGTACGAGGGCACGGCGTTCGTCGTGACGCACGATCGTGATCTCGTCGCGACCTTCGCAACGCGCATCTTCTCGTTCACCGAGAACGGGCTCGTCGACTGGCAGGGCAACTACGACGATTACGTCGAACGCTTCGGCGGCGACGACGGACCGCAGAAGGGCGCAACGGGCTCCGGCAGCGAGCGCGAAGCCGCTGTAAGCCCCTGAGCTGAAGCAGGGACGCACCGCGTCGGGGCGGCGCGTGCGTGAAACCTTCGGCAGCACGACGCGCGTCGTGCTGCCACAGGTCTATTGGGGACGCGCTGGGATCAGTAGCGGTCGCGATTGCCGCGACCACCGCCGCCGCGGAAGCCGCCACCGCCGCCGCCGCCACCGCCGCCGCCGCCACCGCTACGCTGCGGTCGCTCCTGCGCCTCGTCGACCTTGATCTGACGGCCGTCGATCGTCTGACCATTGAGTTGTTGAATGGCCTGAGCAGCTGCCTGGGGCGAACCCATGGTCACGAAGGCGAACCCGCGCGGCTGACCCGTTTCACGATCGGTGGGCATCGTCACCTCACGCACCTCGCCGACGGCGGCGAAGGTGGCTTCAATGGTGGCCTGCGAAGTACCGAACGAGAGATTTCCTACGAAGAGACGATTACCCATGATGACTTTTTTTTCTCACAGCGCGAACGAACATCGAACGCGAACAAGGCGACCTCGTAGGGCGCCTGCTTACGCCTGTCAATCAGGCGTGACGCCCTCCGTGGATTGCCGTTACCCGAAATCACGCTGGCGCAAGGCCAAACGAGGCCCCGCGCCAACGGTGGTCCCGAGCGAACCCTAGTTTTGCGGAGTCCCGCCGCCTCGGCGCGCGGGCCGGGGGCGCCGCCACCACGGCAGCTTTCCGCCCCGCGGGGGAGCACCGTCGCGAGGACGTGCAAAATCTTCGCTGCGTGTCGAGGCGCCGTCGTTGCGGCCCGGCGCTGCACCGGCGGCGCGCGCGGGCGCGTGGCGCGGTGCGTGCTCGCCCTGGCGCGGAGTATGGCGCTGTCCGGAGTCGCCGGCGCGCGACGGGGCGTGCTGCGGCGCCGGACGATCGACGAACGCGCCGCCCGGACGCGCGGTGTCGGCGGGCTCCGAGCTCGCGAGCAGCGGCACGTCGAGCACGGGCAAGCGCCGCTTCAGGAGGCGCTCGATGTCACCGAGCAACGGTCGCTCCTCCCGATCGCAGAACGAGATGGCGCGTCCCGTTGCGCCCGCGCGTCCCGTGCGGCCGATGCGGTGCACGTAGCTCTCGGGCACGTTCGGCAGATCGAAATTGAAAACGTGCGAGACGCCGTCGACGTCGATGCCGCGCGCCGCGATGTCCGTCGCGACGAGCACGCGCGTCTTGCCGCTACGGAAGCCGGCGAGCGCACGCTCGCGCGCGTTCTGCGACTTGTTGCCGTGGATGGCCGGGGCGTCGATGCCGACGCGCTCGAGCCGGCGTGAGAGCCGATCGGCGCCGTGCTTGGTGCGCGTGAAGACGATGGCGCGCTCGACCTCGGTCTTGGCCAGCATTTGCTCGAGCAGCGAGCTCTTCTGGTCTTTCGTCACGAAGACCACGGACTGCTCGACTCCCTCGGCGGTCGTGATCTTCGGGGTCACCGAGACGCGCACGGGATCGACGAGCAGGGTCGCGGCGAGCGTCTCGATCGGGCGCGGCACCGTGGCCGAGAAAAACAGCGTCTGGCGCTGCTTCGGCAAGGCGGCGATCACGCGCCGCACGTCATGGATGAAGCCCATGTCGAGCATGCGATCGGCTTCGTCGAGCACGAAATGCGCGACCTGGTCGAGCTTCACGATCCCCTGGTTCATGAGATCGAGCAGGCGTCCCGGCGTCGCGATCAAGAGCTCGGGGCGTTGTTGCAGCGCGGTCTCCTGCCGGAATTGGCTCACGCCGCCGTAGATCACGGCGTGCCGAAAGCGCAGGTAACGGCCGTAGGCCGCAACGCGCTCCGCAATCTGCGCGGCGAGCTCGCGCGTGGGCGTGAGAATCAAAACGCGCAGGCCCTGCGTGCGAGGACCCGAAGCGAGCTGGTGCAGGATGGGCAATACGAAAGCGGCGGTCTTGCCGGTGCCGGTCTGGGCGCACGCGAGCACGTCGCGTCCCGTCACGGCGGCGGGGATCACCTCGCGCTGAACGGGTGTCGGCTCGCTGTACTGCTCGTCGAGCGTCGCGCGCACGATGGCGGGCAAGAGCCCGAGTGCGGCGAACGGCGACGCCACGTCGAGCTCGACCTCGAGCGACGGGCGAGAATGTTGGGTTGCGGAGCGGCTCGTGCCGCTCGATTCGAAAGAATTCACTGGTTGATCGTTTTCTGGCTGGCGGCAGACTCCGGGGCATACCCCGCTCGAACGGCGATTCCCTCGCCGGTCGGGTCGCAAGCCGCCGTCCTTTTAGCTCAAACGGGCGCCTCGTGCCAGCCGAGCCTCGAATCGAACGAAGGATCTAGCGGGATTCCGCTCTCCGCCGAACTTCGAGCGCCTTCACGACCGCGCCGAATACTTCGGCCAAGACTTCGTAAAAGGCGCCGTCGCGATCGCCGAGCGGCATGAGCGTGACGCCCACCGATTCTTCAGCGTAAGTGAGCGGTAGTACGAGCGCGCTCCGCGCCAAGAGGTGCTCGAAGCCGGGCGGCACGAGGTCTTTCGCCGGGTAGCGCGCCATCTGCGGTTGCAGGTTCTGAGCGTCGAAGCCGAACGCGAGCTTCAGCTCCGTCACGGTGCCAGGCGTCGCGAGCTCGGCGACGACGCACGCGTCGACGCCGAGAGCCGGCAGGTGCTCGGCGAGCGCCGTCGACAAGAGCGCCTGCGGTCCGAACACGCGTCCGTGCAGCGCGCGCGCGAGGCGATGCAAGCCGTCGTGCACCAAATCCTCACGCGCGAGACGCCAGCGCATGGCGAGCTCGTCGGCGACGCGGCGATTTTGATCGAGCTCGCGCGCGCTGCCGGCCGCGAGGCGATGCAGGAGCGGATCGAGCGCGCGCGCGAACTCCCCCTTGGCACCACGGATTTCAGCGGCGAGCGCGCGCAGCATGACGTCGCCCGGATGATCGGCTTGTGTTTCCTCGTCGTCGATCGGCTCGAGCGGCGGCGGCAGATCCGTCGGGATGCAGCCGCAAGAGCGTCTGAGCACGAGCTCGGTGCCGAGCGTCGTCGTGAGCGGCGCGCGCTGACCCGAGAGCTCGGCGAGTAGCAGGCGAGCAGCTTCCACGCCGAGTCGTTCGAGCGGCTGCCGCACCGTGGTGAGCGACGGCGCGTGCACGCGCGCGAGCGCCACGTCGTCGAAGCCCACGACCGCGACGGCGTCGGGCACCTCGATGCGGCGCCGTGAGAGCTCGTCGATCACGCCGAACGCCGTGTAGTCGTTGGCCGCGACGATGGCGTCGATGTTGGCGACCGGCACCTGACGCGAATCGAAGAGCTCGTACATGGCTTCGACGCCGCTCTCGCGCGTGAATTCGCCCGGCAAGACCAGCTCGGGATCGTAAGGGATCTGGTTTTCGGCGAGCACGCGCACGTACGCGCGATAGCGGGCTTCCGCTTCCGGATTCGTCATCGTTCCGCGGATGAACGCGATGCGTCGGTAGCCGTGGTGCTCGATCAGGTGCCGCATGAGCTGCGTGACGCCGCCGGCGTCTTCGACGCCGATGCTCGGGACGCCTTCCGCCGCGCCGATGCTGAAGGCTGGCAACCCCTTTTGCGCGAGCCAAGCGCCCATCACGCGAGGACCTTCGTATTGGCCGATCACGCTCGATATCGCGAGCACGGCGTCGGCGTTGACGCGATCGACGAGCTCGAGCGAGAAACGCCGGCCGCGCCGCGGCGCGTGCGGATCGCCGAGCGCGCCGCCGACGATCGCGACCACCGTGCCGCCCGCCGCCTCGACGACGCCGCGCACGGCTTGCAAGAGCAGCCACTCGTACTCGTCGGTCGCGTAGCAGAAGAGCAGCGCGACGCGCGGACCACGCCCGGGCCTGCTGCCGTCGCCGCTCCTCGAACTCACGGCTCTAGCCTACACCTCGGTCCCGCGCGACGTCACGCTCAGGCTGCGAGGCCGTCCGCCGGCACGACGAGCCCTGCCGGCACGGGTTGCACGCGTGCCTTCAGGAGCTCGATCACCTGCTCGGGCGTACGAGCCGGCGCGCCCTCGAGCCTCACCACGTGCGAGGCAAGCTTGGACCAACGCCGCAGCATCAAACAACTCCAGATCTCGAAGTAATCGATACCGTCGAAGACAATCGCGTCGTGTCGCGCGTAGTCGCGGAGCGCCCGCTCGAATTCCGCCGGGTGCTCCGACCAGTGGCAGGCAGGCTTTACGTGGTGGAGGATGTGATAGCCGTCGTTGAAACAGCGACGATTGTAGCGAGTGTTGATGCAGGTAATGCTCGAGTGATACGGATTTTTCGGGGAGCTTGCCACGATGAACGAGTGCTGTGCCCAATTGCCCATCATCATCGCGGTGCGGATCGCGACGAGCGGCACGACGAACACGACGAGCGTCGGGATCGGCTTGACGTACGCGAGCGCCGCGAGGCCGAGCCAGTAGCAACCTTCACCCGCGAGCACGCGCTTGAAGAGCTTCCATTGCCGCTTGCGAAAGAAATAGATCTGGAGCTCGAACAGGCCCACGAGCATGAAGCGCCCGCAGTAGCGCAGCCAGTGATCGAGCCGATCGCGCTTGAAGCGCATGGTCGAGCTCAGATCGGCGGCGAGGTTCTCCTCGCGATGATGCATGCCGAGGTGGTGCGCGAAATACGTGTTCGGCGTTTGACCGAAGAAGGGCCCGATGAACCAGGGAATCACCTGATTGAGCGCGCGGAAACGCTTGCTGAACAGCGGCCGATGCGACGTGCAATGGAGCATCAGCGTGAAGCGATCCATCAGCGTCCCGAACAGCAGCAGCCAATAGGCCGGCGCGACGAACCGCCACGGCACCTGAACGAAAAACAGCGTCACCCCGAGGGCGGCCGCGCCGAGGCAGCGCAGCGCGAGCCAAACGAAGACCGTGTCGCGAGGATCGTTGAGCAGTCGCGCCGTCGGGGCAACGAAGCCGGGCACGGACTCCATTCGGGGGTCGGTGATTTTCATGTCGGGACGGTTTCTAGCCTTTCTGGGCTTTGCGTCGAGCCACCGAGTTTGAGAATGTAGGGGGAATGGACGAGGATATCACGGTCCCAGTCTCGCCGCGGCACTCGGTCCGGCTCGCGCGGGAGTACGAGACGATCGTGAAAAAGGGCCAGCGCCGCGACTTCGTCGTCAGGACGATCACCAAGCGGGAGGCCGGCGGGGTCCCGCTCATGACCGCTGAAATCGTCATCGCGGGCGAAGAAACGCGTCAAGAATTTCCGCTCGCGCGCGACTACCCCCTCCATTTTAGGAAAACGTATTTTCCAGGCCGCTTGCACGGCGATCCCAAAGACGAATTCGAGCGGCAAGCCCGAGCGAGTGCCGTGATCGGATTGCCGCATCCCATCGGCCACACCCCGAGCGTCTTTCGCACCTGCCTCATTCCCGGACAACCCTATTCGACGCTCTCGCCGTTTCAGACCGAGCCGGTGGAGGCGAACATCCCCAAAGCGCGTGAGCTGCCACTCGCGGCCGCCGCCGGGCTCTGGCTCCTTGCCGAGCGCGCCGTTTCGGACCTCATGAAGCTGCACGCGAGCGGCCTCTGCCACGGCGACACGGAGCTCCACAACTTCATCGTCTGCCCTGCCCCGCTCGAGATACTCCCCATCGATTTCGAAGGCGCGCAGGAGCGCAAGCCCGAGATGTCCGATGAGGACTGGGCCTACTGGACGCAGCGCGATCTCGACCCATTGCTGCGCCACGCCGTACTGATCGAAGTGAGCCTCGGCGCGCAGAGCGGCACCTTGGCCGAGCTCGCGGCGGCGCGCATGGACAAGCTGTTCAAGGATCCGGGCCGCTTCCGGCGTGAGATCGGACGCCGCTCCGACCTCGACTGAGCCGCACGCAGCGAACCCAGGGGGCCGGGCGCGCGCCGCCACAAAAAGCAACGGAGCGAACGGCCGTGTGACCGCTCGCTCCGTCCGCCCGCTCACTCGGCGGGCCTAGCGACGCTCGCTTCCGCTCAGCGGATGAAGAGCATCTCTTGGTACGTCGGCAGCGGCCACTGGTCGTCCGCCACGACGCCTTCGAGCGCGTCGGCCGAAGCACGAATCGCCGTCATGGCCGGGAGCACCTTGTCCTTCAGGTGCTTGCACTCGTCGAGCAAGCCGCTCGACTCGTGCCCGAGCGCCGATTCGAGCGTGCCGATGCCCTTGTCGAGCTCGCCGACGAGGCCCGCGATCTGCTCACCGAGCTTGCCGCCGGCCGGCAACGTGCCCGTGAGCTCCTTCTGGTAACGGAGCGCGGCGGGCAGGATCTGCGTCTTGGCCATCTTCGCGCAGAGCTTGGCCTCGACGAGGATCGTCTTCACGTACTGCTCGAGATAAATCTCGTAGCGGCTGTGGAGCTCGCGCGGGCTCAGGATCTGGTACTTCTCGAAGAGCTGCACGACCTCGGGCCTTTCGAGCACGGGCAGTGCGTCCACGGAAGTCTTGTAGTTCGGCAGCCCGCGCTTCTCGGCTTCGGCGTGCCACTCGGCCGAGTAACCGTTGCCGTTGAAGACGACCGCGAGGCTCTCCTTGGCGACGTCCGCGAGCAACGTCTGGACGGCGTGGTTCAGCGTCTTGCCGCTGGCGACAGCGGCTTCGAGCTTCGTCGCGAGGAAGTCGATCGACTCGGTGATCGCGGCGTTGACGGCGATGAGCGGACCCGTGATCGACTGGCTCGAGCCCACGGCGCGGAACTCGAAGCGGTTGCCGCAGAAGGCGAACGGGCTCGTGCGGTTGCGGTCGCCCGTGTCCTTCGGCAGCTTCGGCAGCACGTCGACGCCGATTTCGAGCGTGCCCTTCATCTTCGACGACTTCGCGCCGCCCGCTTTGATCTGCTCGAAGACGTCGGTGAGCATCTCGCCGAGGAAGATCGAGATGATGGCCGGCGGGGCTTCGTTCGCGCCGAGGCGGTGATCGTTGTTGGCGGTCGCGATCGCGGCGCGCAAGAGGCCGCCGTGACGGTGAACGGCACGAATCACGGCGCTACAGAACACGAGGAACTGCGCGTTCTCGTGCGGCGTGTCGCCCGGGTCGAGCATGTTGCCCTGGGTCGAATTGCCGAACGAGAAGTTGACGTGCTTGCCCGAGCCGTTGACGCCCGCAAAGGGCTTTTCGTGCAGCAGGCAAATCATGCCGTGGCGCTCCGCCACGCGCTTGAGCGTGGTCATGATGAGCTGCTGGTGGTCGGCTGCCACGTTCGCGCTCTCGAACACGGGCGCGATCTCGAACTGGCTCGGAGCCACCTCGTTGTGGCGCGTCTTCACGGGCACGCCGAGCTTGAACAGCTCCTTTTCGCACTCCTGCATGTACGCGATGACACGCTCCGGAATGACGCCGAAGTACTGATCCTCGAACTCCTGGCCCTTGGCGGGCTTGGCGCCGAAGAGCGTGCGACCGGAGAGCAACAGATCCGGGCGCTGCAGGTAGAAGCGCTTGTCGATCAGGAAGTACTCTTGCTCGGGACCGGCGTACGAGACGACGGGCGCCGTCTTTTCGTGGCCGAAGAGCTTGAGGATGCGCTGCGCTTGCGTGTTGAGCGCCTGCATCGAGCGGAGGAGCGGCGTCTTCTTGTCGAGCGCCTCGCCCGTCCAGGAGACGAAAGCGGTCGGGATGCAGAGCGTGCTACCGACGACGTAAGCGAAGCTCGTCACGTCCCAGGCCGTGTAGCCGCGGGCTTCCCAGGTCACGCGGATGCCACCGCTCGGGAAGCTCGACGCGTCGGGCTCGCCCTGAATCAAAAACTTGCCGGCGAACTCGGCGATGGCGCCGCCCTTGTTGTCCGGGTTGAGGAAGCTGTCGTGCTTCTCGGCCGTCGCGCCGGTGAGCGGTTGGAAGATGTGGGCGTAGTGCGTGACGCCCTTCGCCATGGCCCATTCCTTCATCGCCGCGGCGACGACGTCGGCCGTCTTGGAGTCGATGGCCTGCCCGCGTTCGATCGTGTGCTTGAGGGACTTGAAGACGTCCTTCGGGAGGTATTTCTCCATGGCCGTGTAGCCGAAGACGTCGCTGCCGAAGAGCTTCTCGGGATCGCTGAGCCCCGGGGGGACTACGGGCGGCTTCGATGCCGCCAATTCGGAGATCGCCTGCACACGCTGGGTATTGCCGCTCATCTTTCGTTCCTTGCTGCTCGGCTCAGCGGCAGAAAGCGCCGCCAAACCACCTGGTAGTCACACCCGCCTAACCGAGCCTCTTTTTCCGGATTGTTTCGTAAGTGTCTCGATCCCCCTCCATGCCGCGAAACACGACCGGCCACCTAGCCGACACACGCAAGTGCGCGATGACGCAGCATGACGTTGAAGTTTATAGGATGCATTCGGCACGCAGGGCCGGGCGCCGGTGACGTTAAACCGTCGTGAAGCGGAGGTCGCGCGCGCGGAGGACCGGTAGCTCGCCCGTGAGCGCAAGCGTCCGTTCGATGACGTTCTTGAGCTCGCGCACGTTGCCCGGCCAGCGCTCGGCGACGAGCGCCGAAACGGCGTCGGGGGCGAGCACCGGCGGATCCGAGCGGCGGCCGAGCGTGCGCACGAAGTGTCGCGCGAGCACGGGAATGTCCTCACGGCGCTCGCGCAGCGACGGAACGCTCACGGGCAGGACCTGCAGCCGATAGTAGAGATCCTCGCGTAGTTTGCCCTCGCGCACGAGCAGCGGGAGGTCGCGGTGCGTCGCTGCGATGACGCGCACGTCGACGCGCAGCGGGCGCTGCTCCCCGAGCGGGAACACCTCCGAGTTTTCGAGCAGGCGTAAGAGCTTCGGCTGCGTGTCGAGCGGCAGCTCGCCGATCTCGTCGAGGAACAGCGTGCCGCCGGCCGCGGCGCGAATCACGCCCGGATGATCCGACTGCGCGCCCGTAAACGCGCCGCGCCGGTAACCGAAGAGCTGGCCGTCGAACAGATCGCGCGGCACGGCGGCGCAGTTGAACGCGACGAACGGTCGCTTGGCGCGCGCCGAAAGCGCGTGGATCGCTCGCGCGACGACTTCCTTGCCGGCACCGGACTCGCCGGTGACGATCACCGTCGCGGCCGACCTCGCGATGGCGAGGAGCTCGTGACGCAGCTTGCGCATGCGCGGCGACGCCGCGACGAACTCCGGGATCTCGGGCACGCGCTCGTCGCTCTCCGGCGGGGTGCGCTCGCCGAAGCCGCGCAGCGTCGCCGCCTCGAGCGCGAGCGCCGCGACGGTCGTGAACACGCTGAGCACGCCGCGCTCGTCGGCCGTGAGCTCGCCCGCGATGCCGGCGCGAAAGAGTCGCCCGGCGCCGTCGCTGAATTCACTCCAGCTGTTCGCCGCACCAGAGCCGGCGGGCGGCGACGCCTCGATCTCTTCGACCAGCACTGAACGCCCGGGAAATTGCGCGGCGAGCACGGCCTCGAGCTCACGCAAAATCAGATCCGGCGCGGCGCCGCGCACCGCGAGGCGCTGCAGGGGCACGACGAGCTCGCTTGCTCCGCGCCCGCTCGGCAGAGCCGCGATGCTCGGGAGGGACGGCACGATTGCGCCGCGCACCCGCCGTTCGAGCGTCACGGCGAGCGCCCGCGGCGCGACGACACCGATGGCGTCGAGCCCGGCGCGCGCCTGCGCGAGCTCCTCGGCGTCCGCAGTGTCGCAAGCGCCGCGGAGGGTCGCGAGCACGAAGCGAGTGATGGCGGCATCACAAGCGTCGCGCCCGAGCTCGAACGTCGCCGCCGCCGACTCGAGCAGCTTGCGGCCCTCGTGCCAGTGACCGCTCGCGACGACGAGCGAACCCTCGATGCGGCGGAGCTGCGCCGTCAGCCAGCCGGACGGCAACGCGTCCACCGCCCGTTGCGCGCGACGCAGCGCCACGCGCGCCGCGCCGTGATCGCCGGCGATGACGAGCGCCATGACGCGCCACAGGAGCACCTCGCGCTGAAGGGGTGGCCAGCGCGCGCCCGCGAGCTCGGCTTGGTCGAACGCGAGCACCGTCGCTTCGGGATCGTCCGAGCTCACGTACAGCGCCACGCTCTGGACGTACGCGGCATACGCGTGCGCGATGGGACGGAGCGACGGCACGGCGAGCTGCTCTAGCCCGGCGGCGAGCTCGTCGAGCGCGTCCCGCCTTCCGCTCACCTGGTAGAGCCGCGTGAGTGCGATAACGGCCGGTAGCGGCGGCAGGCCGCACTCCGCGCTCCAAGCCTCGAGCGTCGAGGCAACCGCCAGCGCCGCTTCGGTGCGACCGAGGCGCAAAAGCGCTTCGATCTCGACGCGAACGAGCACCGGCTCCTGCCAGCCAGGACCGATGCGCGGCGCGCTCACGACGCGACGGGCCCGCTCCACGAGCGCGAGCGCCTGCGCCGGATCGCCGAGCGCGTCGAGCTGCGCGAGCGCGAGTCGCCCGAGGCTACGGCCGAGCACGAGCGAACAGCCCAGGCGTTCCGCCTGCTCGATCACTGCTTCGTGCGTCTGGCGCGACACCGCCGCGCGCCCCGTCACGGCGAGCTTCATCATGCTGAACTCGTGAACGTGCAGCGCGAGCAGCGCAGGCAAGCCGTGCCAGCGTGTCTCTTCGAGCCGAGTGTACGCCCGCTCGAGCAGCTCTTGGTCGCCGACGAGCAGGGCCGCGCTGAGTGCGGCGAGGCACGCCGTGCACGCCGCCTCGCGATCGGTACCCGGCGCGAGTGTCTCGACGCGCGCGCCGTACGCTTGCACGCGGCCGATATCGAAGAGCACGGCGTCGGGCCAAGCGTGCACGAGCGAAGCGACCGAAAACACTTTGGCGGCAGTGTCGTCGTTCAAGCGCCCGGCCTCCGCCTCCGCGAGCGCCGGCGCGAGCGCGAGCATGGCGGCGCGCGCATCCGAACGAACGGTGATCTCGAAGAGGGCGATGCCGAAGCAGGCGGCTGCTCGCGCGTTGACGGACAGATCGCGCCGGCGCGCTAGCAGCTCGACGAGCTCGGAATGACCGCGTTTCGCGTCGCCTTCGAGCAGGCGGCCGAGCGCGGGCAGCACGCGCGTGAAGTCCTCGTCACTCGCGCTCGCCACACGCGCGGGCTCGTTGGCTGACTCGCCGGCGGAGCGCACCGCTGCCCCGCCCATGAGCTCCACGAGCCGGCGCAGCTCGGTGCCGCGCGGGCTTCGTGCCTCGGTCCGTTCGGGGGGAAGCTCCCAGCGGTACACGGTCTGGGGCGTCACTCCGAGCGTTCGAGCAAAAGCCGCACGGCTGGCCGCGCCGCGCAGGGTTCGGATCGCTTCTGGCGTTACGGGGACCGAGGTCGGTCCGACATCCGACATTTATTTGGATCTAGTCCAAATGCTCGAATGCGCCCCATTGGATCTCACCCATATGGTGATCCAAGGGCTGGGCCGAATGGACTAGGTGACCAGCGCAGATCACTAATCAATTGAATTTATTGATTAATTTTAGCAATGACTCACCTGGCACGCTCGGTGCTCATAGCCGGAGCGGGCCATGACTACGACAGCTATCGATGAGGTTCTCTCCTCGAGCGCCGCAGCGCTCGCTCCCACGCCTTCCGAGCAGACCGCCCCGCCGAAGAAACGCAGTCTCGCGTTCCGTCTGTTGCCGCTGTTCACGGCCGCCGCGCTCGGGGTTGCCACGCTCGGCTTCGTCGCGGGCCGCGGCAAGCAGACGACCGACGACGCTCAGATTGAGTCGCACGTCGCGAGCGTGTCACCGCGCGTGAGCGGGCAAGTGGCGCGCGTGCTCGTGCAGGACAATCAGCGCGTGCAGGCGGGCGACGTGCTCGTCGAGCTCGATCCTCGCGATTTCGACGTGAGACTGAAGTCGGCGCGCGCCGATCTCGCAGCCGCGACGGCGGCGCTGCACGCTGCGGAGACGACGTTGTCCGTCACGATCAAGAACGCGGACTCGAGTCTCGTCGTCGCGCGCGGCGGACTTGCCCAAGCCGCGGCCGTGCGCGGCACCACTCGGGCTGCCATCGAACAGGCGCGTGCCGAAGTCGTGGCCGCCGAGTCGCGGCGCGCGCTGGCGCAGGCCGACTTCACGCGCAGCGAGAGCCTCTTGGCGAGCGGAGCCGTGCCGCAGGCGGAGTTCGACGCGCGCAAGGCCGCGGTCGAGCAAGCAGAAGCTCAGGTCGGGCAAGCCCAAGCGCGCCTCACGAGCGCCGAAGCGAACGTCGATAACTCGAGCGGCACCATCGAAGCGGCCCGCGGCCGGCTACTGGCCGCCCAGGCAGGGCCCGAGCAAGTGGAAGCCGCGCGCGCACAGGTCGAGCTCGCCAAAGCCCGCGTCGACCAGGCGCAAGCCGCGGTCGCGCAGGCGGAGCTCAACCTGGGTTACACCAAGATCCGCGCCGAGCTCGCCGGCGTCGTGTCGCGGCGCAGCGTCGAAGTCGGACAACTCGCGTCACCCGAGCGCCCGCTGCTCGCCCTCGTGGCGCTCGACGACACCTGGGTCGTCGCGAATTTCAAGGAAGACCAAATCGCCGAGATGCGCGTGGGCGAGCCCGCCACGGTGACGGTCGACTCCCTCGGCGGCAAGAAGCTCACGGGCCACGTCGATAGCCTCGCGGGCGGTACGGGTTCGCGCTTTTCACTTTTGCCGCCTGACAACGCGTCCGGCAACTTCACCAAAGTCGTACAGCGCGTGCCCGTGCTGATCCGACTCGCTCCGCATCCCGGCAGCGAGCTCCGTCCCGGCCTGAGCGCCACGGTCACCGTGGCCACGCGGCAATGAGCGCGGAGCAGAGCGAGCCAGCCATGGACCGCGATCAAGTCACCGGCTCGAAGCTCGGCATCACGGCCGTGGTCATGACGGCCGCGCTGATGGCGATGATCGACATCACCATCGTCAACGTCGCGCTCAGCGACATTCGCGCGAGCTTCGGCACGCCCATCGATCAGATCGGCTGGGTGTCGACCGGCTACATGATGGCGAACATCGTCGTGATTCCGATGACCGGCTGGCTGCAGCGCCGCTTCGGTTATCGCCGCTATTTTGCGGCTTCGGTGCTCCTGTTCAGCGCCGCGAGCGCGCTCTGCGGCTTGGCCTGGAGCCTGCCGTCGCTCGTGGTCTTCCGCGCACTGCAGGGCCTCGGGGGCGGCGCCATCATCCCGACGGCGCAGAGCATCCTCTTCGCGCGCTACCCGCGGAAAGAGCACGGCATGGCGGCGGCGCTCTTCGGCCTCGGCGCGATCACGGGGCCGTTGCTCGGCCCGACCATCGGCGGCTACCTGATCGAATGGTCGAGCTGGCACTGGATCTTCATGGTCAACGTGCCGGTCGGCTTGCTCGCGGCGTTCATGGCGCTCAAGTTCGTCGAGCAGCCGGGTTTTACGCCACCCTCGCGCGCCGAAGCGAAGGTCGACGTCTTCGGCATCGGCCTGCTCGCGACGGGCATGGCGTCGCTGCAATACGTGCTCGAAGAGGGCAATCGCGAGGGTTGGTTCGAAAGCCGGCTGATCACGACGCTCGCGGCCGTGGCAGCCGTGGCGCTCGTCACCTTCGTCGTGCACGAGCTCGAGACCGAGCGTCCGGTGGTGGATCTGCGCGTGTTCAAGAACCTGAGCTACAGCGCCGGCACGGGGTTGAACTTTCTCACGGGCTTTGCGCTCTTCAGTGGGTCGTACATGTTCTCGCTGTTCGCGGGTTCGGTCATCCGCTACAGCGCGCTCGACATCGGTAAGGTGTTTTTGGTGGCGGGTACGGCGTCGGTCGTCGTGATGCCGCTGATGGGCCGCATCGCTCCGCGCGTCGACGGCCGACTCCTGCTCGTGATCGGCGTCCTGGTCGTGAGCGCGAGTCAGTTCGTCGCCTCCGGACTCACGGCGGCGGCCGGCTTTTGGGACCTCGTGACGCCGAACATGATCCGAAGCTTCGGGCTCGGCTTCATCTTCATCCCGGTCAGCATCGTGGCGCTCTCCGATTTGCCCGCCGCCGAACGCGGCAACGCCACGGGGCTCTTCAACCTCACGCGCGAGCTCGGCGGCTCCCTCGGCACGGCGCTCATGGGCATGCTCGTGAGCGACGACATCAAGCGGTTCGGCTCGCACCTCTCGGAGCACGTCACGCTGTTCGACGCGCCCGTGCAAGAGCAACTACGGCAAATCGCCGGCGGCGCCGGCGCCCTCACCTACCAGCGCGAGCTCGTGGCCGAGAGCATCCTCAAGCTACGCGTCACGACGCAGGCGATGGTGCTCTCGTTCGAGAACGGCTTCCGCTACACGGCGCTCGCCATGGCGCTCGGGCTCGGGCTCATCCTGCTCTTGAAGAAGCCCGCGGCGAACACGGCGGTCGGCGGCGCGCACTGAAGCCCAGTTCGACAACGGACTCAGGTCGCGAGCACGGTGGGCGTGAGCTCGCCCGTGCAGAACTTGCAGCGCTTGGCGCGCGCCGGGACCGTCTCACAGCAGAGCGGGCACTCGCGCGTGGTCGGGGTCTGCGGCTCGGGACGTTTGAGGCGAGCTTCGGCGGCCTGCAGGATGCGGCTGACGATGACGAAGAGCGCGATCGCCACCACGAAGAAATCGAGGATCGCACCGAGAAAGTCGCCGTACTTGAGGATGACGTCGTCCTTGACGTTGGCGGCGTGGCGCAGCACGACGCCGTGTTCGCGCCAGTCGCCGGAGGGCAAAATCAGCGCGACCAAAGGCATCACGAGATCCGCAACCAGCGCCGAGACGATCTTGCCGAACGCGGCGCCGATCACGACGCCGACCGCGAGATCGATGACATTGCCCTTGAACGCGAACTTTTTGAAGTCGTCGATGAATGCCATGCCACTCCTCACACGCTGGGGTGCGGCAGCCTAATCGGGCAGCGGCGCAACGCCAAGGCGCGAGCACGCGGTAAAGCCGCGCGCACAAAATGCGTCGAGCCACGCGAGAAGTCCCGCGTGGCTCGACGTCCTTTGGGTTTCGACCGTTCGGTTACGCGCCGCCCTGGCCACGACCTGCGTTGCCGCGACCACCGCTCCCGGCCGTCATGCCGCCGGAGCCGTTCCCGCCGCGACCACCGGTTGCTTCGCCACCTTGACCGCCCGTCGCCGCGCCGCCGGAGCTCGCGCCGCCCGTGCTCGCGCCACCGGAGCTCGCGCCGCCTGCGCCCGAGCCGCCCATCGCAGCGGCGGTGCATTCGATCTGGGAGACCACGTCGTTCGCTGCGCCAGCGGTGCCCGAACCCGCGCCACCGGAGCTCGCGCCACTGGAACCCATACCGCCGGAGTTCGCGCCACCGGAGCTCGCGCCACCGGAGCTCGCACCGCCGGAGCTCGCGCCGCCGGAGCTCGCGCCGCCGCTGCCGCCACCCGCAGTACCCGTCCCGAACGTGAGATTGTCGAGCTTCACGTCGACCGCGTAGCCCGCCGCCTGCGCCGTCTCGGGCCTGAACTGCCACTGCATGCCGATGGCTTGCTTCGGATCGAACTTGCCGTCGGTCATGGCGGGCGCCATCGTCGCGCCGCCCAAGAGGCTCGTGAAGGGGATGGTCTGGGGCGTATCGCTCACCACGAACTGCGTGTACGGCGACTGACAGGGGTTACCGGGCTTGCCGCCGCACTCGCCCTTCATACCCGCGGTGTCCCCCGGTTCGTCGGAGTTCTGCTGGATGATATACCAGAGGGAGACTGGCTGCGCGTTGGCGGAGGTACCGGAAACCGTGAACGTTACGTTCGAGTACGCCGACACATCCGTGCACGAGTTGAAGTAGATGCCGAACCCGGAGTAGGTCGTGACCGTGCCGGTCACGTGGAACTCACCCGTATCGGTGACGTCCTGCTTCAGATCGCCGTAGGTGTAGAGACCGCCACCGAACATGCCGTTCGAGAACATGCCCCAGGTCGTGATGTAGTTGCAGCTCGCCGCAACCGGGCTCGGACACGCGAAGGTAGGTGTCATACCGCCCGCGCCCATGCCGGCGCCGCCGCCCGTGGCCGTGCCGGTGCCCGCCGTCCCACCGGTCGTGCCGCCGGTGCCGCCCGTGGTGGAGCCGCCGGTGCCGCCGGTCGTGCTGCCACCGGTGCCGCCGGTCGTGCCGCCCGTTCCGCCCGTCGTGGAGCCGCCGGTTGTGCCACCGGTTCCACCTTTGGCGCTCATACCTCCGCTTCCGCCCTTCGAGTCGTCATCATCACTCTTGCTCGAGCACGCGACGACCACGAACGTCGTTGCGAGAAGCGCCGTACCGGTTGCTCCCAGCTTCCACTTGCGAACCATATCAATAACCTCCGGCCATGAGGCCTGTACTGAAAGAACGCGTGGAGGCTACGCAAGCTTCGGGCACCTGTCCAGCCAACCCCCTTGAATCCCGGCGGATCGCGTCGCCGCGGCGCACACGCAACCCCGGGGGCCCGCCGCCACACCGGTGAGGCAGAAACGCTGCGTCGTTCGACGGCGCGCTCCACCGGAAGGAGCGGCGCCCCGTCGTGCTTGCGCGCGACGAAGCGGCTCGCCGGCACTCAGGAAGACAATCGCAGACGCGCTTTCCGTCTTTCGCAGTCGTATCGATACACGTGGTGTCGACTCGAGTAGCGACTCTCGAACCATCGAGTCGACCGCGTCGCAAGCGCGCGCGGGACGTTGGAGCAAGCGCTGCGGCGCCGTCGGAGCGAGCACCGCGAGTCGCCGTACGCCGCGAGCCGGATCGCCGCCTCCGCAACAAACGTAGGCCGGCGCTGGAACCGGTTTCGATGGAACCGGTTTCCGAGTTGAGTCTAGATTGCCACGGCCGGACGCGATATGAGGTCGGCCTATGCAGTGGCTCCGAGTGCTCGGCTTCGCGTTCGTCACGGTCTCCCTCACGGCGGCTTGCACCAAAGGCAGGGACGTGAAGTCCGCGGGCAAGGAAGACAAGCTCGCCTTCGACGAGGACGGCCACGGCAAGAAGTGCGACACCCCGAGCTCGTCATGCGACGAGGTGAAAGAGCCGAGCCTCGACTTCAAAGAGAAGTGCCGCGAGGCAGGCCATCGCATGAAGCAATGCGGCTGCGAGAACCTCTGCACGGGCAACATCAACGGGCAGCGCGTCGGCTACAACTCGAAGAACCAGCAGCGTATCTGCAAGGATTCCAAAGAGAACTGCGAGGTCGAAGAGACGAGCGCCGCCTACCAAGACGCCTGCGACATGACGGGCGGCGAGATGCTGGAATGCGGCTGTGAGTGGCTCTGCTCCAAGAAGCTGAAGGAAGCGATCCCTGACGCGCCGAAAGAAGACGAGAAGAAGGCGGACCTCTCCGGCGACGACGTGACGAAGAAGGAAGAGAAGCCGAAGGAAGAGAAGCCGCACGGCAACATGGACGGCAAGGCGCCCGTGGAGCCGCCGAAAGAGAGCAGCTCCAAGGACAAGTCGTCGAAGGATAAGTCGTCGAAGGATAAATCCTCCAAGGACAAGTCCAAGGACAAGTCGTCAAGCGACAGCTCGAGCGGCGGCGAGAAGAAGAAGTCGGGTCGCTTCCACGTGCCCGAAGACGATCAGTGACGAGCGCTCAGCGCGGCAGACGTTCGGCGAGCGTGACTTCGGTTTCGTAGACGAGCTCGACCGAGCCGCTTACGGCGTACTGGTCGTAGAGCTCGCCGAGACGTTCGACGAGCCGCGTGAGCCGCGGGCCTTGCTTGGGCACGTACGAGGCGCTGAGGGCGCGACCCATGAGGCCGTCGCGATCGACCACTTGCCGCTGTTCGAAGCGCACGACGCGGCGGGGGCCGAAGAGACGCGAGCGGTCGACGGCTTCGATGTCGGCGTGCATCCCCACGACCGCGGGATCGTCGGCGGCTTCGAGAATGGCGCGCTCGTAGCCCTGCATGAACGGCTCGATTTCACTGCGGATGTTCCAGACGAGCGCGAGCCGGCCACCGGATTTTACGACGCGCGCCATTTCGGCCACGGCGGACTCGGCGCGAAACCAGTGATACGCCTGCGCGGCGAGTACGAGGTCGACGGCGCCCTCGGCGAGGGGAATCGACTCCGCGCTGCCGTCTCGAAACGTCACACGCGGGTGCGGCGCCGCGGCGTCGCGCATCGCGCGGTTCGGTTCGACGGCGACGACCTCGACGCCGCGCTCGGCGAGCAGCCGCGCCGATATTCCCGTGCCGGCACCGACATCCGCCGCGACGAGCGCCTCAGGAGCGCCGAGTCCGTCGAGCAGTGCGTCGATCGCCGCCGGGGGGTAGCTCGGCCGGTAGCGCACGTAGTCTTCCGCCCGGTTCGTGAAGCGTCCGGTCGGATCCAGATCGTCCGAATTCGCCATCACGCGCGAGCGTACTACGCGCCGAGGCGAACGGCGGCCGCAGTGTCGTTCAGCGCGGGTCGCCGACCTTCACCGTCGGCTCGCAACTGAAGAACATTTGGACTTTCCCACCGGCGGCTTTGATTTCGTCGCAGGTCGAACCACACAGCACGATCTCGGTCTGGTCCGCGTTGTACTGCCAACCTTCATCGCATTGCCCGGCGCTGTCGTTGAAGGGGATCACGACGTCGTTCGAGCCGCTCGTGTATTGGACGTTGACGTTGCCGCTGAAGGTCTGGCCCGCCGGAGGCTGCGGCACCGTGTACTGGCAGTCGACCGCGACGGCTGAGCGGATTTCGTCGAACTTGGTCTTGAGCTGCTCGGTGACGTTTTGGCCCGTGTCGATGAACGCCGCCTTGTCGGTGCCACCTTTCGCGGCGATCGTGTCGAGATCGGCGAGGTTCGGCCCGACGCCGAGCACGTACGTGCGGATCTGGTGCGCCCCCGCGAACGCCGCCTGCGCCGCCAGCGCGGCGTTGTCGATGGTGTTGTCACCACCGCTGCAGCCCTGCGGGTAACCGTCGGTCGCGTACACGACGACGACGTTTTGATCCGTGTGCGCCGTGGCCCACGCCGTTGCGTGGTTGAGCGCGCCTTGCAGCGACGGCACGGTGGGCGTGTATCCGGAAGGCATCTGCTTGTCGACGGCTGTCTTGAGGGCCGTTGCGGCCGCGGGCAGCTCTGCGATTTCGGCGTCGGGCTTTTCGTAGTCCGCGGCCGAACAGCTGTCGTGGCGCGAGAAGAAGCTGATGCCCGCCCAGAAGCCGTCACCGGCCTTGAAAGAGTCGAAGAAGCCGTCGAGCGCCGGCTTCATCTCCGTCCAGCGCGTGTCGTCGTAGTGCTGCCTCGGTTGCACCGTGCAGGCCGGCATCAGTTCGGGGATGGGGCAGTTCATCGAGCCCGAGATGTCGACCATGAAGAGGAGCGCGACGTCGATCTTCGAGCTGTCGCTGACGACTTTGGCGCATTGGCCGCCCGAACCGCCCGAGCCGCTCGTCGCCGAGCTGCCGCCCGTGGAGCTGCCGGTTCCGCCAGTGGAGCTCGACGTTCCGCCTTGGCCGATGACGATCGTGCCGGAGGTGCCGCCGCTGCCCTTCGCGCCGGAGCCCGTGGTGCCACCCTGCGCGCCCGAGCTGAGCCCGCCACCGACTTTGCCGCCCGGCTCGGCGTCTCCGCCGCACGCGACCAGCGCAAACGCGCCAAGAACACCTGCCAGCGCGACCATCGGCACGCGGACCGTCAGCTTCGTCGTCATTCGCATGAACCACCTCCGGCCGCTTCGAGCAGGCATTTAAGGCAGTTTGCAAAATAACACGTCTTGATTACGAGTCACGGCAATCCGCAGGCACCTAATGACGATTCATCATCTCTTTTCACACACGCGCGCACGTTCGACGACAGCGCCGTGGATGTGCGCGCATCGCGGCAAGAGCGCCGCCGTTCGACAAGCTCAGATCGTGGCGCGAGCCACGCGGAGCTCGGCGCCGGGATCCGACTCGAGATTCTTGCCGTGTGAGAGCACGACGCGTTTCAAGTCCGGAATCGCTGCCAGGCGTTCGACGTGCTCGCGCAGCGCAGGCCGATCGCTCACCGTGAGCCAGCGAATCGCCCGCGGCAGGCTCGGCTGGCCCGTCGGGGCGAGAATGAAGCCCATGGGGCCGCCGAACTTCGGCAAGTTGAAGACGATGTCGTTGACGACGAGCGTCGTTCCCTCCGTGTCGCGCAGCTCGATGTACCCCTCTTTTTGTTTGCAACCGTCGAAGTACGCAAACTTCACGGCGTCGTCTTGCGGCGCGTCTCGATAGTCGAGCTCGACCGGCACGGCCTGCGCGACGCGCTTCTTCACGCCGGCGGGCGCGATGACCTTGGCCGCAGGGTAGCGGTCTTTCCAGATGCGCGCGTCTTGGCGGTGGTGGGCGCCGGGCACGACGATGTAGGCCGGCGTCCCGAACGCCTCGAGCTCTTTCATCTCGGGCTCCGAGAGGGCGACGGCGTTGTGAACGACGAGCGAGCCGTCCCGCAAGCGCACGAGCGTCATCTTTCGCTTGGTCTTGCCGTCCGGCATCGTGCCTTCGACCCACCAGAGCTTTGGGCTCACCTTCTGCAGCGGCTCGTGGGGCAACACCGTCCAAGTCGTAAACCAGGCCATTTCCGTTCCTCCCGCCGCACTTTACCCGTCGGCGCGCCACGTTTGTAATACTCGCGTCGTGAATGGGAAAGTAGTCATCAGCGTCGCCATCACCGGCTCGGTGCCCCAAAAGTCTCACAGCCCGGCCGTGCCGATCACGCCCGACGAGCAAATCGAGTCGGCCCACGCCGCGTTCGAGGCGGGCGCTGCGCTCGTCCACGTTCACGTACGCGACGAGCATGGCGCGCCGTCATCGGATCCGGAGCGCTTCCGCCGCGTGCAGGAAGGCGTCGTGCGTCATTGCCCGGGCATGATCGTGCAGTTTTCGACCGGGGGGCGCGGACGTGGGCTCGCGGAGCGCGGGGCGATGCTCTTTCTCAAGCCGGACATGGCGTCGCTCGCGACGGGCTCGGTGAATTTTCCGACGTCCGTCTACGAAAACCCGCCCGACTTCGTCGAAGAGCTCGCGCGCGCGATGCTCGGCTTCGAGATCAAGCCGGAGGTCGAGGTGTTCGACGCCGCCATGCTCTACAACGCCACCGAGCTCGTCAAAGCGGGCCTCTTGCGCGCGCCGCTGCACGTTCAGTTCGTGCTCGGGCTCAAGAATGCGCTCCCCGCGCGGCGCGAGCTCCTCGAATTTCTCGCGCGCGAGCTCGACGCGTTACTGCCAGGCTCGACGTGGACCGCAGCCGGCATTGGACGCCATCAACTCACGGTCAACCGCTGGTCGCTCGAACTCGGCGGCCACGCGCGCACGGGGCTCGAAGACAACCTCCGCTTCGACGAAACACGCCTCGCGACGAGCAACGCCGAGCTCGTCGCGCGCGTCGCAACACTCGCGGTGGAGTACGGCCGCGCGCCTGCAACGGCTGACGAAGCACGGCAACTGCTGGGCCTCGGGCAGGCTTCGCACGTTTAGAGCGACGAAAGGTTCGGGGGGGCTGTCGCACACGCGCGGCAACGGTTCCCCCACCCACGCCCGCTCGGGCCGTTTCATTCTGGCATCGGACCAAGAGAAGGTTACGAAAAGACCAATGACAGAATGAAACTACCAATTCGGCGAGTCGACCCACCACCCTCTCCTCCTCCTCCGAACGCGCCGGACACCGCTGTAGCTACGTCGACGCGAACGGAAGGCATTGCTCGGAGACGCCCGGACTGCTTGCGCCGGCGTCGATTCGGAGCAATCGATGCACTACCCTAGGCGCGCCATGGACGACGCCGCGCCACGCGAACACACGCTCGACGAGTTGCCCGGACTCATCCGCGACGCGGGCTTCGAGAAGGTACTGCTCGTCACGGGACCGAGCGCTCGGCACCTCGAGCTAGTGCGGCGGCTCCTCGCGCCCATCGAGGTCGAGCTCTTCGCGGGCGCGCGCCGGCACGTGCCGGAAGACGTGGTCGCCGAGGCAGCGCGCGTGCTCGACGCGAGCGGCGCGCGCGCGATCGTCGCGCTCGGCGGCGGTTCGGCGATCGGGCTCGGCAAGGCGCTCGTCGCGACGCGTGGGCTCCCGTTCATTGCGCTGCCGACGACGTACGCGGGCTCGGAGCGCACGAGCCTGTTCGGGACGACCAAAGACGGCAAAAAGACGACCGGGCGCGACCCCAAGGTTCGGCCGCTCCACGTCGTTTACGACGCGCGACTCACCGCCGACATGCCGAAGTCGCTCACCGTGACGAGCCTCATGAATGCGCTGGCGCATCCGCTCGGTGCGCTCGCGGCTAACACCCTCACCGGTGAGACGCGCGAGCGTGCGCTGCGGGCCGTCACGCTCGTCTTCGGCGCGCTTTCTCTGTTGCTCGAAAGCCCCCATGACGACAGGGGGCGCGCGCAGGCGCAACGCGGCGCGGCGCTCGCCGCCGACGTGCTCGAAGGCGCGAAGCTCGGGACGCACCACGCGCTCGCGCATCGCCTCGGCGGCGCGTGCGATCTGGAGCACGGCGCGCTGCACAGCGTGCTGCTGCCGCATTCGGTGCACCGCATGCGCAGCGAAGCCCCCGAGCTCGTGATCGGTATCGAAGCGGAGCTCCACGTGCTCGACTTCGAGGCGCTGCTGTTCGACCTGCTCGTGCGCGCCGGACTACCGACGTCGCTCAAGGCGCTCGGCATGTCGCTCGCCGCCCTCGAGCAGGTGTCGGAGGCGACCGCCGCACCCGACCGAGCGCTCTTGCGCGCGGCGTTCCACGGGCGCCGGCCGTCACGCGCGTTCAGGCTCGAGGACTTCGGGCTGCCCGAGCTCGTCGCGCTCACGGGGCCGCCGCTCAGGGACGCGCGCCGCGTCGTCGTGGCGCTGCACGGCCGAGGAGCGACGGCGGAGTCCGTGATCCGGCGCGTGCTCGAGATTGCCGGCAGCGATCCGGAGCTTGCCGTCGTGGCGCCGCAGGCGACCGAGCTCGCTTGGTACGGCGCCAAATACACGGCGCCTCGCAGGGAAATCGGCCCGGCGCTCACGAGTGCTCTGGAACAAGCGGGGAGAGTGCTCGAGCGCGTCCTCGCCGAGCGTGCGCCCGAACGCGTGTGCCTCTTCGGCTTCTCGCAAGGCGCCTGTCTCGCGCTCGAGCTCTTCGCACGCGACGGCCGCGAGCTCTCGGCGCTCGTCGCGCTCTCGGGTGCGTTCATCGGCCCACCCGAAGAACAACCAGCACTAACGAGCGGCAAACCGGGCACGCGCATCCTGCTCGGCGGCGCTCTCGGCGATCCGTACCTGACGGCGGGCACCGTCGAGGCCACGGCGCGCGTGTTCACCGACGCCGGCTACCGCGTGACGCTCGAAATGGCGCCGGGCACGACGCACACGTTCCATGGGCGGCAGCGCATCCGCGCGCGCGAGCTCGTGACGGGGCGCCTCACGCCGCCGGCCCTCACGGGCTTCGGCAACGTGCACGCGAGTGAAGCACTGCCGGGCGCGCTGCCAGAGGCGCAAAACACCCCGCGCATCGGCGCTTACGGCTTGTACTCAGAGCTCGTGAGCGGCACGCCGTTCACGGCGACGCGCGTCGAGAACAGCCGCACGTGGCTTTACCGCGTGCGGCCCGCGGCGCAGCAGGGCGAGCTCACGCCGCTCGCGCACGCGACGTTCACGAGCGACTTCGAGCAGTGGCCGTCGGTCGCCAATCTGACGGCTTTCGCGCCCTTGCCGCTGCCGAGCGCGCCAACCGACTTCGTGGACGGCCTCTTCACGCTCGGCGGCGCCGGCTCCGCACGGTTGCGGCGCGGCTACGCCGTGCACCTCTACGCCGCCAACCGCAACATGGAGGATCGCGCGTTTTACGACGCCGACGGCGAGCTGTTGATCCTTCCCGAGCTCGGCGCGCTGACGCTCGTCACGGAGCTCGGCGTGCTCGACGTGAAGCCCGGCGAGCTCGCGCTCGTTCCGCGCGGCCTGCGTTTCACGGTGCTGCTCCACGGAGCCGAGGCGCGTGGCTACGTCGCCGAGGTATTCGGACGTCGCTTCAGCTTGCCCGAACGCGGTCCGCTCGGCTCCAACGGACTCGCCGACGCCCGCCACTTTCGTGCGCCCGTGGCCTGGCCCGAAGATCGGCTCGCCCCCGGCTACCGCGTCACGGCGAAGCTCGGAGACGCGCTCTACCAAGCCACGCAAGACTACTCGCCGTACGACGTCTTCGCCTGGCACGGCAACCACTGCCCCTACGTCTACGAGCTCTCGCGCTTCACACCCGCCGGTTATACACGCGTCGATCACCCCGATCCGTCGATTCACACCGTGGTGAGCGCGCCGATGGACGAGCAGGGCTCCCACTCGCTCGATCTCGTGGTCTTCCCGCCGCGTTGGGACGCCACGGAGCACACCTTCCGACTGCCCTACTTTCACCGCAACGCGACGACCGAGATCAACGGCATCGTGCGCGAGGAAGCGAGTGACGACGCCATGTTCGTGCCGGGCATGCTGTTCGTCACGCCGAGCATGACGCCGCATGCGCCGAGGGCCGCCGGCGTCGAACGCCACCTCGCCGAGTCGGCCGCCAGGGCCGATCGCCCGCACCGCTACTCCGATCACGCGCTCTGGTTCCAATTCGAGACGGCGCTTCCCCTCTCGCTCACGCCGTGGGCGCTCGCCGCTTCACACCGGCACACGGACTGGCACGCGCGCTGGGGCGTCTACCGAAGTCGTTTCACGGCCGCTCATCCCGAGGGTGAGTAAGTCTGACGCGATCCGCGCACGCCTCACCCTCCGGCGCTTGACAGCCGCACGGCGCACGCCGGAAATGAGTGCGATGAACGGTCGTTTCTTCACGGTGGCGGGCCTCGGTCTCGCGTCGTTCGGGAGTCTCTACGCTTGCGGCTCCGACGACGACGCGAGCCGCGGCCCCGGCGGGAGCGGCGCCCACGCTGGGACGAGCGCAATCGCTGGTGGCGGCGCCGGCGCGCGCGGCGGCATGAGCACGGGTGGCAGTGCCGCGAACCAGGGCGGCACCGCGGGCGAAAGCAGGAGCGAGGGCGGCATGAATGAACCCGGCGGCGCCGCGCCGACTCACGGCGGTCGGAGCGCGACGGGCGGAGGCACGCAGGGTGGCAAGGGCGGGACCGGCGGGACGAAGAGCAGCGCGGGAGGCACCCCGACGCTCGGCGAAGGCGGCGCCAGCGCGGGCGCGTCCGCGAGCGGCGCCGCAGGCTCGGCGGGCGAGACCGAAACGGGCGGGGCCGCCGGCGAGAGCGGCCAGGGAGCATGCGTCGACGAGTTGAACCTGCCGCTCGTCGATATGCCGCCCGCGACGCTGGATCAAACCGGACTCTACACGTCACCGAGCTCGGCACCCGACGACATCGCTCCCTACGTCTACGAATTCACGCCGCGCTACCCGCTCTGGTCCGACGGCGCCGTGAAGCGCCGCTTCATGTACCTGCCCAAGTGCACGCGCATCGACACGAGCGACATGAATCACTGGAAGTTTCCCGTCGGCACGCGCTTCTGGAAGGAGTTCACCTTCGCAGTGAACGCGACCAGCGTGCGCGTCGAAACGCGCTTCATTCACCGCTACGGCCCCGGCGACAACGACTGGCTCTTCATCGCGTATCAGTGGGATCCGAACGTCGCCTCACCCACGGCCGGCAACACCGCCCCCGTGCCTGACGGCGTCGAGAACGCCAACGGGATTTTCCATGACATCCCGACTCACGGCCAGTGCGTCTTCTGTCACGGGAACCTGCCGGAACGCATTCTCGGCTTCAGCGCGTTCGAGCTCACGGATAACCCTGGCAACGTCACGATGGCCGCCTTGAGCCATGAGCACCTGCTCACGGTCTCGGCACCGAACGGCTTCAGCCCTCCGGGCACCAGCGTCCAGCAGGACGGCCTCGGCTATCTCCACACCAATTGCGGCGGTTGCCACAACGCTTTCCTGAACGTGACGCCCGACCCGTCCCCCTCCCCACGCATGCGCTTGCTCGTCGAACAGACCACGGTCCAAACGACCGATACGTACACGACGCTTTGCAACGTCCCCACCTACAACCCCGATTTCCAGGGGATCAGTCGTGTGGTTCCGGGCGACGCCGCCCACAGTGAAATCATGACCCGCATGGCGCAGCGGGGCGCATCACAGATGCCGCCGCTCGCGACCGAGCTCGTGGACGACGACGGCATCGCCAAGGTCGCCGCCTTCATCGATTCACTCACGCCGTAACCTGGCCGAAACAAAGGGCCCCCGAACCCCACCTCGCTAAAACTACTATGGAGCTCGGTCCCCGGACGAGATAGAGCCTTTGTACGCGATCGAGGGCACTTGGACGGGCACAGCAGGAGAGGACGTGGGCCGGGAGTGGCGGGGAATTCGACGGAAATGCTCTAAATCGACTCGCGACGGGCAAGCTTCTCGGCTTGCCAGCGCTCGAGCCGCTCGCGTGCGCCGTTCTTTTCGGGATCGACCGCCGCGTCGTGGTGCGGACGCTTGGCGGTGAGCTCGATGATGTAGCCGTTCGGGTCTTGGAAATAGATGGACTGGATGAAGTCGTGGTCCGAGATGCCGCGCGAGGGGATGCCCGCCTGTTTCCCCTTTTCGAGCATGGGAGCAAGCTTTTCGGGCTCGATCTCGAGCGCGACGTGCAGGTCGTAGTCGTGCTGCACTTTGAACTCGAAGGGCATGTCGGGCGCCTCGAAGAACGCGAGAAATGACCCGTCGTCGAGGCGGTAGAACGTGTGCAGCGTCTCCGTGACGCGGCCGGTCTTGCTTTCGGCGATGCGCAGGGTCGCGGAGAGCGGCAAGCCGAGGAACCCCTCGTAAAACGCGCGCGTCTCTTCAGAGTCACGACAGCGGTAAGCGTTGTGGTGCAGTCCCTTGATCATCCGAAACTCGCGACAAAGCATAGTGCCGGCTGCCTCGAGCCGCCAGAGCCCGAGACGCCGGCACGTTGCGCGCCGATTGCCCCGTCAGACCGTGACGAAGGGCGCGTCTTTGACGGCGTTGGCGAAGGAGTAGAGCTGCTCGTTGATGCGCGCCCAGCTCTCGAGCTTTTTCATGTTGCCGATCCAGCGCTGCACGCTCGGATAAGGCGAAAAATCGACGCGCAAGATCTCGCCGAGCGTGACGAGACAGACGCCGAAGTAGTCGGCGATCGTGAGCTGCGAGCCGCACACGTAGTTGTTCTTTCCGATCCAGTGCTTGTCGAGCACCGTGAGCCAGCCGCGCGAGCGCTCCGTGCCCCAGGCGATCGTCGCCGATTGCACGTCGTCGTCGGGCCGCTTGTGGTTCGGGAAGATCTGCGGGTAGGCCATGTTGTAGGCGTAGTCACGGTAGAAGTTCGTGTTGAACCAATCCATGATTTCGTTCACCTTCGCCCGCTGCTTGAGCTCCTTCGGGTAGCTCGGCGAGTCGATCTTGTCGGCGAGGTACTTGAGGATCGCCGAGCTCTCCGTGAGCCGAAGATCGCCGTCCTCGAGCACGGGGACGAGCTTGTTCGGGTTGATTGCCGCGAAGGGTTCCTTGTGGTGTTCGCCCGTCATGAGGTCTACGACCTGCTCCTCACAAGGGATCTTGTTTTCGGCAATGAAGAGTCGGACCGGACGGCTCGTCATCGAGACCGGGTGCATGTAGAGTTTCATGGTTCCTCCGCTGACCTTGTTCCCAAAAGGGGAGCGGCAGCTTAACACGAAGCTTGGTCAGCCAGCGCCGTCGTCCCCGCCCGGCAGCACGCCGTCGTAAGGGACGGCCCGTTCGCTCGCTTCCCAAATCGCGCGCATGGCCGGTTTCTGCTGCTCTTCGTGCACGTGGCCCACGAGGCCCGCTGCGCGCGCGATCAGCGAGAAGCCGCGCAAAATCTCGCGCGGCACGCCGGCGTCGCCGAGCAGGGCGGCGATCGCGCCCGTGACGTTCAGCGTGATGTGCTTGCCGTAAGCGGCGTCCACGGCGGCCGAAAGCGTGAGCGCTGCCTGCATGTGGGCGCCCGCCAGGCCGTGCTCGCGCGCGAGCGCGAAGAGTACGGGCGTGCGCGGATCGTCGGGCTTGTGGAAGGGATGACCGAAGCCCGGTAGCGCACGCTTCTCCTGCTTGTGGGCGAGCACGATGCGTTGCGCCTCCGCCTCGCCGTCGTCACCGGCCGCGAGCACGCGCTCGAAGAGCGCCCCTGCGCCCTCCGTCGTGCCGACGAAGCGGCTGCCGACCGCGAGTAGCCCCGCAGCGACCGCCGCCTGCATCGCCTCCTCCGCGCTCGAGTACACGAGCCGCGTCGCGAGCGCGCTCGGCGTGAGGCCGTGCTCCATCAACGTCACGAGGCAGGCGTCGACCACCGCCGTCTGCGCGGGCGTCGGCCGCCTGCCGAGCACCTGGAAGTAGATCATCTCGGTGAAGGTGAGCTTGCCGATGAGCTCGCGGCAGAGACTCTTGTCGCGAACGAATACGTCCGCCGGTGTGGAGGTCGCGATGCTCGTGGTTTGCGTTTCCGGCAGAGCGCTCATGCTTTGGTCCGTTTCTCGAGCTCGTGGCGCTGGATCTTGCCCGACGCGCTGCGCGGGAAGTCCTCGAAGGCGATGAAGCGAATTTCCTTCGGGTGCTTGTAGCTCGCGAGGTCGGCGCGGCAGCGCGCCTTGAGCTCTTCTTCCGTCAGGCGCGCGTCGCGCGCCGCCACGAACGCGACCGGCACCTCACCCCACTTCGGATCCGGCTTGCGCACGACGGCCGCCTCGGCCACTCGCGGCTCGGCCAAGAGCACGCGCTCGATCTCGGCGGGATAGATGTTCTCACCGCCCGACTTGATCAGGTATTTGACGCGATCGACGAAATCGAGCGTGCGATCGGCGTTGCGCACGAAGACGTCGCCCATGTGGAACCAGCCGCCGCGGAAATCGTGGCGCGTCGCCTCGGGAGCGCGAAAGTAGCCGCTGAAGAGCGTCGGACCGCGCATGCAGAGCTCACCGGGCGTGCCGTCGGGCACGTCGCGATCATCGGCGTCGACCAGGCGGATTTCGCAGAAGCGGCTCTGAGCCTTCGACAGGCGCACGGGAGCGACGCCGACGGGCAGCAGGTTCGAGGAGCACGGCGGACAGCCGGTTTCGGTGGCGCCGAAGGTGTTGGCGTACGGCGCATTCAAGAGCTGGCTGATCCTGGCGATCTCGGCCGGGGACACGAGGTCGGCCATCACGCCGCAGATTTTCACGCCGCGCGCCGTGACGCGGCGTCGCTCGAGCTCCCCGATCAAGCCCGCGACCATGCCGGGCATCAGGAGCAGCCAGCCGAGCGCTTCGGTCGCGACGATTTCGGCGAGCCGCGCGCGATCGAAGCCGTCGACGGTGATGACTTTGCCGCCCGCCATCAGCGCGCCGAGCGAGTTGTCGACGGCGCCCATGTGATAGAGCGGCGACCAGGCGACGAACGCTTCGTCGCCCGTGACGCCGAACTCCGCGCGCACGACGAGATTTCGCACGATTTGCGCGCGATGGCTGATGACGGCGCCTTTCGGCAAGCCGGTCGTGCCGCTCGTGTAGAGGATCAAGAGCGGCGCTTCAGGGTCGAGATCGAGCGCGTCCTCGAGCGGGCCGACCCGCGCGAGCTCCGCTTCGTAGTCGTCTCCGAACACGAGCACGTCGCCCAGAAACCCCGCCTTGCCGAGCGTCGTCTGGTAGCGCGGCGACACGAAGGCGAGCTTCGGTTCGGCGAGCGTCAAACAGTGCGTGAGCTCGGGTAACGCGACGCGCCAGCTCTGGCACGCGACGACGGCACCGGCGGCGGCCGCCGCCAAGAACACCTCCAGGTACTCGCCGCGGTTCTCCGACAGCACGGCGACGCGATCGCCCGGCCCGATGCCGCGCGCCGCGAGCACGCCGGCGAGCTTGAGCGCCCGTTCGGCGAGCACCGCGTACGTCACGAAGCGCCCGCCGTCCGTCAGGGCGATGGCCGCCGGATCGCGCCGCGCTTGCGCGAGAAAGAGGCTCGCCACGCTGCTGCGACCCCCGCGCGCGACGAGCTCCTCCACGCTGGGCACGACTCCGGACGGCGCGGGGGACAAGGTCACCGATTTTACACCGGAATGTGAGGCGTGCGCCCTAAAGCCGACCGGGACGAGGTACTCGTCACCCTCCCATCATTGTTTGCCCATCTTTGATGACGACTGATTTTTCAAATGCGACGGATTGGGCTGGATGGTGCTATCGTGCGCACTCATCATCGCGATTCGAGCGACACGGGGGAGGCAAATCATGGCATTCAAGCATCGGGGACGGACGAGCTGGCGTTTGTCTTTCGCGGCAGGGTGCGCGGCGCTTGTCGCACTCGGTTGCACATCCAACAAGGTAAGAGAGTCGCCAGCCATCGCCCGAGCAGCCCTGACCGTCCCGGGCCTCGTTGCCGCCTATAACTTCAACGAGGGGACGGGCAGTTCAGTGACTGACCTGTCTGGTCAGGGGAACGCCGGGACCATCTTCGACGCGACTTGGAGCACCGGGATCTATGGAGGTGCGCTGGCATTCGACGGAAGCAGCGGCTCCGTCGTCGTTCCCGATTCGAGCTCGCTCGACCTCAGCACCGCCGTGACGCTGGAGGCGTGGGTACGCCCGACAGCGCGGCACGGTTGGGAAGTCGCCGTCGTAAAAAGGGGCGGTGACAACGACCTCGTCTATGGCTTGTTTGCAGGCGATAACAACGACTTACCCTCGGGTTTGATCTCGACCGGTTCAGAAAACATCGCAACCGCAGGACCGTCTCTACCTCTCAATACCTGGAGCCATCTCGCCGCGACGTACGACGCCTCCACGCTCAAGCTGTACGTTAACGGAGTCCTTCGCGATTCCGTGAGCGCCAGCAGCTCACTCCCCACGGGCCACGGCCCCTTGCGTCTCGGTGGCGACAGCTTCTGGGGCGAATGGTTCGAGGGCAACATGGACGACGTCCGCGTCTACAACCGCGCGCTCTCCGCGGCCGAGATCGAGGCCGACATGGACACGCCCATCGCGGACGTGGCAGCCGATTCGACGCCACCCGCGGTCTCGATCACATCCCCGTCGAATGGCGCGACCGTGGGTGAGACCATCTCGATCACGGCGAGTGCCTCGGACAATCAAGCCCTCGCAGGTGTGCGATTTCTCGTCGACGGCCAAAGCCTCGACAACCAAGACACCACCGCGCCGTACGGCATCAGCTGGAACTCCCGGACCGTCGCCAACGGGACGCACACCATTTCCGCGCGCGCCCGCGACGTCGCAGGCAATACGACGACCACGACGATCTCCGTGACCGTCGCGAACCAGCCCAGCGCCCCCGTGGCCGCCTACGGCTTTGACGAGGGCTCAGGGACCATCGCCGCCGACGCTTCGGGCAGCATGAACACGGGCGACGTCTCCGGCGCCAGCTGGACATCCGCTGGCAAGCACGGTGGCGCACTCTCGTTCGACGGCATCGACGACTGGGTGACAATCGCGGACTCTCCCGCACTCGACCTGACCGCGGCCATGACGCTCGAGGCGTGGGTACGCCCGACGTCGCTCGTCGGCTGGTCGTGCGTCCTGATGAAGGAGTTCGGCAGCGACCTCTCCTACTCCCTGTACGCGAACGACAACAACGACCAGCCCGGCACCTGGCTCGCGAGCGAGCTTGGCACGACCAACAGCAGCGCACCGGACCAGCTCCCCCTCGACCAGTGGACGCACCTCGCGGCCACCTTCGACGATTCGACCGCAAACCTCTACGTAAACGGCACCTTAGAAGCCACCGAAACGGCGGACAACCCACTCAGGACGAGCAGCTCTCCCCTACGCATCGGCGGGGACAGCCCGTGGGGCGAGTGGTTCGAGGGCACGATCGACGATGTTCGAATCTACGATCGTGCTTTATCGGCGGCCGAGATCGTCACCGACATGGGCACGCCCGTCACCGCGGGCGACTGTTCCGGAACCCTCGACGACGGAAATCCCTGCACGGACGACGCGTGCACCTCCTCCGGCATCACCCACACGCCGGTCGCAACCGGAACCAGCTGCTCGGACGGAAACGCCTGCAACGGCGACGAAACGTGCGACGGCTCAGCCGCCTGCATCTCGGGCACACCGCCCGCAACGGACGACGGCAACCCCAGTCGCTGCGGGTACCACCTGCTCAGACGGCAGCGCGTGCAACGGAACCGAGACGTGCAACGCCTCCGCAGCGTGTGTAGCAGGCACGCCACCAGCCACGGACGACGGCAACCCTTGCACGGCGGACGCGTGCGACACCGTCAATGGCGTCACGCACGCGCCCCGCGCCGCGGGCACCTCCTGCGCAGATGCCAACGTTTGCAACGGCCCGGAGACATGCAGTTCTTTAGGGACCTGCGTCGCCGGACCGCCGCCCATTGTTGACGACGGGAACCCGTGCACCGACGACACATGCGATCCCGTCACTGGCGTCGCACACATTCCACGTACGGCCGGCTCCAGCTGCAGTGACTTGAATGCCTGCAATGGAGACGAGACATGTGATGCGGCTGGGGGGTGCCAGCCCGGCACGCCCGTGAATACCAATTCTATGGACGAGTGTACGGTCGGCAGCTGCGACCCAGTAACCGGCATTGTAACCTTCATATTGGCAAACCCTGGAACACTCTGCTCCGTCGACGTCTGCACGCCCGGATCGTGCAATGCAGAGGGTGTTTGTCGACCCTCAGGCCCGTCCGCCGCGGAAGACGGTGACATCGCCACAGTCGACACTTGCGATCCAATTGCAGGAATAAAGCACCGCAGGGCGCCTCAACTCGACCTTACCGTGGCCCCGACCGTCTTCTCAGTCGCGTCATGGCTTTTCTCCGGCTCTGATCCTGTCCAGGCTGGGGTGCTCCCCGGTACAATCAACCCAGTGCGCGCAGCGATGGTCCGCGGCTTTGTTCGGACCACCGAAGGTGTCCCAATTGCCAATGCCGTCGTTGCGATACTCGGACATGTCGAGTTCGGGTCGACGGTCACGCAAGCGAATGGTGAATTCGACATGGCCGCGAACGGCGGCACACTTCTCAATTTAATCGTCAGAGCACCCGGCTATCTTGACGTCCAGCGGACCGCGAGCGTTAGTTGGAATAGTTACAATAAGATTGATGACGTAACTCTCACTCGCCAAGACTCGGTTGTCACGCCTATTAGCTTGGACCATACGGACATACAGGTGGCGCGTGGCAGTATAGTAACCAGTGAAGATGGCCCACGACGCGGCACCCTGCTGTTTCCGAGTGGTGTCACGGCGCTCATGCACAACGCAGATGGAACGGCCGAATCCCTGCCTTCAATGAATGTGCGCATTACAGAATTTACGGCGAAACGAAACGATACGGCGGCCATGCCCGCCGCACTGCCAGCACAGAGCGCCTACACATACGCCTTCGAGGTCAACGCGGACGAAGCCGTGGCGACTGGCGCGCCGGAAGTAACCTTTTCAATGCCTTTGGCCTATTATGTTGAAAATTTCTTAGACTTTCCAACGGGGACGGTTGTTCCCTTGGGATCACTGGACCGCACAACTGGAACTTGGAAGGCGGCACCCTCGGGCGTAGTCCTCAAGGTCCTTGACGTTACCGGCGGTGTCGCGACCATCGACCTCGACGGCGACTCCGTTCCAGACACGACGTCACAACTTGCCGCTCAAGGCATCACGACCGAGGAACTGATCCGGCTCGCGGACATCTATCCCCCAGGGCAGACACTCTGGCGTGTGCTCATTCCTCATTTCACATCGCCGTGGGACACTAATTGGAATGCCTGGCCACCGGATGACGCCGACCGCCCTTCGCCGCCCGATCCACAGCCCGACGAGCACGACAATCCAGACGATGACAACGACAAGGAATGCAAAGACAAGCGTGGCTCGGCGATTGGCTGTGAATCTCAGACTCTTCACGAAGACGTGCCCATCGCGGGCACGACCGTGAGCCTACATTACTCGAGCGCACGTGCCCGCGGTCGTGCTTCGGGACTCTCTGCGACAATCCCCATTACCGGGTCGACTCTGCCCGTAAGTACGAAACGGGTGGATGTTCAAATCGCTATTGCCGGCCAGTCTATCGAGCAGTCATTCGCGCCAACGCCGAATGCATCCATGCGTTTCACCTGGAACGGCAAGGACGTATGGGGCCGTCCTCTCCTCGGTTCTGAGCGCGCCAAGATAACGATCTCGAATATCTATGATGCCAAGTACATAAAAACGCCAACCTTCGGAGCATCAATCGCAGGCTCCGTGCCCGTCGAGTTCGTCACGAACAATCCAGCACGGGGAGAGATCAATCTGGACCGCGCGTCGGAGCTCGGCCTGCACGGCGTTTTCGATCCTCTACCTCTTGGCTTCGGTGGCTGGACATTGAGTGCACAGGACGTGTATCAACCAGGTTCTAGAGTGGTCAACCGTGGAGACGGGACGACTGTAGGGTTGAGCCAGGCACTAGCCGCCCCAGACGTCGGAGGCAGCGCGGCTTCGGGCGCGTTCATCCCGCCACTCTCGGGATTGGGACGGGCTATGGTCATCGACCCCCTTGGCAACCTTACTTACGCAACCGGCAGCCAAGTCTTTCGGATCCAATCGAACACTCAGATTCTCGTGGCAGGAGCTTCGTCCGGCGGGATTGGGGGGGAAGAAGTTCCCGCCACAAGGCTTGCTTTGGCGGTCGGTGGGTTAGCATTCGCACCCGACGGCTCTCTTGTCCTTGCGGATGACAACCAGCACAAGGTATTTCGCATCACAACGGACGGCGTCGCCCACCGCCTGGCTGGGCGGGGCATACCTACCTCGTCGATCTTCGATGGTGATGGCAGTGCCGCGGCCAACGCACAGCTCTTTCGCCCAATATCGCCCGCGGTCACACCGGACGGGACAGTGTATTTCATTGACAGTGGCAATTGTCGTGTGAGGAGCATATCTACGGATGGGACAATTCGAACCGTACTCGGAACTGGGTGCTTGTCGAACCCCACTTCTGCTCAACAGATCGTGACGGAGGGACCCGGGGCGCAAACGTACTTTCAAGCGACCGCCCTCGCTGTCGACGGAGAAGGCACGCTTTATGCCGCGCATCTTCGGGCCATCCCTGGCGCGGGCGCTCCATCGATCGGTGAAGTATTTGCGTTCGACCGCGACGGCAAAGTTCGTCTTGAGCTCGGCTGTAAGAAGACCCCGTGCGGCAACCAAGACGGAATATCAGTGCTGTCCTACCAGGCACCGAACACGACAATCCGATCGCTTGCCGCGGATTGGTCAGGAAATCTGTACTTCACAGACGCAAATTGCTCGATTCGAACGTTTCACGCGAATGGGATTGTGACCACCATGGCGGGCGGAGGTGCCTGTTCCCTCACAGCAGACCTGATTGCCAATGGTGCACCGGCGACGTCATTGGCACCGAACCTCACCGGGGTCGCTTTTGGACCCTCGGGGCTGTTCGCCGCCCAGGAATCCAATATCGGGCCGCAGGGCGCCGGCGCTGTCCTTTTTCGCATTACGTCACCATTGCCATCCTTTGGTGGGTCAAACCTAATTGTGCCTGATTCCGCCGGTCGAATGCTCGATGTTTTTGACCCGCTGACAGGCCGACATCTACAGAAAATTGATGGCTACACCGGCAGCCAACTTTTGGCGTTCAACTATCAGAATGGGTTACTCGCATCGATTGTAGACTTGGACAATAGAACAACAACCATCGAACGCACTTCCGCAGGTCCGGCGACCGCAATCGTGTCCCCAGATGGTCAACGAACCACGCTTCAGATAGACTCCAACGGCTATCTATCGAGTGTCATCGATCCGGCAGGCGGGATGACAGCTCTCGAACATACGGCGGACGGGCTCCTCAGTAGATTCACGAATGGGCGCAACATTGATTCGATAATGAGTTATGATTCAGCTGGGCGCCTCCTGTCTGATGTCGACGCGGTCGGCGGCTCGATTGGACTCGCAAGAACTGATGCCGTAACAGGCGGCCAAAACGTGGGGACAGTGACTAAGACGACCGCACAGCAACGAATTACCAGGTACGAAATAAGAGGTCAGTCGGGCGGCGGCAAAGTCACAAGGACGATGCCTGACGGCACTGCGAATTCGACCATCGTCGATTCGTCCGGAACGCGCGTGACGGCGCAGGCTGACGGAACCGTCCGTACGACAAGCGTTCAACCCGATCGACTCTACGGTTTGCTCGCTGGCCCTCTCAATGAAATCATTCGAGTACCCTCTGGACTAGTCAACGTGATCACCCGGACACGAAGCTACACAACGTCTCCGGGCACGTTTGTGCGCCTGGACACGGAAACAAGAAACGGAAACAATTGGAAGACCGTATTTAATCGAAGTACTCTGACGGAGACCACGACTACTCCCGAGAATCGCGTTGTGACTAGGAACCTGAACCAACAAGGGCGCGTCACGTCAATTCAGATTGACAATCAGGCGCCGTTATCGGTCACGTTTAATGGCAACGGCCGCGTGGCGACGCTTTCACAAGGCGGGCGAGTCACGGCGAGTACATACTTCCCGTCGGGAGCTTCAGCGGGCTACCTCGCCGAGGAGACCGATCCCTTAGGAGTAACTACGGCATTCTCCCGAGATGCGCTGGGCCACGTGTTGACCGAAACGCGATTGTCGTCCACCACGACGTACACATGGGATCCCGTGGGCAATTTGACGAGCGTGTCGCCGCCAGATCGTCCGGCACACGCCTTGGCGTATACTCCGGTGAACCTGCTGGAGTCGTATATTCCGCCGGCCGCGGGCCTCTCACAATTCTCGACGACGTACACCTATGACGCCGACCGCATGCTGCGTAGGGAAAACAGACCGGACGGGCTGCAGGTCGTGAGGACCCCGAATGACGCTGGCAACCTTAGCACCGTCTCGATCCCGGGTGGACTCGTCAGCTATGAGTACTATCCTGCGGGAAGCGTTAGTGGTGCCGGTAGGACAAGCGATATCCACGGCCCGTACGACGTTGACTTGCACTTTAGCTATGACGGCATGCTGACTAAAAGCGTACTTTGGAGTGGTGGCGTCACGGGCGGAATCGCTTGGAATTACAACACTGATTTCAACAGGACTCTCGAGACAGTCACCGGAGCGACTGGCTCAAGTCACGCCGCTTTCGGCTATGATCACGACCAATTGCTTACCTGTGTTTCTCCGACGACATGCAGCCCGGCGGGCACTGACGCCCTCAAACTCGCGCGAGACAGCGCTGGAATCGTCAGGAGCATCGTGCTTGGCAACACGACCGAGTCACTCTCCTACAACCCGTTCGGGGAACTTGCGACGCAAGGCTTGTCGTTCCAGACCGCACCCCTCGTCGCGTTCACGTACGATGAACCCGGATCCGAACGAGACGCCTTGGGGCGGGTTGTTCAAAAGACCGAGGTCATCGGTGGGACGACGAACATTTATCGATATACCTATGATGCCCTTCGACGACTCACCGATGTGACCCTAAACGGCTCAGCCAGCGAACACTTTGACTATGACGCAAATGGCAATCGTACGTTGGGCTTCAATGGAACGGCCGGAACAACAGCTGTTGGTACCTACGATGACCAGGATCGGTTGCTCAGCTATGGGCCGTTCGACTTCACGTACACCGCGAACGGCGAACTCGAAACGAAGACGAACCGAGATACCGGTGCGACGTGGCTGTTCCAGTATGATGCCCTGGGGAACTTGCTCACTGTTGGACTGCCCAATGGCGACATCATCGACTACTTGGTTGACGGGATAGGTCGCCGTGTGGGGAGGAAGAAAAACGGCGTGCTTCAGAAACAATGGATCTATCGGAACTCGCTCAAGCCGGCCGCCGAGTTCGACGGAAACGGCACCTTGGTTTCTGAATTCGTATACGGCTCGAGGGGCACCGTGCCGGATTACGTGGTGCGTGGGGGTGCGACCTATCGGGTCATTAGCGACCAATTGGGAAGCCCGCGCTATGTGGTAAATGTAGCGAACGCGAGCGATGTGCCGTTCATGGCAAGTTATACGAGTTTCGGCGAGGTGACCGGGACCGGCCTCGATTGGATGCCGTTTGGGTTTGCGGGAGGGATCCATGATGACGATACAGGGGCGATACGGTTCGGCGCGCGGGAGTACGACCCGACCGTCGGTCGCTGGTTGAGCAAGGATTCGTATCTTTTTGGTGGAGCAGATGCTGATCTGTACGCTTACCTTCGAGGCGACCCCGTGAACTGGGTCGACCTGAATGGTCACGGGCCTTATTGGGCGGCAGGCACCTTCGTGGCGTGTGAAATGTGGGCCGCCGCAACCACAGGGATAACCTATTGGGAGATGGGCCAACAGCTCGACCAGATCAATTCGCTCAAGCTCCAGAAGGCGGCGCTCGAGAAGGCGATCAACAAGGCACTCGATTGCGATGACGACGTGGACCCAAATCTTGAGCAGCTGTACAACGAGGTATCGGCGGATCTCTTAAAAAAGATCAGTGATTACTCTAAGTACAACGTCGGAACTGATCTGAGCGCGAAGGAGATCTTCTGTGCGTTATCAACATATGCCGCCGAAAAGCTCCCGACGCCGTGGTAGCACTCGCGGAGACAGTCTGGTGCGGGTGCCATGTCACTCCTAGTCTTCCCAGTCGTCCTTGGGTGGGTGATAGTGACTGTTCTCGGGGTGAGAGCCCTACTTGCGTTTCCCTCTGCGGCCAGGCAATACCCTTGGTTAACTCGTGCGAGTGTACTATCGTTCTCCCGCAGCTGGGAATCGGCCGTCAGACCGGAACATCTTGCGCCTCTGCGGATTTACCGCAGAAAGTCCATCCAAGCCGCGTGCGCAATCGCCGTCTACTGCCTTGGACTGGTCATTGGGCAGGCCGCTTGGAGTCGACGCGTGGATACGACAATGTTGGGGCCAGCCTCCGCGGACGATAGGATACCGCCGAACGTTGCACCAGCTCCCTCGCGCTGAAGGACATCCGTCGTCCGCCCGCTGGACTTCCTCCAAGACCGAGCTTCTGACGGCGAAGAGATTGGCAGCGCGTTCCTGGCTTCTCTGAGCGGTAACGGTAGCCCTCGATGCTGATGAGCTCGGCGTAATGGATGAGCCGGTCGACGAGGGTCACGACGTAGGCGACGTGCGGGAAGACCTCGCTCCACTCAGGCGAAGGATTTGTTGGTGCTGATAACGATCAAAGCGGGGGTATTGTAGCCGCGCGAAACCGACCTCGAAAAACAGGTCGGCGTAGGGTTGTTGTATGGGAGGTAACCGACCTCGTCGACACATGGAGGGCGCGGCGAGCAATGACGGGACGGGCCGGCGCGAGAGCGCGCTCGGACTGTCCTGGGCGGCGAGATCGGCGGATCGGTGAGCATCGTGCTGGCGCTGGTAAAGCGCACGGTCAAGCCGCGGAGCAGCGCCTGGTGGCCGGGATTTTTGAGGATCATCGATTTGCCGATGCCGTTTGGTTCCAGCAAGATCGCGTTACCGCCGGTGACAAGCGGAGCGAGAAGAGCTCGTCGATCACAGCGCGTTCAATGGAACGCGGCCAGTTCCAGTCGAAGTTGACGGTGACGCACCAAGGCGACCGCAGCATGTTTCCTTGCCCCGCTCTTCGTGCCAAGGTGTCTCGCCCCCATCACGCAGTCCATGTCGTTCGTCGGCTCCGATGATCTTGACGCCGTTCCGAAGGGCGTGGTCGAAAGCGGAGTGGCGCGTTACGAGCTCCGTTTGGGCGATGGCGTCGCGTTCATGGCGGCGCGGCGAGCGGCGTCGATCGAAGCGATCGTCACCGATCCGCCGTATGGAGTCCGCGAATACGAGCCCGTCGAGCAAGCGAAGCTGCGCCTCGGTCGCGGCGGGGTGTGGCGCATTCCGCCCGCGCTCGACGGCAACGTGCGCCGGCCGCTGCCGCGCTTCACGGTGCTGACGGACGCCGATCGCGCGCGGCTCGCTCGCTTCTTCGAACTGTTCGCGAGCGCGGCGCTGCACGTGCTCGCGCCTGGCGGGCATCTCATGATCGCGACGCAGCCGCTCTTGTCGCACCTCGTGTATGCGCCGCTCGTCGCCGCCGGGTTCGAAAAGCGCGGCGAGATCGTGCGGCTCGTGCAGACGCTGCGCGGCGGTGATCGGCCGAAGAACGCGGAGCGCGAATTCGCGGGCGTCAGCGTCATGGCGCGCTCGGCGTGGGAGCCGTGGGGCGTGTTCCGCAAGCCGTGCGAAGGGCGGGTGCAGGACAACCTCCGCCGCTACAAAACGGGCGGCCTGCGCCGCACGGAGGATGATCGTCCGTTCGCCGACGTGATCCGTTCCGCTCCCACGCGGAGCGCGGAGCGCGAACTTGCGCCCCACCCTTCCCTCAAACCCCAGTCCTTCATGCGCCAGATCGTGCGCGCCGCGCTGCCGCTCGGGGAAGGCCGCGTGCTCGATCCTTTCATGGGCGGCGGCTCTACGATCGCGGCCGCGGTCGCCGTCGGTTATCCGAGCATCGGCGTCGAGCTCGATCCGAACTATTTTGCCGTTGCGAAAGCGGCGATTCCGAAACTGTCGAAATTGGCGCGTTGAGCGAGCCCGCGGACGAGCCAATTCGCCCCGGCGTGTCGGCCTGGCTCCCGAGATTTCGGCGAGTGGCGCGCTGGCCGTGACGACGACGACACGCAATAATGGCGCGAACCGCGTCAGCGACAGAGAGGCCTCACGTCATGCGAGCACCCGAGGACACGCGTCGAGCACTACTTGCCGGAGCCGCGTCGGGCGCGTGGCTCCTCGTCACGGGCTGCACGCGTGCGAGCTCGCACGCAGCCGAAGCCGAAACGCCGCGACGCCCGAACGAGTCCAAGGGCGAAAGCAAAGACGAAGGCAAGGAGCCCGTCGTCACGCCCGCCGAGGATCTGATGCAGGAGCACGGCCTCGTCGAGCGCGTGCTGCTCGTGTACGAGGAAGTGGCGCGCCGGATCGAAGCGCACGCCGAGGTGGATCCGGCGACGCTCGGAGGCGCCACGTCGCTCGTCGAGCGCTTCATTCAGGACTACCACGAGAAGAGCGAAGAGGACTTCGTGTTCCCCGCGCTCGAGGCGAAGAAACTCGAAGTCGAGCTCGTGCGCGTGCTCCGGCTCCAGCATCAGCGCGGACGCGAGCTCACGGCGGAGATCGCGCGCCGCACGAAGAACTTCAAGGCGACCCCGGAGCTCGCAGCGATGCTCCGCGATTTTTCGCGCATGTATCGGCCGCACGCCGCGTTCGAGGACACGCGCGCGTTCCCCGCGTTCCGCGAGACGCTCGACGACGCCGCGTATCGAGAGCTCGGTGACAAGTTCGAGGACCGCGAGCACGAGCGGCTGGGCGCTCATGGATTCGAACAAGCCGTCGCCGAGATGGCGCGACTCGAAGCGTCGCTCGGTATCGGCGATCTCGCGAAGTTTACGCCCGAGTCTCCGAAGCCGAGCACCGAGCACGGCTGACGTTTCGGACGTCGCATAGCGAGCTCGATCGGTCGCCCGGCCTCGGTGCCCACGCGGGGCAAAATGCAGCGTGCGCGCAACACGCCGCCCCATGGGTCCTTGCCGTGCTGACCTCGATTTTACGGCATTCTCCGGCCTGTCTCGTGCAGACGGTACGCGGCACGCTTCTGGCAGCCGCGACGCGGAACGATGCAAGTGCTGCCGGGCTCGCCCCATCCGCTCGGGGCTACGTGGGACGAGGACGGGACCAATTTCGCGCTGTTTTCCGCCCACGCCGAGGCCGTCGAGCTGTGCCTCTTGAGCGACGACGACACCGAGACTCGCATTCAGCTCAAGGAGCGGACTGCTTACGTCTGGCACGCTTACGTTCCCGGGATCCCGCTCGGCCAGCGTTACGCCTATCGCGTCTACGGTCCGTACGATCCGGCACGCGGCCATCGCTTCAATCCGAACGTGCTCTTGCTCGACCCGTACGCGAAGGCCTTGGATCGCGTGGAGGACTGGTCACGCGGTTGTTTCGCGTACGAGCTCGACGGGAGTCCCGAAGCGGATCTGCACCCCGCGACCAAGCCGGCGCTCGGCGCGCCGCGCGGCGTCGTGATCAATCCGACCTTCGACTGGGAGGGCGACGAACCGCCGAACGTGCCGTTCCGGCGCACCGTGATTTATGAGGCGCACGTCCGCGGCTTCACGAAGCTCCACCCCGAGGTACCCGAGTCGCTGCGCGGCACCTACCTCGGCATGGCCCACCCCGCGATCGTTCGTTACCTGAAGGAGCTCGGCGTCACGGCGGTCGAGCTCATGCCCGTGCACGCGTTCGTCGACGACAAGCTCTTGCTCGACCGCGGCCTTCGGAACTACTGGGGCTATAACAGCATCGGCTTCTTCGCGCCGGACGTGCGCTATCGCTCGTCCGCGGAGCTCGGCGGCGAGGTGCGCGAGTTCAAGCAGCTCGTCAAGACGCTGCACCGCGCCGGCATCGAGGTGATCCTCGACGTCGTTTACAACCACACCGCCGAAGGCAATCACCTCGGCCCCTCGCTGAGCTTTCGCGGCATCGACAACGCGACCTATTACCGTCTCGTCGAGAACGACAAGCGCTACTACTTCGACACCACGGGCTGCGGCAACACGCTGAACGTGCGGAGCCCCCAAGTGCTCGCGCTCATCATGGACTCGCTCCGTTATTGGGCGTCGGAGATGCACGTCGACGGCTTCCGCTTCGATCTGGCCGCCGCGCTCGCGCGCGAGCTCCACGAAGTCGATCAGCTCTCGAGCTTCTTCACGCTCATTCACCAGTCGCCCACGTTGAGCCGCATGAAGCTCATCGCGGAGCCGTGGGACGTGGGCAATAACGGCTATCAGGTCGGCAATTTTCCCGTGCTGTGGGCCGAATGGAACGGGCGCTTCCGCGACACGGTGCGCGCGTTTTGGCGCGGTGAGCCCGGACAGCTCGCCGACATGGGCTATCGCCTGACGGGCTCGAGCGATTTGTACGAGAGCACGGGCCGGCCGCCGACGGCCAGCGTCAATCTCGTCACGGCGCACGACGGCTTCACGCTGCGCGACCTCGTCTCCTACGATCACAAGCACAACGAAGCGAACGGCGAGGGCAACCGCGACGGCAGCGACGGCGAACGCAGCTCGAACCACGGCGCCGAGGGCCCGAGCGACGACCCCGAGGTCGAGCGGCGGCGCGCGCGCGAGCAGCGCAATTTTTTGGCCACGCTCTTGCTCTCGCAGGGCACGCCGATGCTGGTCGCCGGCGACGAATTTTCGCGCTCACAGCGCGGCAACAACAACGCGTACTGCCAGGACAACGAGCTCAGCTGGCTCGATTGGCGGCTCGAGGCCGGGCAGCGCGCTCTGCTCGATTTCACGCGCCGCCTCTTGCGCATCCGCGCCGAACACCCGGCCCTGCGCCGTTCGAAGTTCTTCACGGGCGCGGACGTGTTCGGCACGCGCGTGCGTGACCTATTGTGGTTCAATCCCGACGGGCAGCCGACGACGGCGGCGAGCTGGGGCAATCCCGAGGGCCGCGCGGTCGCGATGTTTCTCGCAGGGCGCGGCATCGACGACATCGACGAGACCGGCCGCTCGCTCGTCGACGACAATCTGCTTTTGCTCTTGAACGCGAGCGAGCAGTCGCTCGACTTCACGTTGCCCGTCGAGACCGTCGAGGAGCCGTGGGAGCTCCTGGTCGATACGGCCGACGACCACGCCGAGGAAAACCGGCGCCCGGGCGACAAGACGACGCTCCTGCCCCACGCGCTGAAGCTCTTTCGCTCGAGCTCGCGCGTCTTGCGTGCGGGCGGCGCGTTGCATCGGTTGAACGCGACCTACCGGCTGCAGCTGCACGCCGGTTTTCGCTTCGCCGACGCGCAGGCGGCCACGCCGTACCTGCAGGAGCTCGGCGCGACGGACGTGTACACGTCGCCGATCTTGCGAGCGACGCCCGGAAGCACGCACGGCTACGACGTCGTCGACTACGGCACGCTCAATCCCGAGCTCGGCGGCGAGCCGGCGTTCTCGGCGTGGAGCGACGAGCTCAAGCGCCGCAGCATGGGCCTCATCATCGACTTCGTGCCGAACCACATGGGCATTTCCGGCGGCCAGAACAGCGCCTGGGACGACGTGCTCGAGCACGGGCCGAGCTCGTCCTGCTCGGAGTTCTTCGACATCGACTGGTCACCGCCGCGGGCCGATCTGCAAAATCGCGTACTCTTGCCGATGCTCGACGGGCAGTACGGCGACGTGCTCGAGCGCGGGGATCTCGCCGTCGTGTGGGAGGGCGGAGCGATCAAGCTCCGCTACTTCGACCGGCGGCTGCCAATCGCAGCGGACACGCTGGGCCCGCTCTTGTGCGCGGCCGTCGGGAAATCGCGTTTGCCCGAGGACGATCTGGCGCGACGCGAGCTCGAGAGCATCGTCGTCGCCCTCGGACATCTGCCGCCGCGCACGCAATTGCAGCCGGAGCTCCGACGCGAACGGCAACGCGAGACGCAGGTGATTCGGCGCCGCCTCGCCACGCTCGTCTCCGAATCGGGGGCCGTGCGGGCCGGGCTCGACGAGGCGCTCGTCGAGCTCAACGGGACGCGCGGCGTGTCGGCGAGCTTCGACGGGCTCGAGCGGCTGGTATCGAGCCAGAGTTATCGGCTCGCCTCCTGGCGCGTGGCCGTCGAGGAGATCAACTACCGGCGCTTCTTCGACGTGAACGACCTGGCGGCCGTGCGCATGGAAACCGAAGCGGTGTTCGACCGCGCGCACGCGCTCGTCTTTCGCTTGATCGAGGAGAAGCGCGTGAACGCGCTGCGGCTCGACCACACGGACGGCCTCTACGATCCCTACGCCTATTTCGACGCGATTCAGCGACGTTTCGTGCCGAACGAGCCGGGAGAAAACGGCAGCCCCGACGACACCGCCCGCCCGCTGCCGCTGTTGGTCGAAAAAATCCTGGCTCGCGACGAGGTGCTGCCGGCAACCTGGCCCGTAGACGGCACGACGGGCTACGATTTCCTGGCGATCGTCGAGGGGCTCTGGGTCGATCCGGAAGCGGAAAGCGCCATGACGGCCGTGTACCGCGCCTTCACGGGCGATCAGGCGACCTTTCCCGAGCATGTCTATGCCGCCAAACGTCACGTGCTCGCGCACGTGCTCGTGAGCGAGATCAACATGCTCGCGACACGGCTCCAGCGCATCGCCATGGCGCACCGGAGCTACCGTGATTTCACGCTCCTCAGCCTCACGCGCGCCATCGAAGAGGTCGCGAGCGCGTTCCCCGTCTACCGGACGTACCTGCGCGATACGCCAGAACGGCAAGAACAAGACGAGCGGTTGATTCGCGCCGCCGTTCGCCTCGCGCGCCGGCGCAGCCCAGCGCTGAGCCCGAGCATCTTCGAATTCGTGGAGCGCCAGCTGCTCGGCCAGACGACGCCGACCGGGATCGAAATCGATCGGCGTGCCTTCGCCATGCCCTTTCAGCAGCTCACGGGGCCCATCATGGCCAAGGCGGTCGAGGATACCGCGTTTTATCGCTACACGCGGCTGATTTGCCTGAACGAGGTCGGCGGGAGTCCCGCGCGCTTCGGTCTCGACGCCGCGGCGTTTCACGCCAAGAACGAGGAGCGGGCACGGAGCTGGCCCTTCGCGATGCTCGCGACGTCGACGCACGACACCAAGCGCGGCGAGGACGCCGCCGCGCGCATCGCGGTGCTCTCCGAGATGCCGCGGATTTGGGCCAGCACGGTGCGGCGCTGGCGCGAGCTCACGCTGCCCGCGGGCACGGGCGACGCGGCGGGGCCCGAGCTCACGCACCTGTACGGGCTCTTTCAGGCGATCGTGGGAGCGTGGCCCTTCGGCTGGGACGGCCGTGCGGGACGCGACGAATTCAGGGATCGCGTGAAGGAGTACGCGCTCAAGGCCGCGCGCGAAGCGAAGACGCGCACCTCCTGGTTGAATCAAGACGGCGAGTACGAAGCCGCCGTCACGGCCTTCGTCGACCGCGCCTTCGCGGACGAGGCGTTCATCGAGCACGCGCGCGGCTTTTGCGCGCAAATCTCGGCATACGGCGCGAGCAACGCCCTCGCGCAATGCCTGCTCAAGTTGTGCTCGCCCGGCGTGCCCGACACCTACCAGGGCTGCGAGCTCTGGCAGCAGAGCTTCGTCGATCCCGACAACCGGCGGCCCGTGGACTTCGAACGGCGGCAAAGGGCGCTCACCGCGCTGCGCGCGCGCCTGAACGAGCGCGCGCCGCTCGCGCGCGAGTTACTCGAACGCTACGCGGACGGCGACATCAAGCTCTACGTCACGCACCTCGGGCTCGAGACCCGAAGGGCGCAGCCGGAGCTCTTCCTGCGCGGCGACTACACGGCGTTGCCCGGCGGCGAGCACGTCGTGGCGTTCACACGTGGTTTCGAAGACGCGCGGCTCATTTGCGTCGTGCCGCGGCTCGTCTACACGCTGACGCGCGGCGAACGTCCCTGGGCTCTCGGTGACGTCTGGGGCGACGCCACGCTCGAGCTCCGTCACAGCGGCAACTACGTGAACGTCTTCACGGGCGCACGACTTACGCTCTCTGGCACGGCCGCGCTTCGGGACCTCTTCGCCGAATTTCCAGTGGCGTTGCTCTTGCGGGAGGAGGCCACGTGACGGCGGAAATCCCGGAGCTTGGCGCGCGCGTTTGCGGCAACGCCACGCGTTTCGGAGCGTTCACGGATGCGGGACGCGCGCTCGTGCGCTTCTACGACGCGAGCGATCGACCGCTCCAGGACGTGCCACTCGTCGCGACGGGCGACGGCTATTTCACGGCCGAGGTAGCAGGCGTCGGACACGGCGCGCTCTACCGCTTCGTGCTCGACGGCGAACGCGCGCTGCCCGATCCGTACGCCCGCGCGCTGCCGCACGGTGTGCACGGGCCGGCCATGGTCGTCGAGAGCCGACACGATTGGCGCTTTCCGCGCATGCCGCGGCCACGGCACGCGCACGTGATCTACGAGCTACACGTGGGCACCTTCACGCCCGAGGGCACGTACGCCGCGGCCGCGACGCGACTCGAGCACCTCGCGGCGCTCGGCGTGACGACGCTCGAGCTCATGCCGCTCTCGTCGTTCGCGGGCCGGCGCGGCTGGGGCTACGACGGAGTCGCTCATTTTGCTCCACACGCCGCCTACGGCACCCCCGACGAGCTGCGCGAGTTCGTCGATCGCATCCACGAGCACGGCCTCTCGGTGCTGCTCGACGTCGTCTACAACCACTTCGGGCCGGCCGGCAATTACCTCCCGGCCTACAGCCGCCGCTACTTCACGCGCGAGACGCCGACCGCCTGGGGCGACGCCCCCGACTTCAGCGAGCCCGCGCTGCGCCGCTACGTGCTGGACAACGCGCGCTACTGGCTCGACGAATTTCGCTTCGACGGCCTCAGGCTCGACGCGACGCACAGCATCTTCGATCCCTCACCCGAGCACGTGCTCCACGAGCTCGCCCACGTGCTCGGCGCGCACACGCCCAAGCCGTGGCTCGCCGCCGAGGACGAGCGCAACACCCCGGAGCTCGTGCGCGAGCACGGACTCGACGCCATTTGGGCGGACGACTTTCATCATCAAGTGCACGTGACCTTGACCGGCGAGCGCGACGGCTATTACGGGGCGTACACGCCGGGGGCCGCGGACGTCGCGCGAGCCATTACGGAAGGTTGGCTGTATACGGGGCAGATCTTCCCGCCGTCGGGCAAGCCGCGCGGAGCGTCCGCGCGGGAACTTCCGGCCGAAAGCCTCGTCTACTGCCTCCAAAATCACGATCAGATCGGCAATCGCGCGCTCGGTGAACGGCTGTCGCAGCTCACCCGCCCTCCGGCCTACCGTGCGGCCTACGTGCTCTTGCTCGTGCTGCCGACGACGCCGCTCCTGTTCATGGGCGACGAGTGGGCGGCGAGTAGCCCATTCTTCTACTTCACCGATCACGACGCCGAGCTCGGGACGCTGATCGCCACCGGACGCCGGCGCGAATTCGAGCGCTTCGCCGCCTTCACCGATCCGAGCGCGCGCGAGCGGATCCCCGATCCGCAGGCGGACGCGACGTTCGAGCGCTCGCGGCTGCGTTGGGACGAGCGGCACGAGGGCGAACATGCGACGACGCTCGCGCTCGTGCGCGCGGCGCTTGCCCTGCGGCAGAGCGATCCCGTGTTGCGCGAGCCGAGCGAGGGCCGGCTCGAAGCCGTGGCGGATGGCGAGGTCGTCGTCGTGCGACGCTGGCTCGACGGGGCCGAGCGCGTCGTGCTCGCGAATTTGGGCGACGCGCCGCGGCCGCTCGCTGATTTCAGGGTATACAGGGAGCTCGGGGAAGCGCGTTGTCTACTCGCAAGCACGCCGAGCCCGCCGGAGGGAACGCTAGCAGCGTGGACGACTGCGGTGTTCGGCGGGGCAGGCCCCGAAAAGAACAGGAGCGCTGGTGGTTGAAGTAGGTGAAGCGAACGGGCAACGCGGACGCGTGCTTTTGGTGTCGAACCGGCTCCCGGTGTCGATCACGCCGAATTCCGAGCCGCTCCTCGTGCGGCCGAGCCCCGGCGGGCTAGCGACCGGGCTCCGCAGCGTGCACGCGAGCGGCTCGAGCGCGTGGATCGGCTGGCCCGGCGTGAACACGGAACCCGGGCCGGAACGCGAACGCATCGAGCGCGCGCTGCCGTCGAACGTGGTGCCCGTGCACTTCACGAGCGAGGAGATGACGCGCTTTTACGACGGCATCGCCAACGGCGTCATCTGGCCGCTGTTTCACTACTTGCTCGACCGCGTGCCCGGCGACATTCGCGACTGGGACGCCTACGAAAGCGCGAACCAGCGCTTTGCCGACGCCGTCGCCAAAGAGGCCCGCCCCGACGATCTCATCTGGGTGCAGGACTACCACCTCTTGCTCCTGCCGGCGCTGCTACGCGATCGGTTGCCGCGCGCGCGCATCGGTTTCTTTTTGCATATCCCCTTCCCCTCGTCCGAGGTCTTTCGCATCTTGCCCTACCGCGAGGCGGTGCTCCAAGGCTTGCTCGGCGCCGATCTGATCGGTTTTCATACCTTCAACGATCAACGCCACTTCTCGGCCGCGCTCCTCAGCGTGCTCGGCTTCGACGCCGAGCTCGATCGCGTCGAGGTCGAAGGGCGCAGCGTGCGACTGCACGTCTTTCCCATGGGGGTCGACGCCGACGGCTTTGCCGCGCTCGCCCGTGAGCCCGCGATCCTCAAGGCGAGTCGCGAGCTCCGCGCAGCGCACGCCGCCGACAAGCTCTTGCTCGGCATCGATCGACTCGATTACACCAAGGGGCTCACGCGGAAATTCCTCGCCATCGAGCGCCTGCTCGAGCGCTCCCCGCAGTACCGCAGCAAAATCATGCTGCTCCAGGTCGCCGTGCCGTCGCGCGAAAACGTCAGCGCCTACCGCGAGCTCAAGCGGGAAATCGAAGAGATCGCCGGGCGCATCAACGGCGCACACGCGACGCTGCACAGCGCGCCCATCCACTACGTCTACGATTCCGTCGACCAGCACGAGCTCGTCGCAAGCTACACGGCCGCCGACGTGATGCTCGTGACGCCGCTGCGTGACGGCATGAATCTCGTGGCCAAGGAGTACGTCGCCTCGCGCGTCGACGGCGACGGGGTGCTCGTCTTAAGCGAATTCGCCGGCGCGGCCAGCGAGCTCGCCGATGCCCTCGTCGTCAATCCCTACGACGTCGCGGCCATCGCGGGCGCGATCGAGCGCGCGCTCGAAATGGACGAGCCCGAGCGGCGGCGCCGCATGCGACGGCTGCGTGAAAAGGTGGACGCGCGGCCGGTCGATCTGTGGGCGAGCTCATTTTTGTCGGCGCTCAAGCTCGAGCCGACGAGCCTCGGGCCCGCCGATCTGCGCCGGCGTCCCGAACAGGTGCTGGCGCTCGCCGACGAAATGGCCGAGCGGCCCGAGCTCGTGTTCGCGCTCGACTATGACGGCACGCTCGTGCCGATCAGCTCGACCCCGGACGGCGCCGTACCCGGCGCGGAGTTGCTCGAGTTACTCGCGTCGCTCGCGGCGTGCCCCGGCGTCAAGGTCGCCGTCGTGAGCGGTCGCACGCTCGAGTCGCTCGCGCGCTTCGTCGGTGATTTGCCGCTCGCGCTCGTGGCCGAGCACGGCGTCTGGTCGCGGCAGTGGGGCGGCGACTGGATACGTCATGTCGAGGACCTGTCGCACGCTTGGCGCGCGCCGGTCCTCGCCATGCTCGAAGAGTACTGCTCGCGCACGCCCGGTTCCTTCGTGGAACAGAAGACGGCGGGGCTCGCGTGGCACTACCGGAACGCCGACCGACAGCTCGGCGCCGCGCGCGCGAGAGAGCTCCGGCTGAACCTGGTTCAAATCCTCGCGCGCCAGCCGGCGTCCGTGATCGGCGGCCGCAAGGTGGTCGAAGTCCGGCCGCAAGATACCGACAAGGGCGTCGCGCTCAAGCGGCTCCTGGCGGACATACCCGGCGACCCGACCGTAGTGGCGATGGGCGACGACCGCAGCGACGAGGAGCTCTTCCGCGCCGCGGCCCCGAGCCCCTATACTTTTGCGGCGAGCGTGCTGCCCACGCACGCGCACTATCGTGTCGACGGGCCATCCGCCGTGCGCGCGCTCCTCGCTCGCTTCGTCGAGCGGCGGCGCGAGCGTGCGGCGAACGGCACGGCATTTCCCCACCTGGAGGGCGCCCTCACATGAAACGCGAAGCGCTCTGGTACAAAGAAGCAATCCTTTACGAGCTCCGCGTCCGCTCCTTTTACGACTGCAACGGCGACGGGACCGGGGATCTCGAAGGGCTGATCCAGAAGCTCGATTACCTCCAAGATTTGGGGGTGACGGCGCTCTGGCTCTTGCCAGTGTATCCGTCGCCGATGCGGGACGACGGCTACGACATCGCCGACTACATGACGGTCGATCGTTCGGTCGGCACGCTCGACGACTTTCGCCGCCTGCTCGACGCCGCGCACGAGCGCGGGCTCAAGGTGATCACCGAGCTCGTCTTGAACCACACCTCCGACGCGCACCCGTGGTTCCAGCGCGCGCGCCGCGCCCCCAAGGGCTCGAATTTCCGCGATTTCTACGTCTGGAGCGACGATCCCAAACAGTGGTCGAGCGCGCGCATCATCTTCCAAGATTTCGAAACCTCGAACTGGACCTGGGACTCCGTGGCGAACGCCTACTACTGGCATCGCTTCTTCTCGCACCAGCCCGACCTCAACTTCGACCATCCCGAGGTCCGCGAGGCGATGCTGCGCGTCGTCGACCACTGGTTCGAGCTCGGCGTCGACGGCATGCGCCTCGACGCAGTGCCCTACCTCTTCGAACGCGAAGGCACGACTTGCGAGAACTTGCCGGAGACGCATTCCTTCCTGAAGCAGCTCCGCGCCCACATCGACTCGAAGTTCGAAGGCCGCATGCTGCTCGCCGAGGCCAATCAGTGGCCGGAGGACGCGGCCGCTTACTTCGGTGCCGGGGACGAATGCCACATGGCGTTCCACTTTCCCATCATGCCGCGCCTGTTCATGGCGCTGCGCATGGAGGACAGCTACCCGATCGCCGACATCCTCGAGCAGACGCCCGTGATCCCCGAGTCGTGCCAGTGGGCGATTTTTCTGCGTAACCACGACGAGCTCACGCTCGAAATGGTCACGGAGGAAGAGCGCGACTACATGGTGCAGCGTTACGCGCGCGATCGGCAAACGCGCATCAATTTGGGCATTCGCCGTCGTCTCGCGCCGCTCCTGCAAAATGACCGCCGCAGCATCGAGCTCATGAACGCGCTCTTGCTCTCGATGCCAGGCGCGCCCGTCATCTACTACGGCGACGAGATCGGGATGGGCGACAACGCCTACCTCGGCGATCGCAACGGCGTGCGCACGCCCATGCAGTGGAGCCCGGATCGTAACGGTGGCTTTTCACGTGCCAACCCGCAACGACTGATCTTACCGACTATCATCGATCCCGAGTACAGCTACGAGACCGTCAACGTCGAGGTGCAACAGAGCAACTCGAGCTCGCTGCTCTGGTGGATGAAGCGCGCGATCGCCCTGCGCAAGCAACACCCGACCTTCGCCCGCGGCAGCCTGCGCATCCTCGCCCCTGAAAATCGCAAGGTGCTCGCCTTCGTGCGCGAAGATCCGCAAGAGACCCTGCTCGTCGTGATGAATCTGTCGCGCGCGCCGCAGTGGGTGGAGCTCGAGCTCACGGAGTTCAAGGGCGTGCGTCCGCTCGAGCTCTTCGGCAACATCGACTTCCCGGCGATTTCCGAGCGGCCCTACCTGCTCACGCTCGCCGGGCACGACGTGTTCTGGTTCTCGCTGTCTCGCGCCGTGCAAAGCAAACATGCCGAGCCGCCGAGCCTCCCCTTCACGGCGCCGGTGCTCGAGCGCCAGAGCATGGAGCCGCAAGTGTTGCTCCGGCCGGGCTCCCCGCTCGAGAGCACGCTGCTCCACTACATGCCGCTCCAGCGCTGGTTCCGCAACAAGGCGCGCCGGCTCGTGCGAGCACGCCTGTTCGACGCGGTCGCGCTGCCGGGCAATAGCGAACTATTCCTCGTGTTCGTCGAGACGTCTTTCGACGAAGGCGAGCCGGAGATCTACGTGCTGCCCATTGCGTTCGAGCAGAGCGAGACCCAGCCGAACGGCGGGCTGCTCGGCCTGCGTTCTCCCTCCAACCCGGCGACGGTGATGTGGATCGTCGACGCCGCGGGCCAGGGCCGCGTCGGGCAATCGCTCCACGGTCTCGCGGCTGGGGAGCACGTCCTGAGCGGCTCGGTCGTCGAGCTCACGGGCATCCGCACGGCCGCGATCCCGTCGGCGGAGCCGGCCGTCAATTCGTCGCGCGCCCTCGGTGCCGAACAGAGCAACAGCTCGTTCCGCATCGGCCAGGACTTCGCCGGAAAGCTCATGCGCAAGCTCGACGAGGGCACGTCGCTCGAGGTTCGCGTGCTCGAGCACCTGTCACGCGCGCCCATGAAGCCGCGCGTGCCCGATCTCATCGCGCGCATCGACGTCGATTTGCGGCGCGGCAGCCCCTCGACGCTCTGGCTGTCGGAAACGTACGTGCAGAACGAAGGCGATGCGTGGGGCGTCACGGTCGACGCCGTGCAGCGCTTTTACGAGCGGGTGCTGAGCACCCACCGCGAGGAGGAGCCCGTGTTGCCGCCCACCGGCAGCGCCCAGCTCGTCCTCGAACCGCCGCCGCTCGTCAACGACCTGCTCGCCGAGCATTTACCGCTCGTGAAGCTGCTCGGGACGCGAACGGCCGAGCTTCACGTCTCCTTGGCGCACGACCTGGTGCACACCGCCTTCGCTCCCAGGCCGCACACTGCGCTGTCCCAACGCTCATTTTATCAGTCGCTCCGCAACTTGAACGCGCGCACTTTCGACAAACTGGGGTCCGCCGTGCTCACGCCCGAAGCACGCGAGCTCGCCGAGCGTCTGCGCGGAAAAAAGCGCGAGCTCAGCCGGCGCATCGATCGGCTGCTCACGACGCGGCTCGGCGGCCGCCTCATGCGCGTGCACGGCGACTACCACCTCGGCCAAGTGCTCTACACCGGACGCGACTTTTACATCGTCGATTTCGAGGGCGAACCCGCGCGGAGCCGCTCTGATCGGGAACGGCTGCGCTCTCCGCTCGCTGACATCGCCGGCATGCTGCGCTCGTTCCACTATGCCGCCTTCGGCGCGCTCACGGGTGAGCTCTCCGGCAGCCAGGTGCGCGAAACGGACCGCGCCGTACTCACGCGCTGGGCGTCGTTCCACGAGCGCTGGGCGAGCGTGACGTTCCTCGGCGCCTACCTCGCGGGCATGGCGGCGACGGACTTGTTGCCGCCGGCCGGCAGCGAGCTGGATCTCGAGCTCGAGGTGCACTTGCTCGAAAAGGCGCTGTACGAGGTCGGCTACGAGCTCGACGCGCGACCGCGCTGGGTCGAGCTACCGCTGCGCGGGCTTTTGGACGTGCTCGGCGACTGAGCCGACTCGAACCCTGCCGGAGGAGATTCGTCATGGAAGCGATCGAACGGCGCGAACGCATGGTGAAGCTGCAACTGTCGGCGCGCGCCATTCGCGACGCGCGCATCCTCGCCGCCTTCAAGAGCGTGCCGCGCGAGGAGTTCTTGCCCGCTGAGCTCCGCGAATTCGCCTACAGCGACGCGCCCCTGCCGATCGGCGAGGGCCAAACCATTTCACAACCGTACGTCGTGGCGCTCACCGCCGACGCGATGAAGCTCACGGGCAGCGAGCGTGCGCTCGAAGTCGGCACGGGTTCGGGCTACGCCGCTGCGATCTTGAGTCGACTCGCCGAGCGGGTCTACAGCGTGGAACGGCTCGAGCCCCTCGCCCGGACGGCGGGCGAGACGCTCGCGCAGCTCGGTTACGACAACGTCGAAGTGAGTCGTCGCGATGGGACGCTCGGTTGGCCCGAGCACGCGCCGTACGACGCCATCGCCGTCGCCGCGGGCGGCCCCGACGTGCCGAGCGCCCTGCTCGACCAGCTCGCGGTCGGCGGCCGCCTCGTCATGCCCGTGGGTCCCGAGGCCGATCAAGTGCTCGTGCGCGTGACGCGCGAAGCTAACGGCAACTTTCGACGCGAAACGCTGAGTCAGGTGCGCTTCGTGCCGCTCATCGGCGAGCATGGCTGGTCGGAAGCGGCCGGAGCGCTGAGTCTCCGCGGTGAGGCCCCCGACTCCGATACCGTCGCGCGCCTCGTGCGTTCCGCTGCCGAGCCGCTCGACCTCACGCATCCGAACCTCGACGGCTTGCTCGAGCGCATCGACGGTGCGCGGCTCGTTTTGCTGGGCGAAGCTACGCACGGTACGAGCCAATTTTATCGACTGCGGGCGCTCATCAGCCAGCGCTTGATCGCAGAGCTCGGCTTCGATTTCGTCGCCGTCGAGGCGGATTGGCCCGACGCGGCGGTGCTCGACCGTTACGCGCTCGGCCGCCCTCCGTCTCGCGTGGACGATTTCACGCCTTTCTCGCGCTTCCCCAGCTGGCTCTGGCGCAACGAAGAAACGCGCGACTTCATCGGTTGGCTCCGTGACCACAACCTCGAACACGGCACCGAAGTCGGCTTTCACGGGCTCGACCTCTACAGCCTGTTCGCTTCCATCGCCGCCGTGCTTGCTTACCTCGCCGAGGTCGATCCGGACGCCGTGCCCGCGGCACGTGCGCGCTACGGCCAGCTCACGCCCTGGCAAAGCGATCCGGCGGCATACGGACGCGCCGTCATTGCCGGTCGCTACGACAGCTCCGAGCAGGCAGTGGTGTCGATGCTGCGTGACCTGCTCGCGCGCCGCATTCAGTACGCGGCGGCCGACGGCGAACGCTTCTTCGACGCCGCGCAGAACGCGCGCGTGGTCGCGGACGCGGAGGCGTACTATCGCGTGATGTACTACGGCGCCGCGGCGGCCTGGAACCTCCGGGACTCGCACATGTTCGACACGCTCGAAGCGCTGCTCGGCTTCTACGGGCCGAACTCACGCGGCGTCGTGTGGGAGCACAACTCCCACGTCGGTAACGCGCTCGCGACGGAGATGTCGCTCCGAGGCGAGCACAACCTCGGCGAGCTCTGCCGCCGGCGCCACGGCGAGGCCGTTTACGCGCTCGGCTTCGGCACTGACCACGGCACGGTTGCAGCAGCGTCCGACTGGGATGAACCACTCGAAATCATGGAACTTTTGCCGAGCCGCGCCGGCAGCTACGAGCGGCTGTTCCATCACAGCGGCATTCCGTCGTTCCTCTTGCCGCTGCGCACGGCGAAAAGCAGCGCCGTGCGCGCCGCACTCGAACCAGCGCGGCTCGAGCGCGCGGTCGGCGTCGTGTACCGACCCGGGACGGAACGCGCGAGTCACTACTTTCGTGCCGCGTTGCCGCACCAGTTCGACGAGTACGCCTGGATCGACGAAACCCACGCCGTCACACCGCTCGCCGGGCCGACCTCGGCGAGCGGTGAAGCTTCGGACTTGTACCCCTTCGGACTGTGAGCGGCGCGGGCGCACGGAGCGCCGCGTCAGCTTACTCCGAGCGACTGCGGCTACTCCGGCCGCGTCCGCCACCCGACGTCTTGCGGCTGGTCTTGCGGCTGGTCTTGCGAGCGGACTTCCGGGGCGGGACCTTGCCGCCGGCTCGGCGTGCCTCGGACAGGCCGATTGCGATCGCCTGCTTGCGGTTCGTTACTTTCCTGCCCGAGCGGCCGGAGCGGAGCTGGCCGCGCTTCATCTCGTGCATGTTCTCTTCGACCTTCGACGAGGCCTTGTCGCCGTAGCGCCGTCCCGAGCTCGCGCGGCCGCGTGACTTGGAGCTCTTCGAGCGTGACTTGGTGCTGCTTCGCGAGCGCGATTTCGTGCTGCTTCTGGTGCGTGATCCTGCTTTGCGTGTAGCCATGCGCGCGTTCGTCAGCAATGACCGTGCCGATGTCCTGACCCGGCTATGCGAAAAACGCACTTTGCTCCGCGAAGCCGCACTGCACGCGCATTCACGCGCCTGCATGCGCATTCACGAGCGTCGCCGTGCTCTCGCACGACATCGCCGACCCGTTCCTTTGCGCCACGACGTGTCAGAACGTGTCAGAAATCCGCCTACGCCGACTGCTTCAATGCGCGTCGCGTCCGTTCGATGAGCCCTGCCGCCGCCGCAGCGTCGAGCCGCTCGAGCGGCACGAAGAGCTCACGCTCCATCGCATGATAGCCCTGAAAAAAGCGCTCGAGTTGGTCGATAAACCCGCGCGGCAGCTGCTCGAGCTCACTCACGTCGGCCCACATGACGGACTCTTTCGGTACCACCAGCAGGAAGTCGTTCCTCACCGGCTTCGGCTCGTCCGGCTCACTCTGCGTCGCAGTGATCGCGCCAATGAGGCGGCACTCGATACGGCAGCCGGGAAACGTCTGCACCTCGGACAGCACCATGGCGTCGAGCGGGTCGCCGTCCTCGGCGCACGTCCCCGGCACGAAGCCGAAGTCGTAGGGCAGGATCATACCGACCGGCAAAATACGCTTCAGCACGAAGGCGTTGCTCTCGGGCTCGTAGGCGTATTTGGCTGCCGTGCGGCCTGGGGTCTCGACGATGACGGGCGTGCTCGCCATGGCTGTGATCCTCCGGCATCGAGAAAGCTCAGCGGAGCGAGGGGCTCGGCGCCTTCACCGTCGACTGCTTCTTGACGGGCGGCTCGTGATCGACCTGCTCGCGCGAAGGCCGCTGCCTCCGAACGTACGGCGAGAGCTCCACCGGCCGGTGCGACCGCCCGGAAGCGAGGATCGCCTCCACCACACGCACGTCGCAGAAGCCTTCTTCGGCCGACGGCTCGGGTGTGATGTCGTTCAGCACGCAGTTGGAGAAGTACTTGATCTCGGGCGCGAACTGGTCGCCGCGCTTGAAGCTCGTCTTCTTCGTTTCGCCGTCGAGCGTGAGGTAGTGCACGAGCTCCTCGGTGTACTCGTAGGCCGGCTCGACCCGCAGATCGCCTGCGCTGCCGCCGATGCGGTAGCTCGAGACGCCCGCGACGCTGTTGCTGAGACAAAACTGCGCGAGGCGATTGCCCGGGAAGCGCAAGATGGCGGTCGTCGTATCGTCGGCGCCGTTGCGCTCCGTGAATTCCGCGCTGACGCTCGTCGGCTCAGCGTCGAACAGGTTGCGCGCGGCGTTGATGCAGTAGACCCCGAGGTCGTAGGCAGCGCCGCCCGCGAGACTCGGATCTTCCCGCACGTCACCGGGACGCAGGACATGCGAAAAGAACGAGTCGAAGAGGCGTAGCTCGCCGAGCTTGCCCGAGCGAACGACCTCGAGCGCGGCGAGCGTCGCCTCCTCGAAATGCAGGCGATACGCGACCATCAGCTTCACGGCGGCGCCGGTACACGCGTCGTCCATTTGGCGGCACTCCGCCGCAGTCGGCGCGAGCGGTTTTTCGCAGAGCACGTGAACGCCGCGCGACGCGGCGCGCAGCGTGAACTCCTTGTGCAGCGCGTTCGGCGTGGCGACGTAAACGGCATCGATGCGCCCCTGCTCGAGCACCCGCTCGAAGTCGGGGTAATCCCCGTCCAGTTCGAGCCCGTACTTCTCGCGCAGCGCAGCGCGCTTTTCGGCGTCGCCCGACACGAGCGCGACGAGCTCGGAGTTCTCTTTGGCATGCTCGAACGCCGGCAGGATCGCGACCTGAGCGATGTTGCCGGCTCCGACGACCGCGTAGCGAATTTTACGAGCGCTCTTGGCCATGCCGTTCGGAACTGCATGGCCCGCGCCAGGCCTGGGCGCTCATAAAGCGCCATGGCCCGAGCTGCGACGAGGGGACGCGCTCAAGATCGCCTCACTCGTCGCGATGTGGCTCGGGGGCCCCTAGCAGGTCGATGTCGCACGTGAAGCCGCCGCGGATTTCGAACACCCGGTCGCGGCCGCTCGCGGCGAAGCGCGTCGCGGCGTCGAGCGAGAAACGCTCTGAAACTTGCGAGATGAACCCGACGAGCGCGGCCGCCGTCGTCGTTGCGGTGAATTCGTGCTCGAGCGAGAGCTCGGCCACGGGGCGCGTGTCGGCGAAGAGCGGCGGCCCTTCGGCGATCAGATCGGCGACGCCGTCTGCGTTTTCGGCACGCGTGCGGGTCAGCTGGAGGTTCAAATGCAATGTGAGAACGCTCACGCGCTCGGAGATAATGAGCGCCGCGCCCGCCCCCCAGCCCGGGTCGCCGTTGATCGTCGGCAAGAGCACGGCAAGCTCGAGCGCGATGCTCGGCCCGCGCGCGTCCTGCAACACCCCCTCGCGCAGGACGCTCTTGATCGAAGCCGAAGTGTCGACGAGCGCGAGACGATCGCCGGCCGCGCCGTAGGCCGGGACGAACGGACGGCCGCCGAGCACGAGCTCGACGCGCGGGGCGGGACCGAAGTTCACGACTTGCATGGGCGCGACTGCCGAGCCGTCACGCCCGTGCAAGTAGCCGAGCGTGCCCACCTCGAGCTCGAGCTCGCCGCGCTTGGCGACCTCCGCGTCCGTACCGTCGAACGGTCGATAGGCGAACGCCGGCCGCGTCGAAGCGAGCAGCGCGAGCGCGACCAGGACCGCGGGACGGCGCACGCCCGCGATTATCACGCGGCCGGCTCGGAACGGTGGGCCGATTAGCGACCCACGGCGGCTCAGGCCGGCGCGACGGGCCGACTCGAGGGCGTGACGCTGGGCCTGGACGGCGGAGCAACACCGTCGCCGGGCGGGCGCATAGCAACGAGCTCTCGCGCGAGCGCAAGACCTGCCTCGACGGTCTCGGCGAAACGCACGTGCTCGTGGTGCTGCGGCAGGTTCGCTCGGTCGAACACGGCGTGCGGCTCGGGCAAAGGTCCCGTGAGCACGACCCATTTCTTGAGCGTGCGGAGCCGCGAAATAGCGCTCTCGAGCGCGACGAAGCCCGTAGCGTCGATCGACGGCACGTGCCCGAGCGCGAGCACGATGACGCGCGTGTCGGCCCCCACGCTACCAAGCGCTCCCATCGCGTTCTGTGCGGCGCCGAAAAAGAGCGGGCCGGCAATCTCGTACACGGCGACGCCCGGCTCGAGCGCGTAGTCCGACTCGCCGCCCGCCCCCTCGAGCATGCGCGACTGCGTGAGCTCCGCCGTCCGGCGCATGAACAAGAGCGCCGCCATCACGACCCCGAACGACACCGCGATCACCATGTCGAACACGACGGTGAGCACGTAACAGGCCAAGAGCACGAACACGTCGCTCTTCGGCGCGATGCGCACGATGTTCACGAAGTGCCGCACCTCCGACATGTTCCAAGCCACGAGCAGGAGTAGCCCGGCGAGCGACGCCATCGGCACGAACGCGACGAGCGGAGCGGCCAAGAGGATCGCCAAGAGGACGACGAGCGAATGCACGACGGCGGAGAGCGGCGAGCGCGCGCCCGCGCGAATGTTCGTGGCCGTGCGCGCGAGCGCGCCCGTGGCGGCGATTCCGCCGAAGAACGGCGCGACGATATTGCCGAGGCCGAGACCGATGAGCTCGGCATCTGGATCGTGCTTTTTGCCCGTCATGCCGTCCGCGATCGTCGCCGACAGGAGCGACTCGATCGCGCCGAGCATCGCGATCGCGAACGCGGCCGACGCAAGGTGATTGAGCGAGCGCAGCGAGAGCGTCCCCGCGCCCCAGGGGAGCATCGGCAACGGCGGCACTTGCGGGATCCCGGCGACTTCGTGGCCGTTCACGACACTATGAAAACGCGAGCCGATCGTCGCCAGATGGAACGCCGGCCAGACACGCGGCAAGAGCGCCGTCACGAGGGACACACCCGTGATCACGATGAGCGGCGCGGGCACGCGCGACGTGAGGCGCGGGATTTTTTTGGGCAGCGTGACTAGCAGCACGAAGGTGACGAGGCCGGTCGCGAAATCGGGCAAATTCGCGCCCGAGCGTGCCTGCCAGAGGGCGGCGACCTTTTCGAGGTACGTCTCGGGCAGGTGCGCGACGGGGAGCGCGAGGATGTCCTTGATTTGCAGCGTGGCGATCACGGTCGCGATGCCGGCCGTAAACCCCGTCGTGACGGGGTGCGGAATGAACTGAATCAGGCGTCCGACACGCGCGAGTCCCATGGCGACGAGCAAGACCCCTGCCATGAGCCCTGCGGTGAGCAGTCCGGCGAGTCCCTCGCGCGAGACGATGGGAGCGAGGATCACGACAAACGCGGCCGTGGGACCCGTGATCTGGAACTTCGAACCGCCCGTGAGCGCGACGACGATGCCGGCGATGATGGCGGTGTAAAGGCCGTGCTCTGGGGCGACGCCAACCGCGATGGCGAGCGCCATCGACAGCGGCAAGGCGACGATGCCGACGACGATGCCGGCAAGCACGTCCGCGCGCAGCGCTACGCGATCGTAACCCTGCGCGAACGACTTCCGGAGCGCCGCGGCGAACGGTACGCGTGGGAGGGCGAGCCCAGCCGGAAAGACCGAAAGCAGCGAACTACGTCTAGACACGAATCAACCCGCCGAAGGCGCGAGCAACGCCAAGCCACAACCGTGCAACATAGATGCCTGCCCGAGTAGCAAGACGTGAGCCACGCCCCCAATACGGCTCGATCGACGAGCCTTAACAGGTGGGACCACGCGAAAGGCGACCGGCGTGCGGCGTCCCCGCCAAATTGGCGTAGCATTTGGGTTTCGATATGCCCCTTCGACGCCCAATTGGCTCCCAGGTCGAGCCCGTGCTGCTCTCGGGCGCCATGCGCCGGCTCGACCGCACGCTGCGCAGCGTCGCCGACAAGGACGTGATCGTGTGCTTGGTCGGCGAGAGCGGCAGCGGCAAAGAGGTGCTCGCCCGGCGCATTCACGCCCTGTCGCCGCGACGCGCGGAGCGCTTCGTCGCCATCAACTGTGCTGCCATCCCGGAGGCGTTGTTCGAGAGCGAGCTCTTCGGCCACGAGCGGGGCGCGTTCACGGGTGCGAGCGAGCTCATGCGCGGCAAGGTGGAAGCAGCCGCGGGCGGCACGCTCTTCCTCGACGAGATCGGCGAGCTCCCCTTGGGCATGCAAGCCAAGCTGCTCCGCTTCCTCGAGGGCCTTCGCTTCATGCGCGTGGGCGGCACCGAGAAGATCCACGCCGACATCCGTCTGATCTGCGCGACCCTGCGCCCGCTCGAAGACGAAGTGCGCCGCGGCACCTTCCGCGCCGACCTCTACTACCGCATCCAAGGCATCACCCTCTCGTTGCCTGCGCTGCGGGAACGCCGCGCCGACATCGCTCCGCTTGCCGCCGCGTTGCTCGCCGAGCTCGCGCACAAGCACGCGGTCAAGGCGCCGAAGCTCACCCGCGGGGCCATCGCTGCTTTCCAGAGCTACGGCTGGCCCGGGAACGTGCGCGAGCTCAGGAACGTGCTCGAACACTTGTGCCTCTTGCGTCCGGGGCGCAGCGTGCGAGCAACGGATCTGCCGCCGGCGCTCCGACTCGCCGAGTCGCGCGCCGAAAACCTCCCGAGCGCACCTCGCACGCTCGAAATCGACCTCGACGAGCCACTCGAAGCGAGCGTCGACCGCATCATTCAGGCTGCCGTAGCGCTCGAGCGCGGCAATCGCTCGCGCGCGGCCGACCGGCTCGGGATCGGCCTGCGCACCGTTCAACGCAAACTGAGCACGAGCCGCGGGGTCTAGGCAGACTGCTCGGCCTTGACTCTTTCGAGCAGCTTCGTCGTCGTATTCCAGTTGCGGATGGTGATGTCGCGATAAATCGGGAGCTGTACGAGGCGCGAGAGCCGACTCTGGGTGGCCTTGCTGATGAGCCGCCGGAAATAGAGCGCGTGCTTGCCGGCGGCCGCCACGTCGACGCCTTCCTTGACGGGCACGAGCGCGAGCGCCTCGCGGGCGACGAGCGGCCTTTTCACGAACAGCACGTCATAGCGGTACTTCTTCGGCTCCTTGCCGAAGCCCCTGGGCGCCTCGTCGACCACGAGCGCGAGCTCATCGCCGGAAACGACCACCACGCGCGAGGCGTAGCCGAACGCGCGCTCGAGCCCGAGCTCGATGGTCTTCACGAGCTTATCGCGCTGCGTCGGCTTGGCCGTGAAGATGACGTTGCCGCTCGCGATGTACGTCTCGACGTCGGCGAAGCCCAGCGCCGAAAAGCACTGCTTGAGCTCGACCATTTTGATCAGGTTGTTCCCCCCGACGTTGATGCCGCGCAGGAGCGCGACGTGACGTTTCGTGCTCATGGGTAAAGCTCCTCGTTCGGGCGCCGAGCTTACTCGAGGGCGGCACGCTTGCGTTCGAGGAGAGCTCGCTCGGCGCGCGAGGTCTGTTGCTCGAGCGCACGCTCGAAAAAATGCCTGGCTTGGTCGATGTGCCCGAGCGACGCGTGGAGCTCGGCGTAGGTCGCGAGCGCGTAGGGATAGCGCGCGATGAGCTCGCGCTCGGGAATGGCGTCGAGCTCGTCGAGACCCGCCGTGGCCCCGCGACACATCGCGACGGCGAGCGCCCGATTCACGTCGACGACGGGCGACGGCGCCGCTCGCCGCAAGAGATCGTAGAGCCGCAAGATCTCGGCCCAGTCGGTCGCCGTGTAACTCGGCGCCTGCGCGTGACAGGCCGCGATCGCGGCCTCGAGGTGAAAGTGCGTGAGCTCGCGGCCGCGCGCCGAGCGGCCGAGGTAAGTGAACGCCTCGGCGAAGAGCACGCGGTCCCATTTTTCACGGTCCTGCTCGTGGAGCAACAATAAGCCGCCGTCCTCGGCGCGTCGGGCGGGCGCGCGCGCCACGTGAAAACAGAAGAGCGCCCGGAGCGCTTCGGCGGCGGGCGTCGTGGAGCGCACGTCGTCGGTGAGCAGGCGCACGAGGCGCAAGGAATCGCTGCAGAGCGCTTCGTCGATGCCGGACTCGCTGTCGGTCGTGGCGTAGCCTTCGTTGAAAAGCTGGTAGAGCACGGCGAGGATCGGCGCCAACCGCTCGGGCAGCTCGGAAGGTTCAGGCAGCTCGAAGGGCGTGTTCTGGTCGCGCAAGCGCTGCTTGGCGCGCACGATCCTTTGAGCGATCGTGCGCTCGTCGGCCAAAAAGGCGCGCGCGATTTGCGGCGTCTCGAAGCCGAACGCGATGCGCAGCGTCAACGCAATCTGCGCCGCGCGCGGCAGCGCCGGATGACAGCACAGAAAAATCAGGCGGAGCTCGTCGTCGAGCTCGACGCGCGACGGCTCGCTCGTTCCCGCGTCCTCTTGGGTGAGCTCGACGTGACGGCGCTCGGCGCGCAGCTCGTCCACGACGACGTTGTGAGCGACCCGCAAGAGCCAACCCTCGAGGCGCAAGCTTTGCGGCTCGTCGGGATAGCGCTCGAGCGCGCGCAGTCCCGCCTCCTGCATCGCGCTCTCGGCGAGCGTCAGCCGCTCGACGCCGAAGCGCCGCACGAGCGCGGCGATGAGCCTGCCATGCGCGGCGCGAAAGATGCGCCCGATGGCCGCGCCGCGCGCGTCAGTGGTCACTGGGCAGCTTGACCTCTTCGACGACGCGCACCTCGACGAAGCCCTTCTGGAGCTCCAACGTCGGCGCGGTGCGCGCGAGCGCAATTGCTTCCTCGAGCGACGCCGCTTCGATGATGAAGACTCCGCCGACGGCTTCTTTGGTCTCCATGAACGGACCCTCGACGACTTCCCCGCCACGAACGCTGAGGCGAGCGCCGATCTGGTCGCGCAGTTTGTGCGACGCCACGTAGTGGCCGCCTGCCTGAAGCGCTCCGAGCCACTGCTTGAAATGTTGAAAAATCTGAGGTCCAAACGCGGGATCCTGGCTGCGTTTATCGAGATCGGCGCCGCCGAGCAAAAGCATGTATTTGGCCATGATTTCCTTTCCGTCGCCTAGAACGCCCGAAGGCCTGCCAGATCGACAAGCTCGTGTCGATTTTGCGAACGTGACTCTCGTACGGCTTGCAGTCGGGTGCCTCGGTGCAAACTCCCATTTTTAGCGTCAGCGCTCGCGCACGCCATGGGGCGCCGTGGCCGAGGTCCGCGCCGTCTCGGATCTGCTAGCCTCGGGCAAGACATCGAGGGGGCAGTCCGAGGCGCCGATCGAACGAGAGCTCGCCCTCGCCCGCGCGCGGGAAGCCGAATACCGCACACGCCTGACCCGTCATCGCGATCTCGCGCGCCGCTTGCGCTCGCATGCGGCCCAATTGCGGGAGGCGATCAAGGAGCCGCAGGGTCGGGGCAGCCTCGACGCGTTGCTCGCCAGCGTGGCGCGGCTCACGAGCCAAGCGCTCGACATTCCGCGCACGAGCATCTGGCTCTTCGATGCATCCGGCAAGTACTTGGTTTGTCGCTTTCAAATACCGATGCCGCCACCGGGCACCGCGGAGGCGCACCTCGACGTCGCAACTTGCCCCGGCTACGTGCGCGCGATCACTCAAACGGAGGTCGGGGCCGTCGCCGTGGAGGACGCGCTCACCGATCCACGCACCTCCGAGCTCAAGGACTACCTCGTGCGGCATCAGGTCGGCGCGCTCCTCGACGTGCCGCTGATTGGCCCAGGCGAGCTCCGCGGCGTGCTCTGCCACGAACATCAGGGCTCCTCACGAAAGTGGCAAGAAGAGGAAATCGACTTTGCCGCGGACGTGGGCGCGCTCGTGGCGCTCACGCTGGAAGTGGAGCGCCGTGTGTGGACCGAGCAGACGCTGCGGGGCACCGAGGCCAAATACAAACACTTGGTCGAGACGCTGCCGGTCGTCGTTTACTCGTTCGACGCGCGAAGCGGCGAGCTCGACTACCTGAGTCCGCGCGTGAAGGAGCTCGGCGGTCGTGGCGCCGAGGAGTACCTCGTCGCCGGCGGCGTCGAGCGTTGGGTGGAGGCGGTCTTCCCCGAAGAGCGCGACGGCGTCCGGCGCCGCCTCTCCTGGCAGATCGACGATAGCCTCGAGCCCGAGCTCGTCTATCGCATTCGTTTGCCCGACGGCGCGCGCCGTTACGTGCGCGACACGTGCGCCGTGATCCGCGACGCACACGGCCGCCCCGTGGCCATTCAAGGCACTCTCGCCGACATCACGACGCAGCGCGAGGCCGAGCTCGAGCGCGCGGAAGTCGAGCGCCGCTTCAACTCGCTGCTCGACGGCGTCGACGTGCTCGCCGTCGTGCTCGACGCCACGGGACGCGTCGCATTGATCAACGAGACCTTCCTCCGGCTCACGGGCTACGCGCGCGAGGAAGTCATCGGCGCCGATGGCTTCGGGCTGCTCTTGTCCGAGCGCGAGCGCGAGCGCGTCCGCGACGACTTTCTGAAGGGCATGCGCGACGGCAAGGTCGTGCGTCACTTCGAGACCACGATCCGCCGCCGCGACGGCGCGTGCCGTAAGGTCCTCTGGACGAACACGCCGACGCATTCCGCCGATGGCGCCGTCATCGGCAGCTCGAGCCTGGGCGTCGACATCACCGATCGGCTCGAGGCCGAAGCGCTCGCGCTCCAGGGCGAAAAGCTCGAAAGCCTCGGCCGGCTCGCCGCGGGCATCGCGCACGACTTCAATAACCTGCTCACCGTCATCGGCGGTGCGGCGGACCGGCTCACCCTCCCGCATTTCGACCGGGCCGAGGCTGCGCGTGACATTCAGACGGCGGTGCGTCAGGCCGCGGAGCTCACGCGCGCACTCCTCGCCTACGCGCGCCGCGAGCCGATTCGGCCCGTGTCGCTCGCGATCGACGGCCTGATTGACGAGACGTGGCCCGTGCTCGCGAAGCTCGCCCCGTCGGGCCTCACGCTGGCGCGCCACCTCGACGCGAGCGACGCCCACGTCACCGTCGATCCGACGCAGCTGCGTCAAGTCGTCATGAACCTGGTCGGCAACGCCGTGGACGCCACCGTCGGCCACGGCACGACCGTTTTGCTCTCGACCAGCGTCGTGGCGTTCGATCTGGAGCAAGCACGCGCTCACGGCTTCGCGGCCGAAGGGAGCTTCGTCGTCCTCAGCGTCACCGACGACGGCCCGGGCATTGCTCCCGAGATCCGCGATCGCATCTTCGAGCCGTTCTTCACCACCAAAGCCAAGGGAGAGGGCACCGGCCTCGGCCTCGCCCTCTGCGCCTCCATCGCGCGCGGCGCGGGCGGCTTCATCACGGCCGAGAGCACACCCGGCGGCGGCGCGTCGGTTCGGGTATTTTTGCCCGTCACGGACTAAAACGCCGCGGGGACGAGGCCGAGCGCTTCGATCTTCACCCGCGCTGCTTACACATTGCTGTCATGCCGCCACAATGTAGGTTGGGCGCGTGAAGCACGGCGAAGCGCGCGAGCTGCGCGAACAAAAGCGACGGAGTCGGTTCGACAGGCGCCTCTGGCGGCGATTCGCGAAGACCGCGCTGCCGTATTGGTTCTCGAACGAGAAGTGGTTCGCCCGCGGCCTCATCGCGTTGCTCGTGCTCCTCCTGATCGGTGACACCGAGTTCAACGTCTTCTTCAACAAGCAATCAGGCGAGTTCACCTCGGCCCTCGCCGCTCAGGATCACGACCGCTTTTGGCACTCGATCCGCATGTTCGTCGCGTACCTGCTGTTCGCGGTGCCGATCTACGCCTTCTACTACTTCGTGCGCGACACGCTCGGCATTCACTGGCGACGCTGGCTCACGCACGACTTTCTCGGCAAATACTTCGAGAACCGTACCTTTTACGACCTTGCGTCCAGCGACACGATCGACAACCCGGACCAGCGCATCAGCGAGGACATCAACGCCTTCACGCAAAAGTCGCTGAGCTTCTTGATGGTGCTCACGAGCGCGATCTTCCAGCTGTTCGCGTTCAGCCGCGTGCTGTGGAGCATTTCGCGCCCGCTCGTCGCCTTCCTCGTGGGCTACGCCGCGCTCGGCACGTTCGTGACGCTCGGCGTGTTCGGCAAGCGCATGGTGTGGCTCAATTTCCTGCAATTGAAGCGCGAGGCCGATTTTCGTTTCGGCCTGGTGCGCATTCGCGAACACGCCGAATCCATCGCGTTCTACCGCGGCGAACCTCAAGAATCACAGCAGGTCAAACATCGCTTTTCGGCCGTGTTCGAGAATTTCACCGCCATCATTCGCTGGACGTTGAAGCTCAACTTCTTCCAGTACGGATACAGCTTGACGACGTTGATCCTGCCGAGCGTGATCATCGGCCCGCGGGTGCTCTCGGGCGAGCTCGAGGTCGGTCGCGTCGTGCAGGCAGCGGGGGCGTTCTCCGCGATCTTCACGGCGCTCACGCTCGTCGTCGACAACTTCGAGAGCCTGAGTCGCTTCGCGGCGGGGATCAACCGCCTGCACGACTTCGATAAAGCGCTCGGCTCGCGTGCGCAGCGACGCACGCATCGAGACCCGGTCATCGAGGTCATGGAGGACTCGCGGCTCGCGTTCGAGGACGTCACGCTACTCACGCCGAACCACGAACGAACCCTGGTGAAGGACCTCACCCTCTCGCTCGCACCCGGTGAGGGGCTGCTCATCGTCGGAGCGAGCGGCGGCGGCAAGAGCTCGCTCCTGCGCGCGGTCGCCGGCCTGTGGGACGCGGGCACGGGCACGATCGTGCGCCCGCCTGCGGAGGACATGCTATTTCTGCCGCAACACGCCTACATGATCCTCGGCACGTTGCGGGCGCAGCTCTTGTACCCGGGACACGCGCGCGCCATCGCGGACGAAGAGCTCAGAGACGTGCTCGAGCGCGTCAATCTGCCGAATCTCGAGCAGCAGTGCGGCGGCTTCGATCAGGAGATCCAGCTCGACAAGGTGCTTTCGATCGGCGAGCAGCAGCGGCTCGCCTTCGCGCGCGTCCTCCTGCACAAGCCCAAGTTCGCCATGCTCGACGAAGCCACGAGCGCCCTCGACGCCGAGAACGAAGCCACGCTCTATCGCCAGCTGAAGGACAGCGCCACGACGCCCATCAGCGTCAGCCATCGCCCGGCCATCCTCGAGTACCACCAGCAAGTCCTCGAGCTCGGCGGCCAGGGGAAATGGCGCGTGCAGCCCGCCACGGAGTACGAGTTCAATCCGGACCTGCTCGGCGACTAACGAGGGCGATTCGGCGGCGTCCAACCCGACGGAAGGCCGGCTCCGCGACCGAACTGCCGACCTTGGACGCCCCCGAACCGCTACCGTCGCGCCACGCGGTCTGCTACGAAGCGCAACGAACGACACCGAGCCGAAGTGGCGGAACCGGCAGACGCGGCGGACTCAAAATCCGTTGAGGTTACACTCGTGTGGGTTCGACTCCCACCTTCGGCACTAGCATAAATCCTGCTCGTTTCGTTCGCGACGGGCAGAGGAAGGCGGGTTGGACGCTCGGAGGCTGGCCCACTTTCTGGCCCACCCTGCGCCGCGATGGCCGCGAGCTCGGGGATGGCGGCGTCCAGCTGGTGAAGCGGGCCGAGGCCGAGTTCGGCTGCCGTCCGCGCCGAGCGCCGGTAGCGGTTAATCATGATGCTCGACCCGTGGCCCGTCCGGTCGCTGATCCAGGTCTCGGTCTTCCCGTTTGCCAGGTTCAGCGTCACGAACGTCCCGCGGAGGTCGTGCGCGCGGAGCTTGCCGGTGTTCTCGCCCGCGTTGAAAAGCTCGTGACGGTCGACCCCAGCGGCCTCGAGGTCGGCCCGTAGCTGCCCGGCGAGCTTGTCGTGGTCGAACGGCTGGCCGTCTTCATCGACGAAGAGGAAGTCGCCCCGCTTGGCACCGCGGAGCTTCACGTAAGCGCGGAGAGCGCGCGCCACGCCGGCGTCGAGCGCCCAAGCCCGGGGGTCGTCGGTCTTGTTCACGTCGAGGCGAACCGTGCCGAGCTCGAGGTCGACGTCGACTCCGATCTGAAGCGCGACCGCCTCGCCGCTCCTGCATCCCTCGCGAGAGAGGAAGCCGCAGAGCACGCGCCGTCCGAGCGGCGTCGGTGCATGGCCGAGCAGAGCAGCATCCTCGAGCGGGTAGAGGTACGGATACTTCGGCGACTTTCCGATCTTGGGCATGAAGCCCCTCGGCAAAGGGCTCGCCTCGAGCAGCCGGCACGGAAACACCGCGAGTTCGAGCACGCGGTGGATCACCTGCGCGTACTGCCGGCGCGTCGCCGGCTTCTTCGTCGTGTTCGGCAAGTTCCGCATGACCGTTTGCGCGTGGTCGAGCGTCACAGCCGAAAGCGGGAGGTCTCCGAACTTGAGCCCGGGCGCGATCGCGACCCAGCAGATCCACTGCACGCGCGCTTCGTCGAGGTCGGCCGTCTTCTTCTTGCCCACATGGTCGGGATACTCGCGAGCAAGAGAGCCGTCCGTCCACTTCCCCGCCAGGGTCGCGAACGTGGTCTCGGCCTTCTTCGTCTTGGCCGCGCCTTTGCCCGCGCAGAGCGCCTCAACGATCCGCTCCGCATCGGCGAAGTCCTGCTCAGTCGGCGCGGCGCCGGCTTCTTCGAGGATGATCGGCGCGCGCGATGAGTGGCCAGCGCGCGCGAGTAGGTCGGCGAGCTCTCGCATTCGGTCGGCTCGCCTTTGCGCCGCATCTTCGTCACGCAACTTAATGAGGAAGCGGCCCCGAAGTCCCTTGCCGTACCGCAAGCGCGTTCGGAAGAATCCTTCGGGTGTGGGATCAAGGTCGGCGTGTCCGTCGCGCCCCTGTTTCGGCGTGTTCGTCACGAGAGCTTGTCCTTAGCGTCGAGCTGCTCGGCGATCATCTCGTTCAGCTCTCCGGTGCGAAGCCCGTCTTTGATACGCCGGAGCACCGTGACGTACTCGGCCACCGCGTCAGCGATGGCCTTTGCATCGTCGAGATCGTCATCGGACACGACGCCATCGGCAGGCGACTTACCGAGCGAGAGCTGCCGCGCGGCGAACAGCCGTTCCCGGAGGCCGCGCTCGTCGATGCGAGGGAAGCGAGCAAGCCAGACTTGTTCGAGAGCGGCTTCAAAGTCCTTCGCCATCTCCTCGCGCTCGTCTTCATCAGCCATCGCCGTCCTCCTCGTCGTCGAGCACGCCTGCGTCGGCCGCGGACTCGGCCGCCTCGTTCCAGCCTGATAGCACCGCGAGCTCGAGCGCGGCTGCGTGCACCGTGATCGCGATGCCGCGGAGCTGCGTGGCGATGACGGCCCAGCCGCCGTCGGGCGCGTCGCCTTCGAGCTGCTCGACCACGCCGCGAAGTATCTGCGCGGCGTGCTGCTTCCGCTTGTCGGCTTCGAAGAGCCCAGGGAAGTCGATGATCATGGCGTCCCCCCGGGAGTCACGTCCTGCGTTTCGCTCTTGAGCCACTCACGCACGCAATGCACTCCCGCGAGGCATCGTGCGAGATCGCGTGCACCGTCGGGAAGCTCGTAGCTTTGCTCGTGCGCACCGATCTCGACCAGTGCGTCGAGCCCTGCCGCGACCGCGTCGTCGAGCTTCTTGATCATCGACGCTACGCTGTCCGCTTCGAGGGAAGCCGTGGACATGCTCATGGCGTGCCTCCCGCATCAGCCGTTCTTCGTGCGAGGCCGCAAAGGCGACGAGTGAGCTCGGTCCATTCACCGCGCTTGCCAGAATCCGGTTTGTAGAGCTCTAGATGTGAAGGCGGGTAACCGACGGGGCCAACGCCCGGAGGAAGGTGAGGCAGTTGGGGGACATCAAGGTCTTGCACCACAGTTCCGCAAGGCCAAAAGGCGGGGTCACACGTGCAAGCGTCTGGTGGGCAGACGCTCTCCAGCGCGTGAGGCTCCGAAAGGACTGTCGCGATCTGACCGATGCGCTCCGGGTAGTCCGAGCGCACGATCACTACTCGGTCGCCGATGTTGAACCGACGCCGCTTCACAGCGCACCTCCCCGAGCCAGCATGCCGCGCATGGACACGAGCGCGCCTTCGAGCAGCGGCACCGCGTGTGTCGCGAACTCGCTGCGCAGGGCGCGTGTCCAGGTCTCGAACTTCTCGACCGCCAGCATCTCGAGCGTGTCGAGGATCTTGTTCGGCTTCGGCCAAAGCGTCCGATTAGCGGGGTGCTGCTTCTGAATGACGCGCGTCGCTAGGATGTTTGGACTGGCCTCTCGGATCAGATCGGACGCGGCGAGCGCGTCTTGTTTGGTAGAGAACGCTGGCGGCCAACCGCTTTCGCGGAAGAGCCGATCGCAGAACCCCGAGGCGCTCGCCGTGGTCCACTCCGGCTCGAGCTTCTTGCCCGACGAGCTGACGCCGGCCGCCTTGACCTGGATCTCGAACACCCAGCGCACCTTGGCGATCACGAGGCACCGCCTTCCGCTGCGCGCTTGGCTGCACGTCGGATCTCGGGGTCGATGGGGTTCTCGTTTGCCCGCTTGGTCCCACTCTTCTTCGGTTGTACGGTCCGTTTCGTCATGAGGCTAACTCCTCGTGGCCAGGGGTCCGGCTGGTTGCACAGCGCGGGCCCCATCTCACTTTTTGGGTTTCGGTTTGGGTTTCGTCTTGGTGAGCCCGAACTTCGCTTCCGCTTGCTCGAGACCGAGCTCGACAGCCATCCGTAGCGCTTGGGTGCGCGTCACCTTCACGCCGGCTAGCTGCTGCGACATTGCCTCCGAGAGGCAGTCGAGCCGTTCGACGAGTTCCGGCTCGAGGCGGACCGAATAGTTCTGAGTTACCATCGACGCATCTGTAATACATCGAAACGCGTCGGCTTGCAACTCCGCGCGCAATGGCAGCCAGAAAACCTCTGGTTGACCGCAGTGCACTGATTTGGTCTGCTGGTTCCATGGCGACAGCCAAGCCAACGCCTGTGCCCAAGAAGGAGCAGGACGCGTTCTTTCGTGACCTAGGCAAGCTCATCTTCTGGTTCTCCTTCGCGGAGAACGGAATTTACCTGATGGCCCACCAACTCCTCGGCGGCCCGAAGGTGGCTCAGCCAGTCCTCGCCAATCTGCATCTTGAACGGACCATCGAGCTCGTGAGGGAACTTGCCGGTCGTAAGTTCCAAAAATCGGAGCACCACTTAGCCTTCGACAAAGCCTTGTTGGAGTTCAAGGGCTGCGCGAGCGAACGGAACCAGCTCTTGCACAGCGTGGCGTACCCGGCAGATGACTCGTCTGCTGGGAAAGAGATCATTTCGTTCTTGAGCGCGCGCTCAATGAAAAGAGCCGTGCGTGAACGAAACCATGTCTCCGCACTAGAGGACCGGGTGCGCGCTGTGATGGTTCGAGTCTTCTCTGCCGCGCTCGAAATGGGTATGTTCCAAACGACGACGACCACGAAGAAGAAGAAGGAGGCGACGACGAGCACAACCTAGTCCCCGTACGTGCACTCGAACTCGTCGCTGTGTGCCTCCAGCCAATCGCACTGATTTTGCTGACGGCATCGTGCAGCCGCCGCCTGCATGCGGTCGGCGTAGAGGCCATTCGGGTCATGGATCCGTTCGACGATGGCCTCCCGCTTGCGGTCCTCCGCTAACATGCACTTGCGATAGCCCGTAACAAGTTGGTCGCCGATCTTCGACGCGCGCTCGCGGTCCTTCGCATCGGTCGCGGCCTCCTTGCGAAGGGCCGCACACTGAGTGCCGCACTTCTTGACTTCAGCGGCGAACAGATCCCGATTGATGGTGGCTGCGGCCGGTAGATCCATCTTGCACTCCGGCTGGCTTGTGGCTGCAACGCACTGCTTCTGCGATTCGGAGAACATGTGCTCGAGCGTCGTGACCACGGCCTCTTTACATTCGGAACGACAGGAATCCTTGTCGAGGTCGTTCGCTTCTGCTGGTGCTTCGCCACACGCCCGCTGCGAAAGTTCGAGGCTGCACGCGATTCGCGCCTTCGCGATCCATGCAGCAATTGGGTCTTGGGGCTTTGCTGCCGGAGCTGACACGAGGGTAGCTTCGCGTCGCTGACGAGCCGCTTCGGCTGCGCGTTGATTCTGAGCATCGCGCTGGGCCTTGAACTCCTCCATTTCACGTTGTCGGGCGGCGTCCTCCTCTGCCTGTGCCTGCTGGTTGGCGGCGTTCTGCGAGCCCGATTGGCTGAACGAGGCTTCCGCTTGAAGCCCACACCCAACACAGAGCGCAAACCCGACAAATATGAGTACCCGCATCCTCCGACGGTCACTCCATGGGCGCCTGTCAGTCAACACCGGCTCTGTTCCCTGAGAATCAGAGCAATCGATCAACTTTTGCCCATTGACTTCGTTCACCTAGTGCGTCCTGCAGCGGCGATCGCACTTTCCGCGGGCAGTTAGGTGGGCACACCACGCAACTCGCGCCGCTCGCGGCCGATACGTCCGTGCCGCACGTTGCACGCGGCGCCGCCGTCACCCGGCCCCTGATGGTGGGGGCCGTGGCGGCTGCGTCCGTTCGGGTGTAGGCGATCACGGTGGCGCAGGACGCTCCCTTCCCCGTCGAAGCCGTGCGCGACCTGCTCGGAATCGCGCGAGGGTTGTACGCCGGCCGCAAGCGCGAGCTCGCGACGCAGCCGGAGCTGAAGGAACTCGCCGCGATCGGAAAGCAGCTCGCGAACGCTTTGAAGCTGGCGAAGAGCGGCCCCGATACCGTTGGGTACCGGTCAGCCCGGCAGCAAGCCGAGGAGGCTTGCTTGCGGCTCGGGCGCATCGTCGCGAAGTCGATACCGGCTGCGGTCGTGGTCGAGGCGGCAGTCGTCCGCATCAGGAGGCGCCGAGGTCCTCTTGAGAGCGAACGTGAGGAGACGCGCGCCGCAAGGAAGGTGCGAAGCTGAGCGAGAAGGTGCGGCCAAGTGCCATTTACTTGCGGGAGTCGCTCGAGCGACGCCATCGGGCGAGCACCTCCGGGACGGAGCTGCTCTCTCTTGCCGCGAGCGAGCGAGGTCCTTTACGTCGCGCAAGCAGGCGCGGCGCGCAGGACCACCAGGTCCGTTTTTTCCAGGACCTAGCCGAAGCCTATTTTGCTCAAGAAATGCCTAGTGGGGGCGGTGGCTGGACATTGTTGACGAGAGCGGCGTCGTCCAATCATCATGTCCGGTGGACTCCTACTGCCGGACGCGCAGTTCCGGCGAGGCATGTTGGAATGAACGGCGCACGCGTAAAATGGCTCGTGACAGGGCGAGATGTGCCGGATCCTGCGTACGATCTGCTTTCCGCGCCCCTAACCGCGTTTGTGATCGCGCTTCTCGCGGCGGCTGTCGGCCTTTGTGGGTCTCTCTTTTCGTCCGAGATCAAAGAGAGCACCGCGCGCCTCCTTCGCGGCCCGCGCGGATCACTCGATGTTCTGGTGCTGCTCTTCTGGCTTATCTCGCTGACGTGGGCGGTCCTGTTTTACATGCGGCTCATCGCGGAGTCCGATGAGAAGAAGCGCCTCGAGCGAGCGATTAATCGCTGCCCGAACCCGCAGGTTCTGCGAACGTACCACGCCTCGTTTGCCGCAGTCGCGGCGGCTCTCGACAGAGCCAAGGCTCTGCCGGAAACCATGGAAGGTCTCAAGCAACTAGGTGCGAGATTGCGGGAAGCACTCAAGGAGCTGCTCAACTTCTGCAGGAACTTCTCGGATCCAGTGCAGGGCACGCTGAGAGGGTGCAACGTGATGCTCGTGCGGAACGGCAGCTTCGCTCAGGGATGCCTCGACAAGCTCCGCTTCCACCCAGACGGGCACACTACGTCCGATCTCCTCGCAATCCTCGAGATGCCAAGCGCGCTCGTTGTCTCCTCAAGTGAGACCCCACATGTAGTATCAATCGCGCTGCCGGTACCGCGGGAGCTGAAAGGTAAGCACGGCACTATCCGCGCACTTCCTGGTGCACCCAACGCTCTTCTTACGGGCAAACTGAGCGTGCACAGGGACACTCGCCAGATGCTCGCGGAATGTACTGATCTCGACGGAGAAGTCCGTGAAGAGTTGCGCCGCTACTTCAGCGACGACGGCGATGGTCGGAATGTAAGAAGTTTCGCGAGCGTTCGCGTTGGGACGGCGGACGATCCTGTCGCGGTGCTTAACTTCGATTACGCAGAGCCGGACCTGCTAGGGCCTTCGGAGTATTACGGCACGTTCCTTGCTCTTCTCGCTCCGATGCTGCACCTCTTGCGGGAACCTCTGGATCGTTTTGCGCGACTGGAACTTTCCCTCGGAGACCCTGGCTAGCCATGCTACGCCTAAAAAAGGAGAACGCTGGTGCCTGACGAGAAGCTTTCCAAGTTTGTGGTCAAACAGGGCGAGCATGTCATGGTCGGCGAATACCGCCCGCTGACGGAGCGTTTTCGCCCGAGCGGCGGCCATCCCGTTCCTGTAGTCAGGCGCGGTGCTGAGGCCGCCCCCCCAAAGCCGCCGGCTGTACCTGCAGCGCCCCCAAAGCGGGCCACTGGCGCCTGACGAGCAGCACCGGGTCACCCGACGACGAGTGCGAGCAGCGCGCCCGTGCTGCAGCTTCTTGGCTGTGGTCTTCATCGGCGCGCGCGAGCGTCAAGGCTGGGCACGAGATCACGGCGCCCTAGAAGCCACGTCGTGCGGCACGAACCAACGCCGGGATCTCGGCGAGGCCCGCACCTCGCGCTGGGGCGAATTGGTGCGTGTCCGTCCGTTCCTGGGCGTCACGACGGCCACCAAACGGTGCCGCCGAACGCGCGGATCGCCGCGTCTGCAGCCACAAACGCATCACGAACGACGATCTGCGCCTGCGCGCGCGTGTACGAGCGTCCCCAGACGGTCGCGCTATCCAGAGGCGCAAACGCGCAGGGGTTCATGCCGACGATCCCGTCAATGCCGCCGGCAAATTGATACAGCGCGTTCACCGGGCGCGTTTGCGCAGTCCACGTAGCGGACACGATGATGGCTGACTCGCTCGCAATACCGGCGAGCACCGTGCCAGGCGCGGAGGCCGTGAGGAAGTAGATCTCGCTCCGCGTATTCGCTGCGGCGAGCGTCAACTTGAAGGAACCGCTTGCGCCCGAGGGAGCGTCCTCGACGAGAGCTGTCGTGCCGTTACCGATCGCTCCAGCGACACGCGCGATGAGAGCAAGCCCGCCGAGGGCCACCTTGGCTGCTTGCGCTGGCGCGCCGGGCGTTTCCGGAGCCGGCGCCGCGCCCATCAAGTCGCGCTCGTAGAATGGCGCCCAAACGACACTCGCCGTTTTCAGCGCAATCAACGCCGTGTCGATCTCAAATAACCTCCCGATGTCGGAGCTCCCCTTCTTCAGCTGCAAAAATGCTCCCTCGCGTCGGAAAAATTCATCGGCGGTCAGTGGTGGTGCGTGCACGGTCTGCCTCGATTCGCGTCGTTGTTCATTTACTCACTCCGTAGGTTGATAGGAGGCGGCAGCGAGCTCACCAACAGGGAAGTTGCTTGTCGGGAGCTCGTGGCCACTGCGCACCGCCTGCTCATCACGAGCGGCCGCAACGCCTTGGGAGATGCGCCGGCAAACGCAATGGACTCAGAAAGCCCGGCGCAATTCGGAGCGCGCTTTTCGCTCCGACCACTGAAGAACAGCAGCGGTCCCGAAGTCTTCATCAGCGCGTCTTCGCTGCGCAAAAGGTTTCGGGCGTCACGTTGAGCAATCGTGTAACGTGCAGCTCTTCGCTCGTGAGCCCGCTAGCGTGCGCGCCCGGCAGCTTCGCCCCGAGCAAACGGTTGCGCTCTTCGAGGTAAGCGGCTTCGCTCAAGCCGAGTTGTTCGCAGATGGCGCGCTCTTCGGCGCTGATGGGCGCTGCCATTTGTGCGAAGAGGTTCTGCGCGGACTTGTATTCTGCGGTCGTGAGGGTCGTTCCGTTCATGGATTGGTACTCTTTCGGTGGCGCGATCGGCACAGGCGCCGTCGCAAGAACTGGATCGCTGCTAGAGGGGAAACCGAGCAGGCCGTAGGTGGTCACGCGAAGCGACTCCGCGCTGCCGAGCGGATTTTTGCTTGGCCCTGTGAACGGGCGTACGCCTGCTCCGCTCTCCATACGGCTGCTCTCGTCCTCGTGACGGGAGCCGCGGCAGAACCGCCCGCGCGGCAGCGCTCGAAACCATGCGCGAAGAGCGGTCGGATGATGCTCAACGACGTGATCGTCGGCTTCACGCTGCCTCCGGCGACGGCGCGAGACCTTCGCGTCGATCGAGCTCAGCGAGTTGCGCGACGACGTTGTCGAGATGCGTCCGGAGTTCGCGGGTCCTGCGTAAGAACGACTGCTCAGGGTCACCTTGGTAGGTGTTCTCGACGTGACGCTTCACCCACTCGGGGTTTCGGTATCCGCAGCGCTGCCGGACGATTTCGAGCGCTTGCTCGTGGTCCTTGCGCTGGGCCCCGAGTCGCGTTTCGAGGTCGCGGCGTTGAGCTACGAGGCCGGCACGCGAATCCGTGATGTGGACGCGCGGCGATTCGTCGGCTTCTTTCAAGTCGTCGAGCACGCCATCGAGCGCGATTTCGGCGAGCCGCAGCCGTTGCTCGACGTCGCTCACGGCGCGCCCGTCGGCATCCGCGCGCGTGCGCTTGTATTGCGTGACCGCCCGGTCGCGCATGAGCTTCAGCTGCTCGAGCGTTTCTCGGCGCTCGGCGGCCTCGGCGGTCAGTTGTGATTTTCTCGGACTATTCATCGTGGTGTTCCTTTTCCAAACGTCATTGGCCGCCTCTGCGGCGCTGGTGCGGCGGCAGGTCGTGCCAGCCGCTGTCGTTCCCGCCGCCGAAGAGATTGGCCGGGCGCCAGTTGCGCAGGCGCCTCCCGCGCTCCCGCATCTGCGAGTAGGCGCGGGAGTTCTTCGCGTCGCGCGCGCCGTGCTGCGCGGCGCTCCACACCGCCCCCACGTACGCGCTCACGAGGTCGCCGTGCCCCGACTGCTTGCGCGGGCTCGAAATCGAGAGGCCCCCGCCCGGCGTTGGCTTGGAGACAACTTCCCGGAGCTGCGTGACGAGGCGCGTCGCGTCGCGGCTGATGCGACATACGCCTTCGTGCAGCAGAGCGCGCGTCTGGCTGTACTGCTCGAGCTTGCCGCTGTGACCCTCGGGCAGCGGGCGGAGCTCGAGCTCGTTCGCCTTCAGGTGCTCGCGGATGGCCTCCCGGTAGTGCCCGTCTGCCGCGGGACGCCGAACGCCGTAGCGCTGGCAGGAGAGTGCGAATTGTCCGACCACCCATGAGGGCTGGAGCGGCGCGCCCTTCGCCGGCCGGAGTTCGAGCAGCTCGGAAAGCTGGTAGTAGCCGGCGACGATCTGCACGATGGCAAGCGCGCTCGAGTCGTGCACGAAGCCGAAGTCAGCGCCCGCTCCGGTCGCCGCGCCCGCGACGGGAGCAACGTTGATCGGTCCGTCGCGCAGGGAGCCGTTGATCGCGGCCGCGTCGAAGTACATCGAGGCGCCGCCGCCGAGCACCTGGCAGTCGAACTCGCGCGCGGCGTTGTCGGGGTCGCGCTGCCGCTCCTCCTCGACGATGGTGCGGATCCGCGCGTCGTCGCGCATCGTGAGGGTCGGGGCGATGCAGGCCACGGCGGTCTCGGGGTGGCCGTGGTTGCGCTGCACTAGATCAAACAACACGCCGCTCTCGAGCCACGCAGTCGAAACGACCAAAACTTTCCCGCCCGGCAGCACGCGCACGACGACCGATCGGTAGGTCTCGAGGTCGTTGACCTGCCCCGAGTCGGCGTCGCGGAAGAACGCGGCCTCATCGAGCAGCGCGGCGAAGAGCGTGCGCCCGCGGGTTGCGGCGCCGCCGCGCGAGGCCGGCAGGCACTCGATGGTGATGACGTAGCCGTCGGGGCGCCGGAGCGTGATGCTGTCCGAGGAGCGCGAGGTGACCAGGCGCGCGATGGCTGGCGTCGCGTCGACCGCGCCGGCGACGTACCGGAAGGCCTGCGCGGCGAGCCGAAGGTCGGGGCAGACGATGACGCCGAACGCGATTTCGCCGACGGCCAGTCCGGCGAGCGAGCAAGTCAGGGCCGCGTAGAGCACGTAGAGCGCGCAGAGCCAACTCCCGCCAATGCGCGCGCCCTTGAGCAGCGCGAGCACGTGGCGCGCCTCGGGCGGGAAGCGATGAACGTCGCCGAAGAGCTCGCGGGCGATGGCCTGCTCGGGCTCGCTCAGGTCGGCCGGGTCGGCGCCGTCGAAGCAGACGCGGACGAGCACCCACTGCGCGAGGGTCAGCTGGACGGAGCGCTCGACCTGGACGACGGAGCGAAGGAAATGCTCGAAGGTCTGCCGGTCGGTCACTTGGTGCCGCCTTTCAGCCAGGGGGCATCGACGGAGGGGTTGCGTGGCCGCTGCCCGGCCTCGCGGGCGGCGGCATCGTCGGCCTTCGCTCGCTCGATGCTGGCCATCGCGAAGAACCGCGCGGCCTTCTCGGCCGACTTCGGGCTCCCGGTCTTCGCGGCGTCGGCCGCCCAGTACTCAGCGAATGCCGTGAGCCAGCACGCGCCGCGCACTGTCGGCCAGACGTTGCAGGAGAGTCCGCCGTTGGCAGCGGCGATGTAGGCGCCTGTCGCACGTGTGAGCTCCCGCCGGGCTTCGTCAAAGGGTGCGAAGGCCTCAGCCGGGATGAAGTCGAGCTCGCGCTCGGCGAAGTCCGGCATGCGCTCGAGGTCGGCGCGCCGGCGGGCCGCTGCCGCCGCACCTGCGGGCGTGAAGGTCCCATTCCCGCGGCGCTCGATCGGAACCGCTGCGTCTGCGGGCGCGGTCCGCACCTCGCCGATTGCGGGTGCCTCGTACACGACGGTGGCGCCGAGCGCGGCGGCTCGACCGTGGGCGGTCCGGCGACGGGCGCCGCCGGGCATGCTGCCGGCATTGGCCATCAGACGGGCCCTCCCGCCGTTGACCGCCGCCCCGAACCCTGGTGCCCTGGAAGGATCGGGCGCTCTGCGCCGAGGAGGTCCCCATGGTTCGACTGTTGATGGCCGGTCTCGTGTTCTCGTTCGCCGGATTGCTCGCGACCGGGCACGCTGCGGCAGCGGCGGACGACGCCGAGCGGCGCGGGTGTTGCTCCCACCATCACGGCGTCTGCGGATGCGACCACGAGCGTGCCAAGTGTTGCGACGGGGAGCTCAGCCCGACGTGCGGGTGCGACTAGGGCCCGCCGTCGCGCCAGGTGACGTCCAGACGCGTTTTCGAACGCTCGGACGAGGGACGGGCGGACCGAAGCCGTAAGGCGCTGCGCGAGGCGCTGAGCTAGGCTCCCGGCGTGGACGTGGTCGTCTCGCTCGCGCTCGATGTGCTTTGCGCCTACGTCGAGATCTGGTGGCGCATGCGGGGGCTTTAGAACGTGAGCGAGTCGGAGGAACCGGAGCCGTCTCGCGTACCAGCGATCGGGAGTGCCTTCCTCGTGGGGCTCGCGACGCTCGCCGCACTTCACGCGTCCGGACTCGAGGCGATCACGTGGGGCGTCATTGCTGGAGCACTGACGGTCGTCACCATCGTCGTGCTCGTGAAGCCACCCATCACGCCTAAATTCTGAGAGCGACGGCGCCTCGGACTTCTGATCCGCTGCAGACTGGTCAACTCGGCTCGAACGGGATTCAGCCCCAGCAGAGTGGGCCAATGGCGTGGGCCAAGCGCACCGATTTCTAGAGCGGGCGCCGAGAACGAATCGCGCTGAATTCCTGCCGAATCGTGTGATTTTGCGTTCAGAGAGCGACGGGGCTGGGGTGTCTTGCCGTCCGTTGCGTGCCGGTTCCGGGCGCGAGCTTAGTTGGCTGGCCGGCGTCACTGCGCTGCCTCCTGCACTTCTTCAGCCGCCGGCTCCACGGCTCGATTGCCACGCTGTCGGGCCTGTTCGGTGATTGCGTCGAGCGCTGGCGTCGTCGCTTGGGGCTCGTAGCCGCGACGGCGCTGCACAGGCCTCGCACTCGCGAGCTTGTTCTGCGCTTTCAGGATTTGCCACGGGTCAACGTGGAAGCCCTCGACGAGCGCGGCCGTGATGATGGCTTTCGCTTCGTCGAACGTTCGCACGCCCAAGAGTTCCTTCCAGGCCTTGCCCGCCGCCGCGTGCTGGCTGCTCGTGTACTTCGGCTCTGCGCCACGGAGCCGTGCGTGCTCGGTCCGATGAAAGTCGCGGAGCCGGTTGACGTTCGGATCTGGCTGCCCTCCGTCGCTTCGCTTCTTGGGTCTCTTCGGCTTCCGATCCGGAGCTTCGAGAGTGAAGGCTGGTGCACTCGCCTGCGACGGCTTGCCCGTCGCAAGATCCTGGTGTGCTTCATTGGTGTGCTTCACTGGAGAGCTTCCAGTCCACGGGCTGGACTCAACCCCCCGGGGGTTTTTGGACTCAACCCCCTCCGGTTTTGGACTCAACCCCTCCCC
>JAICTZ010000067.1 GCA_025936115.1 Polyangiaceae bacterium
GGGCTCGACGCATTCGAGATCATCGGCGAGGAGCGACGTGGCTTGCTCGAGCGCCGGCCTGCTTCCTGCGTCGTCGTCGAGGTTGTTCGCAAGAAGTTCCGGCGCAAGGCGGACAAGGACGAGCTCGACACCGAGGTCCTCGTCGCCGATCCGCTCTCGCTTCCGATCGACAAGGGCCTCGCAGGTCCCGGCATGCTCGCCGAGACTATCGTTCGGCGCTGGTGCGATCATCAGCCGGCGCATCGGCAGGAGGCCATCTACGCGCGCGATGGACTCGAGCTTGCGCGCTCGACGATCTGCGGCTGGCATCAAGCGCTCGCGCTTTCTGCGCTCCCGCTCATTCAGGCCATGAAGGCCGACGCCTGGCTCTCGCCCTACGCTTGATTGCTCTGAATTCGCTTAGTAAACGATTTGAGGACCAGGTCATGAGCCGACGATCATTCTGTGCTGAATTGGCGGTAGTCATGACCTTGGTCGGGTGTCACCGGTCAGCTCCCGCGACGACAGACGGCTCCTCGACCGCGTCCGATCGGCCTAGTACGTCGGGTCCTGTCACCGCCACATCTGATTCCAAGTCGTATGCGCGTGTACGCGCCGGGTTCCATTCGCATCTTTTGCGCAAAGGGCCCGCGCCCCAAACATTCCCTCCCGAAATCAAAATACCGTCCGACGCGTCGGAAATTCCGTACACATCCGGCGCGCTGCCTTTGAAGGCATGGGTGAGCCCTCCTCCGCCGGACGGGCAACAGCGGCCCGCGATCCTATTTCTCCACGGAGGGTTCGCGTTCGATGGCGGGGATTGGGAAATGGCCAAACCGTACCGAGACGCGGGCTTCATCGTCCTCGTTCCCCTGCTCCGGGGCGAGGACGGCCTTCCGGGGACCTTCTCGATGTTCTTTGACGAGGTCGACGATGTCTTGCACGCGGCTGACGCCCTCGAGGCGCTCCCGTACGTCCGACCCGGGCACTTGTACGTTGCCGGGCATAGTATTGGCGGCACGCTTGCGATGCTCGCGTCGATGAGTTCGCCACGCTTTCGTGCTGCCGCCTCGTTTTCGGGATCGCCCAATCAGGTCGCGTGGACGGCTGGTCGGCGCGACGAGATCCCCTTCGATAGCGGTGATTATCGAGAATTCGAGATCAGGTCGCCGCTTGCGTTTCCTACGAGCTTCCAATGCCCCGCCCGTCTCTACTTCGGCAGCGCAGAGCCCTTTTTTGCCGGCAGTACCCGCAAGCTTGCCGACCTCGCGCACGCTGCTGGACTCGATGTCCTGGCGTTCGAGACACCAGGGAACCACTTGAGCCACGTCGCCGAGTCGATGCACTCGAGCATCGAGTTCTTTCGTCAAATCGAAGCGCTACCCTGAACAAGGCCGGGGTCCCTCGAGCCGACCTCGCCCTCAGCCGAGCAGGTCCGCCAAGGTGCCACGGCCAACGCCTTCGAGGTCACCGCGCGTCTTGATGGCAGTCTCCAGCAGTCCCGCGAGCGAGCTTCCAAGCAGTCGCGTCGTCGCCGCGGGCTCGAGCGCGCGAATCGTTCGACAGGGAACTGCGAACGAAGGTAGTACTACCCTCCCGATCTCTTCCTTGGGCAGACGGCACACGAGCCAATGGACCTGCCTCGAGCGCGGCGAGCGTGGCGAGGTTGTGTGGCACAAGCAACTGCCGTCGGGAAAGTCGATGACGCGGCGAATCGCCCAGCGTTCCGCACCTTCGATACATATGTAGTCGTGCGCTCCGAAAGGGCGAGGGGTCCACGCCTTGCCGTCGAGGAAGAACGACCTGGTGCCCGCCGCGGCCATGAGTACCTTGAGCTCTTCGGGCACTTCTCCAGGCATGTCGTCATCAGCTTGTCGATTCGACGTTTCGGCGCCGAACTCGGAGCTCGCGAGGCGCGCGACTACGTCATTGATTGAGGGATATGCCGGCATAAGCTGCCAGCCAGCAACGGGGCGCAGGCTCCCGTCCTCGTCTTGCGCAATCGCGACGATGCCCCCCTCGAGCGAAACGCGGCGGATGACGTTAGACCCTTCATCCGTGACCTCGACGAGGACGCTTGCGCGCGAGAATGGTAGCGTATCCGCTGTCAGGCCCGGTCCGGTGTAGGAAGCACCCTTGGCGGCCATGCCTCGGGGTTCATCAATGGGCAGCTCCAGCATCGGGTTCTTCTGATCGACCGTGGCACCGGACTTGACGTACGGATAGAAACGGGTGACCCACCCGGTGATCTTCTCGCCGCCGTAGGCGTCAATCGGGTTATAGATCCGCTGCCAAAACGTGACGTCGACGTCGCCGCGCGCGGTACTCACAAATTGGTCCAAAATAGGTGCGAGAGAGCGCTGCCAAACCTCGAGGTCGACCTCCGCGAGAAGTTCGATGCGCTCCCGGATACGGCGCCAGTCATCCGGGGTGCCCGTCAGCGTGACTCTTGGAATGCCGCATATACACATTACTTGATAGTCGAAGTAGGCGGCGTAGGAGCTGAGGAGCACCACCTGGCTCGCTATGCGTTCGACTTCGGTCGAGGTCGAAAAATCGCATTCGAAAAACCGCGCCCGTCCCTCGCCAATGCGTGCGGCGAGCAGCGTGCGCAAGCGTCCAACGACAAGCGCCCAATCGCTGGCCTGGGCTCGTGGCGCCTCGAGCACCGGGAGGACCAGCGTCTCCTTACCGATGTGGCGGACCAGCCGCGTGCGAAGCGACTCGGCGTTGAAGGAGATATGCTGCCCGATGCCGCGCGCGATAGTAAGCCAAACGACGTCGGGCGAGAGAACGAGCGGTCGATGCTGCCGGAACGCAAGTGAAACAGCGGTCAGTAGAGGGTCTGCCTCCGGCTGGTCGATGACGTGTGTGCCCGGATCAGCACCCAGCGCGAGCGCGTCCGCAAACAGCGTTCGAAGAGGGCGTGTGGGTAGTCGATCGCTCGCGGGGACGACGGCATCAACTGCAAATGTCACCATCGTGGAGCCTCCAGCCCGGTCGACTCACTGTTCATGGTAACCGCACGTCTCGGTCACGTTCCCGTTCGTGATGTGGCAGCTGCAGTTCTCATCGTTGATGCCGTTGATCGGGTAGTAATCGGCGAAGCCGGTTGAAGGTCCTCCGCCGGTTACGCAGCCACAATCGTGCGAGGAGCATGTATCGCTACATTGCCAAGTAGTAGTGCCCTGAGTGAGATCTGAGATGCCGACGCACATTGAGCGATACATGTCGCACTGCAGCCCTTGGTCCCCGCAGTCGAACACCGGGTCGCTTCCTGCGCCTGCGACTCCACTCGAGCCCGCAGAGCCGGAGGCCGGCCCGGGTGGCGACTTCGGCAATCCGATGACGTTGAATGATGCTACGAGCGGCAGCTGACGTGATGAGCTGCCGACGCTCACGGTGTAGGTGCCGCTCGGCGCGTAGCGGGCATGCCCGACCGGGTCCCAGCACGAGAAGGCGCGAGCCGGCAATTCGATGTGCACCATCCGGCTCTCGCCGGGCGCGAGTTCGGTGCGTTCGAAGCCCCGCAGCACGCGTGGAGGTTCGCCTGCGGCTTCGGGGAACGACAAGTACACTTGGGAAACGTCTGCCCCTGTTCGCTCGCCCGTGTTCGTGAGGATGAAGCTCACGTCCACGGAGCCGTCGTCGCTCCCGGGGCCGAGCTTGAGCGTGCTGTAGGAAAAGGTCGTGTACGAGAGGCCAAAGCCGAATTCGAAGAGCGGCTCGAGCCCCGAGCTGTCGAGCTCGCGGTAGCCAATGTTGAGCCCCTCGGTGTAGTCAATTGACGCATCGGAGCTCAAGCCGGGCAGGGTGGTCGCGTCGGCCGGGAAAGTGATGGGCAACTTGCCGCTCGGGCTCACGTCCCCGAACAGCACCGACGCGAGTGCGTTGCCGTTCGCTTCACCAGGGTACCAACCCACAAGCACGGCGCTCACCGCATCGAGCCACGGCATGAGCAGCGCGCCGGGGCCGTCGAGCACGACCACGGTGCGCGGATTGGCGGCTGCCAGGGTTGCTATGTTTAAGTTCTCCGAATAGTTGAGCGAAAGGTCGGCGCGATCGTCGCTTTCGCCTGCTTCAACGCTGATGACCATGACCACGGCGTCGGCTGCGGCTGCGGCTTCTTGGAGGCCGATCCCGCCCGTGTAGTCGAGGTCGTTCGAGGTGACGTTCAGACTCGCGGAGCGATTCGTGATCGCCTCGAGGGGGCTCGTGACGTTCGAGCTCGAAACTGCGGCCGAGCCGCTGCCAGTGGTCACCGTGGATCCATCGGTGACCACGAGGATCGATTGGACGCCCGAGGCGAAGGGGAGCGCGCCCCGATCGTTCTTGAGCAGCGTGATGCCCTCAGTGGCGGCCTCAAGTGCCAGCGCGCTGTGCTCAGTGGAAGTGACGACGCTGGTTCGGTACCTGTCGGGGGGTTGTCGACGACACCGAGACGCAACAGCGACGTGACGACGCGAGTCGCCATCTCGTCGATGGTCGAGGCCGGAAACTCGGAAATGTTCGCAGCGGTGAAATAACGCGCACCCGGCATCTCCATGTCGAGGCCCGAAACCGCCGCATCCGGACCGTGGGTCGCGTTCCAGTCCGTCATGACCCAACCCGAGAAGCCGAGCTCGTTTTTTAGGTCGCCGAGCGTCGTTGGATTGTCGCAGGCGTAAAGGCCGTTGACCTGATTGTACGAGCACATCACCGAGCCTACGCCAGCGCTGACGGCCGCCTCGAAAGGCAAGTAGTAAACTTCGTGGAGCGTCCGTTCGTCGATGACCGAGTTTTCGGTCATGCGATTGAGCTCTTGCTCATTGCCGACGAAGTGCTTGGCCGTTGCCACGATCATGTTCGATTGAATACCGGTAACATCCTCCCCAGCGAGCTCTGCCGCCAAGTAAGGATCCTCTCCGAAACCCTCGAAGTCCCTACCGCCGAGTGGCGAACGTGAGAGGTTCAATTCGGGCCCGAGTTGAACCGCGACCCCTTTGCCGCGCTCTTCGGCTCCCATGGCCGCGCCCCAGCGCTGAACGAGATCGCGGTCCCAAGTCGCTGCGAGCGTGATTGGGTCGGGAAACGCCGTAACGTCGTTAAGTCTTGCTACACCGCCTGGCCCATCGTCCATCGAGAGCTCGGGCAGCGGACCTACTGCCGCGATACCACCGACGACTCCGGGGCGCGAGCCGGCCAAGAGCGTCATCTTCTCGTCCGCCGTTAGCGCCGCAACGATTCGCGCGGCCTGGCGGCGCGCGTCCGTGACACCAGCGGGTGGCGGATAAGCCAGAATGTCGCGTGTAAGGCCGCTCAGGTCGAGTGTGAAGCGTCCGTCGCTGCTTGCGGTGCCCACCTCACCGCCAGCGCCGGCTTCATTGGTCATGCCAGCTCCGGCCTGGGCAGGCGCGCCGCCCGTGCCCGCTTCGCCAGCCGCTCCGCTCTGGCCGAGTTCATTTGCCTTCCCACTCCGGCCGCCGTTCTTCACGCCAGCGCCGCTCCTTCCTCCGTGCCCTCCGATGGTGCCTGCTCCGCTATTGCCTGCGGCGTCCGCTTCACCACCGGTCGTACCAGCGGTCCCCGCGGAGCGTCCGGCGCTTGAGCCACCACCGTGCACGGAACGATCGCCGGTCTGCGCACCGCACGCCGCCGCGGACGCCAGTGCGAGCATCGAGCGCCGCCCGAAACGGGTCATCAGAATGTCACGACGCATTCGCCGCCCTTCGAGATGGCAGTCGCGCGGGAGCGTAGCACCGTCGGTCTTGATTCAAATGGGTATTTATTTCCTACGCCGGCGGGCGAGCGCTTTTGTGCTCGTCCTCAGCCTGGCTCGACCATGACAGGGTAAACGACGGTGACGACGTCGCCTTCGGGCGCGGGGAATTGGATTTCACGCATCCCGTCGCGCACGCATTGGGCGACGCCTTAATCGGGCAAATCGTTCTGCACGATGTGCGAGTTCTTGACGTGACCGTCCTTATCGATCACGAACCCGATCGCGACCCTACCTTTGAGACGCGGGTTGCGCCCGAGACCCGCTTCGTAGCAGCGGCGGAACACGCCGTAGTGTTGTCGAACGAGAGCTTGGATTTGCTCGGGTGGAAGACGAGCCGATTCGTTTGCCTATACAGATCCGCCCGTAGGTACCGAGGAGCGCAGGCTCCCGGAGGGAGCCGAGCACCGCAAGGAATCCCGCCCTCGCGCCGAAGGCGCGTGCCGTAGCGAGTCCGCCGGCGGCGGCCGTGCACGGTCCTCACGGGAGACGGCGCAGCCGGCGAGCGAGGGACCGAGATGGCACCTGATGAACGAGCCGTGCGGCGCGCACGAGCGAAATGTCGACTCGTAGCGAGCGTCGCCTGGTCGGTGTCGCCGAGCACGAATTGACGGCTTCCAAGTCCCAGCCACTAAACAACGCCCGCGGTCCGTCCAGTGCGACGTAACTGCGCAACCCGAAGACGCCTAAGCTGACCGGTGTCCCCAGCGGCCCCGAGCGGCGGACGCGATTGCCACACCTTCGCTGCCCCGTAGAACGTCAGCGTTGTCAGCGGGGCACACAACTCCAGGACGAGCAGGGTTCGGAATCCGCGGCCCGGTGCCGGCGAGGAGAAGGCCGTCGGCGACGCCGGTGTCGAGCTCCGCGAGCGTCTTCGTCTTACGGTGCCAAAAGAGGCCTTCGGCGCGCTATACGCCAGGCCCGTGGCGACTCCAGCCTGGGTGGTGACCGCCGTCCGATCCGTCCGTCATGTGCGGCGCCCAATTCAGGGGACGTACCTGACGAACAGCGACGCCTCGAAGTTGTTCGCGTTGAACGTGCCGCCCTGGCAGTGGCTCTCGAGCGCGAAGCAATAATTAGCTACGGTCGGCAAGGTCGCCGTGGTCACGGGCTGTTCGACGGCGCGATACAGGCGGAAGGTGGCGCCCGCGCCCACGACGAGATTGCGTGTCAGCTCCGGGACGCCGAGCTCGAACTCGACGCGCGGGACGATGAAGCCGAGGCCGAAGGCCTGCCCGGCGCGCGTGCGCTGCCGTCCGAGCGAGGGATTGCGGGCGGCCGCTTCATAGAGCGGGCCGATAGCATCGATGAAAGAGAAGTTTCCGCCGACCCACAGCGGGTTCGTCGCGCGCTCGTGCGGATAGATCTTGTAACGGAGGTTCGGCCAGTCCACGGACGCGTACGTGGTGAAGTTACTGGCGTTGGTACCCGGCTCGGTACGGCCTGCGAAGCCTGGGCGCAGCGCGCCACGCAGCGAGAAGTTCGGGAAGTACCAGCCGGGATACTGACCGCTCCTCTTCACGAACGTCCTGCGGCGAATGCCGGCGCCGCCGGAGTCCTCGATCAGATCGACGGCGGCGGCCCGAAAGTTGGCCGAGACGTCGTCGTTGTAGCCGGTGGTCAGTGCGTCGATCGTGTAGATCGTCGTTGCCCGTAAGAACGCACGCACGAGGCGGTTGTGCTCCGAGCAAGGACCGTCTTCGCTCGTGCCGCATTCTTCGCGAACGACGCCGTCGAGTGAATCGAAGACGTCTCCGGCCGCCGCGGCGAAGTTCTTTGCCTGGACGTCTTGGTAAATAGCGTGCGCGCCGTTCAGAAGCTCATGCAAGACCGCAATTTGCTCGTCGGAGAGCAGAGGCTGGCCGACTGCCGCCTTAGCGCTCGCGCCGAAGGCAGCGACGAGCTCCAGCGTTCGCTCGAGACTCAGTTCCCCAACGGTAGTAAGAGCCGCGGCCTGAGCCAAGAGGGCGCGTAGCTTCTGTTCGACGGCGGCCGGCACCGCGAGGCCGCTCAACGGTACGACGGGTGAAGGGGGGTTCGTGAGGATCTGGTTCACGTCGCTGATCGCGTCCGCGAAAGTCAGGCCGGGGACGAGTTGCATGAGCGCGATGGCCGCGATCGTCACGACCGCGCGCTTTCCGTCGCCGGCGAGCTGCGAAGTGTTGCCGGCGGTGGCGTCTCGAACCGCGATGCCGACAGCGCAGGACAGCTCTTGGTTCGGCAGGGGTTGTGGGCCGGCGCAGACTGTGAGCACGCTCCCGGGGACAGATTGGCGCGGAGCGAGCGCAGTCGATGGCGTCGAGGTCGCGCCCGCGCTGGGCGTGTCATCGGGGAACTCGCACGCCCTGGTCTCGACGGGCAGACCACTGGCCCAGTCCGGGTCACCAGCGAGCTTACCCAGCAGCTTGATCGACTGCGTGCGCAGTGGAAACGCTTGTCGGAGCCCGGGCCCTGCACTGCCCGAGCCCGACTGCAATACGAGCTTTGCGCCGTTGCCTCTATCCACCACGATGAATGCGACGAGGCCGACCGTAGCCGCGACCTCCTCGCGCGCAATCGCGGGAAAGCCGTCGAACCGGCGATCCTTGAGGGCGTAGACGGATGCTGGAAACAAGTCACACACCGCCGGAAACTTCTTGGCACCGTTGGGGACGACTTGCCGCGCAATGTCGTCTTCGATCACTTGGCGAATCACCGCGACGGCGTCCTCGGAAAAGTCGGCGTGCGCCGAGCTCGATACCGAGAGCAGGCAAAGGCCGAGGGCTAGCGCGAGCAGCGACAAGCGAGACGAATGCATTCGAGTAAACTGCACTGACTATTGATTCATTGACCATAGGTATTCGTTCTCATGCCGAGTTGGGGGCCGCCTCGTTGGTGGTCTGTGCGAACGCCGCAGGAGGAGAGAAGAGGAGTAGGCAAACGCGCCCGCAGGCCGCACCGTTGCGCTGAGCCGTGGGCAGCGCGCGCGGTAATGCGCCCGTAGTCATTTCTTGCGCTGATCCCGCGTGCCCATTCCAGTCCCCCCTCGCCGCTGGTAAGGTGCGAGCCTACGCGCGCGGCGGTTCGGTCGGGTGCGGCGGGCAGGGACGATGATGAAGACGACGCATCTTGTACGGGCGCCCTGGGCCGCTTCCAGGCGGCGGGGGCGTGGCCTCGTTTGGCTCACGCTGGTGTCGCTGACGCTGAGCACGCTCGCGTGGGCGCCGCAGGCGCGCGCGTGGTTGCTGCATGAGCACGCGCGCATCGGTAAGGAAGGCGTCAAGGAGCTGCCGGCCGCCGATCGGGAGATCCTCGCAGCGGCATGGGCGCTCGCGCGCTCGGCGCGCGAAGCGAAGGACGCGGACGGCAAGGCCCGCCTGTGTGAGCAGATGAGCCTCGAGCCGTATCTCTACATGCCGGGCGCGGCGTCTTTTTGCGTGGATTTGCCTGCGCTGACCGGGCTTTCAGCGGACCACAGCTGCTCGCCCACGGACACGCTCGCCACCTTGCGCTCGGATTTCATCGTGGGCGTGATGCAGGTGGCCGAGATCACGGAGACGCAGCTGCGGCAGGCGGCCACGCGTGAAGCGCGGCGCGACGTGTGGCACACGCAGCACATCGAGCTGCAGCACGCCGATCCGGAGTATCTGTTCCGCGCGCAGAGCAACGGTGCGCACTTTCAGGTGCCGATCGAGGCGAGCGATCTCAGGAACGTCGATCTGCAGCTCACGAGTTACCTCGGGCGCGTGGTGGCGGCAGGCCAGGGTCTGAATGCGATCGGCCTCTATTTGAACTATCACGCGGCCGCGCTGCAGGCAGCGCAGCGTGCCGTGAGCGGTTGCACGCTCGGCGCGCGGGGTGCGCTGCAGTGCTCGACGCCGCCAGACAAGCTCGCGACGGAGCTCTTGCTGGTGCTCGCCGAGGAGGCCTTCGCGCTGCACTTCCTCGAAGACGCTTTCTCGTCTGGCCACATGCTGAGCCCGACGGGTGACGACTCGTTGCGCATGGGCACGCACGATTATTACTGCGAGCACGGCCTGCTCGCGCAGAGCTGGGGCTATCCGCGCCAATGCACGCGCCGCCCGGCCGGCGACGCCTACGTTGCCCATGGGGACGCATTCCTGGATCCGAACGTCGACCTCCCGCGCGCGGGCACGGCCGTGCGCCTGAGTCTCGCAGGGCTCGCAGCGGCGCTGCGGCCCGGAACGGTGATTGCCGGCCTCGCACAGCTGCAGCCACGTCCTGACCTCAACGCCTGCACGGAGTCGAAGCTGCCCTCGGGCCTCGATGCGGCGGTGCCCATGGTCGTGCGACAAGAGAACGACTCCTGTCAGCCGCAGGAGGTCGCTGCGGTCGAAAAGGGCGCACCCATGCCGCAGCAAGCACCCGCCGCCGATTCGTCACTCGCGATTGTCGGTGCGCTGCAAGCGTTGCCGCACCCTGTCGTGCAGCCGCCGGGGACCGGCAGCTATTACAAGGAGCTCGGTTTCTTCTACGCGCCAAGTGCGTCCTTCGCGTTGCGCGTCGATACGCGTGAGCTCGCGGGCATGGGGCAGAGCAGCTATTTCAACCGCGTGCCGGGGCGCATCAACGTCGGCATGGGCGTCGGCTTCACGGCAGGCGGCATTACGAACAGCTCCTCCGACGGCGTGTTCTGGCTGTCACCGAACTTCAACGTCGACGCGCGGCCGCCGGACTCGGTGTACGGCATGCGGCTCGGCGCGGGGCTCAGCCTGCACGCGCCGTACTACCTCATCCCCGGCGATCTGTTGCCGCTCGCCGTCGTGGCGCTCTTCGATACGAACGCTTATCTGAAGCTGCTCATTCGCGGCGCGAGCGGTGGCGCCCTCGGGCTCGAGTCGAAGCACCGCATCGGGAACTCGTATTTGCAGGTCGTCGCCGGGCGCGACGTGACCTTCAACTACATGCCGAAGGCGCCCATGGCGGGCAACCGCGCCTTCGTCTCATTCGCGGGTAAACCGGGCTACTGGCAGTTCGTGCTGCCAGTACTGCAGTTCACGAGTCTACACGTGAGCGATCAGCACGTCGGGCTCGATACGATGTGGCAGCTCGGGTACGACCTCACGCGCTACGTCGACAAGGAGGAGGGCCTCCAGGGCGGCGTGCAATACAAGTTCTACCACGGCATTTTCCTGAGCTACGGCTTCCAAGCGCGTCGCTACACGTTGTCCGTGCGAGAAGAGTGAGCGTCGGGCGTCGCAGCGGGAGAGCGCCGCGACGTCACCAGAGTAGGCTGACCGTGAGGCGCCCGGCGAGCAGGTCGTGCGGGGCGTTCCACGCGCTTTTTTGCGTTTCCACGCCCACGAAGGCACCGAACGTGAGCGCTTCGAGGGGCGCATAGTTGGCGGCGAGTCCAACGGGCAGGCTGCGAAGGTTCTTGCGCGAGTCGGGCGTCGTCGCGACCGTGACCTCCGTTTGCAGGCCGACTGCCACATGATTGTCGATCGCGTAGAGCAAACAGTCGCGCGTGTAAAAGCTGTCTTGGGAGCCTTTGTCGAAGGGGCGATACAGGTACCATTGCAGCCAGGACTCGACGTACAGCGGTCCGCCCTGCAGGATCGCCAGCACCTGGGGCACGAAGGGTGCCACCTTCTTCCGCTCGAAGTCGTAACCCAGGCCGAGCTTCGGTAGCAGAAACAGCGGGCCGAGCTCGAGCGCGGGGCCGAGCTCGAGCCGCACCGTGGGTGCGCGATAGCCGTCGCCGACGGCGGCGCTGAAGGCACGCCCCTGCATCGGATCGACCACGCCTGGATACGCCTGCGTCGCGATGAGATTGCCCGCGAGGTTCACGTGACCGAGCGGTACGGTCGTGCCGAGCCACGCCGTGAGGCCGATGCGATCGGCATCGAGGCGGCCCCAGCCGTGCGCGTAGTTGTCGGCGCGCGAGTCGGGATCCCAGTCGTTGGCCGCCGCAGGCCGTGCGAGCGCGAGTAGCGCCAGCGCCGAGAGCAGAGTGCAAGTCGAGGTCTTGGGGGTCACGCGGTGTTCCTCTCGGGCCTAGTCGGCGGGGGAGTCGTCGAGGGCGAGCAGAAAGGCGACGAGCGCCGTGATGCGTTCTCCACCGGGCACGTCGTCGATGTAAAAGTCGTGCCCTTCGCCCTCGACGCCGAGTTGATTCAGGCTGGTCGTCGCGGGCGCATGCAGCGGATTGTCGGCGCTGCCGATGGGCACCGGCATCAGCGCGGCGCGGTTGTCGGCGCGCACCTTGGCGCGTTCGGCCGCGAGCAAGAGTGCCTGCAGGCTGAGCGCGGCGTTCGGCCATGGTTCGTTCGTCTGTGAGCGCTCTCGATAGGAGAGCAGCGAAGCCATGCCGTACAAGAGCTCATTCGTCGGCCGGGCGAGGAGCGCGCGCAAGTCATCGCCTGCGGGACTGGCACCCGGACGAATCGTCACCGCCACGCCGCCGTCGTGCAGGTAGGGCGCCGAACCCCACAGGTAGCGTAGCGTGAGTGTCTTGTAACCGACGGGCCGCGTGCCGAACAAGCCGCGCAGCGGGCTGCCTTCGCCCGTCGCAAGCCCCGTCTCGGGATCGTAAGCCTGCGAGACGTAGAGCTGCAGCGGGCGATTGGCGATCGAGCGGAAAGGAGCGGTTTGGAGCGCGGGGCCACTGCCGCGACCGAGTGCCCGGAAACCAGCTGTAGACGGCGCGGCGATGCCGACCTCTTCGCTGCGCCGAGCGTACAGCCGATTCATGCGATTGTTGGTGAGATACGGCCCGTTGTGGCAGTGCGCGCATCCCGCCTGTTTGAAAATCTCGTAGCCGCGCCGGACGAGGCCGCGGGCGCCTGCGAGGAGGGTGCTCTTGTTCGCGGGTGGCGTCAGCCAGTCGAGCATGAGCGACACGACGTCCGACTCGAAGTCGTCGGCGTTGAGTCCGGGGTACTTCTTGACGAGGCCCGGTACGTCGAGCTCTTGGCGCACTTTGCAGGTCGTGACCACGCGCGTGCCGAGCAGCACCATCATGTCGCCGCGCTCGGGTGCGTCCCCACCGAAGTCCTCCGGCGTGCGCAGGCGATCGTGCGTGACGTTGTCGGGATGCTCGAGCACGCGCTGAGGCAGCGCGCCGATGGCGTTCTTCATCAACACGACGTTGTCAGGTCGCAACATGCCTGGAACGCCGTCCGAATAGCCGAGGATGTCGTCCTTGAGCGCGCGCCGGACACTCGGGTCGAACTTCACCGCGGGCGATTGATCGACGATTACGTCGGCGTATTCCTCGGCCGTGAGCAGCGTGTAAACGCTGTCGGGCTCCCAGCCGAGACCGCGTGAACGACCGCCGCTGCGATCGGAAGCGAGCGAAATCAAGCCGGTGAAGTCCACGGCGCCCGTCCACACGCCGTTGTTGCGATCCGATGGGTCGCTGAAGGAGCCGTCGAAGTTGTAGGGCCAGTTGTTCCAGGTGAAGAGCAGCGGCAGCTGATTGGCGTCGTGGAGGGCGTTCGGTGTGTCGTCGGCGAGGCCGCGGGGCTGCACGAGCATGCCGCGCACGACTTCACGCCGGACCGCCTCGGGATCGCGGCGGTAGTTCTCCTTCACCCAGCGCACCCACGCGAGCGCGTCCGCGGGCGTGTTCTTGCCGACGGGACCCGAAAGTACCGTGAAGCCGAGCAGCGGATTCTCGGTCAGCGCGAACAGCCAGCCGAAGTGGACGTCTTGATTGCCGATGCCCCAGGCGTTGCGCGCCGGCCACAGACTGCCCGGCGTGTCGGCGCCCCAGCGCGAAGAGCGCATGTCGGGGTGGCCGTCCTTATCGACATCGAGGGTGTAATGGCAGAGCGCGCACGTGATGCCGACGCGGTATTTGCCGGGCGCTGCGGGCCCTGCGCCGAGCTTCGACGGCTCCACCAAATACGGTAAGCTCGCGTCCTTCGGCTCGGTGGCGGGGACTGCGACGATTCCAATTGGCCACGGGAATCCCGCGTCGACGTCGAGGCCCGTGTGCAGGCGCTCGGGGACGGGCAGGCCCGCGAGCGTGGTGCCTGGCGGAAATTCGAGCACGAGGTCGCTCGTGTAACCGTTGCCGTCGGGGCCGCCGTTGGCGCCGTGCTCACCTTCGAACAGGTTGCCTTCGACGCCGTCGAGCCGATCGAGCGCCTTTACGAGGTAGGGCAGCGCCGACACTTTTTGGCGGCAGTGAGCTGCGGGCGGCGCGCCCTCGCACGGGACCTCGAGTTCGGCCTGGAACAGGCCGGCGACGTCGGTCGTCGCCTTTTCGCCGCCGAATGTCTCGTTGCGAAACCACGCTTCGCCGAGCTGCAGGAAGCGCTGGTAGTCCTCGGGTGAGATCGGCACGCGCCGCAGCGTTGGCGACGCACGCGGCGCCGGCTGCTTCAGCACATCGAAGTCGCGGTACGGATTCGCGGAAGCGCACGCGACCAGCGCCGCGCTCGCGCCGCCGAGAAGTAGCAGCATCGCCGGTAGCCCGGCCCGCAGGCGAGTGAAGAGCATCAGGGACTCCAGGCGGTGGCGTCGCCGACTGAATCGTCGAGCGCGAGGAGGAAGGCGACGAGCGCCGTGACGCGTGCGCCGCCGGGTGCGTCGTCGAGATAGAAGTCGTGTCCCGCGCCGTCGATGCCGAGCGCGAGCGCACTGACGGCGGGGGGCGCACCGAGAGCATTGCCGTCCGTGCCTGCGCCGCGCACGGGAATGACACTGTCATTGCGGCGCGCGAGGATCTTGGCGCGCTCAACTTGCAAGAGCAGTGCTTGCAAACTGAGCGCCGCATCAGGGCGTAGCCGCTGTCCGGGCGTGAGCTCTTCGCGCGCGAGGATCGCGCCCATGCCGTACACCTTCTCGCAGTCGGGCAACGCGAGCACGCGCGCGAGATCGTCGCGATCGACTCGGCTCTCGGGCGCGATCGCGATGCCCACGCCGCCGTCATGCAGGTACGGCGCCGAGCCCCACAAATACCGGAGCTGGCTCGTCTTGTAGCCGATGGGTCGATCGCCGAAGAGTCCGCGCAGCGCGCCGCCCGCGGCCTTGGCGGCGCCACTCTGCACGTCGTAGGCGGGCGCAAGGAACAGCACGAGCGGGCGTGAACCTGACGCGTGCTCCGGATTCGTGCCGATGGCCGGCCCCGTGCCGCGTCCGAGGCTGCGCCACGCTGCCGTGGACGCCGCCGCCACCCCGAGCTCTTCTGCGCGCCGCGCCGACATGCGGTGCACGAGGTTGTCGGTGAAGAAGGCGCCGCGGTGACACGACGTGCAGCCTGCGGCCGCGAACTCCTCGGCACCGCGCGCGACGAGCCCCTTGGCCCGCAGCGCACGTGCCCCGACGTTGGGCGGCGACGGCTGCCAGTCGAGCATGGTGTTGACGGCTTCGGCCATGAACTCGTCGCGCGAGAGCTGCGGGTAGCGCGCGAGGAACGCGTCGAGCCCGAGCGCGGTCGCGACTTTGGGCCGTGTATGCACGCGCAGGCCGAGCAACGCCATCAGCGGGCCCCGGAGCGGAGCGTCACCTCCGTAGTCCTCCGGCGCCTTCTGCCGATGAAACCGCTGGTTGTCCGGGTGATTGAAGACCGCGGCCGGCACGGTGTTGGGCGGCCCCGCCATGACGTACATGGACGCCGGATCCATCAGGCCAGGGATACCGTCGCTCACACCGAGAATGTCGCGCGCGAGCTCGGCCCGCTTGCCGGGGTCGTTCATCCCGGCGGGCGACAGGTACACCATCAAATCGGCGAGCTCTTCGGCCGTGAACGCGTCGTACACCGAGCGCGGCTCCCACGGCAGCTGCACGGAGCTGCCACGGTCGCGCGCCAGGCCGACGAGCCCGGAGAAATCCATGGTGCCGGTCCACGCGATGTTGTCGCGATCGGCGGCGTTCAGGATCGAGCCGTCGGAGTTCGACGGAAAATAGCGTTGCGTGTAGAGCGGCGGGAACTGCGACGCGTCGTAGCGCGCGTTGGGCGACACGTCGGCAAAGCCGCGCGGCTGCACGAGCATGCCGCGAATGACCTCGCGTCGCACCATCTCGGGCGCCGAGCGATAATGCTCTTTCAGCCACGTGGCCCACTCGTACGCTGCCTCGGCGTTCTGGCCGACGCCGACGGGGCCGGACAGCACGCTGAAGCCGACGAGCGGATTTTGGCTGAGCGCGAACAGCCAACCGACCTTCAAGTCCTGATTCCCCACGGCCCACGCGTGCTCGGGCCGATACGGGCTGCCGGGCGTCGGTCGATCGAGCTCAGCGGAGCGCAGATCGGTGCGGCCGTCCCAATCGACGTCGAGCGAGTAGTGGCAGAGCGCGCACGTGATGCCGACTCGTACGTGTGCGGGTCCGTTCACCGGTCCGGCATCGAACGATGCGAGGTCCCACACGTACGGCAGGTGCGCGTCGCTCTCCGCGGGGACGGGCGAAATGCCGATGGGCCACGCGGAGCCGGCCTCGACGTCGAGCCCCGTGTGTACCTCTTCGGGCAGCGGCAGGCGGGCCACGCGGCTGCCCGGCGGAAAGCGCACCACGAGATCGTGCGTGAAGCCCTTTCCTTCGAAGCCACCGTTACCACTGTAGAGATTGCCGCGGACGCCGTCGAGGTCATCGAGCGCACGGATGAAATAGCGGAGCGCCGACTCCGTTTGCGTGCAGGCGTGGGCGCCGGGCGCAGCCGGGCAGGGGACTTCGATGGGCGCCGCGAAGAAGCCGATCAAATCCGTGATGGCGCGTTCGCCGCCGAACGTCTCGTACCGAAACCAGCTGGCGCCCCAGCGTACGACCCGTTCGTAATCGTCCCCCGAGACGGGAACACCACCGACCGTGTGCGGCGCGGGCGGTCGTGGTTGCTTCAGCGCATCGAACGCCGGCCCATGCTCCGCGGCGGCACACGCGCTGAGCGCCACCGAGAACGCGAGCACGGCGCGGAAGCTCGGCGCCCGGTTGTTTGGCCCCTGCAAGCGTGAACCTCTTGCTCCTGTCGTCGTACCACACGCGCTCCCTCGCGGGATAGCGAATAGCCAAGTTTCGCACGCGAGCTTCCGCGAGCCGAATAGGTATTTGGTGAGGACGCGTTCAATCGAGCTTGCACTAGTCTTCGCGATCGTGGCTCGATGTGTGGCAGCGCGCGCACGCGCGCAGGGAAAGACAGGGGCAGAGAGGTGAGTAGCAGAACGGCGGCAGGTTGGTCAGGGGCGCTCGCCTCGATGCTGTGTATGCTCACCTGTTCGAGCGCCGCGCTCGCCGACGGCTCGGACTATCACGAGGCGGTGCCCGCTCGACCGACGCCGCGCTGGCTCACTCTGCCCATCGAGTACGGTCACGCCGCCGCATGGACGCGCGGAGGCGGCGGCCCGGCGTATCGCTTCACCGGCTCGCTCTTGCCCGGTCTCGTCTTCGGTCCCCTCACGCTGCAGGCCGCGCTCCAAGCCGTCTATCGCAACCCCGAGTGGGACGCGGGTATCGGCGGACGCGTGTCGGTCAAAGTGCTCGATCTCGTGAGCGGCTTCGTCCCGCTGCGCGTGCTCGTAGAAAGCTCGCATCACCCCATTCACCCGGGCGGCTACGTCGCGGGCGGCGGCTCCGTCGGGCTCGGCGGCTTGCTCTATCTCGCCGCGATGTACGGCCACGACACCGACCGCCCCACCCAGTACTTCGCCGTGCGACTGGGTGTGGACCTCTTGTCGCTGTGGGATCCGGTCGGCGCCATCTTGCGCGACGTGCCCGCCGCCGACATCGGTCGTCCCGCTTCTCCCTGCGATACGCTGGGGCCACGCTACTGATGGCGGCGTGCACTCCGACCAACCCGCGCTGCCCGGCCGTCCCGTGGGTCAATTGGAGCGGTAGTCAGCAGGTCTTTCCCGAGCGCGTGCTCAGACCCACGTCCGTGCCGGAGCTGCAACAGATCCTGCGTGACGTTGAAGCATGTCGTGGTCGCCTGCGGCCTGTCGCAACGGGGCTCTCCTTCTCGGATATTCTCCAGACGGACGACACGCTGCTCGAGGTGACGGGCCTGCTCGGGGACGGGCCGCCGGGAGTGCTCCTGCCGCTCGAGAACGAGCTCTGGCACGTGCCGACGCCGGCGCGGCCGCTCGTGCGGGTCGTCTGTGGCGCGCGCATTCGCGCGCTGAACGCCGCGCTCGCCGACGCGGGGCTCGCCTTCACGAACCTCGGTGGCTACGACGGGCAGACGCTGATTGGCGCTATTTGCACGTCAACGCACGGGTCGGGTGTGCGCATTCCGCCGTTCGCCGACGGCGTGCGGTCGCTCGACTTGATCACGAGCGGCGGCCGTTATCTCCGCATCGAGCCGGCGCGCGGTCTCACGGACCCCGAGAAGTTTCGGCATCGCTACGGCGGCACGCGCACGCTCGTGCAAGACGATACCTGGTTCTGGGCCGTCGTCGTCTCGCTCGGCTGCTGTGGTGTGATTCACTCGCTCGTCATCGAAGTGAGTCCCGTGTATCGCTTGCGTGAGCGGCGGCGCATGCGCAAGTGGAAGGACGTTGCGCACGACCTCGAGCATGGCGCGCTCCAGCGCGTCCGCAACCTGGAAGTCTTGATCAATCCGTATCCGCAGGAAGACGGCGACTACAGCTGTCTTTACACGGAGCGCAACGTTGCGCTGCCCGACGAAGTGCGGGTGCCGTTGTCGGCCGACCGCCAGAACGCGGAGAAGGTCGCGTTCCTCGACTCCACGCAGGAGGGCATCCTCAGGCTCATGAACGTCGCTCCGCGGCTCATTCCCGGCATTCTCGAGAGTGGCCTCGAAGCGCTAGCGACGGGCGTCCACGATCACGTCGAGACGGCGCACCTCATCTACAACGTCGGTAGCGTCAACACGGCGCACGTGTTTGCCGGTGAGTACTTCTTCCCACTGCGTGACGGCGCGTATCTCAAAGCCATCGCTGCGCTCCAGGCGCTCGTGCGCTCCAACGTGCGCCGCGGGATCTACCAGCCGACGCCGTTTGCCGTGCGCTTCGTCGCGGGGTCGCACGCGCCGTTGTCGATGGCGCGCGGCGAGCCGCACTGTACGATCGAGCTCTCGCTCTTCACGGGCTCGCCGCACGTAGGTGAGGCGCTCCTCAGTTACGAAGAGCTCTGCCTTACCTACGGCGGCCGGCCTCACTGGGCTCAGATGAATGAGCTCACGGGCTCACCAGGCTGGCTGTACCAAGCCTATCCCGGAGTTCGCGAGCAGTTCCTCCCCGTCTACACACAGCTCAACGCGCGCGGGACGTTCAACAATCATTTCACGGATCGAGTGGGTTTGTCCGTCCACCTTGGAGGCGCGGCGTGAGTCACCGCATTTCGCGACGCAGCTTGGTCCGTCGGGGCGCCGGCGTCGCCGCACTCCTCTTCGGCGAAGAGCGCGCCGCGAACGCGGAGCCTGCCTCGCGTTTCGAATCGGTGCTGGTCGTCGTCTTGAGCGGCGGCGCGGACGCGTTGAGCCTGGTCGTGCCGTATCGCGACGACGCGTACTATCGAGCGCGGCCGCACACGGCCGTGGCCCGGCCTGGACACGGTGCACACGCTGCGATCGCCATCGACGCGGAGCTCGGCCTGCATCCCGCGCTCTCGCCGCTCTGCGCCGTGTTCGATCAGGGGCAACTCGGCGTCTTTCTCGGTGTGGGCTCCGCGCAGCGCATTCGTTCGCACACGCTCGCCTCGCGCGCGCTCGACCGCAGTATCGCATCGGCGCTCCGTGTCGAGCCGGAGAGGCTCGCAGGCACGTTCCCACGCCAAGTGGCGACCGCTTGCGCGCGGCTCTCGAGCCCGTTTCCCCCGCGGGCGCTCCGTCTCACGTCTTCCGGCTGGGACACGCACGTGGCGCAAGGCGACGGCGGGCGCGGCCGTCTCACGGTCACCATCCAGGAGCTCGCCGAGGGCCTCGCGGCACTGCAGCAAGGCGTGAGCGCGCGGCGCGAGCGCACGCTCATCGTCGTACTCGGCGAGTTCGGTCGCAGCGTCGCCGAGACGCTGCTCGCCGGCACCGACGACGGGGACGCTTCACTCCTGCTCGTTCTCGGTGCGCCCGAGCTTGCCGGTTGTCACGGTCGCTATCCACGGCTCGAAGCCGACGCTCTTTCGGGAGGGCGGCACCTGCCGGTAACGCTAGAGCTTTCGCGCACGCTCGAGCGCAGCGTGCGCGGGGAGTCCCCGTTCGCATGAACACGCTCCTGCTCGGCGTCAGTGCCGTGCTCGCGTGCAGCGCGTGCGCCGGAGCCTCGAGCTTCTCCGCCGTCGATCCTTTCAGCGGTCAGAGCGTGTCACTCGCGCCCGGCCCCAAAAAGCCCGGCCAAAGCTTCACCGGTAGGTACCGCTCTCCGCAGTCCGGTGAGCTCGAGCTCGTGCAGTACGGCGATCGGCTCGAGGGTAGCTACGCTTACCAACTCTGCGGCTGCCATTTCGCCGGCCACGTCTCGGGCGAGGTGACCGGCAACCTTGCGCACGTGCACTTCAGCGAAGCGACGGCCTGCAGCCCCGGTCACGTCCTGCGCGGTGACGGTGAGCTCGTCTATCGTGGCATCCCGCTGGCGCCGAACCCACCTGAGCTCTTTGGCTCTCGGCGCTACCTCACGCAACCGGCGGGCCCGCGCGGCTCCGCACAGTACCAGCGCAGCCTGTGGACGGCCGTCGCTGTCGATCCACGCGAGTCACCGCCGAGTGAAGAGCCGCACTGCCCCTGATCGACGCTTCCGGCGGGCCGCTCGGCGCGTGGCGTCGAACCCTCGAATGCACCACGACGTAACTCCACATCCAGTCTACATCTTTCGGCAATTGGTGAGACGTGGAGGAGGGCCGGGTCGTGGCCAGCGTCGCCGGAGACGGCCCGGAGCGGGAGGAGGCTCCGCAGCCGATTCCAGCGCTTCCGTTCAGAAGGCTTCGTAGCCGAGGTTGAACGTGGGCATCACGATGGTCTTCAATCCTTCCAGGCTCGTGAAGCGGAGATCCATGCCCAGCATGAGCCCCTTCCGACGTGCCTTCTGCTCGCTGCGACTCATCAAAGGATACCCGCCGACGCGCAAGATAGGAGTGACGCCACCTGGGTTGTTGTACACGGTGTAACCGATGCCCGCTCCGACGAAGAACCGGTCAATGAAGGTGGCGTCCGCCACCACCGCCATTCCGAGGAGCCCGCCCGCCGCCAGGCCGCCGCTACCGTTGGCGCTGTAGTACCCGAGAGTCGGCTGGGCGTACACGCCGATCAGGTCGTTGATCTGAGCTCCAAGGCGCAAGTCGGCCCCGAAGTAGGTGCACGACACTTTGGCCGTGCCGACCTCGCTCGCGGCCGTGAAGAACCCAGCGCCACCCGCGACTCCGAAGCGGAATCGAACGCCGTCCGCGACGGCATTGCTCGTGTCGCCTCCGGCGGTCGCCGCCGGAGCGGGTGCCGGCGGGGCCGGGGTGGCCGCCTCCGCGGGCGCCGCTTCTCCGGCGGCGGCTGGCTCGCCCGTCGCGTTCGAATCGACGTCCTGCGCCTGGGCGAGCGCGGATCCAGTGAGCACGCCGGCGACGGCCAAACCCGCCAAAACAAAGTGATTCATGCTTTCCTCGTTTCTCTCAGAGTCTGAGACTCTCAGAGTCTACGAATTGATCAACGAGAACTTCCGATGTCTTCGCCGCGAGCACGGGAATTCCAGAGCTCCGACCGACACCGCTATGTAGCCGACTATCCTACAGCGAGTCCCGTCTCCGTGCCGACGAGCTCGAGCCGCAGCTGGTCCGAACCTATGAAGTCAGCCGCGAGCTCGTGGGCCGGCCGGAGCTCTCGTTCGAGCGCGGAGTTCGGCGCCGTTCCTTGAACCCCAGGCTCCGAGCGCTATGTTCGGAGCGTTGAAAACGCCCAGGCACCCCGCGGTGGTCGAGCTTGCGGGCTTGGCCGTGCCCGGAACAAGGCGCGTCTGAAAACCTGCGTCTACGACGGCGCCGCGCTCACCGAGGCGCGTTCGCATCCATGGATCGATGCCGTCGACGCCGCCGACTGCCGGTATCATGATCTGTCCGCTTCGCCGGCGCTCATTCGGACATCACTCGAAGACTTCGTGCCATGGGCGCGCTACCCCGCGATCGAAGCGTTCTACGCGCTGCTCGAGCGGCTGAACCACCCGCAGTCGGTGCTCGAGTCCAATGATTGCGCTTTCAGCGGCCCCGCCATGAATGAAGAGCCGGCAATGCATAAACGACTGCAGTGCTCGGGCCGATTGATGATCTTGTTTCGCTCGCTGGCTCGCAATACCCTTCCGAGCGAAGTGGACGCGCTCAGGGGCCGACTCCATCGCGACCTGTCCGTCGCCGACCCCACCTTTCGCTGGGGCATCGTCGGCACGAGTGTCGTCCCCGTGCGCTTTTTGGCGTTGCAGGAGAGTCAGGGCTCCGACCTCGGAGCCCAATTGATGATCTCCTTCTGGGCCTGGGGCGACTCCGAGACCGACACCATGCAAAACCTGGGTCGTGTCTTCAAAGCTCTCGGCCACGCGCTGCGCCGGGCGTCGGTCTGACCCCCGGCGCTCGGTTGCTAACGTCCCTTTTTCCCGGCGCCCGGCGTGGACTGTTGAGAGACCTTCTGCGCAGCAGCCGCCTTTTGCTGATTCTTGTTGGTGGCATCTTGCTTCTTCGCCTTCTCTTTGGCCTTCGGAGACTTGTCGCCCATGTGGTTCACTCTGCCTTGGTTCGGAGGGGCCTGCATGGTCGAGCGGTCCGGCGAGCCTGTCCACGCAATACGCCAAACGACGCAGATTGGCCGAGCAGCGGCGGGCTCGAGCTTGCCCGGTCACGTCGTCATCGTCCGGGCGGCGGCCAGCACGCCGTGCGAGCGCGACAGCGACGACGGGTTTCTCTGCGAGACTCGTCGTACGGCTGCGGCTGGTCCCGGGCTTCCGAGCGGACGCGCCGGCGTGTAAAGTTCGGTCGCATGATCGGACGGGCGAACGCATGATCGGGCGCGCGAGCGTGTGCCTCAACATGATCGTGAAGAACGAGTCGAGAGTGATCGCGCGTTGTTTGAAGGCCGCGCGACCGCTGATCGACCATTGGGTCATCGTCGACACGGGCTCGACCGACGGCACTCAAGCCGTGATCCGTGAAAGCATGGCGGGAGTGCCTGGCGAGCTCCACGAGCGAGCATGGCGCAATTTCGGGGCCAATCGCAGCGAGGCGCTGGAGCTCGCGCGTGGCAAGGCGGACTTCACGCTGATCGTGGACGCGGACGAGGTGCTCGAGGTAGCTCCGGATTTCGAGCCGCCCGTGCTCACTCATGACGCGTATCAGCTGAAGACGGAGCTCCGCGAGCTCACCTATTACCGCACCGAGCTCGTGCGCTCGAGCTTGCCTTGGCGCTGGGAAGGGGTGCTTCACGAGTACCTCGAGTGTTCGGCGCCGTTCACGCAAGCGAAGCTCGAGGGCATCGTGAATCGCCCGCACACCGACGGTGCGCGCTCCGCCGATCCGCAAAAGTACGCCAAAGACGCCGCGCTGCTCGAAGACGCCCTCCGCGTCGAACCGAACAATCAGCGTTACCGCTTTTACCTCGCGCAGAGCTACCGCGACGCCGGGCGCCTGGAGAAGGCCCTCGAGCACTACATGCGGCGCGTCGAAGGCGGCGGCTGGGCCGAAGAGGTCTGGTACTCCCTGCTCGAGGTCGCGAAGCTTCATGAGCTGCTGGAACGGCCCGAACCGTTCGTCGTGGCGGCGTACCTCGCTGCGTACGAATTTCGTCCGAGTCGCGCCGAGAGTCTGTGTCGGCTCGCGCGCTACGAACGGTTGCGCAAACACTACGCGCGCGCGTATTTGTTCGCGAAGCACGCCGCATCGCTGCCCTTTCCCGCGGACGTCTTGTTCGTCGACGCGAGCGTCTACGCGTGGCGCGCTCGCGACGAGTGGTCCATCGCCGCTTACTACGTCGGACGCCACGACGAGGTCCTCGAGGTCACGGCGGCACTCCTCGCCGAGCCTCGGCTGCCCGCCTCCGAGCGCGAGCGTGTCACGGTGAACCGCGAATTCAGCGTGAAGGCGCTGAGCGCTCCATTGCAGGTACGCAGCTGAACTTTCGAAAGCGCGCTGCAATTCCGGGTGCGGGTGAGCGGGCCCGCGCCCGGAATTGCTCCATTGCTACGCGCGCATTGACCTACTCAGTAGTTGCAAGTGAGGTTGGCGAACGTGCAGTCGTCCGTCGTGGTTTGCCATGAAGAGCCGTCAAAGTACCGACAGGTCAGGGATATGGATCCCACGCACGAGTAGCCGCTGGAGCTGCCAGCGGACAGACCGGTCAATAGGGTACACAGGTTGCTACCGGCGTAGTGGTAATCGCCGCACAGGGGTGTGCTGTCGACCTGGATAGAGGTGCATGTCGTCGAGATTAAGTTGCTCGATGTCGAGTTGCACGTGGTGGTGCCGCCGCCAAGGACCTGCGTGGCGGCGAACGGCGTGAAGTTGGCCGTCGTGCCCGTCGGTCCCGTTGGTCCCGTTGGTCCCGTCGCACCCGTCGGACCCGTGTCGCCGGTCGCGCCGGTCGGACCCGTGTCGCCGGTCGCACCGGTCGGACCCGTGTCGCCGGTCGCACCGGTCGGACCCGTGTCGCCGGTCGCGCCGGTCGGACCCGTGTCGCCGGTCGCACCGGTCGGACCCGTGTCGCCGGTCGCACCGGTCGGACCCGTGTCGCCGGTCGCA
>JAICTZ010000027.1 GCA_025936115.1 Polyangiaceae bacterium
GTCCCCCGCCGTCCCTCACCGTCCCTCACCGTCCCTCACCGTCCCTCACCGTCCCTCACCGTCCCCCGCCGTCCCTCACCGTCCCCCGCCGTACCTCACCGTCCCCCGCCGTACCTCACCGTCCCCCGCCGTCCCTCACCGAACCTCACGGAACCCCGCCGTCCCTCGTCGAACCCGCGTCGCTGTCGGCGAGAAGTAGAAGCCGACGGCGCTCACCGCCCGTTCCTGGACCCCGTCCCCTCCTCGTCCCTCTCCGAGCCTCCTACGCACGTGCGCTACGTCGACGTGGTCCCCGCAGGCTCTCCGTACAGCGCTTCGGCGAGTTCGAACGTGCTCGCTTCGAGTTCGGCGTAGGCGGAGCGCAAGGCGTCGAGCGGGGCGCCGCTTTTCAGCAAGTCCCGGAGTAGAACGACGCGGGCGCGGACTTCGTCGAGTTTGGCGGCTTCGATGAGGTCGGCGTAGCCCTCGAGCGCTTGTTCGGTGGTGTAGGCGAGGGTCTCCGCTTGGTTGCGCATTTCGGCGACGTCGCGGCGGAGCTCGTCGGATTCTTTGTAGCGCTCGCCTTCTTGGATGAGCTTGTCGATTTCGCCTTGGGCAAGTCCACTCGTGGGTTTGACGCTCACCGTTTGAGCGCGGCCAGTGCCGAGATCCTTCGCTTCGACGGAGAGGATGCCGTTGGCGTCGACGCGGAAGCTGACTTGGATTTTCGGGATGCCGCGCGGCGCGGGAGGAATGCCCGTGAGGTCGAAGTGGGCGAGGCTGCGATTGTCGGCCGACATTTCGCGCTCGCCTTGTAAGACGTGCACGGGGACGAACGGCTGGTTGTCGACGCTCGTGGTGAAGATTTCACTGCGCTCGGTCGGCACGGTCGTGTTGCGTGGGATGAGGCGCGTGAAGACGCCACCCCCCGTTTCCACGCCGATCGAGAGCGGCGTCACGTCGAGCAAGAGCACTTCGTCGATGGTGCCGCCGAGCGCGGCGCCTTGAATGGCGGCCCCCGCGGCGACGACCTCGTCCGGGTTCACTCCTTTGTGCGGGTCGCGCTCGAAGAACTCTTTGACCGCGCGCTGCACGGCCGGCATGCGCGTCATGCCGCCGACGAGCACGACCTGGCTCACCTGTTTGGGCGTGAGCTTGGCGTCGGCCATCACGGCGCGACATGCCTGAATCGTGCGCTCGATGAGCTCGCCCGTGATGATTTCGAGCTCGCTGCGCTTGAGCGTGCGCTCGAGGTGCTTCGGTCCCGCGGGCCCCGTCGCGATGAAGGGGACGTTGATGGAAGTCTCGAGCGAGGAGGAGAGCTCGTGCTTCGCCTTTTCGGCGGCCTCCTTCAAGCGCTGGAGCGACATGCGATCTTTGCGCAGATCGAGCGCATGCTCCTTCTCGAATTCCTGGGCGAGCATGTCGATGATGCGCTGGTCGAAGTCTTCGCCGCCGAGGTGCGTGTCGCCGCCCGTGGCCTTGACGCTGAAGACGCCCGCGGAAAGCTCGAGGATCGAGATGTCGAAGGTGCCGCCGCCGAGGTCGTAGACGGCGATGATCTCGTGCTCTTTCCTGTCGAGGCCGTACGCGAGCGCCGCGGCCGTCGGCTCGTTCAAGATGCGCTTCACGTCGAGGCCGGCGATGCGGCCCGCGTCCTTGGTCGCCTGCCGCTGAGCGTCGTCGAAATACGCCGGCACGGTGACCACGGCTTCCGTCACCGGCTCGCCGAGGTACGTCTCGGCGATTTGCTTCATGGTCGTGAGCACGTGGCTCGAGATTTCGGGAGGCGAGAGCTGCTTGCCCTGCACTTCGACCCAGGCGTCACCGTTCGCGTGCTCGACGACGCGATAGGGCACGGCGCTCGCCTGACGCTTGCCCGCCATCGAGTCGAAGCGCTGACCCATCAAGCGCTTGACCGCATACACGGTGTTCTGGGGATTGGCCGACGCTTGCCGGCGCGCGACTTGACCGACGAGCCGCTCGCCGGAGTTGGTGAACGCGACGACCGACGGCGTCGTGCGCGCGCCTTCGGAGTTCGGGATCACCTTGACCTCGGGCAAACCGGACGCGCTCACCCCCTCCACGACGGCGACGCACGAGTTGGTCGTGCCGAGGTCGATGCCGATGATCTTCCCCATGTCTTCTCAGTCTAAGAGTATTCCGCGCCGGGCGCGAGCCGGCCTTCAGCTCGGCTTCGGTTTGGCCACGACCACCATCGCGGGCCGGATCACGCGGTCGCCTTGACGGTAGCCGGCTTGGAGCTCCATGGCCACCGTTCCGGGCGCATGTTCGGTGGTCTCGAGGTGCTGGACGGCCTCGTGAACGGTCGGATCGAAGGGCAGCCCGAGGGCCGCGACGCGCTCGATGCCGAGCTTGCCGAGTGTGTCGACGAACTGGCGCGTCACCATCGAAATGCCCTCGGTGAGTGCCTTCACGTCGGTCGCTTGCGTCGCATGGCTCGTCGCGCGCTCGAGATTGTCGAACACGGGCAAGAGCTCCTTGAGCACGTCTTCGCGCGCGATCTTGGCCGTATCGGCGAGCTCTCGGCGTGAGCGCTTCTTGTAGTTGTCGAAGTCTGCCGCGAGGCGCAAGAGCTGATCCTTGAGCCGCGCCGCCTCGGCTTGGGCGCGCTCGATCGGGTCCTCGGGTGGCGCAGTCGACGGGGCGGCCGCGGATTCGCCACTGCTGTTCGGGGTCGTGTCACCCACGCCGTTTTGACTGGCGTCAGGTTTCTCCGCGCCGGAGTCGGAGGCGTTGTCTTCGCTCATATCGGCGGGAGTATAACCACGCTTCTCGGGTTGCCAACGCCGACAAACCGGCCGTTTTGACGCCCGAAGGGGCGAACCTCACAAGTCGAGGCCGCACGGGGCCTGGCGCAGCACGGTCACGACCCCACCCGTGAGCCGCGCTTCCGCCAATGATTGCGCGGGCGCGGGGCGAAACCAGCCGCCGAGGTCGCGCGGCAAGACCCAGAAATCGTCCGAGGTATCGAGCGGCTCGCGCGTGATGGCGCCTGCGCGCGTGCGCCCGTATTCGGCCGTCTCGAGCCAGAAGCAGTACCCCTGGCTCGCCGGGGCGAACAGATGCGCGTGACCGCTCTGCACGGTGACTTCCTCGCGCGACACCTCGCGCTCCGCGCTGCGCGCGACGAGCTCGTGGGGACCCGCCGTCACGCGCACGTCGATACCCGCCGTCGGTGCCTCGACGCTCGTCGGGTCGACGGTCGCCACGCGCCGGCCGTCCACGTCGACGAAGAGCCGCTCGGGGCCGAGGTTCACGATGCGCACGACGGGCGAGCTGAGGAGCAACGTCACGAGGGCCGCGAGCGCGGAGAGCGGCGGAACGACGAAGAAGCCGGGCACCAGGCGCCGTTCACGAAACCGGGCCCGCTCGTAGGGGACGCCGTTCGCGCGCGCGAGCTCCTTGGCGAAGCGATCGTTCGCGCAGAGCAGCACGCCGTTCTTCACGAAGTGCACGGCGGCGCCGTCCGCCGTGTGACCCGGCGCCGGACGGCGCGGCCAGGCGAACACGACGAGCGCGGGCAGTAGCGCGGCGACGAACACGACCGCGGTGAGCGCCGTCATCGGCAACGGGTACGGCGCAAACGGGAGCGTGAGCGCGAGCCCGCCGCCCAAGAGCCCCGACGCGACGGCGCCCGCGAGCTTGCGCGTTGCATCGCGTCCGACGTGGCCGCGGCACTCCTCGCAATAGCCGACGATGAGCCCTTCGCCGTTCGGCGCGCGCGCTAGCACCGTCTTCGCCGCGGGTTCGCCGCAGCAGGCGCACCCCGACGGGATCAACGCGCCCGACGCCGGAAGCTCGACGCGCGCGCCCGAGCGCAACGCTCGCTCGGACGGAGGCGCTTCGGACGGGACGCGCGGCACGCTCGCACCTTAGCCTTGCTCCACGGCCCCGTGCGAGCGCCGGCGCGCAGCGTGTCCCCCGGTGCGCGCGGCCGTGCTAACCCCGAGCCTTGACCCAGCCGATGACGGAGCTCAACGAACCGCAGCAACTCGCCGTCACGCACCTCGACGGACCGCTGCTCGTGTTCGCGGGTGCGGGCAGCGGCAAGACGCGCGCCATCACCTACCGCGTGGCGAACCTGCTCGCGACGCGCAACGTGCCGCCGTTCCGGATCCTCGCCGTGACGTTCACGAACAAAGCCGCGGGCGAGATGCGCGAGCGCCTGCGCGGGCTCGCGGGCGACGAGGTCGTGCGCGATCTCTGGGTCGGCACCTTTCACTCCGTGTGCGCGCGTTTGCTGCGCCGCTATCACGACGTGGTCGGGCTCGGACGCGACTTCGTGATTTACGACGACTCCGACCAAAAAGCCGTGATGACGCGCGTCCTGCGCGATCTCGGCATCGACGAAGAAGCGCTGCCGCCGAAGCTCGTGCTCTCGCTCGTGAGCCGCGAAAAGCGCGAGGGCCGCATGCCGGGGCACTCGAAGAGCGAGCTCACGGCGTCGGCGCGCCAGGCGTACGAGGCGTATCAAAAGGCGCTCCTCCGCGCGAACGCCGTCGATTTCGACGACCTCTTGCTCTACGTGCTCACGGTCGCCGAGACGCCGGGCGTGCCGGGCGACGAGCTCCGGGGCCGCTTCTCCTACGTCATGGTCGACGAGTTTCAGGACACGAACCTCGTCCAGTACCGGCTCGTGCGCGCCCTCTCGTTCAAGACGCAAAACCTCTGCGTCGTCGGCGACGACGACCAGTCGATCTATCGCTGGCGCGGCGCCGACGTGCGTCTGATTCGCAGCTTTCAACACGACTTCCCGAACGCGACCGTCGTCAAGCTCGAGCAAAACTATCGCTCGACGGGCAACATCGTGAACGCCGCGCTCGGCGTGATCGAAAAGGCGGACACGCGCGTCGAGAAGAAGCTCTGGACGGCGCAGGATCCGGGCGAAAAAGTCGTGATCCGCGCCGTGCGCGACGAACGCGAGGAAGCGACGCACGTCGTCGGCATCGTGAAGAGGCTCGTGGCACGCGGCGTCAGCGCCGATCAAATGGCGATATTTTACCGCGTGCACGCGCAGTCCCGCGCGCTCGAAGAGGCGCTGCGCGCCGCGGACATTCCGTACCAGGTGCTCGGCGGCGTGCGCTTCTTCGAGCGCGCCGAAGTGAAGGATTTGATCGCGTACCTGAGGCTCGTGCAGAACCCGAAGAGCGACGCGGATCTCGAGCGCATCGTCAACGTGCCGGCGCGCGGCATCGGCGATAAAACCGTGGATCGCCTGCGCGACCTCGCGGCCGAGCGCGCGCTGCCGCTGATCGAGGCGCTCGACGTAGCCGTGCGCGAAGAGCAGGTGCCGACCGCGGCCAAGAAGAAGCTCGAGGCGTTTCAGAAGCTCATGAGCGAGCTCGCGCGCGACGCGCCCACGCTGCGTCCGAGCGAGCTCGCGGAAGAAATCCTCGAGCGCACCGGGTACAAGCAGCTGCTCGTCGCCGCCGACGACGCCGAGAGCGACGCGCGGCTCGGTAACCTCGAGGAAGTCGTGGGCGCCATCGCGGACTACGAGTCGGACTGCGAAGAACAGGGCGAAGTCGCGACGCTCGGCGGCTGGCTCGAGCGCATCACGCTCGCCGCGGCCGTCGACGCCATGAAGGACGCACCCAAGGTTTCGCTCATGACGGTGCACACCGCCAAGGGTCTCGAATTTCGCGCCGTGTTCTTGACGGGGATGGAAGAAGAGATTTTCCCGTATCGCGGCGTGAGCGGGCGCGAGCCGGAGGAGCTCGACGAAGAGCGGCGGCTCGCCTACGTCGCGATCACGCGTGCGCGCGAGCACCTCACGATCACCTACGCCGGGCAGCGTTCGCTCTTCGGCATGACGCGCTACCTCGAGCCGAGCCGCTTCCTCGGCGACATCCCACACGACGTGGCCAAGCACGAAGGCACGCTCGAGCGCTACGACTCGCAACGCTCGTACGGCGGCGCGTCGAGGTACGGCTATGGCACCGGCTCGAGCTACGGCTCCTCGCGTCCCTCGCTCGCCCCGGGCACCCGCGTCGTCGAGCGGGAAGACGTGCCGCCCGACGACGACGAGCTCGGGATTCGGCCGGGCGACCGCGTGCGGCACCAGCGCTACGGCGCCGGCATCGTCGAGCGCATCGAGCAAGGCGCGGCGCCCATGGTCGTGGCGCGCTTCGGCGTGCACGGGACGCGGCGCATCCTCGCGTCGTACGTCACGGTCGAGCGGCGCGCGCGCGGCGAGGTATGGTGAGCGCCGTGAACAAACGTCTCGCCTTCCTCGAGCAAACCACGCGCGCCGGCAGCGCCGATGCGTTTGCTTGGTACGCCCTCGCCCTCGAGTACCGCAAAGAACAGCGCTTCGACGACGCCGTCGCGGCCTTCGAGTCGCTGCGCGCCAAAGATCCCGGCTACTTGCCGATGTATCTCATGGCGGGCCAGACCCTCGCCGAAGCAGAGCGCCCGGCCGACGCGAGCACGTGGCTGCGCGCCGGCATCGAGCTTGCTCGCGAGCGCGGCGACGGCAAGACGCTGAGCGAGCTCGAAAACGCGCTCGCCGAGCTCGCGTAGCGAGCGCGAGCTTACCTGGGCTCGCCGCTCACGATCGTGCCGCAGTTCACGAACGTGAGGCTCGTGTCGGCGCGGAAGTTCGACTGCGTCGTGTGGCGCTCGGTCTGGAACATGTCGAACGGGTAGACCTGCCCCTTGGTGAGGTTGAGCGTGTCCACGTTCACGGTCTTGCTCTCGGCTTTGTGCACGCCGCCGAGATCGATCACGAGCTGGTTGTTGATGTAAACCCAGACATCGTCGTCGCCCGTGAAGCTGAAGGTCTCTCCACCTTGATACTGGAAGGCGGTGTGGATCTCGGTCGTGAAGTGGAAGTTGTGCATCATGCGCTGGTCGTCGTTGCCGTCGTTGCCGAAGCCGAGACCGTCGAGCGGGTAGAACGCCGTGCTCTGGAAGCTGCTCACGCCGTTGGTCGGCGCGAAGTAGATGTAGAAAATGAACGGCTGGTTCGTGCCCGGAACATTGCGGAAAAACGTGTCGAAAGAAGGGCCGTCGGCGATCGTGATCGTCGGACCGGTCCCCGCATAGACGGGCTTCTGATCGGCGCCGAGCATCGGCGCCACGACGCCGGGATCGTCGGTGCTCTTGTTGGTGAGCTTCGGGTTTTCGAAGTTCACGCCGTCGGCCTGAAAGTCACGGATGACGGCCAAGATGGTGGTGCCGCAGCCTGAATCCGTCGTGGGCGTCGGCTGGGCGGCGTCCGTCGTGATGGGGTCGCCGACCTTGTAGCCACCGACGGTCGCGTGCGTGTAGTCCGGGGGAAATCCCATGGGCCCGCTCGGCATGCCGGCCGCGGACGTACCGCTGCCCGCCGTGTTCATGGGCACGTCGATGACGCTCGTTCCGCCGACGCCAGTGCTCGCGCCGCTGCCGGTGGACGTCGTGCCACCGCTGCCGGTGGACGTCGTGCCGCCGCTGCCGGTGGCTGTCGTGCCGCCCGTACCGTTGCCGAGGCCGTTCGAGATGACGCCCGTATCGCTGCTGCAGGCGCCGGCGACGACGCTCAAGGCGCAGGCGGCGACGAACCCGGCGGGGTGAAGGCGAGCTGGGCGAGTGCGTGAAAAAGCCGGCATGGGGATCCTTTAGCGTGTAGTAAGATACAGTAAGCGGAGGCGGCCGGGAGCAGGCGGGAGTTCCGAAAACCCCGGTTAAACGAGGGTCTACCCCTGGGTGGGAGCACGGGCGCAGAACGGCTCAGCGGCCCGATCGCCAGCCTACCTGCTCCCATGATTAGCTGAGCTTTCAACGCAACACGTCATGCCCGCGCGCCGCAAGCCGATGAACGCCGAATTTCGGCGGATGCTGTTCGCACTCACGGTTTTTGCGTCGACGATCTTCATGGGGGGCGCCGTGCTGTGGCTGATGGCCGGCGGGAAGTACTCGCTCTTCAACACAGTGTACTTCGCCCTCATCACTTCGGCGAGTGTGGGCTTTGCCGAGCTTCCCGGCATGGCGGTGCGGCCCGACATGCGCCTCGTCACGAGCCTTTTGATCGTGACGGGCATCGGCACCATCGCGTTCTTTCAATCGACGCTCACCGCGATCCTCGTCGAAGGCGTGATCGGGGAAACTTTTCGGAGACGGCGCATGCAGAACAAGATCGACGCACTCGAAGGCCATTTGGTGGTGGCGGGCGGCGGCCGCACCGGGCGTTACATCGTCGAGGAGCTCGCGGCGATCGGCCGGCAATTCGTGCTCGTCGACCGCGACGAGGACACCGTCCGGCGCATGAACGAAGAGATCGGCGGCAACCTCCTCTACGTGATCGGGGACGCGACGGACGACCACACGCTCCTCGCTGCGCGCGTCGACCGCGCCGAAGGCGTGATGGCGGCACTCACGGAGGATCCGGACAACCTCTTCATCGTGATGTCCGCGCGCGCGCTCAATCCCAAGGCGCGCATCGTCTCGAAGGTGATCGAAGTCGAGAACGAAGCGAAGATCCGCCGCGCGGGCGCGGACCAGACCATCAGCCTGCACCGCATGGGCGGCCAGCGCATGGTGAGCGAGCTCGTGCGCCCCAAAGTGACGAGCTTTCTCGACAACATGCTGCGCGTCACCAAAAACCTGCGCTTCGAGGAGGTCGAGCTCCCGGTCGACTCGCGTTACGTCGGCAAGACACTGCGCGAGGTGCCGATTCGTCAGGAAACTCAGTTGCTCGTCGTGGCGCTACACAGCGCGGATCAGGGTTACGTTTACAATCCGTCGCCCGATCACACGCTCCACGCGGGCATGCAGCTCATCGTGATGGGGGAAATCGAAGGCGTCGAAAAGCTACGCGAGCTCGTGAGCCGGCAATGAAGCATCAACGGGGCGCAACGGCGCGCTACGCGCGCGCGGCTTTGGCAATCGTGGGCTTCGCTGCTTGGGTGGACGGCTGCGGCGGCAAGAGTCGCGAGCTCTCCGAACGCTCCGCGCCTGGAGGGTCCGCTGGTTCGAAAGCGGACACGGGCGGCAGCGCGAATCGCAACGGCGGCGGAGATGCCGAGTCCGAGGCCGGCGCCGACGGACTCGGAAACGGAGGCGCGGGCGTGGCGGGCTCTACGTTCGGTTCCGGCGGCAGGTCGGCTGGCGGCAGCGGCAACCAAGCCGGCGAGACGACGAACGGAGGCGACACCGCCGGCGGCGCCGGGCTGACGGACGAAGCGGGCCGCGGCGGGGAGATGCCGAGCGACGCGCTCCGCCACATCGTCGCCACGGATCTGAACATCTCGCTCGACACGCGCGTCGGCGTCGCGATCCTCACGCTCGCCGCGTCGACCTCGCGCGGCGCAACCTTCGAGATCGGCGACACGACGATCACGTCAGTCACGGACGACGACGGCGCGCTCGGCTACACGACTCACGGCGCTACACTCGACGTAGACGTGCCGGCTGCATCCGAAGAACTGAAGATCACGATCGAATATCGCTTCAAGAACCACGAAGCGTTCGACGGTATTTCTGGACGCGGCTATTCGTTCACGTGGCCGTACTACTGCGGCAACGCCTTCCCCTGTCATTCCGATCCCGCGGAGGGCACGACTTTCAAGCTGTTCGTGAAAGGTGGCACTTCCATCGCTAATTTTCCGACCAGCATTCCCTTTCCGGCTCCCGCCTACATGGCCGCCTGGGCGGTGGAAAACTACTTCCCGCTCTTTCCCGGTACGACGAAGGCGGGCACGCAGATCGAGGTCTTCTACCGCTTGGGAAATCCAACGGGCGAGGCCGACGCTCGCGCCGGCACCGCGCACCTCGTCCAGGCGTTCGACTGGCTCGAGCAGCACGTGGGTCCCTACGCATTCGGATCCACGGTCGGCCCCATCCCCGTGCGCTGGCCCGACGTCACACTCGACGGCATGGAGCACCACCCGCTTTGGCACGTCAACGAAACGTCGATGAGCGACGAGCTCGTGCAGGTGCACGAAGCGGCGCACGGCTGGTTCGGCAACGGCGTGCGCCTGCGCTGTTGGGAAGATTTCGTCCTCTCCGAAGGCACGGTGAGCTACCTCGCAGCGCGTGTGCTCGAGGAAGTCGGCGCGACGACGGTCTCGACCGCCGCGTGGGACGGCTACGAGAGCACGCTCTTGGCCGGGCAACAGAGCGACAGCATCGCAGCGTGGCCGAGCGGCTGCGGCTCGATCGACGTGCTCGCGAGCGGACTCTTTTCGAGCATGACCTACGTCAAGGGTGCGCTCTTTTTCCGCGCGCTCGAACAGCGCATCGGGCGTCCCGCGCTCGACCGCGCGCTCTCCACTTTTTATGCGCAGTGGGTCGGTGAGGCCGCGGGCCTGCGGGATCTACTCGACGTGATCCACGAGACGAGCGGCTACGACGCGGGCCCTTGCGCGGAGGCGTGGCTCAAGCGCGTGCAGCCTCAAGCGACGGTTTGCGACTAGGCCGCGTTTCGTCCGTCCGGAAACGTTCGGCCGGCTATTCGACGCTACGGAGCGTCGCTCCTGCTAGCGCCCAGCGACTTCCGCGCAGGACGAGCCCAGGATCGGCCTCCGGCACCATCGTGCCCGTTGCGACGACGACCTGACCGAAGGCCGGGACCGTGCAGCACAGGCGCGGCAGAAGCACGGCGAACCGCAACGCCACTCTGAGCATCGCTCGGTCCGCTCAGCGCGCGAGCTCGGGTGGCCCGGCGTTCGTGAGCCCGGAAATTACGGGGTCGGGCGGCGAAGGGTCGAGCACGGCGCCGCTCGCCACGGCGAGCGCGTCGGCCGTCGCTTTGCCGAGGATGTCGCGCACGACGCGGCGCCGCAAAAACATGCCTTTGAGCACCGGATCGCGAATGTACGAGAGCAGGCGCCGCACGTGATCGGAAGCGCGGTTGCGCATCTCCTCGGCTTGCGGCGAGCCCGCTTTGCGCAGGGCCTCGCAGCAGAGCTGGCGCGTAAAAAGGCCGTATTCGGAGCCCTGCAGGGTTTCGATCGCGCCCATCGCCGTCGTCGCGAGCAGGATGCCGGTGTGTTGCTCGCCCATCTCGACGCGCGCCGACGATTCGATGGCCATCGCGTAAAAGTGGAACGCGACGTACGCCTGCGCTTCGGCCGACTGGCGCGCGTCGAAGGCGTGCATGACCGCCTTGCCGGGGTCGCCGGCGTGGCGCGCGAGCACGGCGCGCAGGATCTTTTCGTGCACGGAGTCGTAGGCGCTGCCCGTGACGGCCGTGAGCGCTCCCGCGTCGCCGACGAGCGTCTCGGCTTGCGTCACGTCGCCGACCTCGAACAGCATCTCTGCGAGCGAAAGCAGCGTGTCGGCGCGGGAATCCTGCTCGCCATAGCGCTCGTGCGCCTCGCGCGAACGGCGCATGTACGCGAGTCCTCGATCGTAGTCGCCGAGCGCGACGTAGCACTCGCCGATGGTGCTCAGCGTCTTGGCGATTTGAAAACGGCCGCCCACCGCGAGATCGATGCTGATCGCGTCGAGCGCGAGCGTGATGCCGTCCTCGAATCGGCCGAGAACGAGTAACGCGTACGCGAGCGAATTTTTCGCGCGAGCTTCGTGCCGCCGCGCGCCGACCTGGCGAAAGACGGCGACGGCTTCGGCTTGCGCTTCCATCGCTTCGTGCACACGGCCGACGCGCCGGAGCAGCGTGCCGCGCAGCCGCAACACCTCCGCCCGCTGGCGCATCGGGGCACCCGTCGAGTCCGCGGTCGCGAGCGCGCGGTCGACGGCGGCGAGCGCGCCTTGCATGTCGCCGAGGTCGTGCAGCGTTTCGGCGATCAGCGCACGCGCGCGCACCTCCAGCGTCGGAGAGCCGGCCTGAGTCGCCACGAGCTCGCCGCGCTGCGCCCACTCGAGTCCCTTCGACAAGCGGCCGGAGTCGAGCTCGAACTGCGCAGTCACGAGCAGCGCCGTCGCGACCCAGCGCGGCTTACCGCTCACGCGCGAGAGGCGGCGCAAGGCGCGCAGGTGCGTGCGCCGTTCACGCCAGCGCCCCTGCATGCGGTAAATCGACTCGAGCGCCTCGTGTGCTTCGAGCACGCACGTGTCCTCTTCCGGCAACAGCGACACCGCGCGACGGTAGTAACGACGCGCGAGCGCGAGCTGGTGCCCGTTGCGCGCGGCATGCGCGGCTTCGAGGTACGCGGTGCCCGCGGCGGCCCGCTCGCCACCGCGCGCGAGGTGCCGCGCCACGACGGCGGCCGTGAGCCCCTTGGCGAGCGGCGTCTTCGCGAGGTTCAGCCCGAGCTCGCGGTGCATGTAGACGCGCCGCCGTCGCTCGAGCGTCCGGTACGCCACGTCGCGCGTGAGCGGGTGACGCACGTCGACCACGTCGCTCTTCAAATCGAGCAGTCCACGCGCACAGAGCCGCGACACGAGCTCGGTCGCTTCTTCACCGGTGAGCGTGACCAGATCGTGCACGGCGAGTGGACCGCCCGCGACCGAAACCCAATCGACGATGCCGTGCTCCTCGGGCGGCAGCTCGTTCAAGCGGTCCGCGATGAGCTGCTCGAGCGTGGAGGGCAGCGGCAACGCGGGTTGACCCGGGCGCTCCACCTGCACGAGCTCTTGCTTGCCGTTGCGCTCGCGAATTTCGAGCTGCCCGCGCTCGAGCAAGGTATCGACCATTTCGAGCAAAAAGAAGGGGTTGCCGGCCGCGCGCGGCACCAGATCGGAGCACGCTTGCTGCACGCCCTCCGTGACGCCGAGCCGGGCTTGCAAGAGCCTGAGCTGGTTCTCCGGGCTCAAACCCTTGAGCTCGACGCGCACGAGGCCTTCGATGAGCGGCCCCACGCGATCGTCGGGCCGCGTCGTCAAGATCGCGAGCACGGGCAGCTGCTCACCCTGGCGCAGAAATTCGGTGAACGGCTCGAGGCTCTGTTTGTCGCCCCACTGCACGCCGTCGAGCACGGTGACGAGCGGCCCCACCGGCGTCGCCATGGCGACCAAGCGCCGAATGCCGAGCACGATGAGCTGGCGCGTGCGTGCGGCGTCGGCGTCGTCGGCCGCGGTGTGCGCGTGCCCCGTGCAGAGCTCGGCGAGACACGTGACGAGGTCCGCCGTCTCGGGATCTTCCTCGGTCACGCCGAGCGAGCGCGTGATGAGCTCGGTCGCTTCGGCGAGCGGTTGGTCGGCTTGCGTGCCGGTGAGCTCGCGGAACCATTCGCTCACGGTCGAGTACGGCACCTCGCTGAAGGCCGGCGTGCACTCGATGCAGATGACGCGCGCGTCGGGCGGCAAATCTCCTAGAAACGCCGAAACGAGCGCGGTTTTGCCGATGCCCATCTCGCCGTAGACGACGCGCGCCGCGACCCGTTGCGGCGTCTTCTCGGAGCCTACGACGCCGTAGTAAGCCGAATGCAAGTCGGCGAGCTCGGCGTCGCGTCCGATGAGATCGCTCGGCAGCGAGTGGAGATCGCTCAGGCGCTCCTCACGCGTGTGCGGGCGCAAGAGCGCGTAGATGCGCAGGTGCTCGGGTAAGCCGAGCCGTTCGAAATCGGGAATTTGGATGGTCGGGGCGTCGCCCCAGACGAAATCGCGACGCACCAAGCGGTAGAGACCGCCCGCGACCCAGCTCACGCCCGGCGGTGCCTGCGCGCCGAGCAAGTCCGACAAGTGATCGGCCGACTCCTGCAGCGCGTGCTGAATCAGATGACCGGCCTTGTCGCGCCGGCCCATCGCGATGCCGCGCACGATGCCGACGCTCGCCGCGATCTTGACGGGCAAATCCTCGGTACTGCCGCGCACCACCTCGTGCACGTCGATCGCGAGCCAGACGGCGTCGGCCGGCGCGCGCGACGGATTCGCCATCAAGCCGACGACGGCGCGCGCCGACGAAGCGACCTGCGTGCCCGCCGAGCCGTCTTGATGCACGCCCCAGGCCCAGCGCGCGCCGCGGCGAAACGCCGCTTCGCCGAGCGTCGCCTTCAAGCGCGCGACGACGCGCGCCGCCTGTGCGTCACCCACGGCCTGCCGGAGCTCGTCGAGTCCGTTGAGCTTCAGCGTGACGATGGCGACGTGACGCACCTCGCGATGCGCGCGGTCGCGCTCACCGCCGGTCGGACTGCCCGGCCCCGTGCGTTCGTCGGCGCGCGACTCGGTCGGCGCCGTACCGCGCGTCTCGAGCACCGAGAGCCCGACGCTCGCCTCGCTGCCGATCTGACTCTCGCCGGGCCCTTCGCCCGACGGCTCGACGGGCTGCATTTGCTCGCGGCCGACGATGTCGGCGATCACGCCCTCGAGCACGTGCGCGTCGACGAGCTGCTGGCGAACCAAGAGTGCGCGGCTGATCGCGCCCGCGAAATCGCGCGCCGTCTCGAAGCGCTCGTCGGGATTTTTCGCGAGCGCCCGCATCACGATCTCTTCGAGCTCGCTCGGGAGCTCGCGCACGTACGTGCTCGGCGGCTCGACGACGCCGGCGCGCACGAGCTCGAGCAGCTCCGCGCCTTCGGCGGCGCCGTGCAGCGAGCGCCCCGTCAAAAGCTCGTGGAACACGACGCCGAGCGAATAAATGTCCGTCTTGCGCGTCACCCGCTCGCCGCGCGCTTGCTCGGGCGACATGTACGCGGTCTTGCCCTTGAGCACGCCGGGCTCTTCGCGGAACAGGTTCGCCGAGGCGATGCCGAAGTCGGCGATTTTCACGCCGCCGTCGATCGAGAGCAAAATGTTCTGCGGCGAAACGTCACGGTGCACGATGTCGAGCGGACGACCGGCTTCGTCTTTGCGCTCATGTGCGTAGTGCAGGCCCTTGGCGACCTCGGCCACGATGTGCGCCGCGACGAACGGCGGGATGCGTTGGCTTCTGCCCTGCGCGACGCGCACGAGGCGCTTGAGGTCGGGCCCCTCGACGAACTCCATGCTGAGGAGCTGCCCCTCCTCGCCGTAGTCTTGAAAATCGTAGACCTGGACGATGTTCGGGTGGTTGAGGCGCGTCGCGAGCTGCGCCTCCTCGCCGAACATCGTCCGAAAGCGCCGCGACGAACCGTAGGCCGGCAGGATGCGCTTGAGCACGAGCAGCTTGAACGTGCCTTCGGCGCCGCGTTTCTTCGCGAGGAAGACCTCGGCCATTCCGCCGGCGCCGAGCCGGCGGACGATCTCGAAGTCGGCGAGGCGCTTCGGCGTTGGCCGGGTGGACGGTTCCGTCATTGGCGAGCGCCGCTCCGGCGCCCAAGCGAGCAGGTTACCGCGACATTCATGCCCGGTGTAGACTCGCGCTTCGATGCAACGCGCCTATGCGCCGTCACGGCAAATCCCCAGGCACACGGGCATTTTGAGCGCGCTTCTCCTCGGGGTCACCCTCGTCGGCTGCGCGGGCGCGCCCTCGACGGCCAAGCCGCCGAAGAGTTCAGCGTCCGACCTGGGACCCATCACGCCCGTCGCCGTGGACGACGCTGCCTTCGCGACGAGCGCCTACCGCGTGCTCGTCGGCGCCGACACCGGCCCCAAGCGCGCGAGCCTCCTCGCCGGGGTGGTCGCGCGCCAGCTCGAGCGGTCGCGGCAGCGCTTCGACTCCGACCATCCCGAGAACGGGTACACGAGCCTCCAGGGCGCATTCTTTTTGATGCGGCGCGGCGAGTTTCGGCGGGAGGCGTTCACGCGCGCAGCGCCCGCACTCGGACAAGGCGCCGCCGTCGCCGCTCGTCTCGGCGAGGAGGGCTACGCGCTCGCGCTCTATTCGCTGCTCGACGGCTTGCTGCCGCCAGGACCCGAGCGTGACGACGTCCAGACGCACCTGCAGGCCATGGCGTCGTTCCACGCGCTGACCGGTGCGAGCGGACCCTTGGTCGCCGCGGGCTCCGACGCGCGCGTCGCGGCCCAGCGCGCGCTCTTCGACAGCAGCGATCAAAGTTTCCGTGAGGGCTCCGAACGGTTGCTCGCCTGGATCAGCAAGGCACGCCAAGCGAGCCAAGGCGACATCGCCGCGCAGTCGAACGCCGACCGTGAGGAAGCGTACCGCGCCCTGCGCGGCGGCGGGTTCACCGTCATCGCGCTCTACCTCCGCCACCAGGACCCGCTCGGCGCTCTCACCGCGCTCGACGAAGCGGGACTCGATCGCGCCATCACCCCGGATTTACGCGCACGGCTCGAAGCCGCGGCGCAGGAAGACGATCCCGAAGCCTGGCAGGATCTCTTCCGCGTTTACGACTCGCTCACGCGTGAGATGCAGCAAATGCTGTCGCTCGATCCGCGCCTGTTCGAGGGTGCGGCTTGGGGCACTGCGATTTCTCTGTTCCGCGCGGAGCCCGGCAGCTTCCGCGGCGCGATGCCGCTCGCGACGCGCCTGGTCGATTACGGCATGACCGAGGTCGCGCCGCTCGTGCTCGCGAGCGGGCTCGCGCGCGGCGCCGCCCCCGAGCAGCTCGCCGCCGCGCTCGCGCTCGTATTGAACGCGACGGTGGCCGAGGCCGAAGCCGGCCAGCAGGACGCCGCGCGGCGCACGTTCGAAGGTTCGGCCCCGCTGCTCGAGCTCGCGAGCAGCAAAGCGTTCGCGGGCCGCGTGAGCCCGAGTCCGGCCCGCTTCCGTTACGTCATGGGCGCGCTCGAGGCGGGCCGTGGCGACATCACGCGCGCCGAGCCGCTCCTCGAAGCCGCCGTCCAGGAGGAGCCCTCGGTCGACGCGCTGCGCGTGCTTTCGGCCATCTCGCGCCAGAAGCGCGACGTGCCGGGCACCTTGAAGCTGCTCGAGCGGGCGCGCGGGATCGCGGAAAAATCCGGGAGTATCGTCGACGAAGCCGACATCTGGCACAGCGAGTTCGAGGTGCGACGCGACTCGGGGGATCGCGAAGGCGCGGGGAAGGCGCTCGAGCGGGCGCTCACGCGCGTCATCGACGCGACCAAGCAGGGACGACCCGGAGCGAGTCAGGCCCGCGCCGAGCGACTGCTCGCCCACGTGCTCGAACACTACGGCGACGTGGCGGCCATGCGTCGCGCCACCGAGCGCGCTTACGACGCCGCAGCGTCGGACGTGAACCAACTGAGCGCCACCATCACCGACGCCGCACGCCGGGCGCTGACGCGCCGCGATTTGCCCGGCGGACGCAGCGCGCTCGCGCACGCCATGGACGCGAGCTTGCCGCCCGACGAGCTCGTCTACATCGCGCTCTGGCTCGAGCTCCTCGAGCGACAGCTCGGCATCCCGACGGACGTGAGCATCGAGGACGCCTTCGCCGCGATGGACGAAGCGCCCGGCTGGAGCGGCAAACTCCGCGCGTGGGGACGCGGCAAAATAGCCGATCGCGATCTGCTCGCCGCGGCGCGCGACCCGGCGCAACGCACCGAAGCGCTTTTTTACACGACGATGGCGCGCCGCGCCGCCAAGGATCCCAGCGCCGACGCCGAGCTCGAAAAGGTGGCGCAGAGCGAAGCGGTGAACCTCGTCGAGCTCGCCATCGCGCGCGATCTGCTCGCGATCAAGAGCGGCGCCGAGACCGGCTACAAGTTGCCGGCCGGCGTGAACGTGCCCTAACCCTTACTCGGCGTGGCCGACCCGGGTTTCGCTACTTCTGGCTCAGCTGAGCCATGCGCTTCTTCATCTGCTTGGGCGAGACGTTCTCGATGTGCGTCGCGACGCCCCAGCGATTGCCGAACGGATCCTCGAAGCGCGCGAAGCGATCGCCCCAGAATTGATCGCTCGGCTCCGCGAGGGTCTTCGCGCCCGCTTTGACCGCCTTCGCGAACGTCTTGTCGACGTTCGGTACGTACACGATGAGGTTTCCCGCGCGCACGGGCTCGTTCATCGCGTCGGAAAACATCACCACGGAGTCGCCCACTTTGACGGCGCCGTGCATCAGCTTGCCGTCGTCCCCAGCCATCTGCTCGAGGACTTTACCGCCGAACACCCGCTTGACGAAGCCCATCGCGGCCTTCGCGTCCACGAGGTTCAGCGCCGGCTGGACCGAGCGATAGCCCTTCGGGATTGGTTTTACCTTCTTCTTCGCCATCGACTACCTCCGGCGCCGGCATACCGCCGCGCGCGGAGGACCGAAAGCTCGCCGCGCAAAGCGCGCTGGCGCGGGCGAAACCACGCGCTCGCCGCTCACTCCTGCGGTTTGCGACCGAGAAGTTTCGTCGTGAGGTGCTCGCCGAGCTCGGCGGTCATCAGCCGCTCGACGGCGCTCTCTTTCTCGCGGCGCTCGTGCTCGTCGTACTGAAATTCGATGCCCATCCCCGCTGGATTGGCGCGCGTCGCCTGCGCCTGCGTCGTCACCCAGATCACCTTGCCGCGCAGGCGCAGCGGCTGCTCGAGGTTCGGGACCCCGAGCGCGAACACGAACTCGGTGCCGACGGGCAGCGGCTTCTCGGTCGCGATGAACGAGCCGCCGCGCGAAATGTTCTTCGTGTAATCGGCGAAAAACGTATTGAGCCGCTTGTACTCGACCTTGAGCTCGATCGGCGCCCGGTACTGGCGCCGGCGATCGTCTTCGGGGTCGTTGCTCACTGAGCTCAGATTATCACCCGGGACCGCGCGTGCTATCAACATCAGGTGCGAGATCCCTACGAGATCTTGGGTGTCGGGCGCTCCGCCACCGAGGCTGAAATCAAACTCGCATTTCGCAAGCTCGCGATCCTGCATCATCCGGACCGTAATCAGGACGCCCCCGAAGCGCAGGCCCGCTTCAAAGAGATCAACGCGGCGTACCAGATCCTGAGCGATCCGCAGAAACGCGCCGCATACGACCGGTTCGGGGAAGCCGCGTTTCGTCCTGGTGGCGTCGGCGGCGCCGGCGGCGCCTCCGACTTCGGCGACTTCGGCGGGCTCGACTCGATCTTCAGCGACCTGCTCGGCGCGTTCGGCCTGCGCACGAGTGAGGGCGGCCACGTCAAAAAGACGCTCGAGCTCACGTTCGAGGAGTCGGCGCGCGGCGCCAAGAAGGAGCTCGCCTACGAACGCATCGACGTGTGCGGCGACTGTCACGGCCGCGGCGCCGCGCCGGGGGCGCGCGTGGACACGTGCGCGGCGTGCGGTGGTCGCGGGCGAATGCGCTACCAGCAAGCGTTCTTGCCCATCGCGCTCGAGCGACCGTGCACGACCTGTCGCGGCACGGGGTCGATCCCGAGCGCGCGCTGCCCGCGCTGCGACGGCGCCGGCGTCGCGACGACCTCGCGCACGATCACGGTCGACGTCCCGGCAGGCATCGAGCCCGGCTCGAGCCGCACGCTGAACGGCGAAGGCCATCGCCTCAAGCCGCACCAACCGCCCGGGGATCTCGAGCTCTTGATCGACGTGGCGCCCCACCCCTTCTTCCGCCGCTCGGGCGACGACGTACTTTGCCGCGTCCCAGTCACCTTCACGCAAGCCGCGCTCGGCGGCGAGGTGGTCGTCCCGACGCTCGGCGGCAAGGTCAAACTGAAGATCCCAGCGTCCTCGCAGCCGGGCGCCGTGCTGCGCATCCGCGGCCAGGGCTTCCCGCATCGGCTGCGTTCGGGCGCCGGCGACCAACTGGTCGAAATCTCGGTCGAAGTCCCCGAACACCTCACCGACCGCGCCAAGACGCTGTTGCGCGAGCTCGGTGACGAACTCGGCGAAGATGCCCCCGCCGAGCGCAGGAGTCTGCTCGAAAAGTTGAAAGAGCTGTTTTGAGCGCTCGCGACGGCGCGCTATCGCCACGAGTTCCTCCCCCCTCAGCGCTGCCAATGCCAAGATGACGGTCGCATGCAAGCTCAACGCATCGGACTGATTGGCTCCGGCAACATGGCGCTCGCCCTGGCGCGCGGCCTCGTCGCGTCAGGGCGCGTGACGGCCGAGCAAGTCCGCGCGAGCGACCCGAACGAAGCACGCCGCGCGCTGCTCGCGAAGGAGCACGGCATCGCCGTGAGCGAAAGCAACGCGGACGTGGCGCGCTGGGCGAACGTGGTCGTGCTCGCCGTCAAGCCGCAGATGATCGAGCCGGCCATCGCGAGTATCGCCGACGCGCTGGCGCCCGACACCACGGTCGTCTCCATTGCCGCCGGCGTGCCCATCGCCGCGCTCGAGGCACGGCTGCCCGCTGGGGCGCGCGTCGTGCGCGCAATGCCGAACACGGCGGCCATCGCGCTCGCAGGGGCGACGGGCCTGAGCGGCGGCAGCCGCGCCACGGCTGAAGATCTTGCGCTGGCGCGCTCGCTCTTCGAGGCGGTCGGCAGCGTGGTCGTCGTGGACGAAGCGTTGCTCGACGCCGTCACGGGACTTGCGGGTAGCGGCCCCGCCTACGTGATGCTCGTGATCGAAGCGCTCGCGGACGGCGGAGTGAAAATGGGACTCGCGCGCGACGCCGCGTTGCTCTTTGCGGCACAGACCGTCTACGGCTCGGCCAAGCTCTTGCTCGAAACCAAGGAGCACCCCGCGCGCCTCAAGGACATGGTCACGAGTCCGGCAGGCACGACGATCGCCGGACTCTGTGCCCTCGAGTCGGGCGGCGTGCGCGGCAGTCTGATCGACGCGGTCGAACGCGCGACCTTGAGGTCACGCGAGCTCGGCGCGCAGGCTGTCGCACGGCTCAAGAAGCCGTGAGCGTCGCGTCAGCACCGACACGAAATAAAAGTGTCCGCGCGGAGGGGCCGGGGGGGGGGACAGCCTCGCTCCACGCGGACCAGTTATGATTAGCAGCGCTCAATCGCGAATGCAACGGAAGTAAGTTCAGCAGAATGTAAGTTCGGCGGGTGATTGAGCTCGGCGAGACCGAGGGTCTCGGACCCACGGCTCGGGCGTCGAACTGCCGCAATTTCTGCGTCAGTCACGGCAGCGGAAGGCTTTGCGGGAGCCGTCCGGGGCGTCGAGCACGAGTGGGGCGCCGGGCCCCGTATCCCGAGCGGGAACGCCCCGCACGGTCGCGTCCAGGGCCTCGTCACCCCGGGGTTCCGCGGTCGGTGCGCGGACGACGCCCGCGCTATCGGCGGGCGCGCGGTCTTTGTGGGCTGACTTTCGCCGGGCACGCGCGCGTTCGTCGCCGGGCGCGCCGAGCGGAGCCGCGAGAGCATCGATGCAGACACGGCTCGGCGAGACGATCACGCGCGCCTCGATGCCGTTGCCCGTCGCGACGCCGGCGGTGTTCAAATCGACGTTCGGCTCGAGCGCGAGCGCGTCACTCACGACGTAGCCGTCTTCGCCCGTCGTGCACGACGCGGGCATCGCCGAAAGGTCGCTCGCGCGTGCGACGATGGGCGCATCGAAGCGGCGATTCGAGAGATCGAAGGGGAAGAGGTAGTAGTCGGCGTCGTGCAGCCACACGCCGAAGCTCTCGCCGCGCGCGGCCGGAGCGAGCGCGGGCGGCTCCGAATGTCCGGCGATCTCCGGGAACTCGCCGAGGAGCTCGAGCTCGCCTTGTTCGACGCGGTACAACCTGAGCGCGCGTGCCTCGCCGAGCGCGCCGACGTAAAAGCGGCCGCCCGCAAACGCGGCGCTCGCGATCACCCCGGTCGTCCCCTGCGTCTTCACGCGCACGATGCGGCTCCCCTCCTCGAGCAGGTAGATCTCGACGGTGCCGCGGATGCTCACGAGCAGCAGCGCCGCGTGCCGCACCGGATCGGTCACGACGCGAAAGCTCGCCGGCGGCCCGCTCGGCGACCGCCCGAACGCGTCCGCCGTGAGCACGGCGCTCGACCACGCGACGGGCGACGGAGCCGTCGACCACACCGAATCGCTCACGCGATACGGGTCGCGCACCCGCACGAGCCAGCGCGCTTCCCGGGACCAGCCGTCGCCCGGAGGTCCCCACGCGTACGCGTGCAAAAGTCGTAGGTCGGCTTCGTTGCTCGTCTCGATGCCGAGATCCGAGCGCGCGCGGGTCGGGGGAGCCACCTCGGCGATGGGATCCCACGGGCTCGTGGAACGGTCGTCGTTTGCCGCGCTCTTGCGCAGCGCCGGCTTGCTCTGCTCTCCGGTGGCCTCGCACTCGAGCGACCACCGGTTGCCGCCTGCACCGGGCAAGCGCGTGGCCTCGGGCACCGTGGCGAGGGTGAGACGATCCTTCTCCCCCATCTTCCAGCCCACGCGCAGCCAACCGGAAACCGCGCAACCGAGCGGCGTGCAGCCGCTCGGAGTGCCGGAGGTTTTTAGGGGCCGGAGATCGGGTTCGCCGGGGAGCTCGCCGTCGCTCCATTCGAAACCGCCGTCCACCGTTTCACGCAAGCCGCCGCTATGCCCGATGACCAAGCCGAAACGCCCGCGTAAAAGTGCGCGGTCGAGGTGCGCCTCGGGCGCGCCCACGAGCACGCGCCCGTCGAGTTTCACCCGCACGCCGACGAAACCGTCGTTGCCAGCGACCCAGTCGATGAGCTCGTCGTTCGGCGCTTGCTCGAACGAGTCGAGCCAGAGTCCGCTCGCGACGATCGAGCGCGCCGCCTCGTCGTCCACGCCGGACAGCTTGAGTGGCACCGTGCGGTCGGCGGCCCCGGGGCGCACGAGTGTGAGCGAGCCGAGCGTCATGTCGGCGGCGTCGGGCTTCGCCTTTTTCGCGGCCGCGTCCGTCTTCTCGGCCGCCTTTTCACGCTTGGCCACGGGTGCGAGCAGCGCGAGCCCGCCGTCGGCGAGCGCGACCGCGCGTTCGTCCGAGGCGCGTCGAGGCGTCGAATAGGCCGCACCGCTCGCGGGCACCACGCAGTATGCGGCCTCTGCCGCGCCGCGTGCCGCACAGCTGCCGCGCACGACGAGGGCCCCTCGCCCGTTCGGCGCGACGTGCCGCGGCTCTTCGAAGCGCACGAGCGGCGTCAGGGCGAGACCGGGACCGAGCACGTCGATGTCCGTGCGTCCGTGGGGCTGACCACAGACGACCCCGGCGCCGGCGCCGAGCGCCACGGGCTCGCAGGGGGCTTTGCCCGCGAACGCGTTCGGCTGGTGCTCGAGCACGGCGCCGTCCGCGAGACGAATGCGGGCGACCTGACCTCGCGCGGCGACGAAGGCGGCGCCGTGGCCATCCGGAAAACCGTGGAGCACCGCCAGCTCGAGCGGGCGCTCGCCGAACGGCAGCGCCGCTGGCAGCCGTCGCGACGGGTTCGCGCGTGTCTCGGCTTGCGCTTCCGAAGCGGCGGCGGCGAGCGGCTGCTCGGCGCCGCTCGCCGTGAGCAAGAAACGCCGACCGGGCGCGTTGACGACGATGCCGCCGTCGTCGACACCGAGCTCGGCGTGCGCGAGGTCGAGCGGATGCCAGCTACTGCCGGCGTCGAACGTCGCGAGCACGCCGCGAAGCGGCACTTCCACGGCGCCGAACCACTCGTCGGCAAACGCCATCGCGCCATAACCCGGCGACGGCGGCAGGCTCGCGAGCTCGAGCGCGCGGCCGCTCTCCACGTCGAGCGCGAGCCACGGCGCGCCCCGGCCGCGCGCGGCGTAGACGCGGTCGAACCCCGCGACCACGCGTTCGACCTCGCCGTCGATGCGCGCCAGCGGCACCAAGCGTCCCGTCCACGAGCTCGCGCGCCAAAACAAGGCCGAGCCGCTCGTGTTCAGCACGAACAGGTAACCTCCGCCGAGCCGATTCGGCAGCGCTAGCGTCGCGACCACGCGCGAGCCGGGCAGAAACTCGTCGCTCGCAACCAGCGCTCCCTCCGGGCTCTGGATCAGCCTGAGCCCCTGCGCGATGAAACGGCGGCCTCCGTCGCTGTCCTTGACCTCACCCGTCACTTCGGAGCGCTCGATGGGCGGGAACACGCGTGCAGGCGTCAGGAAGTCCGCAGCGGTGGAGGCGCTCGCGCCGGGGCTGACCGCGCTTTCAGTCGTCGCTGGACGAGACGGCCGTGGCGCGCTGCCGGCACACGCCGAAATGCCGAGCCCGAGTAACAGCCGGAGTGCGCCTTTTCCCATGCCGCGCGTGACCGAGCGTAGCAGCGGAGCGGCAGCGTGCGTTGCGGAGCGTGACGTGCTGCGATAAAGCTCCGCTTCTTTGGCGGGCCCCTGCCCGCCGCGACCTCCAAGGAGCAACGAAGATGACCACCGTAGCCGTCGTCGGCGCGACCGGCGCTGTCGGCAGAGAAATGCTGAGAACCCTCGAGCGGCGGAACTTTCCGGCCAAGCGCGTCATCGCGCTCGCCTCGGAACGCTCGGCCGGCAGCAAGCTCGACTTCAACGGCAAGACGCTCACGGTGGAGAAGCTCGGGCCCGAATCGTTCGCGGGCGTCGATATCGCGCTCTTCAGCGCGGGCGCCTCGACCTCGAAGGAGTTTGCTCCTATCGCGGCCGCGGCCGGCGCCGTCGTCATCGACAACTCGAGCGCCTGGCGCATGGACCCCGACGTGCCGCTCGTCGTGCCCGAGGTGAACCCCGGCGCCCTCACGGCTCTGAAGAAGGGCATCATCGCCAACCCGAACTGCAGCACGATCCAAATGGTGGTCGCGCTCAAGCCGCTCCACGACGTGGCTCGCATCAAGCACATCGTCGTCTCGACCTACCAAGCGACGAGCGGCAAGGGCCACGCCGCCGTCCAAGAGCTGAAGAACCAAATCGCCGAGCTCGGCCAGGGCAAGGCCCCGACGATCAACGTATTCCCGGCTCAAATCGCGCTGAACGTCGTCTCCGACTGGAAGCCCGGCACCGACGGCTACTCGGAAGAGGAGCTCAAGATGGTGCACGAGACGAAGAAGATCATGGGCGACAGCTCGATCGGCGTGACGCCGACCTGCGTGCGCGTCCCCGTGGTGTCGGGCCATTCCGAGAGCGTGCACGTCACGTTTCACGAGCCGCTCAGCGCGGCGCGGGCGCGCGACCTCCTGCGTAACGCCCCGGGCGTGAAGCTCGTCGAGGGCGAGTATCGGCCGGGCGGCGAGCCGCAGCCGATCCAAGCCGCCGACACGGACCCGGTGTACGTCGGCCGCGTGCGCGACGATCTCGCGGTGCCCGGCGCGCTAAACCTCTGGATCGTCTCGGATAACCTGCGCAAGGGTGCGGCGCTCAACGCCGTGCAGATCGCCGAGCTTCTGATTCGCTAGTAGCCGCACGCCCGGGTGTCCATCCGGGGGACTAAAAAGGTATGGTCGAGGACGTGTCGAAGCGTCCTGTCTCGCCGGGAGCCGAAGAGCTGCTCGGCCTCTACTTCCCCGTCCTCGACCACGGCTTCGTGGCGCTCGTTGACTACATGGGCACCGACGAGTGCATCGAGCGCGCCGCGCGCGTGAGCTACGGCTACGGCACGCGCAAGGCGAGCCAAACCCGCGGCTTGCTCCGCTACCTGCGCCGCCACCTGCACACGACGCCGAGCGAAATGCTCGAGCTCAAGTTTCACTGCTGCATGCCGATGTTCATCGCGCGGCAGTGGATCCGGCACCGCGCGGCCAGCGTCAACGAATACAGCGGGCGTTATTCGCTGATGCCGATGCTCTTTTACACGCCTGACGCCGCGCAGCTCCAGACGCAGAGTCGAGCGAACAATCAGGGCCGCAGCGGCAAGCCCGTGACGGACGCCACCTACGCCGAAGCCGTGCAGCGCTGGAACGGCATTCGGGACGCCAGCCGTTCGGCTTACGAATGGATGACGGGCGAGGACGTCGCGCGGGAGCTCGCGCGTATCGATCTGCCGCTCTCCACGTACACGCAATGGTACTGGAAGACCGATCTGCACAACTTCCTGCATTTTCTGAAGCTCAGGGTCGACGCGCACGCGCAGTGGGAGATCCAGGAATACGGCCGCGTCATGGCAGGCATGCTCAAGCGCGTCGCGCCGCTCAGCTACGAAGCCTTCATCGACTACGACGTGTGCGGCGCGCGTCTCTCGCGCATGGAGCTCGAAGCCATCCGCCGTCTCGTCAGCATCGAGGGTGACGGCTTGAGGGCAAACGCGGGCGCGGCCGTCGATCAGGCCGGCCTCGAAGCGCTCGGACTTGCCAAGCGCGAGGCACGCGAGCTCTTCGACAAGCTCGGCGCCGCCAAAACGCCGGATTTCGAGCTCGATCTCGGCAAAGCGCGCACGCCCGAAGCCTTCGCCGCGCACTTTGCGGCCGCGGTGCCCAAGGTCGACAAGCCGCCGCAGGAGTGACGCAGCCGGTCAGCGATTCGCCGCTAGCGTCTTCAGTCCAGCCCCGAGCTCGAGGAGCCGCGTGTCCGCGGTAACCAGGGTGAGCTCGTGTTCGAGGGCGGTGGCAGCGAGCAAACAATCAGCCGGATCGCCATGGCGCTGCGAGAGACGGCCCGCGAGCTCCGCGACCGCGCCGTCGACGGGCAGCTCCTGCACGCCCAACCCGAGCACGTGTGCACGCAAGGCCGGACCACTCGGCGACAGCTGCACTCGTTTGCGCAGGGTCAAGAGCGCGAGTTCCCAAAAGCTAATCGCAGACACGGCCACGGCGCCCCGCGCCGACTCCCGCTCGATGCGCTTCCTCGCCTTGGCTCCGAGTTGCTCGTCGTCCTTCAGCGACCACACGAGCACGTGAGTATCGAGCAACAGCGTCAACGCGTCGCTTCCCACGTTACCCCCTCGACCGGCTCGAGGATGTCGCCGAGAATTTCGATGCGGCCGCGCAACGAGCCGAGCAAGCTTCCGGCCTTGCCGCGGACGGGCCCGAGCTCGGCGATCGGTATGCCGCGCTTGGTGATCACGATCGCCTCACCCGTCGCCTCGACGTGGTCCATGAGCTTTAGGCATTTTGCCTTGAATTCACCGGCGCGAATGCGACGGCTGGGGCTGCGCTTCATGACCATGGGCGTGACTATAGCCCCGTCCGTGTTTCGCGTCGAGTCGGGCGCGCGCCGCGGGCCGGCTGCAGAGGCGCCACAGCTCGCGGTTGAAACGGGCGCTCCCCGCCGCGCGTAGTTATACTCGGCCGCATGTCAGCCGCCGCGCCGTCGCTCGCCTCGCTCGATCTCGACGCGGAGATCCGCCGGCTCAAGCGTGAGCGGAACGCCGTGTTCCTTGCGCATTATTACCAGGAGAGCGAGATCCAGGATCTCGCCGACGTGATCGGCGACTCGCTGCAGCTCGCGCAAGCCGCGCAGCGCACGCAAGCGGACGTGATCCTGTTCGCGGGCGTTGCCTTCATGGCGGAGACGGCGAAGATCTTGAACCCCGAGCGCATCGTGCTCGTGCCCGACATGAAGGCGGGCTGCTCGCTCGCCGACGGCTGCCCCGCCGATCGCTTCCGCGCCTGGAAGGCGCGTTTTCCCGGCGCCGTGACGGTGAGCTACATCAACTGCTCGGCGGAGGTGAAAGCCGAGAGCGACTGGATCTGCACCTCGAGCAACGCGGAGAAAGTCATCCGCGCCATCCCCGAGGACAAGCTGATCTTGTTCGCGCCCGACAAGAACCTCGGCCGCTACTTGATGAAGAAGACGGGACGCGAGATGAAGCTCTGGCCCGGGAGCTGCATCGTGCACGAGACGTTCAGCCTGCGAAAGCTGGAAGCGCTGAGGCTCGAGCACCCCGAAGCGGTCCTGATCGCGCATCCGGAGTGCGAAGAGCCGCTGCTCGAGCAGGCGGCGTTCATCGGTTCCACGGCGGCGCTCTTGAACTTCGTGGAAAAGAGCCCAGAGCAGACGTTCATCGTCGCAACGGAGCCGGGCATCCTGCATCAGATGCAGAAGCGCGCGCCGGCGAAGACGCTGATTGCCGCGCCGCCGGAGGCCAACTGCGCCTGCAACGAGTGCCCATTCATGCGCCTGAACACGCCGGAAAAGGTGTACCTCGCGCTCCGCGATCTCGAGCCCCGGCTCGAGATGAGCGAGGAGCTCCGCCTGCGCGCCAAGGTGCCGATCGATCGCATGCTGAGCCTCTCCTAGCACTACCTCGCCAGTCTTTGGCAGGAGCAGATCTCGATCGTGATCTGGCCATTCAAGACTGGCGAAGTAGTACTAGCGAACGGCGTGTTCGCCCGCCCGAGCGCGTCGTCGAGCCGCAGCTCGTCGTTCGAGCGCGCGGAGGCTCACTCGAAGTTGCCGTGCGAGCTCACGCCGACGTCCGGATCGAACGTGTCGAGGCCGGGCAGCTCGTCCTCGAGCGTCTGGCCGTCGATGCCCGTGACGCGCACGGAGAAGCCCTGCGAGAAGTCTTGGCCCGACGCCTGAAACGCGCCGTCCGCTTGGTGCTCCGCCGCGCTCCAGCTGCCTGAGCCGAGCTTGTACTCGAGCTTCGTGAACGGGATCTTGGCGTTACGTACCCAGACGCGGAAAAACCACGTGTTCGTCCACTGCCGGCCGTCGAAGGTGTACTGCACGGGCGCGGTCGTCGCAGAGCTCGTGAAGCGCCAGGTCACGCTGCGACCGCTATCTCCGCCGAGCGCCTGGTCGATTTCGGGGCTCACGTCGATGTCGTTCGGGCCGGTCTCTTGACCGTACGTGACGGCGCGCGCGACGAGCGTCTTGCCGTTGGCGCTGAGCTCGACGCAGGCGTCGCAGAGGTCGCCGCCGCTCGCCTTCAAGCCTTGAAGCACGACCTCGTTCGCTAGCCCCATGATGTAGTTGCCGTAGAGCGTGCGGACGCCGGCCGGGTATTTGTTGCTCGGCGCACAGGCGTTGTGCCACTCGGTTTCGGCGTAGTCGACCGGGCCGAGCCAGAAGTTGCCGCTGTGTGCGTCGCTCAAGTATTGGCCGCCACCCTGGGTCGCGGTGCCGCTCGTGCCGCCCGATGTGTCGGTGCCGCCCGAGCCGCCCGTCGCGGGGGCGCCGCCCGTCGCGTTCCTGTGCGAGCCGCCCGAGCCGGCGGGAGTGCCGCCGGTGCCGCCGGTGCTGCCCGCGGCGCCGTCGTCAGAGCCGGAGCCGCACGCGGCCAGCGTCGTGCAAACGGCGAAGCAGATGAGGAACGGCGTTGAAGGTCGCTGCATGGCGGATCTCCCCAAACGGCTCATTGTCGCAGACGGCGCGAGCGTTCGAAAGTGCGGCGCGTGCGCACACGCGCGTACATGCGAAAATCACGGACGCGAGCGTCGCCCTCGGCGCTTACGGAGCGCGCCGGCCGGCGCTCAAGCGAACGCGGTGTACGGCCTGCCGCAAGCCGCCGCCGCGGAGCGGCGCTTCGCCAAGTGCCGAATACCTTTCGAACCATTGGTCGCCGCAAAAAAAACAATCTGCCCTGTCGATTCGCGGCGCGCCCGTTCGACTACTGACTGAACCGCGCCGTTGGGGCACGGTGCAAGGAGCACGTCATGCAATACATTCTGTTGATTTACGGGAGCGAGAGCGAAGCGAAGAAGGCGTCCAAGGACGACATGCTGAAGATGCACCAGGAGTACACGGTGTTCACCAACGAGCTCAAGGCAGCCGGCAAGATGACCGGCGGCGCTCCTCTCGAATCGGTAACGACCGCGACGACGGTGCGCGTGAAGGAAGGCCGCACGCTGCGCACCGACGGCCCGTTCGCCGAAACGCGCGAGCAACTCGGTGGCTTTTACGCGATCGAGGCAAAGGATCTCGACGAAGCGGTGGCGATCGCGGCGAAGATCCCAGGTGCGAAGACCGGCTCGATCGAAGTGCGCCCGGTCATGAAGCTTCCTGGGATGTGAAGGACGCGCGCCCCGAGCGCGTTGCGCTAGGCTCGCCGCGTGGATGCCGCGATCATCGGCGAGCTTTATCGCAGGGAGTCCGGCGCGATCGTCGCGCGGATGATTCGTGTGCTCGGCGGCGATTTTTCGCTGGCCGAGGAGGTCGTGCAGGAGGCGTTCGAGGCGGCGCTCGCGGAGTGGCCCGCCTCGAGCGCGCCGCGCAACGAGCGCGCGTGGCTGTACGCGACGGCGCGTCACAAGGCGATCGACAAGCTCAGGCGCCGCACGCGCTTCGAGACGCCCCTCGACGAAGGCACGGAGCTCGCCGCGCTCGCCGTCGACGCGAACGACGAGCCCGCGAGTAGCGGCGACGATGACCTCCTGCGACTGATTTTCACGTGCTGCCACCCCGCGCTGGCGCTCGATGCGCAGGTGGCGCTGACGTTGCGGACGCTGTGCGGCCTCACGACGGACGAAATCGCGCGTGCGTTCTTGGTCGAGCCGAAGACGATGGCGCAGCGGCTCGTGCGCGCGCAAAACAAGATCCGAATCGCCAAGATCCCGTACGTCGTGCCCGAGCGCGCGGAGCTCGACGAGCGGCTCGACGCGGTGCTCGGCGTCGTTTACCTCGTCTTCAACGAGGGTTACGCCGCGACGGCCGGCGACGCGCTGGTTCGCCACGAGCTCTGTCGCGAAGCGATCCGCATCGGACGGCTCGTCGAGCGGCTGATGCCGGAGCGCGCCGAACCCGTGGCGCTCCTGGCGCTCATGCTGCTCCACGACGCGCGCCGCGACACGCGCATCGACGGCGCGGGCGAGCTCGTGCTGCTCGAGGAGCAAGACCGCTCGCGCTGGGACCGTGCGGAAATCGCGGAAGGGCTCGAGCGCGTCGAGCGGGCCCTACGCCTGGGCGGTCCCACGCCGTACGCAATCCAAGCCGCCATCGCCGCGCTGCACGCTCGAGCGACGCGCGCCGAGGACACCGATTGGCGGCAGATCGCGCTGCTCTACGCCGAGCTCGTGCGGCTCGCGCCGACGCCCGTCGTGCGCCTCAACCGGGCCGTCGCCGTCGCGATGCACGAAGGGGCCGAACGCGGCCTCGAGCTCTTGCGCGAGCTCGAAGACGAACCCGATCTGCGAGCGCATCATTTGTTCTTTGCGGCGCGGGCCGACCTCGCGCGTCGCCTCGGCCACACGGCGGCGGCACGCGACGATTACGCCCGCGCGCTCGAGCTCTGCCGAGCGGGACCGGAGCGGCGCTACCTCGAGCGACGGCTCGAGCAGGTGAGCGCGGGGTAGCCCGGGTAGCGCGCGAGTCGCTACGGAGCGTCGGGCACGGGCACGGGCACGTTTACGGGCACGCAGCGATCCGTTCAGGGATGCGTCCTAGTTCTTGCGCGGCACGCCTTCGCCCGGCAGGCGGCCGTACATGCGGGTCGCGGTATCGACGAGCGAGTGACAGCGTGAAAGGTCGAGGCTCCGCGCCTCGTCCGGATCGGCGGCGAGGTCGTAGCACTTCCACCCGGAATCCCAGGAGCGCGCTTCGAGCTTCAAGTTGCGCTGCATCACGCCCCAATTCTCGAAGGCGCAGCTCCAAACGCCGCCGCAGTTCGTCATGGGTACCGGGTGCTCGCTGAGCTCGGCCCGCAGCAGGCTATGGCCGTGCAGGCGCGTGCGGTATTCGGCGATGCCCGGTGCCTCCCCGACGCCGAGCAAATCGAGGATCGTGGGGGCGATATCGATGTGGAAAAGGTACGCGTCGCGCTTCTGCACGAGGTTTTTGACTTCCTCCGGCGTGAGCGTGCCGGGCGGCGCGTCGATCCACATCGGCACGTGCGTCTCTTCGTCGAAGACGCTGAAGGTGTGGCCCATCTGGCCGTGCTCGCGAAACGCCTCGGCGTGATCGCTCGTGTAAACGACGACGGTACGCGCGCCGGCTTCCGTCTCCCGCAAGTGCCGGAGGATACGCGCCAGGTGCTGATCCTCCTGATACACGGCGTTTTGGTAGTAGTTGAAGAAGTTAGGGTTGTCCTCGGGCGCTTTGCTGGTGGTCGCGGGTTGGAACGGCGCCGGACCTTCGGGGTTCACGTAGTAGGGGTAGTGAACGTTCGAGGTTTGAACCACGGCGAGGAAGGGCTCGTGCAAGTCGCCGAGCTCGGCGTTGACGCGCTCGGCCAGGTGTTGTTCGGGCGCGCCGATGTCGAGATCGGACGCCGGATCGAGCTCGGTGGCGCTCACGAACTTACGCACGCCCAGGTTCTTGACCCACAAGCGGACGTTGCCGAACAGCATGTTCTGGCTCGTCCAATACGCGGTGTCATAGCCTGCGGCCTTCGCGTAGTCGAAGATGAGCGGCCAGGTGTGGAGGTTGTCGCGCGACTCGGTCGAGTCGAGGCCGGACCAGAGCACGGCGAGCGATATCGCAGTAGAGGAGTCGACCGAGCGCATGTTGGTGAACGGAAAGCGCTCGGGGAACAGCGCGTTCGTTGCGGCCGTCCGGCGGCAGGCGGGGTCGTACTCGATGCAGGTCGCGTCGGCGCGCACGCTTTCGAGAATCACGAAGAGCACGTTGCGCTTCGGCGTGCCCGGCGCGACGGCGAGCGGCGGCACCGGCAGCGATTGGCGCAGACGCGGGCGGAGTTGGTTGCTTTGCTCCGTGAAGCCGAACTGGGTCGCGAGCAGGCCGCCGATCGCGTTGAGGTACAGCACGTCCGGAGTCGCTGCCTGAACGGCGCGGTGTTGCGTGGGAATGGCGAAGCTCAGCGCGAGCACGAGCGGAGCGAGCCAGGTCGCGACGGAAACCGGCCGACGGCGCGGGCGGAGCGTGCGGCGGCCGAGCCAAACCAGGGCGAGCGCGAGCACCAGGATCGGCAACTTCGCGCGCAAGTAGTTCGCGAAATCGGCGAACAGTTGATTGATCACGCTCTCACGAAAGTTCGTCGCGAAAATCGAAACATCCGTGTTGAGGTACGCGCCGTACTGCTGGAAGAAGTACGACTGCCCGCCGACGGCGAAGGTCGCGAACACGACGAACAGGGCGCTCGGGACGAGGCGCCCCTTGCCGCGCTGCCGGCACGCCGCGTACAGCAGGACTCCCCAGACGACGACGCTCTCCACGAACGCTGCGAGGTAGGTCCACCGGTACTCGCCGCGAAACGCGAGCACGCGCTCGGCGCGACGCGAGAAGTCGAGCGCTACGACGACGAGCGGCAACGTGACGAGCACCAGCGCCGCCACGTATTTGCGCGCCCGCGACCAGCGGCGGAGCCACGGCCGCGCTTCGCTCCGTACCTCGCTCCCTCCAGGCGCGACGGACTCTGCGGCCGGTGCGGTGGACGAATGCGCTTCATGGACGCGCTGCACGATGGAAGCGGCAGTGTAGTCGGAACGTTTCGGAGTTGTCGCTCACATGCCACATGGCAAACTGCCGCGCAGCTTCGCTAACCATGCAACTTTGCTCGTTTTTCTTTGTTTGGCGGAAAGCCGCGCGTCAAAGTGACCCTTCCACCATCACCCCCGTTCCGCTGGCGCCGAGGAGCGGAACGACCGTGAAGGCTCGCGCTTCGGTGGTGCCGGCGCGGCGGTGTAGGAAGAACGGCATCGAAAAACCGACGGCCGTGCCGATGGCCGCACCCGTGAGCACGTCCGTGGCGTAGTGAACGTCTGCCGCAACGCGGAGTAACGCCGTGCTGACGCCGATCACGGAGCCCGCGAAGAGCACCCACGGCGCGCTCCGGTAGCCGCGCAGGTACGAGAGCGTCGTCGCGGACGAAACGAGCGCGAACGCGAGCGAGGTGTCGGCCGAGAAGAACGATTTGTTCCACTCGGACGGCTTGTCGGCGTATTCGAACTCGGCGGCGACGCCGTGCCGCACCGCGGGACGCGCCCGCGCGACGAGCCGCTTGGTGCCGTTCGTGAGCCCGAAGGTGACGATCGTGGCGTCGAGCGTGATCACGACGTCTTCGAACGCGTGCGACGGACGCCCGCGCATGAACGCCGTCGGAACGAGCGCGGCGAGCGCGAGCGCCGGTGCCGCACCCGTCGAAAAGGCGTGGCTGAGGGAACCCGCCGTGCGCGGATGCGCTGCGCGCAACGCGTCGCGTACGGCTTCGTCGAACGCGTTCGTCGCGCACCAGCTGCACTCGGTCGGGGGCGCTCCCGCCGCGAGCACGAACGTGGTCGCAAACACGGCAGACGCCGCGAACTCGAGCGCGAGAAAACGTGGATTCACGTGCTCGAGCTCGTAGCTCGACTGCCGGTCGTGTTCCCCGGCGCGTAGCGACTGGGCACGAGCGGGCACTGCTACGAGCGCGAACGCGAGCGCAAAATGACCGGTGCGAAGCAAGGCGGCCAAGTTACACCCAACCTCGCTCGCGGTAGCGCGGCGTGTCGGAGCGGACGCTCCGTGCGAGAAGTCCGCTACGATGCCGCCCATGCAGATGGCTCTTGGCACGGCAGCGCTGCTCCTCGTCACCGCTTGCGCAACGGCGAGCCGTGCGCCCCAATCCTCTCCGACGCCCCCCGGCGTGGCGCCCTCCGCCAGCGCGACGTCAGCGAGCGCTGGCAACGCCGCGAACCCGCCGGTCTCGCCGCGCTACGCGTATCCTCCCACGCGCACGACCGACACGGTGGACGTGCTCCACGGCGTGCGCGTCGCCGATCCGTATCGCTGGCTCGAAGACGGCTCGTCGGAGGAAGTGCGACGCTGGGCGCAGGCGCAAAACGCGTTCACGCGCGCATGGCTCGACCGCTTGCCGGAACGCGAGCCGCTCCGCAAGCGTTTCCGCGAGCTTTACGACATCGAGCGCGTCGGGCCGCCGGTGCGACGCGGGCAGCGCTACTTCTGGAAGCAGAAGGACGTCGGGCGCGAAAAGGACGTGCTGTATTTCCGCCTCGGCAAGCACGGGGAGAAGCGCGTGCTCCTCGACCCGAATACGTGGTCGGCGGACGGCAGCGTGTCGCTCGGCGGCCACAGCGTGAGCCACGACGGCAAGCTCGTCGCCTACCAGGTCAAGAAGAACAACTCCGACGAAGCCGTGCTCGAGATCGTCGAGGTGCCGTCGGGCAAGAAGCGGCCCGAGGTGATCGAAGGGGCCAAGTACACGTCCGCCGTCGCCTGGAACCCCGAGAGCACGGGGTTTTACTACGTGCGCGTACCGCCCGTGGGCGGCGCCGTGACCGTTGCCGAACGGCCGGGCTTCGCCGAGGTGCGCTTTCACCGGCTCGGTGACGATCCGGCGAAGGACGCGCTCGTGCGCGAAGCGACGCACGATCCCAAGACGTTCCAAGCGGTCGATATGTCGCGCGACGGGCGCTTCGTGCTCGTCACGGTGGAACACGGCTGGACGTCGAGCGACGTCTATTTTCAAGATCGCGTGAAGAAGCCGGGCGTCTGGCAGACGCTCGTCGCCGGCACGGGCGACCGCTACGACGTGAGCGCCTACGGCGGCAGGCTCTACATGCTCACGAACCGCGGCGCTCCGCATTTTCGCGTGTATCGCGTCGACGCGGAGCGCGCGAGCGACCAGGCGGCGTGGAGCGAGATCGTGCCGGAGCGTGCCGACACCACGATCGACATCGTCAACGTCGTCGGCAGGCGCTTGAGCGTCCTCACGATTCGCGACGTCGTGCAGCGGCTCGAGGTGCGCGAGCTCGACGGTAAGCTCGCGTACGAAGTGACCTTGCCCGAGCCGGGCAGCGTGTCGCCCCTCTACGGCGAGGAGGACGAGGACGAGGCGTACTTTCGTAACGAGTCGTTCGCGCAGCCGCCTGAGATCCACGAAATTTCGGTGCGTAGCGGCAAAACGACGCTCGTCTACGAGACTCACGTCCCGGTCGACGCGTCGCGCTACGTGAGCGAGCAACGCTTCGCGACTTCGAAGGACGGCACCAGGGTCCCGTATTTTCTGCTGCGCGATCGCTCGCGTCCACTCGACGGCACGGCTCCGGCACTCCTCTACGGCTACGGCGGCTTCTCCGTCTCGCTCACTCCCACCTTCTCGAGCACGGCGTTTCCCTGGCTCGAGCACGGCGGCGTCTTCGCGATCGCGACCTTGCGCGGCGGCGCCGAGTACGGCGAAGCCTGGCACCAGGCCGGCATGAGGCACAACAAGCAGCACGTCTTCGACGACTTCATCGCCGTCGCCGAAGCGCTCGTCGCAGAAAAGGCGACACGCGCCGATCGGCTCGTGATTCGCGGCGACTCGAACGGCGGCTTGCTCGTCGGCGCCGCGCTCACCGAGCGCCCCGATTTGTTCAAGGTGGCGCTCTGCGGCGTGCCGCTGCTCGACATGCTGCGCTACCACCTGTTCGGCTCGGGCAAGACGTGGATCGAGGAGTACGGCTCCGCTGACGACCCCGAGGACTTTCGAGCGCTCTACGCCTACTCGCCGTATCACCACGTCAGCGCGGGCGTCGCGTACCCGAGCGTGCTCTTGTTTTCGGCGGACAGCGACGATCGGGTCGATCCGCTCCACGCCCGAAAATTCGCGGCGATGCTCCAGGCCCGCTCGGCGGGCGGCCCCGTGCTGCTCCGCATTCAAGAGCACGCGGGCCACGGCGGCGCCGACAAGATTCAAGCGCTCGTCGACGAGCGGGCCGACGCATACGCGTTTGCGTTGGCCGAAGTTGCGCACTGAGCGCGCAGCGAAGGATTAGGGCGCGGCGACGCGCGCGGCCCGTCTGCGCGCCGTCGGAGCCGTGCTACGTTCGTGTCCGCATGAGGTGGATGGAGACGAGTCAGCAGGTGACCGAGCTCGCGATCTCCGTCGGAACCCCCCAGCACTATTACGTCGGCGCGTACGACACGACCGCAGGTACCGCGACGATCTCGTTCAAACCTGGCCGGTTCCATTCGGAGGCAGTTGGACGGTGGGCCTCCGCTACGAATCCGGGATCGGACGGCGCGGCACCGCCTCGCGCTTTCGCATCATCTCGATGCAGGGAAGCAGCGTGAAGAGCGGCAATACCTTCGTGCTGCGTCAGTGACCGCGCACGGCGGGCGCGTTCGGCGTCTCACCTCGACGCCGGGCACGCCCGCGAGCTTACGCTACACCGTCGGAAACGGCTCGCGCGTCGCTTCGGCGATGTTCGATTCGTCGGTGCCGCTCGCGAACTCCTTGCTCGCGGTCGATTCGACGAAGGGGCCACCCCAATCTTCCTCGACGTCGTGATTGAGGTCCGCGCCGACGGTGTCTTCGCCGCTCGTCATGGCGACGACCGCGCCTTCGCCGAGCTCTTCGGCGAGATCGTCGTCGGCGGCAGAGCCGGAAACGAACGCGTTCTCCGCGCCGGGCGAGCGCGTTTCCGCCGCGAGCTCGAGCAAGCGCGAGGCGCGCCGGGGATCCAAATGTCCGGCGTTGTCGAACGCTCGCCGCTCGCCGTTCGCGGGAGCTCGGTGCTTGGTTTTGCCCGATGATTCATTCATGGTGACGACTCCGTCTGCGCGATTCCCCAGCACCACATACGAAAGCCTACTCTCATACGGCAGCGCGGGCCCCAGATTTCAGCGGCGCGTGCGCGTGACTGTGGCACGCGCATTGCCGCGGCCGGATCAGACTTCGGTCATCCAACTCGTGAGCAAGTAGTTCATCACGAGGACCGCGACGGAGCTCAAGACCACGGCGCGCGTCGTCGCTTCACCGACGCCCTTGGCGCCGCCGCTCGCGAAAAATCCCTGTGTGCACGAGATGCTACAGAGCAAAAAGCCGAACACGAAGGCCTTGGTCACGCCCATGTAGAGGTCACTCGGCAGCAGGTACTTCTCGATATTGGACGTGAACACACCCGGGTCGACGCTGAGCCACTCGACGGCGACGACGTAGGCACCCACCATACCCACGGCCGTGTAGAGCACGAAAAGCAGGGGCAACATCAAGATGCTCGCGAGCAAGCGCGGCGATAGAAGGTACTGAACGGGACTCACACCCATGGTCGTGAGCGCGTCGATCTGTTCGGTCACCCGCATGTTGCCGAGCTCGGCGGCCATGGCGCTGCCGGCGCGCGCCGTGACCATGAGCGCCGCGAAAACGGGGCTGATTTCACGGCACAAGGAGACGGCGACGATCGAGCCGACGACGCCTTCGGCACCGAACTGGCGCAGGCTGTGCACCGTCTGCAACGACAGGACCATGCCGCTGAACGTCCCCGTGAGTCCGACGATGAAGATCGATTTGACGCCGATGAAGTCCATCGCGAGAAAGAGCTGCGACAGGCGGTACGGCGGGCGCACGAGCCAGGCGAGCGTTTGCGCAGTGAGCAGCAGGATGGCGCCCAGACGATCGAGCGCGGCGAAGAGCGGCTCGGCGAGCGCGGACAGAACCTTGCTGACGGTCGCGCGATCCGCATCGTCCTCGGAGCCCTCGTTCGCTTCTGCCATTTACGTTCCCGGAGCGCCGAGCGCCGCGAGGATCGCGCTCGACCGCGGACCCGTGGCGCGAAAGCTCGCTCGGCGCGGGGCGAGCCGCAACTCGAGCACGAGGGCGTCGCCGCCGAGAGCGTCGACGTAGGTTTCGCCCCACTCGACGAGCAGGACGCGACCTTCGTCGCGCTGCGCGTCGAGCCCGAGGCCGCGCACGTCGTTTTCATCGCGCAAGCGGTACAGATCGGCGTGCGAAACGGGCGGCGTCGTCGGATGCTCGTGCACGAGCGTGAACGTGGGGCTCGGCACGCGCTCGCTCGGCGGCAGACCGAGCGCGCGACAGAGAGCGCGCGCGAAGAACGTCTTGCCGCTGCCGAGCGGCCCACTCAAAACCAAAAGATCGCCCGCCGCGAGGTGCGGCGCGACGCGCGCGGCGAGCTCGCGCGTGGCCCGTTCGGTCGGTAGCTCGATGTCCGTCATCGTTCGTTCGACCCGAAGCTCATCACAGAGAGCTCCCGCGGCAAGCTGCGACTGCCGGCGAAGCCGCGGGCGGCGCTGGTCCAGAGCTCACCCTGGGCGGCCGCGAGGGCAGCGCGGGCTTTTTCGTGCAGCGCGGCCACTTCTTCGCGCCGGGCGACCACGGCGGGCGGGAGCGCCTCGAGCGCCCGGGCCGCCAGCACGGCGGCGTCGTGGCCGAGGGCCTCGTACCAGCCGCCCGCCGGCGCGTTCGCCGGGTAGGGGCCGGCTGCGGGCGCGAGCGTCGGCAGGCCGAGCGTCGCGTACACGGGGCTCGCGTCGAGGCCGAGCGCGAGCATCAGCGGTTCGCGGCTCGACTTGACTTCCGCGGCGAGGTCCCGCGCGCAATCCACGTCACCCAACACCAAGAGCGCGTCCACGCCGCTCTTGCGCCAGGTGCCGAGCGGAAAGCGCGGCCGTCCCGGCGCGTCCGGCTCGACGTCGCAGGGCGTACCACCCGCACCGACGCGGGCGAGCTCGCGGTGGCCGCGACTGTCGAGCCCTTGGATGAGCGCCTGCTCGATCGCTCCGTCGTCGGCGCCGAGCACGAACGTGAAGCCCTGCGGGGGCGGCGTGCGCTGCGGCACGCGCAGCAAGATGATCGGAATACGCAGCACCTCGGCGCGGGCCGCGGCGACGCGCGCCGTCTCGTCGTCGTTGCCCGTGACGAACAGCGCGGCGCCGTCAGCGGCGAGCGCCGCGAGCGCCGCGTCGATGTCGTTCGTGTCGTAGCGCACGACTAAGTCGACGCCCGGGCCGCCCGCGCCCGCACGCGCGCTGCCGAGCACGCGCGTGATGCCGGCCGCCACGGCTGCGGCGCGGCGACGCTCGAGCGGCCCGCCGAGCGAAAGCAAGAGTCCCACGGATCGCCCGGCGACTACGGGGGCTTTGCTGCGCGCCGAGGCGAGCGCGGCGAGCCGTTCGCCGTCGGCGCTCACGCGCAGCGCGACGGGCCCCACGTCGAGCAGGTTGCGTGCGAGCTCGCCGTCGGAGTGCGCCACGGCGAGCACGGTCAGCTTGTGGGCGATCGTCGTCGACAGCCAGGCGCGTGCCATCTCGAGATCGGCGCGCGAGCCACCTTCTTGCGCGCGCTTGAGGGTCGAGAGCGCGCGCACGAGCGCCGGTGTGGGCGCGAGATCGAGCAACTCCTCGGCCATGTTGCGGGCGCGAGCTTGACGATCGAGCGGCGCCTGGACGAGCCAGGCGAGTAGCGCTTCGATCGCGTCGTCGTACGCGCCGGCGACGAACGCGGCGCGCGAGCGCTCTTCGCCGTACACGAAGCGCTCGTCGAGATCGACGAGCTTGCCCTCGAGCCCGCGCAGCACTTGCAGCGCGCGCGGCGCCTCGCCCGAACGCGTGAAGATCGCGGCCTCGGCGACGTGGGCGAAATCGCGGCGCGGCCCCGCGGCACCCTTGAGCGCCGGCTCGAGGAACGCGCGCGCCCCGAGCCGATCGCTCGCCTCGATGCGCGCGAACGCGAGGTACACACGCACGTCGAGAGCGCGCGGGTCGTCCGGGTAGCGCTGCAGGAAATCACCGAGGCGCGGCGTGAGCGCGGCGCGCCCCGGCGCGTCGGCGTCGAAGAACTGCGTTCGAAGCTGCCGAAAGTCCGACTGCGCCGAGCCGCCCTCCGCAAGGGAGACGGGCGGCGCCGCGTCCTGCTGCGAACCGTGGCAGCCGCCGAGCGCGAACCCGAGCGCAACGACCGAACGGAGGAGCCTCGAGCTTGGCATGGTCGAGCGCGAACCCGAGCATGGTAGCTTGCCCCGGTGCAAGCGGCAGGCTCGACGCCGAGCTCGACGGACCGCGTGCTCGAGCTCGCGTTCGAGGTGACGAGCGTCGTCCCGCTCGCCGGCTTCGCGCTGGTGCACCTCGCGACGTACGGCCGCGCGCTCTTCGGCGCCACCGAGCTCGGCGCGCGCGCCCCGGTTTCTGGCTGGATCGTCGTGCTCGAGGCGCTCGGCCTGTGGCTGCCGCTCGGCTTCCACACGCTCTTCGGCTATTTCGTGTGGCAGAAGCGCCGGCAGAGCCAGCCGAGCCCCGCGGGCGACCGCGGCTGGCTCGCCCTGCATCGTTTGAGCGGCGTCGTGCTCCTGCTGTTCGTCGCCGACCACTTCGTCCGCTTCCGTTTGCCCATCATCACGGGCGATCGCTATCCCGCCGACTCCGTGCTCGCCCTCGCGCGCGAGCTTTCGACGACGGTCGCCGGTTTCCCTCTGCTCGCCGCCGGGCACGCGCTCGGCACGCTCGCGCTCTCGTTTCACCTCGGCTACGGCCTCATGCGCATCGCCGACCGGCGCGCGCGGCCGGAGCTGAAATCGCGGATTCGCATGCTTTGCGCGGGAGTCGGCATCGCCACGGCGATCTTCGGCACGCTCACGGTCGTGCGGCTCGCGGCTGGTTAGTCGTACGCGCCGGCGCATGCTAATGCCAGGCGCTAAAACGATGCCGAAGGTCTACATGCTCACGGTTGGCAGCGGCTCGAGCGTCGATCAGCACTCGAACAACATCACGCTTTTCAACCTGGTCGAGCAGCTGAACTTCCCCCGCCAGTCTTGGCCGCCCCCGGGCGCGATCCTGCCGCTCGAAATGCACGCGTACCTCCGCTTCGACGCTTTCGAGCTCAATCAAAAATTCGAGCTTCGCTTCGTGCTCGTCGGCGACAACGGCCTCGAGACGCCGACGAACGCCTTCTCGCATCGTTCTTCGACGACCCGTTACCGCACGCGAACGTTCGGACTGCCGGCGCCGCCCGCACCCGGCGGTTACGAGCTCTGCGTCGAGTTTCGCAGCCACGAAGGCGCCTCGTGGCAGCGTGACCCCATGACGTGGCCGCTGCTCGTTTTGCAGAGCGAACCGCGGCCGACCCTCACGCACTGAGCGCCGAGCATCGCCGGCCGGCGCCACGGCCGCGCTTGGCACCCGGCATAAGACCCGATAGGGTGGGCCCCCGCTCGGAGGTCATGCTCTTGTCGAATCGCTCCCACGCTCGCCGGACGCTGCCCGCGCTCGTCATCCTCATCCTCACGTTGATCTGTGCCACTGCGCTCGCGGCCGGCCGCATCGACTGGAAGAGCAAGACCTTCAAGGAGCGGAGCGACAAATCCTGGATGATCGAGCTCGCGATTTACCTGCCGCGCGCCCCCGACGTCGCGTACGTCCCGATGAAGTTCGAGTTCCAGCCGGAGGTTTACTTCGAGCGCTCCCTGGTCGACGGCCACGAGGGCCCGGTCGATCGCAAGGTCCCGCTCGAGAACCGCCAGCCGCTCATCGAGAGCGTCGACGTGGGCTTCATGGACTCCGCCACGACGAAGATCGAAAGCCGCACGCGCTTCAGCTTCAAGGTCAAGCGCGACCTCGGTTACGAAGCCGGCGAGTACAAGGTGACCGTGCGTGACACGCGCAACGGTCAGGTCATCGGCAGTCCGACCAACATCACCTTCGACGGCGAGAACGAGATCATCGATCGACGCGCCATGGTGTTTTCGGGCGAAAAGAAGAAGAAGCCCGAAGAAAAGAAGGCGGCCGAAGAAAAGAAGGCCGACAGCTCGGACAGCGGCGACACGGACAAGTCGGCGAGCGACGACGACAAGGACGACGCCAAGAGCGACGGCGACAACAGCGGTGGTGACAAGCCGCCGCCCGTCGAAAAGAAGAGCGGCGGCTGCGGTTGTCGCGTGAGTGGGACACAGGCGATCGGGCTCGAGTGGGCGCTGCCGCTCGCGCTCGGGGCAGCGTTCGCGGCACGGCGCCGCAAGCGCGCGGCGTGAGGCTCAGCCCGCGACGGCGATGAGCCGTTCGACGGCGCGCGCGAACACTGCGGGCTCGGTGAGCAAACTCACGACGAGGTGGGGCACCTCGCCGAAATCGAAGAAGTACCCCGGCTGCACGAGCACGCCCGCTTCGAGTAGCCGGAGCGCCCATTCCTCGTCGGTTGCCGTCGCGGGCACACGCAGGACGGCGTACCACCCGCCCTCGACGGGCAATAGCGTCACGGCCGAGCCCCCGCACTGTCGCGCGAGCACGGCGAGATTGCACAGTAATCGCGCGCCGATGGCGTCACGCGCCACGCCGCGCGTGGCAAGGAGCTCCGGCAGCGCGCGCTGGACCGGCGTGCTCGGCGACAGAAACGCGTCGAGCACGAGCTCGAGCCGCGCGAGCGCCTCGTCGACTAGAGGGGCCGAACCACCGAGCGTGAGCCAGGCGAGCTTCATCTGCGGCAGCGCCGCGGCTTTCGAGAGCCCGTCGAGCGCGATCACGAGCCCCTCGTTGGCTTCGAGCACGGAGCGCGCCCGCCGCGCGTCCTCCACGAGCGCGTAGTCGCCGAACACCTCGTCAGAAACGAGCGGCAAGCCGAGCGCCGACAGACGCGAAAGCTCGTCGCGCTTCAGGTACGTGCCGGTCGGATTGTTCGGGCTCACGAGGACGACGGCGCGCGTCCGCGAGCCCACGCGTCGCGCGACCTCCGCCACGTCGATGAACCACGCGCCGTCGTAGCCGAGCTCGTACGGCACGAGCCGCACATTTTCGAGCGCGCCGAGATGCTCGAGCAGCGGGTAGCTCGGCGCGGGCACGAGCACCTCGTCGCCGGGATCGCAGAGCAGTTTGAAGACGAACGCGTACGCTTCGCTCGTACTCGCCGTGAGCGCAACGCGCTCGGGCGCCACCTCGAGCCCGCGCGCGCGCCACAGCTCAGTCACGGCCCGTCGCGCGCTCATGAGCCCGAACGGCTCGGGGTCGTAGCGCAGCACCTCCTCTGCGCGCGCGAGGGCACCGGCGACGTTCGGGGCGTAGGGAATCCCGGCGAGCGTCGGATTGGAGACGGTCAGATCGACGAGCGCGGCTCCGAACGCACGGCGCCGAGCGACGGCGACACTCAGGCGATTGGGCGACCGCTCGCGCGCACTACGTTCGGAAAACACGCGCCTCTCCCCGAACTACTAGATCAGCGCTTTCACCGCGGCGGCCAAGCGCTCGTACTGCGATGATTCGTTGTAGATCTGCGCCGTCACGCGCAGAAAGCGGCGCGGAGCAGCGGGCCAGAACGCAACAAGCACTTGGAAATGCCGCGCGACGAGCTCGGTGTAGAGCGGCTCGCTGAACGGAGACGACTCGTGCCCCACGGCTTGCGGCGCGTCCGGCAGCGTCACGCTCGCGAGCGAGCCGAGCATGCTTTCGGGGCAGAGCGGCGTGCCACCCACGCTGTCGAGCAAGCTCCGGCGCGCGCGGCAAACGAGGTCGTGATTGTGCTTTTGGAGCGCTGGAATGCCACCCGGCAAGAGCCCGGACAGAAAGTCGAGCGCGCGCGGAACAGCGAGGAGCGGCGAGGGATCGAGCGTGCCGATCCAATCGAATTCGAGCCAAAATTTCGAGCGCTCGGGTCGCGTCGTGTTGGCGCCGTGGCTGATCACGAGCGGGCGCAAGGTCGCTTGGTGCTCGGGGCGAGCCACGAGGATCGCGCTGCCCTTGGGCGTGCAGCACCACTTGTGCAGGTTACCGACGTAGTAGTCGGCGGCGAGCGCGGCGAGGTCGAGCGGCAACATACCGGGGGCGTGGGCGCCGTCGATGAGCGAGAGCACTCCGCGCTCGCGGAGCCGCCGCACGATCTCGGCGACGGGAAAGACCATGCCCGTCGGACTCGTCACGTGATCGACGATCGCCAGGCGCGTGCGCGGCGTGACGGCGCGAAGCACGGCTTCGACGACCTCACCTGGTCCGGCGACGGGCACTGCGACGTTCGCGACGGCCACGCGCGCTCCTTGTCGTTCGGCCCAGTAGCGCGCGGCGTTGTTGCATGCGTTGTAGCCGTGGTTGGTGATCAGGACTTCGTCATCCGCGCGAAAGGCGACGGACGCGAGCACGGTATTGACGCCCACGGTCGTGTTCTGAATGAAGACCAGGTTTTTCGGCTCTGCACCCACGAAGCGCGCCACGACTTCCCGCGCGCGATCGAGCGCCGGCTCGAGCTCGTGGAGCATGAAGCGAATCGGCTCGCTCTCGAGCCGCGCGCGCCATACGTCCTGTTCGGCGAGCACGACGCGCGGGCAGGCACCGAACGCGCCGTGGTTCAGGAAATCCACCTCGGGGTCGAGCTGCCACTGTGCGGCGAAGGGATTCACGGGCTAGGATATTGACACACGCTCATGGGCCCCCTCGACAAAGAATGGCCGAATTTCGACGCCATGCCGGAAGCCGAGGTGCTCACCGGTACCCGACCGCGCGGACAGAAGCTCGCGCGCTGGGTGTGGTGGGACGGGGAGCTGCGCGAAGGCGACCAGCTGAACGTCCACTACTACGCCAACGCGCTTCACTACGGCACCGCCGTGTTCGAAGGCATTCGCTGCTACCCGAGCGCGAGCGGCCCCGTGCTCGTCCGCTTGCGCGATCACGTCGAGCGTTTGCTCGTTTCGGCGCGACTCTACGGCATGCGCGTGCCGTTCGACGCCGAGACGCTGATTCGCGGCGCCGTCGAGCTCACGCGCCGCAACGGCATCCAAAACGGCTACTTGCGCCCGCTCGCGTATTACGGCTCCGGGCCCATCGATCTCAAACCCAAGCGTGAATGTCTCGTCCACGCGTTCATCGCCGTGCGCGAGCTCGGCACGTTCCTCGGCGACGACGCGCTCCGCAACGGCATTCGCGTCATGGTGTCGAGCTGGCGCAAGGTGCATCACTCGATGTTGCCGACGATGGCCAAAGCGAGCGGTCATTACGCCAACAACGTGCTCGCCGCGCACGAGGCGCTCGATCACGGTTTCGACGACGCGCTGCTCTTGAACCAAGACGGCACGGTCGCGAGCGCGACGGGCTGCAACGTCTTCTTCGTGCGCGACGGCGAGCTCGTGACGAACGACGAGTCGAGCTCGATCGTGCCCGGCATCACGCGCGACTGCGTGCTCGACATCGCCGCCGAGCACGGCGTCAAGGTCACGATCCGCGCCTTCACGCGCGAGGATCTGCTGCGCGCGGACGAAGTCTTCTTCACCGGCACCGCCGCCGAAGTAACGCCTGTCCGGGAGCTCGACGGCGTGAAGCTACCGACCGGCAAAGGCACGCTCGGCGCCTCGTTCCAGCGTGCCTATCTGCGCGCCGTGACCGGCAAGGACGAGGAACGCCGCGCCTGGCTCACGCCCGTGAACGGCTGACAGTTTTGTATTAGGCTTCGCGCCGCCATGTCGATAAGCCAGTCGTTCTTTCGAGACATCCCACTCGCCCCTCCCGATCCCATCCTCGGCATCACGGACGCCTTCGCGGCGGACACGAACCCGAAGAAGGTGAACCTCGGTGTCGGCGTGTACCAGGACGGGCAGGGCCGGATTCCGGTGCTCCGTACGGTGCGGGAAGCCGAAAAGCGTTGGCTCGAGCTCGAAAACTCCAAGGCATACCTACCGATCGACGGCCTGCCCGCGTATCGCACGGGCGTTCAGAATCTGCTCTTCGGCGCCGAGCACCCGTTCGTCAAAAATGGACAGCTCGTGACGGCGCAGACGCTGGGCGGCACGGGCGGCCTGCGCATGGGCGCCGACTTTTTGAAGCGCTTCCTGCCCCAATCGGAGATTTGGGTCAGCTCGCCCACGTGGGAAAACCACCGCGCCGTGTTCGAAGCGGCGGGCCTCAAGGTCAACGACTACCCGTATTACGATCCGGAAACGCGCGGACTTGCCTTCGGCAAGATGACGGCGGCGCTCCGGCAGCTGCCGGCCGCGAGCATCGTGCTGCTCCACGCCTGCTGTCACAACCCGACCGGCGTCGATCTCGATCGCGGCCAGTGGCAGGAGCTGACGGCGCTGTTCAAGCAGCAGAATCTCGTGCCCTTCATCGATCTGGCGTACCAGGGCTTGGCCGAGGGCATCGAGCAGGACGCCTTCGCCGTGCGCACGTTCGCCGAGTCGGGCGTCCCCGTCGTCGTCTCGAGCTCCTTCTCGAAGTCGTTTTCGCTTTACCGTGAGCGCGTCGGCGCAGTGACGCTCGTCACGGCCAGCGCCGACGAGGCAAAGCGCGCGGCTTCCCAGCTCAAGCGTGTCATCCGCACGAGCTACTCGAACCCGAGCTCGCACGGCGCGCAGGTCGTCGCGCTCATTCTCGGTGACGCCGAGCTCCGCGCGAGCTGGGAAGCGGAGCTCGCCGACATGCGCGAGCGCATTTTGCGCATGCGTTCGCTCTTCGTGCAAAAGCTCGCAACCAAGCAGCAGACGCGCGACTTCTCGTTCATCGAGAAGCAGCGCGGCATGTTCTCGTACTCCGGGCTCGATCTGCCGCGCGTGCAGCGGCTGCGCACCGAATTCGGGCTCTACATCGTCGATAGCGGCCGCATGTGCGTGGCCGCCATGAACGAGAACAACATCGACTACATCACCGACGCGATCGCGAAGGTGGTGTAAAGCGGGTCACGGCTCGCCGAGCGCGAAGGAGGCGCCGCGAGCGTTCGCGGCGTTGCCGTGCTCGACGAGCACAGCGCGGTAGATCACGGTGCCGTCGGCCGCCGTGATCTCACCCGCGAGGTCGATGCCCGGCACGGCGTGGCTCTCGGTGATGCCGAGGTTCGCTTCCTGTTCGCCGAGCATGACGCGGTAGTTCTTGGTCTCGCAGTCGAGCTCGGACGGGCCGACCATGCAGGTTCCCTTGGTGCTCGCCGTCAGGCCGACGTTCTCGTCGGGAGCGAGACTCGCCGAAGCCATGAATGTTTCGTAATCGGCGAGCGTTCCAGGCTGCTCTTCGCCCTCGACGAGCACGGCCACACGCCCGATCTCGCCGTTCGGGTCGCTCCAAATGCGGAGCGAGCGCGCACCTTCGTCGTCCTCGAGCTTGTACTCGATGACCCACGCGTCGTCCTCGCGGGCCACGACGCGTTCGGTGAAGAGCGCCGGGCGTTTGCGGAAGCTGCCGCTCACGACGTGCACGTTGAAATCGCCGACGTGTCGCGCGACCGCGTCGACGGGGTTCCGCGCGGGGAATTTCGCCGCCGGTTCAGCGGGCGGAGCGCTGCGGGGCGCGACTGCCGCCGTTCGTTCCGCGCCGCATCCGACGAGCGCTAACGCCGTGAAAACGAGAGGCCCAAGCCGAGCTGTGCGCATGTGAGAGCGCTTCGCACGTCGCGGGCCGAACGGCCAAGTTTCGAACAGATGCTCGTGTTACGCTCGTGCTCCGGATGGCGAGTGGAGCGAGTGAGGACGACGGCGATCGGACGCTGCGCGAGGACGTAGTCCGCGCGGAAACCGCGCTGAAAGCCTCGGAAGAGCGCTTTCGCACGGTCGTGCACGGGGCCCCCGACGGCGTCGCGATCCTGCGCGGACCCACCATTCTCTATCTGAATCCGCGTGCGGCGCGCTTGCTCGGGCTGGCTCACCCGGAGGACGGCTACGGGCGCCGCATCACGGATTTCATCCATCCCGACGACCAGGCCATCGCTGCCACGCGCATTCGCGACCTGCTCCAAACCGGTACGTCGCACGAAGCCCCGCACGAGTACCGCTCGCGCTCGCGCAACGGCCGCGACCTCGTGATCGAGATCAGCTCGATCCTCATCGACTTCGACGGCGGTCCCGCAGTGCTCGCGTTCGCGCGGGACGTGACCGAGCGCAAGGCGATGCAGTCACGTCTCGCGCAAGCCGATCGGCTCGCTGCGCTCGGCATGCTGTCCGCGGGCGTCGCGCACGAGATCAACAATCCGCTCGCCTACGTGCTCTTGAATCTCGAGCTCATGAGCCGGGAGCTCGCGAAAGACTCAGCTGTCGAGCGCGCGGCGCTCGTGGCGCGGCTCGAAGAGGCGCGTCACGGCGCCGAACGCGTCGCGACGATCGTGCGCGATTTGAAGACATTCGCGCGCGAAGACCAGGGCGTGCGCTGGCCCGTGGAGCTCGAGGCCGTGCTCGACGCGGCGCTCAGCGTGGTCGGGCCCGAAATCGAGAAGCGCGGGCGCGTGACGCGCAGCTACGGCCAAATCCCGACGGTCGAGGGCATCGCCGCCCGGCTCGAGCAGGTCTTCGTCAATTTGCTCTTGAACGCGGCGCAAGCGCTGCCTGAAGGCGAGCCCGAGCGTCACGAAGTCAGGGTGAGCGCCAGTCACGACTCCGAGTGGATTTACGTGAAGGTGCGCGACACCGGCGTCGGCATGACGGACGAGGTCCAGCGGCGCGTGTTCGACCCGTTCTTCACGACGAAGGCGCCGGGCGGCGGCACCGGGCTCGGCCTGCCGATCTGCCAGGGCATCGTCGGCGCCCACGGCGGCACGCTCGAGGTCACGAGCGCGCCGGGCGCAGGCAGCACCTTCACGGTCAAACTCCGGCGTTTCCAAGGCGCGCACGGCAATCGGCCCGTGGAGTCGCTCGTGCCCCCCTCGCCGCGCGGACGGATCCTCATCGTCGACGACGACGCCACGGTGGCCCGTACGCTGAGCCTCGCGCTCGAGCAGGACCACACTGTCACCGTCGTCACGAGCGGCCCCGATGCGCTCGCGGCGCTCCGGGCCGCGCCCCGCGATCGCAATTTCGACGCTGTGCTCTGCGATCTACTCATGCCCGGCATGACGGGCGCCGAGCTCTTCGCGATCGCGCGCGCCGAGCTCCCGCGCGTCGCCGAGCGCTTCATCTTCATGTCCGGCGGCTATTGGGCGGGCAGCGACGCCTCCCAGACGGGCCGCCAGCCCGTGCTCGAAAAGCCGTTCAACCTCGAGCAGGTGCGAGCGGCACTGCGGGACGTGGTGACTCGCTCGCAAAGCTCGCCCCCGGACGTCGAGTAGTCGCGGCCGCGCAAAACGCGCGGTGTTGCGCGAGCGCATCGACGAGATCCCCCGTGCTCTTCGGCATGGGAACGCGCGCCCGCGCCATGTCGGCGATGAGCTCCTTGCCGCGCCTGAGGAGCGAACGGCCGACCATCGCGAGCTCGCTCTCGAGCGGCGTCGGCGTCGACGGCCAGCGCGGCTCGAAGTAGGCGAGCTTTTCGCCCGCACAGACGAACGTCGTCCAAGTCTCGAACACGTCGGCGTCGGTGCGTAGTGTCTCGCACTTCACGCGCGCGGCCGCCGCGTACTCGAAAATCAGCGGCTCGATGCCCGAGAACACCGGCCAGGCCCCGAGCGCGTCCGCGAGCTCGTTCGCGACCCGATCGATGGTGCGCATCGTGAGCGCGATCTTCAAATAACGGCTCTTGTAAAACTCCTCGATCGGGAACGCGAAAGCCTTGAACGGCTCGCCCCAGAGCTCGTCGATGCCCTCGTCGCCGCTGCGGTGCAAGACCATGCGCCCGAGGTCGAGCGCCTCGGTCAAGTGTTGCCCGCATTGCTTCATGAGCGCGTTGTCGCTCTTCACGATCACGCCGAGCTTCTGGAGCTCGACGAGCTTCTGGAAAATGTCGGCGGCACGATTGAAGAGCGCGCCCGCGAGCATGGCCGCTTTCACGCGCCGGCGCTCGGGCACGCTTTCGTCGTCGTAAGCGGCGCGCGCCTCCTCGAGCCGTTCACCGGGCACGTTGATGCCGTGCTCGACGTGGTTGAACAGACGCCGCGTGAGCGCCTCGATCAAGCGCCGCTTTTCGAGCAGCGTGTCGGCGGGCACCGGATACGCCTTGATCCAGTAGCCGTCGTAGTAGACGCGCAGGCGTCCATCGATCACTCGCTCGGTGCCGACCTCGATTTCTTCTTCCATGGCGAAGCTTTCGGCGATTGAGCACGCTCGCGCGGCTGGAGCTCTGGCTCGAGCTTAGGCTGCGTTCACCCGCGCACTCTACCTCTGCCCGTCGAATTTGCTCGAGCGAAGCGCGATCAAAAATGCTCGGCGCGCGTCACCCGTCTAGATGGATACCGGCGAGGCCTGCGTCGGTGGTCGGCTGTGGAAACCCTGTAGAAACGCCTGTGCGTAACGCGCGCTATGCGAGGCTCGGCGGCTCGGCTTCGACGATGATCGGTGCGTAAGCGCCTTCGCCGCGCCAGCGCGCGACGAGATCCGGCACCACCACACTGCCAACTGTAACGGCGGCCGACGCGCCGATCGCCGTGCTCCATCCGATGATACCGAGAGGACGACAACCGAACGCGTGGCTGAGGCCCGGCGTCTGTACGATGAACGCGAGCGTCGCGGCCGAGGCCAGTCCCGTGACGACCACCGGACGGCTCATGCGGCCGCTCATGAGCGTCTGGCCGAGCTGCGTACCGACCAGAGCCACCAGGCCCACGGTGTTTGCCCGTACGCGAGTGCCGGTGAAGCGCGCGATGCCCCAGGCCGAGCTTGCGCCGAGGGCCGTGATGCCCGCGCGCATCGCGATTTGCCGGTTCAAGAGCTGGCCGAGCGAGGCCTCCGGGCCTTCATGGGCGAGATTTTGGACCGAGAGCGGCGGCGGTGGCCTGAGCGCGATGGCCATGGCCGGGGCCACGTCGGTGAGGAGATTGACGAGCAGGAGCTGTCGCGCGTTCAGGGGTGGTCGGCCGTCGATGAGACCCGCGCCGAGCGTAAAACCGATTTCGCCGAGATTACCGCCGACCAGAATCGAGACGGCGTCGCGTACGGCCGCCCACATCGCGCGACCCTCGAGCACGGCGTCGACCAGCGTCTCGAGCCGCGCGTCGGTGAGCACGATGTCCGCCGCGGCGCGCGCCGCCGTCGTGCTCTGCTCGCCGACCGCGATGCCGACGTTGGCGAGACGGATGGCGGGCGCATCGTTCGCGCCGTCACCCACCATCGCCACGACGCGGCCGGCGCGCTGCAGGGCGCGGACGATGCGCACCTTTTGCGGCGGCGTGACACGCGCGAACACGCTCACGCCGCGCACGCGCCGATCGAGCGCTTCGTCGTCGATGTCGGCGAGCTCGACGCCCGTGACCGCCTGGAGCGAGCCCACGAGCCCGACTTCGCGAGCGATGGCTTCGGCCGTTCCCGGGTGGTCGCCCGTGATCATCACGACGCGCACCCCCGCTTGCGAGAGCTCTTTGACGGCGGCGCGTGCGCTCAAGCGCACCGGATCGCTGAACGCGAGGAAGCCCAGGAAAGTGAGCCCCACGAGCCGCCGCGGATCGAGGCTGTCCCCTTGGGGAACGACGCGTTCCGCCACGGCAAGCACGCGCAGCCCCCGTGCCGCGAGCAGCGCCGCGTGCCGTTCGAGCCCGGCGCTCGTTTCGGCGTCGAGCGGCTGGCGCGCCCCGACACGCCGCACACCCGTGCAGCGGCGCAGCACGACCTCGGGTGCACCCTTCACGTCGAGCACGAGCCCGGCGTCGCAGCTGCCGACCGTCGCGTGGTAGCCGCGGCCGGCCTCGAACGAGGTCTCGATGGCGCGACGGAAACCCGGACACGCGTACTCGGGGCGCACGTCGAGCCGTTCGCTCGCGCGGTAGAGCGCCTGCTCCGTCGGATCGAACGAGCGGCCACCGGGCTCGGCCGAAGCACGTAACGCCGCGGCGAGGACGGGCAGCGTCGCCCCGTCGAGCTCGGACACACCTTGCATCACCTCGCCGTCGCCGACTTCGACCAGCTCGATGCGGCCCTCGGTGAGGGTGCCGGTCTTGTCGACACAGAGCACGTCCACGCGACCGAGCGCCTCGATACTGCGCGCGTTGCGGACGAGCGCGCCGCGCTTGGCGAGGCGCTCCGCGGCGGCGAGCTGGGCAGCCGTCGCGAGCAAGGGCAGGCCCTCCGGCACGGAGGCCACGGCGAGACTCACGCTGCTGCCCACCAAATCCTCGAGCTTACGGCCGCGCAAGAGTCCGGCGGCCACGAGACCGACGCCGGCCCCGAGCGCGACGGGACCCGTGAGCTGAATCAACGAACGGAGCCGCCGCTCGACGCCGCCGCGCACCGCGTCGCGCTTGCTCACGAGCGCGCCGCGCCGCGCTTCCGTTTCGTCGCCGACCGCCACGGCGACGGCCGTGACGCGTCCGGCGGCGATCGCCGTCCCCTCGAACAGCATCGAGCTGCGATCCGACACGTCGAGCTCGAACGAGGCCGCGGCTTGCTTCTTCACGGGCATCGACTCGCCCGTCATGCTCGAAGCGTCGATTTCGAGCGACTCCGCTTCGACGATACGACAATCGGCGGGAACGACGTCGCCTTGCGCGAGCAGGATCACGTCGCCGCGCACGAGCTGATCGGCGTCGATCTCGAGGAGCTGACCGCCGCGCCGAACGAGCGCACGGCGACGGGTCGAACGCGCGAGCTCGCGGATCGCGCGCTCGGTGCGGTGGCGCTGGACACCGCCGATCACGGCGTTCAGCGCGACGACACCGCCCACCATCGTCGCGTCGCCGAACGAGCCCACGGCGGCGGAGAGCCCCGCGCCGGCGGCGAGCAGCGGCGCGAGCGGATTGAAGAGCTCGTCGCCGACCGCCTCGACGAGCTCGACGAGGTTCGAGCGCGCGGTGTGATCGACACGGCGTCGCGCGAGCGCTTCTTTGCGCTCGAGGCCGGTCGCCGTCGTGCCGAGGCGCGCGAGCACGGCGCGCACGTCGAGCGCGTGCCACGGCGTGCGATCGCGCGGCGACGGCAGCGCGCGGCGCGCGAGCTTGTACGAAGAACGCGCGCCGTTCAGCATCGAGACGAACGACGCGGCGTTGACGACCGCGATGACGCGCCGACCCGTCGTCGGCAGCACGCCGCCCGCCGAAACCAGCGCGCCGAGCGTCGCCGCTCCGAGCGCGACGTTGACGCTCTGTTTGGCGACCGTGCGCGCCGCCGCGCAGGCGTGCAGCAAAAAGCGCGGCTCCGACAAATCCTCCTCGCACACGACGTGTGCGCCCCAGGGCGCCGGCTGTCCGGCGAGCAAGAGCCCGATGCCGCAGTCGGCAGCAGCGAGCGCCGCTCCGTCCCCCGCGCCCGCCACCACGCACACGCCGCGACCCTCACGCTGGAGCCGGCGCACGCCGCGCACCATGCCCTCGCCCGCGGCGATGACGTCGTCGGCGGCGAGCCCCTCGAGCGCGCCGTCCGTAGCGGTGGCGACGACCACGCGCATTCCGGCTTCGCGTGCCGCGGCCATCAGCTCGTCGATGCCGGTACGGGACACGATTTCGATCTCGACGAGCGCGAGCACGGCGCCGGCGCGGCTCAGCGCGAGCACGAGGCCGCCCTGCGCGCCGAGCTCGCCCGCCTGCGCCGTGAGCGCAGCCGGCACTTCGAGCAGGGTCGCCCCGAGCGGCTCGAGGACGAAGCCGGTGGCCTCGCGGCGCTGAACCGGCTGATCGGGATCGAAGAGACCGGCGACGAGGACGCGCACGTCGAGCTCTTCGATCGCCTCGCTGCGCACCAGCGCGCGCACTTCCCAGCGATGCCGCGCGACCAAATCCTGCGTCAGCACCAAGCAGTCGATGCGATCGAGCCGGCGCAGCACGGCGGGGTCGAGCACGAGCACGCCGCGGCGCGCGAGCGTGCGTCCGAGCTCGGCGGCGAACACGTCACGTCCGAGCGCGGCGGGCTTCGGTAAGCCACCGAACAGCGCGGCGACGGCGCGCTGCAGGCTGCGGGTCGCCATGAACGAAACACCGAACCCGGCGAGGGACACCCACACCGCGCGATCCGAATACTCTTCGATCGGGCCGCGCGGCAGTGGACACGGCCGCGGCTCTGGCTCGATGGGCTGCACGTCGGGCAGCGCGGCCTCGAACAGGTCCGCTTCGCGCGCCTCCCAGCTCTGGCGCCGCGCCGTCGTTTCGCCGAACTGCACCACGCGGTACGCAAGCTCGACGAGCGCGCTGCCGGGACGCTGCGCCGCGCCGTGCGCGAGCGCAGCGCCGACGCTCAAGGCGAGGTCGGCGCGCAGCGGGCCGAAGCGCTCGTCCAGCGTCCGCCGCAAGCGCGGCGACGTTTGGATGATCTGCAGCAGCGAGGCAAAGGTGCCGGAGACCCGGATCGCCGGGATGACCGAAAAACGCAGCGCCGTTCCCGACACGACGCCGATCACGTCGGCGCACATCGCGACGAGCAAGCGCTCGACGGCTTCGTGATCGGCAGGGTGCTCCCAGGACGTATCGCGAAAGCGCGCGCGACCGAGACCCGCGGAAATCTCGGCTTGCTCTACGGCGGCGACGATGTCCTCGAGCGCGGGACCGCCCGCATCGACCTGCACGACGGCGCGCCCGGTCGCGACGTTCAGGCGCACGGCTTTCACCCCCGCGAGCGCGCCCACGTCCGCCTGCAAACAGCGCTCGAGCACAGCGCGCTCGGAGCCGCGCGTCTCGCGCACCTCGACGTGCGCGCGGCCGCCTCCCATCCACGCGCGTCGCGGCCGCTGCCCGAACTCGCGCTTCACGGTGCGCGCCGCGACGCGCAGCCCGCCTACGGCGCCGAAAAATGCCGATCTGAGCGTCATCGAGCGAAGCGAGCCGTCGCCTCGACGAGCTCGTGCACGATGCCCGGCTCGAACGCCGAATGACCGGCATCCGCCACGACGCGAAAGTCCGCTTCGGGCCAGGCGCGGTGCAAATCCCACGCGCTTTCGAGCGGGCAGATCACGTCGTACCGACCCTGCACGATCACGGCCGGAATGTGCCGGATGCGCGGCACGTCGAGAATCAATTGGTTCTCACGTTCGAGAAAGCCACGGTGCATGAAGTAATGACACTCGATGCGGGCGAAAGCGAGACTGAAGTCGTTGCCTGCGCAGCTCGCGATGTAATCCCGATCTTGAACGAGGTGCGCCGTGCTCGCCTCCCACACGCTCCAGGCGCGCGCGGCTTCCTGGCGCACGGCGAGGTTGTCGCTCGTGAGCCGCCGGTGATACGCCGCGATCATGTCGCCGCGCTCGGCCTCGGGGATCGGCGCCAGGTACTTCTGCCACGACTCGGGGAAGAAGCGGCTCGCGCCCGCTTGGTAGAACCATTCGAGCTCCCAGCGCCGCAGCAGAAAAATGCCGCGCAAGACGAGCTCCGTGACGCGCTCGGGATGCTTCTCGGCGTAGGCGAGCGCGAGCGTGCTGCCCCACGAGCCGCCGAACACGAGCCAGCGCTCGATGCCGAGGTGTTTGCGCAACGTCTCGATGTCGGCAACGAGGTGCGGCGTCGTATTGTCGACGAGCGAGGCGTGCGGGCGGCTCTTGCCGCAACCGCGCTGATCGAAGAGCACGATGCGATAGCGCGTGGGATCGAAGAAGCGCCGTTGTCGCGGGCTCGTGCCGCCACCTGGGCCCCCGTGCAAGAACACGGCCGGTTTGCCCGCGGGATTGCCCGACTCCTCGTAATAGAGCGAGTGTTCGCCGCCCACGTCCAAGAACCCAGTGCGATACGGCTGCACTTCTTGGTAAAAACCACGGCGGGCGTCGGTCATGGGGGCAGCGGAGCGTGCCAGAGCAACGGCCGTGCGTCGAGAGCGGCATCGTGTTAGCTCCGAGCATCGCGAAACGGCGACGAGCGTCCGTTTCGCCCGTCTTCATGGCCCTCACCGAGCCGACTCCGCCCGACCTCACCGAACTCGTGACGCAGGCGCGCCGAGGCCTCCGGCGCGACATCGCCGCACTCGAAGCTGCGCTCGATGACGCCGAGCTCTACCTGCCGCTGCGTAGCCCCATCGCGGGCGCGCCCGAGGGGGAGGCCATTGCGCTCGACCGCGAGCTCGAAATCGTGCCGCACCTTTTGCGTGACGCCGAAGGTCAGGGTTACGCAGCGCTCTTCACGCGCCCCGAGCTCGTCGAAGCCGTCGCGAACGAGCTCGGCTGGAAGACGGACGGGGACGAGCTCAGCGTGTGCTCGCTGCCGGCGCGCGTCGCCTGCGAGCTGTCGCTCGGCGTGATCGACGAAGAAAGCGTGTTCGGCCTCGTGCTCGACGCGGGCCAGGCGAGCGAGCTCTTGCTCCGCCGCTCCGAGCTCGCGAGCATCGTCGCCGGCCGCGCCGTGCCGCTCGTCGGCTACCTCGCCGATCTGCCGCCGCTCGACGACGAACAAGTGCTCCTCGCCGAACCGAGCGATCCGCCCCCACCCGCCTTCGTGAGCGCGCTCGAGCGCTGCCTGGCGGAGACGCCCGAAATCACGACGTACCGCCTGGCGCGCACCTTCAATCCCGAGCGCGACCTCGAGCCCCACTTGACGCTCCGCCTCGGCAGCGCGGACGGCGCCGACCGCCGCGCGCTCGCCGCCCGCGTGATCGGCGCCGTGGGCGAGCTCGTGCCGCCGCCCGGCTACATCGACATCGTCTTCGACGATGCTTGAGAGCACACCGGCCACGCGCCTCCCGGCGCGCCCCGACTTACTCGCCGCGGGCGAGCAGCGCCTCGGCTTCATGGAGCGGCACATCATCGCCCTCGTGCGCCGGACGTTCGAGCCCGGCCCTACCGATCGCGCCATTCGCTTTCTCCAGCATTGGATCGGCTCGACCTGGATCCACCATTTCACCAAGAACCTCCGCTACGTGTTCGGCCTCGAGCGGCTCCCGCGTCTCGAGCCGCGTCAGAGCTACCTGCTCGTCTCGAATCACCGCAGCTTCTTCGACCTCTACGTCGTCATCGGCCACCTCGTGCGCCTGCGCATGCGGCACCGCATCCTCTTCCCCGTGCGCGCCGACTTCTTCTATACGGGTCCGCTCGGCCTCTTCGTCAACGGCGTCATGAGCTTTTTCGCCATGTATCCGCCGATTTTTCGCGAGCGTAAGAAGCTCGCCTTGAACCTCGTGAGTCTCGACGAGCTCGCGTGGCTACTCAGACAGGGCGGCTACTTTTGCGGCATCCACCCCGAGGGCACGCGCAAGAAGGACGACGATCCCTACACCTTCTTGCCGGCCCAGCGCGGCGTCGGCCGCGTCATTCACGAAGCGCGCGTCCCCGTCATCCCCGTCTTCATCAACGGCCTCCTGCCGAACGATCTCGCGCGCCAAGTCACGAGCAACTTCGACGGCACCGGCCGCAAAATCGTCGTCGTGTTCGGCGCTCCCATCGATTTTTCGGACCTCCTCGCCGAGCCCGGCTCGCCCAAGGTGCACCAAGCGATCGCCGATCGCACACTCGAAGTCATCGGCCGCCTCGGCGCCGAAGAGCGCCTGCACCGCGCGGAGCTCGAACGGCCGGCTCCGACGGCGTGACCGGCTGGCGCGAACAACGAGTATACTCTAAAGTATATTCGTGGCGACCAGCGTTCACATTCCCAAGACCCTGCTCACGGCCGTCGACCGGCGCGCCCGTGCGCTGAAGGTCAGCAGAAACAAGCTCATCATCCAGGCGCTGGAGCGCGAGGTGACGGCGGGCGCCGACTGGCCGCCGGGATTCTTCGAGAAGCTCGGCACGGCCGAAGCGGAGCTCGTCACTGCCGTCGACGAGATGTCGCAGGCCATCCAAGCGAACCGCAAATCGAAGGCCCCGCCAAAGCTATGAGGTACGTCCTCGACACCAACACCGTCTCGGCACTCATGAGGGCCGACCCTCCAGTGCTGCAGCGGCTCAGGGCGTTGAATCGTCGAGATATCCTCTTGCCGCAGCCAGTCGTGGCGGAGATAGCCTATGGCATCGCGCGTCTTCCCAAATCCAAGCGCCGCCAACTATTGGAAGAACGTTTTGCGACGATCGCGGACACACTCGAAAGAGTCGAGTGGACGGACGCGGTAAGCACCGCCTTCGGCGACATCAAGGCGCTGCTCGAACGCCGCGGAAGACCCATCGAGGACTTTGACGCAGCTATCGCAGCCCATGCGCTTGCCCATGACGCGACGCTCGTGACCGGCAACGTCAAGCACATGGCGAACGTGCCTGCTCTCAGGCACGAGAACTGGCTCGTTCCGCGCTGACGTGCAGTCCGGCGTGAGACGTTTGTTTAGAGGCGACCGACGTTCGACGACGTAGCGGCGCGCTCACGCCCCGTTCCACTTGTTGGCATGTAAGCACCGCATGCGTCCGCGGTTTCAACGCGGGCGGGCGTGCGCCGGCGCCCGCCGCACCGCGTAAACTTGCGGGCATTTTGGGACACCTCGCGCCGTCGCCGAGTTGAGCGAAAAAGCGCGCGCCGCGTCCCAAGAACCCTCGCGTGACTCGGTCAGACGCGTTCGCTCGACCCCTCAAGTCGAGCCAAAGCTCGCCGTAGGGAGCGAGCGGAAAGGGAAGTGAATCGATGAGACAACGAGCAGGTCTGTACCTTGGAGTCGGAACGTGGCTGCTGCTTTCGCTGACCGGTTGTGTCGCGCCCGTAGAAGCGGACACGGAAACGGTCGGTGACGTCTCGGAAGCCCTCACGACGTACGAGGTCGGACCGGGCAAGGCGTACGCGACGCTGCAAGCGGTCGCGTCGCTGCTCAAAGCCGGCGACACCGTCAAAGTTTACGGCGGCGCCACGTACGCAGGCGGCATTCGCTTCACCAAGTCGGGCAGCTCGACGAGCAAGATCACGATCCTCGGCGTGCGCGTCAACGGCGTGCGGCCCGTACTCTCGGGCGGCACGACGACCGTGGAATTTGCGGGCGATCACTACGTTTTCCAAGGCTTCGACGTGACGGCAGGCTCCTCGCGCTGCGTGTTTCACCACGCCGACGACATCACCATCCGCGACAGCGTCATTCACGACTGCCCCACGCACGGCTTGCTCGGCGCCGACGCGGACTCGGGCTCCCTCACGCTCGAGTACAGCGAGGTCCATCACTGCGGCTCGGGCGACACGCACCATCAAATCTACATGGCGACCGACGAGACGGCGCATCCCGGCTCCGTCTTTCGCATGCAGTACAACTACGTGCACGACGGCCTCGGCGGCAACAACGTGAAGAGCCGCGCCGAGCGCAACGAGATCTATTACAACTGGGTCGAAGGCGCGTACTACTACGAGCTCGAGCTCATCGGCCCCGACGGCCAAGACGAAGGTCTCGCGCGCGAAGACTCGGACGTGGTCGGCAACGTGCTCTACCAGGGCTACACCACGCGCACGCACTACGCCGTGCGCATCGGCGGCGACGGCACGGGCCAAACGTGGGGCCGTTACCGCTTTTTGAACAACAGCGTCGTCATGGGCAATGCCTCCACTTCGGCTGTTTTTCGGCCGTTCGACGGCATCGAGAGCGTCGAGCTCCACAACAATGTCCTCTATCGTCAAGGCGGCGGCGCCGTGACCGTCTTCAAGGACACCGACGCCAGCTGGGCCGGCGGCCGCGTCGTCGGCGGGAGCAACAACTGGGTCACGAGCGGCTCCTCCCTCGTGCCGAGCGAATGGAGCAGCACGCGCCGAGGCACGAGTCCCGGCTTCAACAACGTCGCGAGCCGCGATCTCGGCCTCGCGGCGTCGAGCCCGCTCCGCGACGCAGGCAACGCTACTCCGACTTCGCCCGCGGGACACACGTTCCCGCGCCCCGAAGCGTCTGCGCGTTACGAGCCACCACGCCACTCAGCGCAAGCGGTGGACACGGCGGTGAAGCGCGTCCTGGTCGGCACCGTCGATATCGGCGCGTACGAGTGACGCGCGCACCGACACCGAGGGCGGGCTGGCTAGCCCGGAGCGTGCCCGCTCGGCTCAGTCGTTCAGCGGGCTGAACAGTGTGGCGCGTCGAACGCGACTTCGAAGGCGCGTCCACTCCATAGGTTCGCCGTCTGCGCCGCGTGCGCCACCACTTCGTCGGTGGCAGCCGTCACGCGCACGCAGCGCTCGTACAACGCCGCACCTTCGCTCGTGAGCGCGAGCTTGCGCGCCCTCCGGTGCAAGAGCCGCACGCCGAGCTCCTCCTCGAGCGCGCGAACCCGCATGCTGAAGTTCGCTTTCGATACCCCGAGCTTCGCGGCAGGGAGCGTGAACGAACGCGCTTCGACGACACGCGCGAAGAAGACCATGCCGAGCACGTCGTCCGAACTCGCGGGCATCACCCGCAGCGTAAGATACCCGCCGAAGTGGACGAAGCTCTCGTTCGTCGGTGGCACGTTCGTGCGGGGTTGCGCCAGGATGCTAAGCTCACCGCATGGTGAGGAAGGTGGAATCCCGAGGTCGAAGTCTGCCCTACACGGGCGGCGACAGCAGCATTCACAGCCTGAAATTCAGGCTGTTGGCGGCGCTAAGCGGCGTCACGGTCACCGTCGCGTGCGCGGGGCGATCGGAGCACCATGCATCGGACGCGAGCGGCGGCAGCTCAGGTACGGAAGCCAGCGCGGGTAGCGGCGGCACGTCGCGTGGAGGGAATGGCGGCAGCGGAGGTAGCTCCGTCAGCACGGGGGGCAACGTGGGTCCGGGTGACACCGGCGGCACCGGCGGTACAGGCGGCACCGACGTCGTCGCCGGCTCCGGGGGACGCAACACGAGCGGCGCTGGCGGAGCGCCGGTGACACCGATCGCAGGCAGCGGCGGCGGCGGTGCGCCACCTGGCGTAGGCGGGTCGTCCGCAGGCAACGGCGGGACCGGTGCGCGACGCGCGACGCTCGGCTGCACGGCAGCGGGCGATTTCGCCGCGGGCCTCGAATCCTGTAACGGCTCGTTCGTGCACCGGGCGAGCCCGGTTGCATGTCCGCAATCACCGCACGACGAGTCGTCAAGCGCGGGTGCGGGCGGGGAAGCGGGGGCCGTGCAGTTCGAACAGTGTGAAAGCGACGCCGATTGCCGTGGCCTTGCCAACGCCTACTGCGCGCAGTCGGTCGTCACGTTCGGACCAGTCATCGGCCTGTGCCTGAGCTCGTGCGAGACAGACGCAGATTGTGAGTCAGACCAGATCTGCAGCTGCGATTCGGCAAACTACGTCTCCTTTGCGGCGAAGCAGCCGCTCACCTTCGGTGTCTGCACAGCCGCGGCATGCCACACGGACGCTGACTGCCAAGCCGGCTTGCTCTGCGTTGCGCCAACCACGGACGTCTGCGGCTCGACGCTGGCGCGCAATTTCCACTGTCAATCTGCCACTGACGAATGCAGCGGGCCGGGCGACTGCGGGAAAGCCCCATACGGCGCTTTTGGCTGCGAAGCGAACGGTGGCAGTGGAACGTACGTGTGCAACGACGCGCAGTGCGGTCGACCCTTCCTCGTCGCCGGAGCAGCGCGCCAGAGCGAAGCGTGCGAGAGCCCCGAGTGGCGCGACCGCACCTTGGCACCCTGCCTCACGCTGAGCGCGCTCGACGACGCGACGCGCGCCATCATTGCCGACCATTTCCGAGCCGCGGCGCTGATGGAGCACGCTTCGATCGCAGCGTTCGCGCGCTTCTCACTACAACTCTTGGCGCTCGGTGCGCCGCCCGATCTCGTCACGGCGTCGGCCGAGGCGATGGCCGACGAAACTCGGCACGCCGAGCTCTGCTTCGAGCTCGCGTCGCGCTATGGCGCACGCGACTGCGGCCCTGGGCCGCTCGCGCTCGAAGGAGCCTTCGAGGCCGTCGATTTGGCGAGCATCGTCGAGCTCGTGCTCGAGGAAGGTTGCATTGGAGAAACGAGCGCCGCGCTCGAGGCTCGCTGGGCGGCCGAAGCGGCCTCGGAGCCGCTCATTCGCGAAGTGTTCGAGCGCATCGCCGCCGACGAAGAGCGGCACGCGGCGCTCGCGTTTCGGTTCGTGGCTTGGGCGCTTGCGCGAAACCCACGCCTGCTCGCGCAAGTGCAGACGCGCCTGAGCACGCTCGCCATCGAGCAGCCGCACTGCGCCGCGGTCGAGCCACCGCACCCGCTCGCAGCTGAGCTCGCTGCGCACGGCGTGCTTTCGGCCGAGGCGCACCTCGCGGCTCGCATGGCCGCGCTTCACGACATCGTTCCGAGCGTACTCGCGACCTTCGAGCCGACGGCGCGCCACTCACAACCACGGACTCGGTCCGCGTTCACCGTCGGCGAGCGAGCTGCCCGCTGCCACGCGCCGTGCGACGAGCACGGCCAGCGTCAGCCATCCGGCGAGGCACGCCCAACCGAGACCGCGATCACCCGCGGCTAACCAGCGCTCGAACGGTTTCTCGCGTGCGAGCGCCGCCAACACCACGAGCGCGGCGGCGAGCGGCAAGCCGGCGCGCAGCGTGAGCCCGCGCACCTCGTCGATGTCGAGCCGTCCGAGCACCCAACGTAGCGCCGTGACCGAGCCGGCGATCGCCCAGGTCTTCAGCAAGAGCCACAGCACGCCCCCGAGCGCCATGCCGAGCGACGGCGCGAGCGACGAGCTCGTGCCGGGTAGGCGCGCGCCCCCGCAAAACGCGAGCGCGGTGACGCCGCTCACGAGCAAAAGCTGCGCTTGACCCATGAGCGCCGCGGCAGCTTGGCGGCGCTCGGCACGACCTTTTTCGGGACCGAGCGCGAGCGCGAGGGAGCGGCCGCGGGACACCTCGGGCACGAGCGAGAGGACGAGCAGCGAGGCCGCCGCGAGCAGGAGGGGGCTCTTGAAGGCGAGCCAATCCCACGGCGCGGGGCCCTGGGCGAGCGCGAGCGCGTCGGGTCCGTAACTACCGACGGCGAGACCGAGACACGCGACCGCGCCGAGCGCAGGCAGTGCTTGCACGAGCACGAGCAGCGCGCGGCGCGTTCGCGCCCACACGCCGCGTTCACCCGGCGCACCGAAGACGAAGCTTGCGAGCGCGAGCGCCGTAAACGAGAGCACGACGAGAATCGGCAGGTCTATCTCGCGCGCGACGATGGGAATACCGAGCGCGGTCGCCGCGACGAGCGCGTTCGTGACCACGAACACGACGTAGCTGCCGACGCCGGTTGGGAGCAGTTGCACGAGCCGGCCCGCACCTGACGGCGACGGCCGCGCCCCGGCGGCGCGCGGCGGCTTCGGCGCCGTGTCCCGGCTGCGCAAGCGCTCGAGCAAGCGATGTTCGACGAAGCTCAGCGCGCGGCCGAACGGCGACGCGAGCAGGAAGAGCAGCGCGAGCGCGCCCGCGATGAGCGCGGCACCCGCGCCGAGATCGCGCGGCAGGAGCGGGCGGAACCCGGTCACGTCGAGGATCAGTCGCCGTCCGTCGGCTCGGTCATCGCGTTCGACCACGAGCTCCGCGCTGCGCGCGCGCGGCGGGGGCACCAAATCGTCCACGCCGAGCACGTGCACGCCCGCGAGCTCACGCAGCCGATCGCCGAGCTCTACACCGGCGCGCTCGGCGGCACTCCCCGGCATCACGCCGGACACGGTCGGCAGGGCTCGATCCTCCGCGAGCAGCACGCCGATGAACTCCGCGAACTTCGCGCCTTCGTCACGGCGCGTTTCGAGCGTCGCGCTGTCGCCTTCGGCGGGAATGAAGTCGAGCGTCACGTCCGGCAAGATGCCGGTCACGGGCGGCGTGCGCGCGACGCGCGGCGCGAACGACACTTCGATCGAGCCGTGAAACGTCGCGTGTGACGGGGCAGTCGTTCCGCTGAACGCGCGCTCGACGGGACGCGTCACGTCGACCGACACCGCGTGCGTCGACACGCTCCGTCCCGGCAACGACAACTCGAAGTGCTGCGAGCGCGGCTGGCCCGCGCGATTCACCTCTCCCCGGAGCGTGACTTCCGCCGCGCGCCCCTCGGGGAACGCATCGCCGCGGAGCTCGATCAGATCCCCTTCCCGCAGGCGGGTAGAAGCCACTCCGTCCACGTTCACGAGCGCAGGCCCGCCGGCCGACTGGCACGCACAGCCAAAAACGATAAGAGTTAGGGAACCGGCTTTGCCCACGCTGGCGCACAGCGTAGCAACCTGCCGGAATTTCGGAAAAATTCCCTGCTCACGCGCGCCTTGCTCCCTTGACGCCATGCATCATGCTTCAGAGAGCGGCGCCTCACACCTGCCCGCTCGGACACGACTCAAAGGTCGGCCGAGCCTCTAGCCACCCCATTTTCCCCATGAACACCGAAACCGTCACCGAGGCCAACGGGTCCGTCCCGCGCCGCATCATCAAGCGGTACTCGAACCGCAAGCTCTACGACACGCAGGGCAGCACCTACGTGACGCTCCTCCAGATCGCACAGATGATCCGCGAGGGCGAAGAAGTCCAAATCATCGACAACGCGAGCAAAGAGGACAAGACCGACGTAACGCTCGCACTCATCATCTCGGAAGAGCTCCGCACCAAGCCTCGAGCCGTTCCGCTGAGCACGCTCAAAGCCCTGATCCGCCACGGCGGCGAGCGAATCCTGAGCCAGATCCGCGGCGGAACGATCGGCCGGCTGATGCCGAACGGCGTCGAAGGCGACCCGGCCAGCGAGCCAATCAACGAGGACACTCCGCCTTCGAGCGTCCCGCCTTTCAACCTGGAGGACGACTTGTCCGACAGCCCCCGCAACGGCATCCGAGCCACTCTGGAACACTGGCAAACCCAAATCGACGAACGCATCCGCGCCGTCCTCCCGAATTTCGCGGCGTTCCGCGAGCTCGAGCAGGAGGTCAAGCGCATCTCGGCCCGCCTGGACGCCATTGAGAAGCGACTGGGACAGGCCGGCGGGTCGGAACCGCCGCAGAACGCAGGACCGAGCGCGTAGCCCAGGGAATATCCTCGAGCGCGCCAAGGTTTGCCTTCCAGATGACCATGACGAGACGACGGCCCAGCGAATTCGAGCGTGAGGCAATGTCTCACCTCACGACCCTGCTGGCCGTCGGCTCACGCCTGACGCGCAGCACGGCGGAAGCGGAGGACCTCGTGCAGGACACCCTGCTCAAGGCCCTGCGCGCCCGTGAGCACTTCACGCCCGGCAGCAACATGCGGGCCTGGCTGCTCCGCATTCTCACGAACACGTTCATCAACCGCTACCGCCGCGGCGGCCTCGAGCGCAGCGTGCTCGACGGACCCGACGCCGATCCGCTCGCGGACGGCTGGATCGGCGCTTCGACGATGGAGGCGATGCGCGACCCCGAATCGCGAGCCATGCGCGCCCTGCTCGAAAAGGAAATCGTCGCAGCGCTCGACGAGTTGCCCGAGGAGTTCCGGCTCGCCGTCGTGTTATCGGACGTCGAGGAGCTGAGCTATAAAGAAATTTCGGAGATCATGGGCTGCCCCATCGGCACGGTGATGTCGCGCCTGCACCGTGGACGCCGGCTGCTCAAGCGCCGGCTCTACGATCATGCGCGCACGCTCGGCATCGTCGGACCGGAAGAGGAAGTCGGCAAGCCGGCGCAAGAGCGCGCTGGCGAAGCGGTGGTCGACCTCTCGAGCTATCGCAGAAAGGCAAGCAACGCATGAGTGCCTGTCGCCGTGTCGTGACGCTGCTCGATGCCTACGCTGACGGCGAGCTCGAGCCCGAGCACGTGCTCGAAATGGAAGCGCACCTCGCCGACTGCCACGGCTGTTCGTCGCGACTCCAGCTCGAGCACGCCATGAAAAAGAGCCTGCGCCGGCAAGTCTACGCCGAGGCGCAGCCCTCCGAAGCGTTCCAGGATCGCATCCTCGCGTCGTTCCAGGCCGAGGCTGAACGCGAAGCCGTCGGCAAGCTCGAGTCGTCACAGCGCGGAGCGATGCTCTCGTGGAGCAGCATCGTGCCGCTCGCTGCCGCCGCCGCCATCGCGCTCTTTTGGTCGAGCCACACCGACAACCCCGTCAAGGCGGTCAGCGCCGGAAACAGCGACGGCAATCACGCGAGCATCCTCAACGTCGAACAGCTGCTCGATCAAATCGTCGATCGCCACATCGATCGCTCCAAGCCGGAGTTCACCGAGCCTGCGCTGCTCGACGGCATGGAGCCGGAGGTCGGCGTTCCGGTGCACTTCCCGAGCCTCGCGCAGTACGGCGCCCGCTGGCAGGGCGGCAGGATCGTGCCGCTCCACAATCAGAACGGCACCCTGAACACGGCGTCGCTCAAGTTCCTGGTCGACGGTCACCGCGTCACCGTCTACGTCTACAACTCCGAGCGTCTGGCGCTCGGCTCGCCGCTCAAGCGCCGCGTCGTCGGCAACGAACCCGTCTACACGGGCTGGAAGCGCGGCTACTCGATCGCCACCGCCGATCGCCACGGCGTCGGTTACGCGGTCGCGACCGACCTCGGCGAAGACGAAGGCGCCGAGATCGTCGCTTCGCTGCACTGAGCGCAGGCGCGCGCTCCCGGTTTCAGGTGGTTTATTGAGAGGCCGCCGACGTCGCGCCAAGGCGAGCGTGCGCGGAGAGGCCCAGAGTCAACAACGTCGCATCGGTCCGCAATTCGACTGAGCCCGCCGTGCCGGCTTCACGGCTCACCGGACTGCCCCAAAGGTGCCGTACACCGAAAGTCACGCAGAGCGCCGAGGTCGGCTCATTCGGGGCGCGTGCGACGAGGAGCTCGATTCCCAGGCCGAGACCGAAGGTCGCCGCCGATGAGCGTTGCTTGAACGCGGCTGTGCCATAAATCGCGTTCGGGAACCGGAGCGAATAGACGTAGTCGATCATCGCTCCCCCGCCTGACAGCTCGACGTACGGGCGAAAGAAGCCGTTCGGCGGTTGCACTCTCAGCCAGGCGTCGAAGAACAGCGTCTGGCGCGTGCGAGTTTCGACGAGCGTTGCGGGCTGGTCGCCCAGCAGGATCGAAGTGTTCGTCTGGTCGCCACTTCCTTGGACCGCGTCGAAATCGACCCCGAGTACGAGCGGCAACGGTGTCCGGCTGATGCCCCCGCCGAAACCGACGCCGTAAGCGGGACCTAGGTGCGGGTCAGGCACGAACATCGGCTCGACGAGGACTCCCACGATCCACGCGTTCACGCGCCACGGCGCGGCCGCTGAATCAGGCTCCGCCTCGGCGCGATGGCCATGCGTCAAGACGAGCGCGAACACGCAGAGAGCCTGCGCGCTCGTGCTCAACCCAAGCCGCCCAGCAACGCGCTCACGCGCTCTCATTCGCTCGCCGGCGCCGCAGGAGGTTTGCCGAATCGCCCCGACAAGCCGAGGGCAAACAAGACCGTCGAGGTGACGGTGCGGTAGTGGACAACCACGTCCGAGTCGGGGCTTACCGGCCGCGTATAGCTAGCATGCCCCCCGGCGAGAAGCCGAACGCCGAGCGTGAGATAGACGCTCGGTCCGAGTACCGGGAGATCGACTCCCGTGCCGCCGCCGGCGGTGTACGTCCACGCATGATCGCTCACCGTGTCGGTGCTCCCGACGCCGCCCACGAACGCGACCGAGTAGTCGGTTTGCAGCAATTTGGCTCCCGCGATCGCTTCGATGTACGGGCGGACGGACCAATACGGCGGTTGGAGCCGCACGTAGGCATCGATAAAGTACGCCTTGTCGTGGCGCGTCTTGTCGACGAAGAGCGGGTAATTCCAAGCTCCGACGTTCGTACGTGACGTTGCCTCGCCGAAATAGGCCGATTGAAAGTCGAAGCCGACGCTCAACGGGATCTTGCCCCAGCCGAGGCCCATCAGCATGCGCCACCCGAGACCGAGCGAGCCGCCAAGCCCTTCGAAGGGCGTCGCGACGAATCCGACGAGCTCGACGTCTCCGCGTAGGAGTGACCGACTCTCGGGCTTCACGTCGAGGGCGGGCGCTTCGGCGCCCACGGGCCCGGCCGATCGTAAAGTAGCGTCGGCGGGTACAGAGGCCGTCGATTCGTTCGCGGGAGCCGAGTCCCGCAAGTCATCGGCCCGCGCCGACAGGCACCCCGCAAATGTGACGAGTGCGAAGCTCGCGAGCGCGTCGCCGGCGTTTAGGGGCCTAGTTTGGCCAGTGCGTTTGTCGCCACGGTCCGCAGATCTTGACTCGGATCTCGTTCCGCAACCAACCGAAGCGTGCCGGCGATGGACGCATCCTGCGGAAGCCACGCACTCAGAGCATTGATCGCGCGTGAACGAATGGCAAACTCGGTTTCGCCGAGTGCGCGCTCGGAGAGTGCGGCAGCGAGCACGGGCGAGAGCTCGCGCTCGCTGATCGCATCGACCGCGTTCCAACGAACGTCGGCGACAGGATCCCGACTGAGCGCGGCGAGCATCCCGTCCGGCTCGGCCCCGGGGATACGTCGCAACGCCTGCGCTGCGGCGGAACGCACTGCGGACGACGGGTTCGAGATGTACCCGCGTATCTTCTCGAGCATCGCTCCGGAGCCGGCGTTCCCGAGGGCGGTGAGTACGGCCGCCTGCTGAGCGGGTGTCTGCGCCTGGTCGAGCTGCGTCGAGAGAGCGTCGCGCGTGCTCTCGGCCAGGGCGGGGTCTTGATTCTCGAGCCGATGCAGCGCCGAGCCGAGACCATACGTCGCCTGGACGCCGACCGTAGCGTCGCTCCTCAACGATTTCAGCGCTTCGACCGTCTGCGCCGTGGGCGTCGGCACGCGGCTCAGCGAGCGCGCCGCTTCGAGACGGTTCTCCGCCGAGAGCGGTGAGTCGGGCGCAGCCATCTTGGCGAGCAGAGCTTGAGATTCGGGCGTAGACGCGTCGCGCAGCGCGGCGAGCAACGGTTCCGTGAGCGGCCCATCCTTCGCGAGCTTGGACGCCAGAAGCGCCAGATTTTTTGGATCCTGGCGAAGGAGCGCGGTGAGGGCGACGAACGCGCGCTCCGCTCGATCGCGCCGGCCCTTGTCGTCCGCCTTGATCTCGCCAAGCCGCGCATAGGCTTCCGCGACACTGAGGCCACCGGCTCGGGCTCTGTCATAAGCCGCAGGGTCCTGACTGCCGTTCGTCTTGAGTGCTTTTGCCTGCGCGACCAAGCCCGCAAAGGTCGCGTTCACCGAAGGGTGAAGCGGCGTCGTTGCCTCAAGCTCAAGCTCGGTGTTGCTGTCGAACGTCGCGAACGGACCGTCGACGGCAATCGCGGTAAGCCCCTCTTTGAGGGCGACCGCTCGAAGCGCGGGCGGGTTGTCGAAGCGGAACTGCTCGTCGGACTGGCGAACGTCGTAGCTCTTAAGGTGCTTCGCCGTCAGGCTCGGATATCCGGACTTTTGTTTGAACAGCGTGTCGCCGCTCAGCTTGTACTCGGCCAGGTAGTTGCCGCTCGCATCCGATTCACTAGCCTGCCAGGACTCGCCGGGCTCGCGGACGACTTGGAGATACTCACCTAGCGCCTGCCACATGCGACCGACGAAGACCGGCAACCCCGCCGCCCCGCGCGCCTCTCTAAAGCGGCCGTCATTGGAGAAGACGAGAAAGAATGGGCGCTGAACCGCCTCGTCGAGCGCACGCGCACCTTGACTGCCGGGGTCGGCAGCATCGGCGACCGTCATCTCGCCGTGAAATTGGGCACCGATGATGCGACCTCCCTCGGATGCGAGACCGGCGAGCACGAGTTCACCCACCATCGCGAAGCTAACCAATCGTACGCCGTTTTCCGCGTTGACATGCGTCCGGTAGCTCGCTCGGTAGTTGCGCTCGCTGCCGGCCGGCAGGAGACCGCCCGCGAGCGTCTGCGCGCCGTTAAGGCGCGGCGGCTCCGGGGGAGCGTTCGGCTTGGAGCCGAGCGCCATTGCTACAGACGGGGAGACCGCTGAACGCGTCGAGCGCGTGTACGCCGCCCAGAGCATGGCGCCGAGCGCAAGCGGCAGCGCGCCGATCAACCATTTTCCGGCGGGAGCGGACGGAGTCCGAAGTTTGGTGCGAACGGTCATGGCGCAGTGTGAAACCCCGAGGGCGGCGCGATCTGTGCGGCACAATCATTGGAGCAGGCGAGCGGCACGCACAACACCGTTCGATCTCCGCGGATCCCACAGACGTGATATAGGCCAACCGCAAGTTCGACCAGGTTTTCGCTCGCCGGCAGCGCGACGCCAGAGATGACCTCGGAGTTGAAATTTTGGGAGCAGATCGCGCGACCGCTCTCAAACAACGCGCAGAGATTGGCGCCCGCGTTGTCGCTCGCGAGCGCCACGACCGCCTCGCCACTTATGTTCGCCTTGGCGGCCAGATGAGTTGAGGATTCATCTTCGTTACCCGAGTCATCCCAGCAGTGGACCTGGCCGTCGTTCGTGAGGCCGCACGCCTTGCCGAAGCTCACGACCACGTCTTTGAACGGTCCCGAGAGCGTCGGCTCAGCGCTCGGATTCGATCCCGCTTTCCAGCACGTCGCGTCCCCGTCGCTCGAGAGAGCACAGACGTGACCTTGCGCGATGGCGACACGTGTCGATGACCCCGCTGCGGTAGGCGCAACGAAGTCGATGCAGTTGCCATTCAAGGGAAACGAGGTGGGCAGTCCGCCCATGGGAACATATGCGAGACTACCGACACCATCGCCGTCGATCGCGAGATCGATGACGGGTGCGTCGGGCAAACACGCGGAGATGAGCATCCTCGTCTTCCCGCCCACGCCACCAATCCAGTCCGCGCAGCTCAGCATGCCCGCGCCGTCCACCGCGCAGACGGCTTCCGGCGTCGCGCTCGGTCCCATCGCCAGGGTTTGAAAGGCACCGCTCAGCGCCGTGTGCGAGGCCCAGGCATCACCTTCGTCGCCCCAGCACACGACATTTGCTTCTTCATCGAGTGCGCAGGTGATGCCCTCCCCGGCAGCGATCCGACGCCGCGCAGTGACGGCCACGGGCGGCAAGCCCGCACCGCCGGCGCCCGCTTCATCGCCGGTGGCACCCGCGTTGGGCTTCCCGCCGCTGCCACTGCTCGTCCCACCGGTGGCGCCGTCGCCGCTGCCGGCAAGATTACCTGAACCGGCGTTCGAGCTACCGCCTTTTCCGGCTCTACCACTCGTACCGCCTCCAGCCCCACCCGTTGCCGTGTCTCCGCCCGAGCCACTTAAGCCAGAGCTGCCCGCGCTGGACTGACCTGAGCCGCCCGTCCCGAGGCCCGGCGTGTGATCGCTAGTTCCACACCCGAGCCCCCAGACGACCGAGGATACTACAATGAGACTCTTTCGCATGACGCGGAGCTTAGCTCAGTGGGGCTCCTTGGAGCAGGCCGGCGCGCCCGGACCCATTGGGTTTACAACCACGTTCGAGCCATCAATGTCGACGATCTCCGTGTAGGCGAGATCACCGGCCTGCTTGCCGTAGTCGCCGAAATAGCCGAGCGCGTTCCCGCCCGCCGCGCCGACGAGCACGTAGTTCTGATGGTAGCCAGCCCAGTCAAAAAGCTTCATACGGAAGGTGTGGGAGAAGAATAGAAAGTGAACCCGCGCCGCCAGGTTAAGCTGCCCCTTGAGCTCGGTGAGATCGAGCTGCTGTGACCAATTCCAACCCGTCACCCACCGGTAGTCCGCCGCGAGCATGCCCGCTTTCGGCGTCCCTTCGTAGTCGGTGCCGGTGGTGGTACGCGGGTCGGGCTCGCTCAGGCGCATGGCTGCTACGACGACGCCGCTCGGCAGAGAAACGTCCAGCAAGTCGATCTTGCCCTCGAGTCCGATCGAAATACCGGGAATGCCGACGCCTGCAAAGACAAGCACCCCCACGCCGGCACTCGGCGTGATGACCGGGCCGCCGTAGGCGCGGATGTCACCGATACGGGGTACCTGGCCATTGAGCGCGTTGCCTAAGACGTTGCCGACGCCCGTGAAATTGCCGTCGAAGCCGACGCCGAGCTGCACGCCGCCAGCGATGTCCCAGAACCCGTAGCCGTCGATAGCGAGATTGATCGTGATGGGACCGATCGGGAAGTCCAGATCGATCACCTTCAGATGATAGGGGTGCGGGGTATCGAAGAGGTTAATCGTGCCGGAGACCTGAATCGCCTGCTGCGCGCTGTGCAGGGAGGTCGCGAAGTCGAGGTACTTCTGCGCCTTGCCGTCGTATTCCTTCTTCCAGGCGTTGATGATGCTGGCGCGCCCGACGGGTGGCACCATGTCGAGTTGATCGCAGTTGTAGGAGTGACCGTTCTCGTCCTTGATCTTATCGCCAAGATCGCCCTGGATCTGATGGCAGAGCTCCGGGGTGAGGCCGTTCTGGAAGTAGTACTCGTTGACCGCGCGGGCCATCAGGTAGGTGCTACGCGTGTCCGTGAGCGCCGACTTTGTCGCCTCGCGCGAGCTCTTGCAGCCATCTCGGTTCAGCGCGGGCGTGCCGAGCGAACCGTCGTCGTTCAGCGCGAGGCTAACGGTCTGTGCTGCCCCCGGCGTGATGGCGACCACGGTCTCGCCGAAGAGCTTCACCGTGCTATTAACCGTAACACCACAGTCGTCGAGGACGGTCCCGAGGTTGGCCGAGAGGACCTCGACTTTGTTGCCGAACAGGATGCCGCCAGCTGCAGCACCTACACTCGAGTGCAGGCTGACCTCTTGGATGTCGTCGTGTCGCTTGACTGGCTTGATGCCGAAGTCCGTCGTGGGCTCGAGGTACACACCCCACTTCTTGCTGCCATCTTGCGCGGGCTTGCTCGAGCCGTCGTGCGTGTCGCCCACGTCGGTGTTGCCCGAGGCGAGGCAAAGCAGGACGTCAACCTTTGAATAGGCGTCTGGCAGCGTGTCACGTTGGGCTTCGGGAATGGTGGCATTGTCGGTTGCGGCGGAGGTAGTACCGAGCTCGCTGGCCAGAGCGGCGGCGTCCGGAGTGCCGACTGCGCCATCGAGCGGGCACAGCTGAAACTCGTCGCAGTTGGTTTCCGCAGGCAACGCCGAGCAGCTGGCCGACGGTTTTCCGCAGCGATGTTGAACTTGTGTGCATGCGACATCGACGCACGTCGCAGCGCATACGAAGCCGGTCGAACAGTTCGCATCAGTCGTGCAGTTCGCACCGAGTGTGGTCGGATCGATGGGGCAGTCTTCTGCCATGCCAACCGCGGGGCAGGCGGACCCGCTCGGAGGGGCCGTGTTGAGCTGCGCGTCCGTCGGCGAGGCGATGATGTTGTCGTTGGCGTCGCAGAACGTAGGCGTACATACGCCCGCCGAAGGATTCGGTGTCGCGTAGTGCAAGCCGTTGACCTGCCCATTCGCGCTCGTGCTGGTGAACGAGGGCGCCCAACATTCATCGAGCGGTGCGCCGTGCATGGGCGGGTTCGGGACCGTCGGCGCGATTGGTCCGCCGATCGGGCCGTCGCCGTCGAGATTGAACACATCCCAACGAGAAAATGGCTTGAAGGTCAGCGTTACGCCGGGATCGAGCTCGGTCTCCTTGCCGAGAATGGCGCCCTGATGCGGGGTGTTGCCGACGGCCAAGCGAATGCGCGCGTTCGGTGCCACGACTGTGCCCGCGAACGGCTTCTCTAGAGCGAGGAGGTTCGTCCCGAGGTAGCCCAGGAGCACCTTGTCTGGCGCACTGGCCGACCAGGTTCCGTGATCGACGAACGAGGTGCGAACGTAAATGATCGTGGGACCACTCGACGAAGTAACCGAGATCTTCGCCGGCGGCTCGAGGGTAATGCTCCCGATGTAATAAGTGCCGCTGCTTAGCGCGAGCGTGCCGCCCTGCACGTTGACGCTGCCGTAAGCACCGGGCGCGAGACTCGTCGTGCCGGTACTAATTGTCTTATTGTTGGTGGAGGTCTGAAAGGAGATGTCCCAACCACGGGCGAAGGGTTTCGTGCCGATCGACGCATTCGGCGAGATGGCGCCAGTCACCGTGACGTTGCCTTCGGCCGGCGTCAGCCTGTGGAACTGCCCGAAGGTAATGGACCCGCCGGCCGTGACGAAGCCGTTCACGGCGCCGCGGTCGAAGACCTCGACCGAGCCGGAGCTCGTGATGCTGCCCATTCGAGTGTCATAGCCGTAATGCGCCGCCCCACTGCCTGTCGTGCTGCTGCTCGCATAGCCGCCGCCTGGCTTCGCGAGCACGGAGCGATCTCCGAGCAACAAGACACCGGACGATACGACCGCACTCCCGCGATAATCAACGCCATTGGGCACCGTGAAGCCGAGGTGCGTGGGCACGGTGGCCGCTTCGGTATCGGAACTCGTGCTCTCGACCGCGTCGCTCGTCGCGCCCGAGCAGGCCCCTAAGATCAAGGTGCTTGCCAGCACGAGTAACCCACCGTTCTTGACTGATCCAACGCAGTTCCACTTCGGAGTCATCCTCGCCCATCCCTTCATGCGCCGTTCCCCGACGATGGGACTCATCTAGCTCACACCGTCGATCATTGCAACTGCAATCGACGCGTCGGCCACTTGCTGAGACTCATCTAGTTGGAAAACGCACCGGCGGCCGCACCGCCGAAGGTCCTATCTCGTCAAATTACCTATGGCGCGGGCTTCGGTTTCTTGCCTGTCACCCACTGTCGCTCTCTGTGAGCGCCATCGACCCGCTCCGAAGGCTCCTGGGCGCCTCCAAGAACGCTCGCTTCGTTCTTGAAAAGCTCCTCGGCGCTTCCCCGAAACCACGCGCACCGTCTTTCCAGGCACCCGGGTGCTTCAGCCGAACGCATGTTTCGTTCTTCGTCGGGTACCGGGCAGCCCCATGCAACGGTCGTTTCGTTCTTGGAAGCTCCTGGGCGCCTGGAGGAAACCCTGCCTTCGCTTTTGGAAGCTGCTGGGCGCTGCCCCGAACGCTTACATCGTCATTCTATGCATCCGGGCGCCTCTCGGAACGCTCGCCTCGTGCTCGACGGCTCCCGGCCGCCTCCGTCATCGGTTTACCGCACTATCCGCAAAAATGTCCGCAATGCGATTTTTTGGAAACCGAGCCCTCAACGGACCGACCAGACGTGCAGGCGCGCCGTTGCGCGACCGAAGCACGCAAGGCGCGTGCGGAAGGATTGCATAACAATGACAGATGTTACGAACATTCAAGGGGGCGTCACCGCTCAAGATGATGTCAACAGCGAGGCGCTCGCGGGCGAGACGTACGCGCGGATTTTGCCCGAGCTCGAGGCGCTGACGGCCGAGGAGCTGGTTGCCGTCAATCTCGATATCCCGTCGGTGGTGGCGACGACGCTCGGCGCGTTGCCGGAAATTCGAGCGCTGCGCTCGCAAATGGTCGAAGACGTTCCGCACTTCGATCTTGCGGCGTTCGACAAGCTCGAGGATTACGCGATGGCGCTGAACTACGCCCACGCGGCGTACCTCACCGCGACAAAGCCCGCGGACGATCTGGATGCGGTTTCGACCGAGGCCACGGCGCTCCGGGGGACGCTGTTTCTGGACGCGACGGCGCTTTCACGTCGAGGGCTCGTCGACGGCAACCGACTGAAAGACTTGCCCGGCACCAACGGGTACAAGAACCTCGCGACCGATCTCGAGATGCTCGCGAGCGTGCTACGCGAGAGTTGGACGCAGCTCCAAGGTAAGAGCGCGCTGGAATTGAGCGAGCTCGATCGTGCCGAGAAGCTCGGTCAACGGCTGATGCGCGTCGTCGGTCTCCGCGAGCAAGGGCCTGCACAAGTAGCCGCCGCCACGGATCTGCGCACCCGCGCCTTCACCCTGCTCGCGCGCACGTATGACCAAGCCCGCCGCGCGGTGACGTTTCTGCGTTGGGAGAAGGGCGACTTCGATCGAATCGCGCCGTCCCTGTACGCGGGCCGAAGCAACGGTCGCAAGAAGGCGCCGGAGCCCGCACCGACGCCTTCGCCGAATCCATCGCCTGCACCGCCGACGCAGGCGGTGACGGGAGCTTCGCAAACGGGCACGGCGGCCGTCACACCTCAGTCGGCATCACCGCAGGCGAACGCAACTTCCTCCGCGCGGACGACCGACCCATTTTTGTCGTGATGGACGGCTGAATCACCTGAAGCAGACGGGAGGACAAGATGGAAGCTCGACCGGCTCTGAACCTTGGCGCCTGGCGTAGCCTGGACGGCGGCCCCGGCGCTGAGACTGCCGGCGCATCACCTCATGACCCATGGGGTGATCGTCGGCATGACCGGCAGCGGCAAGACTGGACTTGTGACGGTGCTGCTCGAAGAGGCACTCAGAGCCGGTGTTCCGAGCATCGTGATCGACGTGAAAGGGGACCTGCCGAATCTGTTGTTGTCGTTTCCCTCCTTCGACCCGGGGCTTCTCACCCCTTGGCTCAAGGCCGGCTCTGACAACGCTAGTTCGGCAGAGCTCCTCGCCCAGGCCGGCCCCATCGCAGAAGAGCGCCGCGACGCTTTCACCAATTGGACGCTCGGCGAAGCGGACTTGCGCAGGTACTGCGAGGCAACCTCGGTGCGGATTTTGACGCCAGGCTCGAGCGCAGGCGAACCCTTGCACGTGCTGTCGCCGCTCGAACGGCGCTCAAGTCGCTGGGACACGGATCAAGAATCGGCGCGCTCGGCACTCAGCGCGGCCGTCTCGCTCGCATTGCGCCTCCTCGGCCGCGATCCCGATCCCGCCAAAAGCAAAGAGCACGTCTTCCTCAGCCTGCTCGCCGAGCGGCGGCTGTTGGCGGGCGACCAAGCCGAGCTCGGCGCCCTAATGCACGACCTGCTCGAGCCACCAATTGCTGAAATCGGAGCGCTTCCACTCAATGCGTTCTTCAAGAAGCGCGAACGGATTGCACTCGCCGCGTCACTCAACACGCTCCTCGCCTCGCCCACGTTTGCGAGCTGGCGCACCGGCGCAACCCTAGACGTCGGCGCGTGGCTCACGCCGCTCGCCGGCCGCACACCGAGCGTCATCGTCAGCGTGGCCCACCTCGACGACGACGAACGCGCCCTCGTCCTCGGCGTCCTCCTCGAAGAAGTCCTCTCGTGGGTGCGCGGCCTGCCCGGCTCCGACCGCCTCAAAGCCCTAGTGTCTTCGACGAAATCTACGGCTTCCTCCCGCCGCACCCGTCGAACCCTCCGACCAAGCGCCCCCTCGTCGCCCTCATGAAACAAGCGCGTGCCTTCGGCGTGGGGGTGGTCGTAGCCACCCAAAACCCCATGGACCTCGACTATCGCGCCCTCTCCAACGCCGGCCTCTGGTGCGTCGGCCGCCTCCAAACCGACGCCGACCGCACCCGCGTCCTCGACGGCCTCGCGGCTTCTCTCGACGACAACCGTCAAGAGCGTACCGAGCTCGCGCACACGTTGCAACGGCTGGCGAATCGGTGGTTCGTCGTACGGGATACGAACGCGTCTGCCGGGCCGCTGCTGCTTCAGCCGAGGCAGACGATCTCGTGGCTCCGTGGGCCGATGACGCGCGTGGAGGTGCAGCGGGGGAGGGAGTGGAGGAAGCGGCTGGAGGGGGTGAGTCAGTCGAATGCGATGTCCGGCGGCGCCACGCTCGCGGCATCGTGGTGAGCGCCAGCGGCGCGCTTTCGAACGAGCCGAACCAAGAGGGGGATCGCGAGGCCCTTCTCCGCGCGTCCTCGTAAAGCTCGACGGTCAGCGCTTACAGGAACTGCAGCACGTAGCCGCGACCGCGCGCCCCAGATTCCACCTAGTAGGCGCCTAGGTCGCGCCCTTCGCTCTCGAGTGATCGAACAGCGACGCAATTTCGCAATCGTGCCAACGACACCTGCGGCGCTGAACGGCGGGCGTACTGCGCGAGGCCGTCCCGGCTTCGATTCGCGTCCGAAGTCCAACTTATTGCGCCCGGCGCCGCAGCGCGCGATGCTCGTCCGTCATGATCACAAAGTTGGAGGTATCAAACTACAAGTCCATCAAGTCCCTGTCCCTCAACCTGCGACCGTTCATGGTGCTGGTAGGGCCCAACGGCGCAGGCAAAACGAATGTTGTTAAGGCGCTTGAGCTCCTGGGTAACCTCTTGCAACGCGGAACGACGGACCTGGTTCGCGAGCAGGGTTGGGCCCAGATCATTCATCGCGAGCAGAGACCGGCGCGAGGAGGGGTGCGCGTTGGAGCAACACTTGACCTTCCTCGCAAGGAGGGTAGCGGACCGAAGATACAAGTGCAGGTATCCGTGACGCTGAAGGGAAAAGTCGGGGATCACGACGTGACGGTCAGTGCCGAAGAATTTCACCTGCGGAACCAGGAAGGCGGTCTCTGGATGAAATGGTCAGATGGGGAATTCAGTCAGGACCTGGGCTCTAATGCGGACTTGTGGGAGGAAGTGACCACCATTCCGTTTAGCCGCCCGAGCGGACGCTCCGAAAAGGATCTCCGAGATCGCTTAGAAGCGCGCGTCCGGCAACGTGAACTCTTTCCATCCGCACCAACGCAGCTGAAATTGCTGAACCCAGGTTTGGGAAGGGCCTTCGGCAGAATCCTACGACAATGCGCAGTGACGAGACTTCGCCTCGACGCATCTGCCCTGCGCAGCGACGCCCGCTTTCAAGCTAACGGCGATCACGCGCTCGGCGCCAGTGGCGAAGGTTTACCAGTAGCGGTCGACAGGCTCCGAAAGCGAAAGCCGGAACCAGCGAAGGAGTTCCAAGGAATCTTGTCCGCACTGAGGGAGGTTTATCCACGCATCGAGGACGTCGTTCCAGAACCGTTCGCTCAAGGGCGCGTGACTCTCGGCTTTCGCGAAATGGGAATTGCGGACCCGATACCCCTCGACGGAGTTTCGGACGGCGTCCTTCACGCTCTTGCTCTTCTTATCGCGCTCGAACAGAGGGGCAGCGGCATTCTCGCAATCGAAGAGCCCGAAAATGCACTGCATCCCTGGTCGGTCCGAAAGATTCTCGAACGTGCACAAGCGGCTTCCCCAAGGCAAGTGTTAGTCACGACCCATTCAGAAACTGTAGTCAACGCAATCGAGAAGCCTGAATCTCTTTTTATCGTGGAAGCAAGCGAGCAAGGCACGACGGTTGAACCAGCGACGACGAAGGAGACCGCACTTGCCACTATTCTTCGTGATTCGGGTCAAAAACCAGGAGAAGTCTGGCTCGATGGTTCCCTTGGCGGTGTCCCGCACGCATGACAAGGCACAACAAAAAAGGCAAGCAGGCCTTGCCGACTGCCGGCCTGATCGTTGAAGGCGACACCGAATTTATGGCATTGCCGCTCTTGTCTCGGAAGACGCTGATCGCGAATTGCCCGCCAATTCGCCCTATTAATCTTGGGGGCGTTGGCTCACATCTTAAGCCAATCGGAATTGCAAAAATGGTCGTTCCGAAGGCAATCCAACATCTGGTCGCAGGGCGAAGGCCCGTGATCGTCTGTTCAGATCGCGAACAGCGCCCTACTCTCGCCACCAAACTTGCAACGGAGGTGCTTCAAGAAATGCAAGTTCTCCTCAAATCGAAAGGTTACCCGTCAGCGCCCATTAACGTCGTTGTCGCTGACCGTACCTTTGAGGCGTGGCTTTTGGCGGATGCGCGCGGGCTTCATCAAAAGGGGAAGTTTCAACGAAAACCCAACTTTCACTCTTTTGAGGGTGCGATAGGTAAAGACAACAAGAAGGGCCTTGTTGAGTTGGGAGATCTTCTCGGCCGCGCCTATCTGAAGACCACCGACGGTCCGCGACTTTTCGAGCTTTTGGACTTTTCCCATGCGAGGAAATACGGCCCGAATGATCATGGGTCCAAAAGCCTGGACAACTTCCTGATCGCACTCGGCATTTGAGAATATCTCGGCGCCCGGTACCCGTTCGGACGCTTCGCGATTCGAGCGTCCGAGCTCCTCGATGTGAGACTCGAGTCCACGCGGCGCGGTCGCGAGACCCGCTCGCGAGGGGGTTCCAGATGACTGTGGTGTCGTGTTCGCGCCGCAACTCGCTCTTCCGCTCGGCGTCTATCCCGCCGATCGCCTTGTGCACGGGATGGGAGGCGCCGCTGCGCCTCGAAGACGACACTCGCACCGGTGAAGGTGAAGCGCTTTCGCTCGTGAGGCGCAGGACCGCCTCCCCGATCGTCGAAGCGACCCATGCCTGTCATCTCTACCGTAACGTCGAGGACGCACGGCACGCTTTGCGTCGTCGCCTGCACGGGGCAGTGAGCATGCTGGAAGTCGAACCCGGGGTCGGTAACGCTGACTCTCGCGCTACGCCGCGGCCACTCTACTGACCGGCAGTCGGCAAGCGCACGCAGGATCAGACGAGCGCGCGAGGCGCACTCACCGCGAGGCGAATTCCCCCTTTACCAGATCGAAGCAGTCGTGCGCGCGTTGAGGTGCGCTTCGACCGCGAGGATCCCGCGCGAGGAGACGACCGAGCTGTTCCAACGCGACAAAACGGTTATCTCGCGACACCTCAGAGCCTCAGAAGCTCTTCGGAAGGGCTAGCATCCTGCGGAACCTACCAAGTCGAGTTCGACATTTCTCGACATTATCATCTGGGTCGGATACCCGAACGGGAAGACGAAATCGTGACGGCGCCAAGCCCTCACACTCCGGGCATGCGCTCGGCAAGCTGCGCCTTCAACTGCCGCGCCGCCAGCGCATACCCGCCGTCCGACCCGTCGATGAAGTGGACGTGGTCGCCCTGGTACGAGCGTAAGTAACAGGTAATGAGCGCCGAGGGGGCGCGATGCACGCCGTACACGACGTGCCCCTCATCACGCGCACGCTCGAGCTCGGCTTCGATCACGGCGAGTTGCTCGGCCGAAACGTCGAGCACCATCCGCAGCGCTTCGTCGAACTTCCGGAAGTCCGAGTTTTCGACGAGCTCGCGCGGATACGCCTTGCCGTCGAAGCCGCCCGCCGACGCGCCGAGCGCCATCAGCGCGCGCCCGATCAGCGACTTCTTGCGCGCTTCACCCGCAGCCGCGCGATGGCGCTCACCCTCCGTCACGCCCGAACGCAGCCGTGCCTCGATCGAGTATTTGCCGAAGAGCGTCCCGAGGCGCAGGCCTGCGAGCGAAATCGGGTGTCCAGCGCCCTCGCCGAGCGCGGTCTCGAGCGTCGCGATGATCTGCCGGTAGCTCTGCGCGCGCTCGGCTTCAGTCGCGTCGAGCGCCTGCACGATCAGGCTCACGATCTGCCCGCGCCGGCTCGGCACCGGCTGCCAGCGGCACTCGAAGCCTTCGAAGCTTGCGGCGTCGGGCCCATCCTCGCTCACCGCGTAACGAGGGCTCGCGACCGGGTCTTTCACCCAGCGTTCCGCTTGCGCGATCCCGCTGCCGCGCAGCATCGCGAGCCGCACGAAGGGACTCGCACGGAAACGGGCGACCTGCACGCCATGGCCCGCGCTCCTGAGCTCGCCGACCGAGACGACCCCCGCGCGCAGCTCGAGCTCGAACGCGGACCGCGCGAGCTTACGCACGCCGCGCAGCGCCGCTTCACACACCACGCGGCGCGTCTCCGGAATGAGCAGCGTCGCGCCGTCACCGCCGAACACGTAGGGCAACTCGAGGTCCGGCGTCGCGTTACGGATCGCGACGATCGAAGCGACCCCGAGCGCGTTCACGTCGCGATAACGCCCGGCTTCGATCGCCTTGGTCGAGCCACGCACGTCGGTGAGCACGACGTGCCAATGATCGGGCGCGTCACGGTAGAAGTGCGGCTCGATCACGTCGGCGAAGCGCTCGATCTCCGGCGCGGCGTGCAGAAAATCCTCGCTCATCGCGACGCCTCACTACTCCCCGAAATGCCCGCGCCGTCGCGCTCGCCTCAGCGCTTTGACCAGGCGTAAAGGCCCGTCACGATCGTGATCAGCGCGATGATGGCGATGATGTAGCCGCCGCCCGAATATTTCTTGCGGCGACCTTTGGTGCGCGACGCGGCGGCTGCTTGGCGTTTCGTTCCACTTTTCGGGGCGGCGACTGCAACGTCGTCGTTCGGCGCCGGCCGCTGCGTCCGCGCCTTCTTCGGCGCGCGCTGCTGTTCACGCGCGCGTTCTTTCGCGGCAGCGAGCGCGGCGCGGCGCTCTGCCTGGCGCTGTTCGGCCAGGCGCTGCGCTTCTTCACGCCGTTTGGCGCGCGCGCTCTGCTTGCGCTCCGAGCTCTTGCGCGTCGCATGCGCGCGCTGCTGGCGCTCGAGCTCACGGCGCTGCTTCTTGCTCAACGTGCGACCGGACGGCAGCATCGCCTCGGCTTTGGCCGGCACCACGGCGACGACCGGCGCGGCGCCGGACGGCTTCGCAGCCACGCCGGACGGCTTCGTACCCACGCCGGACGGCTTCGCAGCCACGCCGGACGGTTTCGTCGCCAGGCCGGACGGCTTCGCTCCCACGCCGGGAACGACTGGCGCAACCGCGGGCGGCGCGGTCGAAGCCCGAGGTACCGTCGAAACGGGCGCTTCCGTCACAGCGGCGACGTTCGCGAGCCGCGCTTGCGCCATCGGCACCGACGTTTTCGCAGCCGGCGGCACGGAAGACGGCGTCGTGCGCGGACTCGCCGAGCGCGCCTCAGGCGACGGCAGGGCCCGAGATTCCGCCGCGGGCGGCTCGGCGCGCCGCAGCGCCATGAGCGGCTCGGCCGGCAGCTCGCCCCACGCGTCGTCGAGCTCGTCGGTGCTCACGGTCGCAGTGGTAACGGCGGCGGCGGCAACACTCACGCTGCTCGAGCGCGGCGGCGTCGTGGCCGGGGCGACCGGTTCTTCCCAGCCTGCGTCGAGCTCCTCGGGATTTTGGCCGAGTTTGGGCTCAGGCGGCTTCAGCATCGACCGCGGAGGTTATCACTGTACGAGCGCGGCGCCGCCTTTTCGCGGATCGGCGGCCCCTACGACCCCGCCCGGCGTGAACGCGAGCACCTGCACGGCGCTCGTGACGTCGTTCGTGCGCACGGTTTCACCACGCCGGGTGAGGTCCGCGCGCACAGCGCCCGCGAGGCGCTCGTCGAGCACGAGCGCGTAGTCGCTGCTCTCGAAGCGAAACCGCGGGGTTTTGACGGCCTTTTCGGGCGTCTCACCGCGCACGAGCAGCCGCAGCAGCGCGTAGGTCACGCTCGGCGGAATCGAATAGCCGCCCGAGCCGCCGAGCGCGAACGCCGGCTTGCCGCGGCGCAGCACGATAGTTGGCATCATGCTCGAGGTCGGCCGCAAGCCGGGTCGCGCACAATTCGGGGGCGAGCGCACACCGAGCGCGTCCGTCGCCGCACGCGCCGTGAAATCGTCGAGCTCGTCGTTCAAGATGATGCCGCTCGTCTCGGCGTCGATTTCAGCGCCGAAGCCCGTGTTCACGGTGGTCGTGAGCGACACGACGTTGCCATCGGCGTCCGCGACGATGAGCGCGTGCGTGCCGTGATCCTCGCCCGCGAGCGCCGGCACCGAGCGCGTCCGCTCCGCCGAAATCCCCGCTTTGCGCGCCGCGAGCCGAGCCGGCGCGTAGAGCGCGCGCATGTCGACCGGCAGCACGTCCGGATCGCCGCTGTAACGCGCCCGATCGGCGAGCGCGCCGCGCATCACCTCCGCGAGCAAGTGAAGACCGAGCCCGCTGTCGATGTCCGCGCGCACGAGCTCGTCGTGCGTGAAGCTGCCGAGCACCTCGGCGAGAAACAAACCGCCCGCCGACGGCGGCGGCATCGTTACGATTTCGTAGCCCTCCCACGCAAACCGCAGCGGCTGCCGTTCGCGCACGGTGTAGCCGCTCAGATCCTTCGCACCGAGCGCGCCGCCGAAGCGCCGCGCCGCGGCCACGATATCATTCGCGATCGGCCCGCCGTAGAGCACTTCCGGCCCCGACGTAGCGAGCGTGTGCAGCGTGCGCGCGAGCTCAGGGCGCTGCACGCGAGCTCCAGCGAGCACGGGCGTCCGGCCATGCCAAAACTCGCGCGCGAGCGACGGCACCGTCCGGTAGCGCGGACCGTCCTTGCCGGCGAGCATCGACGCGAGGTGCGTCTCCACGGCGAAGCCGTCCCGCGCGAAGCGCTCCGCGGGCTCGACGAGCTCGGCCCAGGGCCGCTTGCCGAAGCGACGATGCAGCTCCGCGAGCCCGCGCACTTCGCCCGGGACACCGACGAGCTTGCCGCGCTCGGCATCCGGCAGCGGGCGGCGCTCGAACGCCGCCGCGTCGAGGGCTGCCGGCGCCGTCTCGCGAAAGTCGAAAACGGACACCTCGCGATCGGCGGCGCGATAGAGGAGCGCGAAACCACCGCCGCCGAGCCCGCTCGAGCTCGGTGCCACGACGCCCGCGGCGAGCGCCGCGGCGACGACTGCATCGACGGCGTTTCCGCCCCGCGCGAGCGCGGCGAGCGCCGTGCGACTCACGAGTCGACTCTCCGTTGCCGCGCCGGCGCGAGCCGGAGCGCGCGCGCCGCTCGTCCCTGGCAACGCGATGAACAGCACGCTCGTGACGAGCGTCGCGACAGCGAGCGCCGGCATTCGCGAAAGCAGGCGCCGCATCGCGCGAGAATCTAGGCTCGCCCCGCCCGATCGTCCACCCCGGCGCCACTCCCGAGATCGGGGGCAGGGTGTTACACTCCGTGCCAGCCTCCATGCGCTTCCTGTTCGTGATGGACCCGGCCGAGACCATGCACCCGGCCAAAGACACGACGTTCGCCTTCATGCGCGGCGCGCTCGCCCGACGGCACGAAACCTTTCACTGCCTGCCGCGCGACATCGCGAACGAAGGACGCACCGTCACGGCGCGCGCGCGTGGCATTCGCGTCGCCGACGCGGCGCCGCACCTCGAGCTCGCCGCCGAAACGACGCTCGACCTCGCGACGCTCGGCGCGGTCTTCATCCGCAAAGATCCGCCCTTCGACCCGCCGTACGTCCACCTCACGCACCAGCTCGACCTGGTCAAAGATCGCGTGCTCGTGGTGAACGACCCGCGCGGCTTGCGCGACGCGAACGAGAAGCTCTTCGCGTTTCATTTCGCAGAGCACATGCCGCACTCGCGCGTGACGGCCGATCCGCGCGAAATCATCGAGTTCGTCGAGACCGTCGGCGGCAGAGCCGTGCTCAAGCCGCTCGACGGCGCCGGCGGCAGCGGTGTCGTCGTGCTCGAGCGCGGCGACAAGAACCTGCGCTCCCTCGCCGACGTCTGGACGAACGAAGGCAAAAAGCTCGCGCTCGTCCAGGAGTACCTGCCCGCCATCCGCACGGGTGACAAACGCGTCCTCGTCCTCGACGGCAAGCCGCTCGGCGCGATCCTGCGCGTCCCGCGCGAAGACGACGTACGCGCGAACCTGCACGTCGGCGGCCGCGCCGAAGCCACGACGCTCACACCCAAAGAGCTCGCCGCCGTGGCCGCGATCGGCCCGAAGCTCGTCCAGCACGGCCTCTTCTTCGTCGGCCTCGACTTCATCGGCGAGCGCTTGATCGAGGTCAACGTCACGAGCCCGACGGGCATCCAAGAGCTCAGCCGCTTCGTGGGCCGTCCCGTCGAAGAGGACGTGATCGCCTGGATCGAAGAGCGCGTGCAAAAACGCCTCGCCAGCGTGCCCGTCTGATTCCCGTCGCCGAAAACTTGGCCCAACAGGCGCCTGGATCGGAGCCTCGACGCATGGCGACGTGCGAGGTCTGCTCGACGCTCGGAAGGGCACAAAGAGGGCTAGGGAAGCGCGTGCTCGTCGGGCATCGACTCGTCACGCTCTGCACGACGCACGCCCGCGCCGTGCCCGCCCTCCCGCAGCGCGGCGTGGAAGAGCTCCGGCGCGTCTTCCACGAACGCAAAGGCCAGCGCTCACTCATCGACCGCCGCCAGGAGCTCGACCGGCGTGTCTTTCCGGCGCGTCCCGAAGGTCGCCGTCACGGCGGCGGCCGGCGCGCGACTGACGGCTGAAGCGAGCCCGGCGCGCGAGCAGCGTGGCATACTCGCCGCCATGGCCGATTCGGTGCGACGCGAGGACGAGCGCCGGGCAGTGGATCCGTCGCGGCGCGTGCTCTTGGCGAGCGCAGCGGGTGCGGGTTTTGCGCTCGCGGTGAGACCCGTCGCCGCCGATACCATCACGACGAGCAGCGACGGCCTGAGCGTCGCCGACGTGCGCATTCCGACGAGCGTGGGTGAGATCCCGGCGTATCGCGCGTACCCCGTCGACAAGACGCCGAAGAAGCACCCGCTCGTCCTCGTCGTGCACGAGATTTTCGGTGTGCACGAGCACATTCGCGACGTGTGCCGGCGCCTCGCCAAGCAGGGCTACTTCGCCGTCGCGCCCGATCTCTTTTTTCGTCAGGGCGACGTAACGAAGCTCGCGGGCATGGACGAAATCCGGAAGGTCGTGAACGCGACGCCGGACGCGCAAGTCCTCCATGATCTCGACGCCACCGTGCGCTGGGCCGAGCACGAGCCTGCCGATCTCGGCAAACTCGCCGTCACCGGCTTTTGCTGGGGCGGCCGCACCGTTTGGCTCTACGCCGCGCACCGGAAGGACCTGAAGACGGGCGTCGCCTGGTACGGCAAGCTCACTGGCGACAAGAACGACCTCCGCCCACGCCAGCCGCTCGAGCTCGGCGCCGAGCTCAACGCGCCCGTGCTCGGCCTCTACGGCGCCAAAGATCGGTCGATCCCCCAAACGGACGTCGAGGCGATGAAGAAGCTTCTCGCCGGCGGCAACAAGGCCGCGCGCGCGAGCGAAATCGTCGTGTACCCGCAGGCGGGCCACGCCTTCCTCGCCGATTACCGCCCGAGTTACGAGCCGCAGGCGGCCGCCGACGGCTGGCAGCGCATGCTCGCTTGGTTCAAGCGGCACGGCGTCTGACTCGGCTCCACGTCTTGCAGCTCGTTGTACCGCTCCGATGAAAAGTGACGCGACCTTGCTGCAACGGCGGGCGCCGCTCATCGTGGGCGCCGTGTTCGCGCTGCTCGTCGTGCTCGGGGGCGTGCTGGTCGCGCACCGGCACGCGACGTTGCCGTCAGCCGCGCCGGCACTGCACCCGCTCGCCGTCGTCCCCGCGGGGCCGGCGCTGCTCGTGAGCGTCGACGTGGCGCGGCTGCGAAAAACGCGCGCCGGTGCCGCGTTCGTCGCGAAGAGCCTCGCCGCGGTCGCACCCAAGCCCTGCGAAGCGTCGTTGCTTGGCGAAATCGACGAGCTCGCGTTCGCGATGCCGAGCGAAACGGGCGCGGATACGGCGAGCAGCGACACCTTCGCGCTGATCGCGACGGGGCGCTTTACGGCCGCGACCGTCAGCGCCTGCGCCGAGGCACGCATCCGAACGCGCGGGGCCAACGCGCTCGAGACGACGCTCGGCTCGTTCACGTCGGTGCGCGACCGGAGCCGCGCAGGTGAGCTCGCCGTCCGCGACGGGCTCTTCGTCTTGAGCAACGGCGCATACCTGCGCGAGCTCATCGACGCGGCCGACGGACACCGCGCCGACGGCACGCCCGCCGAGCACGAGCGCGACGAGCTCCACGTCGAGCTCCGTCGTGTCACGGGCCACGGCGCGCCCGTGATCGCGACGCTCGTGTTGCCTCGGGGCTGGCTCAGCCGGACGCTCGCGGACCCGACGGCGGAACAGTCACCGCTCGCGACGATTCGCACCGCAGCGCTCCGCGCGGACGTTACGGATCAGGTCGACGTCGCGGGCCTCGTGGGTTGCGAAACTGCAGCCGCCTGTGAGCACCTCGAGCGCTTCATCGCGAATGCACGCTCCGATCTGGCGACGTTCGCGCCGGGTTTGGCCGAGATGCTCGCGCGTGTCCGCTTCGTGCGCACGGGCGCGCGCCTCGCGCTCGAAGCGCACGTGTCCGAGGCCGAGCTCGAAGCGCTCTGGACTCAGCGTGACGGCGCGCCGGACGCGGGTACGCCGCAGTCGCACGGACCGTAACCGCTGCCGTCGGGTAAGCACGCTTGGCCGCCCGCGCACGCGGCCACGCCGACGCACGCCTGCGTCGCACCGGGCACGCACGCGTGCGGCGGGGCTTCCGCGCCGTGCGGCGCCGTCCCAGGAGCGCCACCGGGCGTCGCCAGCGCACTGGCGGTGGCCGACGCACCGGGCGTCGCGGACGCATCCGGCGCCGCCATGGCCACGCCGTCGGACCTCGGCACGTCGTGCAGCCCCAAGCAGTGCACCTGCGCGCGGCTCGTGTGTTTCTCGACGTACGTCTGCTCGACGCCGTAGGTCTTCTGTTCGTCCCGCGCGTACAGCACCTCGAACGAGCTGCCCTTGCAGACTGTTTCCACGTTATCGAGGCACTTGGCGAGCGGCGTCCCCGGACAGGTGATGTCGTGCGAACCGTCGGGCATCCGCTGGATCTCCACGCCGGACCGCGCGCACCCCACCCCAAAAAGCACGACCAAAGCGGGCAGCCAGCCGCTCACACCACGCCGAGCCGTTCTTCGGAGTGTCACCATTCAGGAGCGCGCGCAGGCTAGCAGACGCGCGCCAGCGAAGCACCTGGGCAGGGCGGCTGGTCAATGCTACCGGGAGCGCAGCATGAGCCGCATCTACAAGTCTTTGCCGCCGAAGGGCACGCGCCTGGGCATCGCCTTTTCGGGCGGGCTCGACACACGCTGCGCCGTTGCCTGGCTTTCACGCCAGGGCCTGCAAATTCACGCCTACACGGCAGATCTGGCGCAACCCGACGAAAAAGATCCGGCGACGATCCCGCCCGTCGCGCTCGAGCACGGCGCCGTGGCCGCGCGCCTGGTCGACTGCCGCGAAGCGCTCGCGCGCGAAGGCATCACCGCGATTCAGTGCGGCGCCTTCCACCTCGCGACCGCGGGCAAGAAATACTTCAACACGACGCCGCTCGGCCGCGCCGTGACCGCGACCGCCATCATTCGCGCCATGCGTGAGGACGGCGTCGACGTGTTCGGCGACGGCAGCACGCACAAGGGCAACGACATCCAGCGCTTCTACCGCTACGGCTTGCTCACGAACCCGAAGCTCATGATCTACAAGCCGTGGCTCGACCAAAAGTTCGTCGACGCCTTCGGCGGCCGCAAAGAGATGAGCGAGTACCTCGTGTCGCTCGAGCTCCCGTACACGATGAGCACGGAGAAGGCGTACAGCACGGACTCGAACGTGCTCGGCGCGACGCACGAGGCGAAAGATCTCGAGCAGCTCGACCACGGTTTGCACATCGTGGAGCCGATCATGGGTGTTCCCCACTGGCGAGCGGACGCTCGCATCGAGTCGGAGCGTGTCACCGTGGCGTTCGAACGCGGCCGTCCGGTCGAGCTCAACGGCAAGCGCTACGACACCGCCATCGACATCATGCTGGAAGCCAACCGCATCGGCGGCCGCCACGGCTTCGGCACGAGCGACCAAATCGAAAATCGTGTGATCGAAGCCAAAAGCCGCGGGATTTACGAGGCGCCCGGCATGGCGCTGCTGCACGCCGCCTACGAGCGCCTGCTCTCCGCCATCCACAACGAAAACACGCTCGACCTCTACTTCACGCTCGGCCGCCGCCTCGGCCGCGTCCTCTACGAAGGCAAGTGGTTCGATCCCGAGGCCATGCTCATGAAGGACGCGCTCACACGCTGGATCGCGCCGAGCGTCACCGGCCAAGTCGAGCTCGAGCTCCGCCGCGGCGACGACTACTCGATCCTGCGCACCGAAGCCGACTTCATGACCTACGCCCCCGAAAAGCTCTCCATGGAGCGCGTCGAGGACGCCGCCTTCCAGCCGGGCGATCGCATCGGTGCACTCGAAATGCAGACGCTGCCCGTCACCGACGCGCGCGCCTTCCTCGCGCACCACCTCGCGGCCGTCGCGGAGCTCGGCCCGGGGGAAAACCCGCTGCCGGAGCTGCTCGGCAAGGGCTCCTGAGTCCGTGGACGCCCAACTCATCATCGCCGAACGAGTGCGCGACGCCATCGTCAAGGCGTTCGGCGCCGATTTCCGCGAAGCTGAGCCGGCCGTGCACCGCTCGAGCTTCGCCGATTACCAGGCGGACGCGGCGCTAAGGCTCGCGAAACCCCTGCGCAAACCGCCGCTCGAAATCGCGAAGACCATCGCCGAAAGCCTCGACATGTCGGGGCTCTGCGCGCCCGACGGCGTGACGGTCTCACCGCCCGGCTTCGTGAACGTCACGCTCGGCCGCGCATGGCTCGAAGCCGCGCTGACCCAAGTCGCGCGCGATCCACGCGCCGGCGCGGCCCAGCTCCAAAAGCCCGAGACGGTCGTCATCGATTACTCGGGGCCCAACATGGCCAAGGAGATGCACGTCGGTCACATCCGGAGCACCGTGATCGGCGACGCGCTCGCCCGCACGCTGAGCTTCTTGGGCCAGCGCGTGATCCGCCAAAATCACGTCGGCGACTGGGGCACGCCGTTCGGCATGCTGCTCGAGCACTTGGCCGACGTGGGTGCCGATCAGGCGGCGAGCGAGCTCTCGATGGGCTCGCTCAATCAATTTTATCAAGCCGCGCGCCAGAAGTTCGACGGCGATCCCGCGTTCGCCGACCGCGCGCGGCGGCGCGTCGTCTTGCTCCAGAGCGGCGACGCCGAAACGCTCGCGCAGTGGAAGACGTTCGTGAACGCGTCGCTCGGTTACTTTTCGACGCTGTACGCGCGCCTCGGGGTGCTCTTGGAAGCGGGCGACGTGCGCGGCGAGAGCTTTTACAACGCCATGCTGCCCGGCGTCGCCGAGGAGCTCGAACGGCAGGGGATCGCGCGCATCGACGCGGGCGCGCTCTGCGTCTTTCTGGACGAATTCAAGGGCCGCGACGGCGCGCCCGTGCCGCTCATCGTGCGCAAGCAGGACGGCGGGTTCGGCTACGCCGCCACGGACCTCGCGGGCATCCGCTTTCGCACGCAAGAGCTCGGCGCGACGCGCTTGCTCTACGTGACGGGATCGCCGCAGCAGCAGCACTTCGCGATGGTGTTCGCCACGGCCAAGCGCGCCGGCTTCTTGCCGGCTCCCGCTCGCGCCGAGCACGTGATGTTCGGCTCGATCCTCGGCCCCGACAAGAAGATGTTCAAGACGCGCTCGGGCGAAAACGTGCGGCTCGCCGAGCTCCTCGACGAAGCCGTAGAGCGCGCGCGTCGCGTGGAGCGTGCCGAAGCGGTGGCGCGCGGCGGCGAGATCGGTCGTGTCGTAGCCGTACCCGCCGTCCTGCTTGCGCACGATGAGCGGGAGCGGCTCGCCGGTCTTGCCGGTGA
>JAICTZ010000031.1 GCA_025936115.1 Polyangiaceae bacterium
CCAGGGCGAGAGCCGCTACGGAACGCCCGAGCCGCAGATCGCGCTCCGCTTCCCCAAGGGCACCAGCTACCGCGTCGTGAAGGCCGCGCTGCACAAGCTCGCCGCCGAGATCGAGCTGGCGACGCCCGCGAGCGAGCACTGGTGCGTGAACACCGAGGACTTCAACGAGAGCGGGCGCGTGTACCTCGAGCTCTCCGACGCGACGCCCGCCGAGGCCGCGCGCGGGACGGCGCTCCTCACGAAGCTGGTGGGGTGAGCGTCGGACTACCCGGCGACGTCGCCCTCGGGCGCGTCCTGGCGCAACGTCTTCTCGTCACAGCCGAGCGCGTCGCCGCCGCCGCAGCCCAGGTGCCGTGCTGCTCCTTGGCCCACTGCGCGAGCTGCTGGCGGAACCAGCGAATGCGCTCGGTACGCGTGCGTCACCGACGAGAACCGCGCCAAGGTGCTCACCACGATCAAGAAGCATGTGCAGACGATCGAGAGCCTGCGCGAGAAGGTCGCCTGATGGCGGGCGACGATTTCTTCAAGACCAGGATGGGCCACCGCTTCTACGAGGCGACGATGCCCAAGATCGCCGAGCAGCTCGAGCGTCTGAACACGAACATCGAAGCGCTGGTCGCGGAGCTGCGAAGGCAGCGAGAGGCTCAGGACGTCGCCCCTGCGTCCGATGCCGATCATGCTCCTGCCCGCGACCCAAGGTAGCGCCCTCGCGGTCGGGAGGTCCCTGAGGACATTTTTGCCACGGCCAAGAGACGCAAGCGTTCCAAGCGGATGGGGCTTCTTCACAGCATGGCGACCTGGCGCCCGCTACCGCGACCGTTAGACCTTGATACTTCGAGCCAAAGGCTTATAGAAGGTGCAAGCGCTCTCGCGCCTTCATCTTCCAGCTGCCCCGCGGGCGACCTGGCAAACCGCCGAGGGCTCGAAAGGGAGCAAGGTGAGCGAGAAGGCTGACAGCACAGACGACGGAGCGATGAGGTCGGACTTCCCGATCGTCGCGATCGGTGCGTCAGCGGGTGGCCTCGAGGCACTGCGGCAGCTCTTCTCTCGACTGCCCGCCGACACCGGCATGGCCTTCGTCGTGATTCAGCATCTCGATCCTGGGCGCCCGAGCATGCTGTCGAGCGTGCTTGCTGCCGCTGTGCAGATGCCTGTGGTCGAGGTGGCAGCCGGCATGCGCGCCGAGCCAAACCGCGTCTACGTGATTCCACCCGACGCCGACCTGAGTATCCATCAGGGGCTCCTCGAGCTCGTCCCTCGGCAACAAACGCGCAAGCTCCACCTCCCGATCGATTCGTTCTTTCGTGCGCTCGCGCTCGATTCGTCAGACCAGGCCATCGGGGTGGTGCTCTCTGGATCCGCCTCCGATGGCACTGAGGGGCTCGGGGCGATCAAGGCCGCGGGCGGGATCACCTTCGCTCAGGAGCCGGAATCAGCGCAGTTCCGCAGCATGCCCGAGAGCGCGATCGCCGCTGGTGTCGTCGATTTCCGGCTAGCTCCGGAAGAGATCGCGAGCGAGATCGCTCGGCTCAGCCGTCATTCGTATCTCGCTCCTTCGTCAGCCCCCGAGGCGAGTGCGGAGGAACGTCCTCTCGATGCTGAGGGCAGCATTGCGACCGTCCTCACGGCGGTGCGTCAACACGCCCAGTTGGATTTCAGAGGCTACAAGCGCCCAACCATCATACGGCGCATCGCCAGGAGAATGGCGCTGCGCCGCCTTGGTTCGCTACACGAGTACGCCGAGTCAGTTCGCAATGACCCCGGCGAGTCCAAGGCTCTCGCCCAAGACATCCTCATCCAGGTGACGTCCTTCTTCCGCGACGCTGCTGCTTTCGAAGCGCTCAAGCAGCATGTCCTGCCTGAGCTGCTCGCGCACAAAAACGATGACGCGACCTTCCGCGTGTGGGTCCCTGGCTGCTCCACGGGAGAGGAGGCCTACTCGCTCGCCATTTGCCTGGCCGAGTTCCTCGCCGAACAGCACCGAACACCCGCCATCAAGATCTTCGGCTCGGATTTGAGCGAGCGCGCGATCGAGACTGCTCGAACGGGTCTCTACGCTGAGTCAGAGGTGAAAGGGGTCAGCCCCGAGCGGCTCGCTCGGTTCTTCGAGCAAACGGAAGGCCGCTACCGCATCGGCAAGCAGGTCCGCGACCTTTGCGTGTTCGTGCGGCACGATCTCACGAGGGATCCGCCTTTCGCCAAGCTCGACCTCATCAGCTGTCGCAACGTCCTCATCTACTTCGACGCGGAGTTGCAGCGAAGAATCCTGCCCCTCTTGCACCATTGCCTGAACACGCCGGGCTATCTTTTTCTCGGCAGTAGCGAGAGCATCCGCGAGTTCGACGACATCTTCGCGCCGGTCGACAAAGAGCATCGGATCTTCCTCAAGAAGGGCGAGAGCCCGAGGCTTCAGTATCCGCTGGCGATCGGTCGTGAAGCCGAGTCGAAGATCCAAATATTCCAACCCGCCGAGCGACCCCATCCAGCGCGAGATGCGCAGCGGCAGGCCGATCACGTCCTTCTGACCCGATACGCTCCCCCCGGTGTAGTCGTCAACGACCGGCTCGAGGTCATCCAGTTCCGCGGTCGCACCGGGGACTTCCTCGAGTCCCCGCCCGGTCAGCCGCAAACGAACATCCTCAAGCTGGCGCGCGAGGGGCTCGTCAGCCACCTGCGCGAGGCGCTCGAAACAGCAAAGGCCCAGTCCATCACCGTCCGCAAGCAAGACGTGCGGATCGCCGAGGATGCGCAGGCTCGCTCCATCAACCTCGAGGTGGTGCCGCTCGCGGGTGTCGCGTCTACAGCGGAACACTACTTCCTGATTGTCTTCGAGGAGAACGCTGCCCGCGGAGACGCCGAAGGCCGCCCGCTGCCTGCAACCCACGCAGGGAGCCAGCGAGCCGCCCAAGGCCAGCCCGACGAGGAGGTGGCTCGGCTCAGGACAGAGCTGGCAGCCACCAGGGACTATCTCCGAGCCATCACCGGCGAGCATCAGGACACTGCTGAGGAGCTGGGCGCCGCGAACGAGGAGTTGATCGCCGCGAACGAGGAGCTCCAGAGCACCAATGAGGAACTCCAAAGCGCGAAGGAAGAGCTTCAATCCACCAACGAGGAGCTCACCACCCTCAATGATGAGCTGAACAACAGGAATCAGCAGTTGGACTCGGTCGCAAACGATCTCGCCAACGTCCTCGAGAGCGTCCAGATCCCGGTCATCATGGTGGACCAGGCCCTTCGGATCCGACGATTCACTCCTGCCGCACGGGAGATCTCGAGCCTTCTCCCTGGAGATGTCGGACGTTCGATCGACGACGTGAAGCTCAAGGTCAAGGTCGACGACTTGGTCGACAAGATCCGCGAAACGATCGAGTCCGTCAGTCCGAAGGAACACACGGTTCAAGGCTTGGACGGCCGCTGGTTCAGGTTGCACATTCGCCCCTACCGGACGGCCGACAGCCGCCTCGACGGCGCCGTGCTTTCGTTTCTCGACGAGGACATATTGAAGCGCGCGTTGCAGGAAGCCGAGCGCGCCCGCGACTACGCGAACAGCATCGTGGAGACTGTCCCGATGTCTCTGGTCGTACTTGACGGGAGCCTGCGCCTCGTTTCGGCCAACGCCCCTTTTTATCGGAGCTTCGGTGCTCAAGGGAACCTGACCGAGCATCCCGGGCTGTTCGAGATCGGCGCCGCCGCGCTGGACGTGCCGGCGCTTCGTGAAGCGACCGAGAGAAGTCTGGCTGCCCGCTCTCCGTTCCACGATATCGAGGTCCAGTGTACGTTCCCAGCGAGCGGCCGTCGGGACCTCAGGATCGCTGGCTGCCCGATCGGGAATGGTGGCGAAACGATGCTCCTGCTCGCCATCGAGGACGTCACGGAGCGCCATCTGCTCGAGGCTTCCGAGAAGCAGGCACGCGTCGAGGCGGAGCAAGCCAACCGCGCCAAGGATCTCTTCCTCGCCACCCTCTCGCACGAGCTACGCACGCCGCTCAGCACGATCTTGATGTCAGCGCAGCTGCTCAAGAACACGCCGACCGAGGACCCCAAGATCCGACGTGCGAGCGCCGCGATCGAGCGTGCAGTAGGCAACCAGGCCAGATTGATCGACGATCTCCTCGACATCTCACGCATCGTCTCTGGAAAGTTGATGCTGGATCTCCAGGCGGTCGATCTCACGAGCGTCGTTCAGACTGCGGTCGACGTGGCGCAGGCCTCGGCTGAAGCGAAGGGGATAGCGCTCGAACTCACCATGGACAGGCGCCTTCGCGCGGTCCACGGTGATCCAACTCGCTTGCAGCAGGTGGTCGCCAACCTCCTCAACAACTCGATCAAGTTCACGCCCAAAGGAGGGAAGATCACGGTCAGACTCGAGGCGATCGATGAGACAGCGCAGCTCACGGTAGCCGACACCGGGCTCGGCCTTCGTGCCGAGATCATCCCGCACCTCTTCGACCGCTTCGTCCAAGCCGAAAGCTCGATGACCCGAGCGCACGGTGGCCTTGGTCTTGGCCTGGCGATTGTTCGCCACATCGTGAACGTGCACGGGGGCGTGGTTCGTGCCGAGAGTCCCGGTGAGGGAAAGGGCGCAACCTTCACGGTCACGCTCCCGCTCGCACACGACGACGCCGCCATGCCGGAGGTCAGGAGGACGGTGACCCGCAGCATCAGCGGCATCCGCGTGCTTCTCGTCGAAGACGACGACGATACTCGGGAGGCCTGTGCCACGCTGCTCAAAGAGAAGGGAGCTGAAGTTCGAGCCGCGCGCTCAGTCGCGGAGGGCCTCGCTGCGTTGGAGAACTTCGTTCCCCAGGTCATCCTCTCTGACATCGCGATGCCCGGAGAGGATGGTTACGTGTTCATTCGCAAGCTGCGGAGCGGAAATAGAGGGACAAGAGACATTCCGGCCGCTGCGCTCACGGCCCTGGCAGGCGAGGAAGACCGGAGGAGAGCGTTGGAGTCCGGTTTTCAGATGCATCTCGCTAAGCCGATCGACGCGGACCGGTTGGCTACCGCCGTAGCGACTCTGGCGGCTGCTCGGCCGCAGCATGCGGGCTCGTCCACGCAGCACGCCACTCGGGATTGAAGTCAAGGAATCGCGCCCCAGGTCGGCCGCTTCCGCCCATGCCAGAGAGGACGCGACGCCCCGCCCATGCATCGAGGGTTGCATGTCCAACATTGGACCCTCTCTTCATCCAAGGATCGAAAGGCTGAACTCATGAGGCTATCCGACGAGAATCTCCGCGGGCGAACCGTGATTGCTTCAGACGGGCTGGCGATCGGTGAGGTCGCCGTTCTCTTCCTTGACAGTGACGCCTGGCGTGTAGAGTCGCTCCAGGTGAAGTTGCGCAAAGATGTGGCGGATCGGCTCGGCGCGGGGCGCAGCATGTTCCACGCGGGCGCGGTCGAGATTCCCATCCGGATGGTTCAGTCGGTTGGCGACGCGGTCGTGCTCTCGGTCGCGGTGGATGATTTGCGCCAGGTCCTGCCGAGCGCGAGCGAATCGGCCCCCGCCCACTGAAGGCGCTCCGCAGGCGGCCCGCCGGGAGCCCGCCTCTCGTCCGACGGGGCGCTCGGGCGCTCCGCGCTTCGCTGTTCAACATCGGGTCGAGAGAGAAGGTAAGAACGATCGGCGATCGATCCGAACCTCGATCTCCCTCTCCGTTGAACAGCCGCGCGCGAGATTCACGAGCAGCGTCGCGGCTCTCCGCGCCCCGCGGAGAACGGGTTTGAAATGTCGGGCGCCTCTCTCCGGCTGTAAAACGAATTCTCCGCGGCGCTAAACGGGACCCCGGCTCTCTCTCCCCAGTCTCCGCCCCAAACGGGCCCTGAGCGAGCGATCGGCCACCGTCCGCGGCGCCCGCCGACTCCAGCGCGGCCGTGGAGATCACGCCCGCGACCACGCCGACGCTCGAAGCTCGCGCGATCGGTTCGCCGCGCGCACGGGCGGGCACCGTTTGTCGCGCGTCGCAAGCCTTCGCCCCGATGATCAACAGGCTCGGCCCTGTCGCGGACGCCGAAGCTGTTGATCAACGGGGCCGACTGTTGATCGCCGGGTACGCAGTTAAACGCCTCTCGGCTTCTCTCTCCCCACGGGACAGGAGAGAGAGCGGGAGAGCCGTCCCACGCGGCGCTCATCGAGCTCGCGCGGCGCTCTCTGCGAGAACCCGCGAGAGCGGCGCCGGAGCACGCGCAGCACGCGAAACGCTCGGACTTCTGGGGAGAAACGGCGAAGCCCCCTCGGATCGCTCCTTGGGGGCTTCTGTTTACCGACCCTCGCCGCTGGTTGGCGACGAGAGAGAAATGGCTCCAGCGCCTGGACTCGAACCAGGGACCCGGCGGTTAACAGCCGCCTGCTCTACCAACTGAGCTACGCTGGAATGGGCGCGAAGAGTACCCACGGGCGCCGGCCGGTCAAGAACGATCGCACGCCGCTGGATTACGCGACGCCACGCAGCCGCACAGCGCCGCAACAGCGCGTCCTCACGCCGCCGCACCGGCGCGTAACGGCGCCGTCCCGCCACCGCACCGCCCCGAACCGGCCGTGCAGCTGACGCCCATCGCCGCACATCGCGCGCCGACCAGCCGTGCGCCGGCACGTCCCACGAGCCGCGCCCATGCGCCGCAGCGCGTCCCCCGCCCCGCTACCAGGTAACCGTCGGAAACGGCCGTCCCGGCCGCGCAAACAAATACCCCTGGAACAGATCGCACCCAATGTTCACGAGCGTATCCCGCTCCGCGACCGTCTCGACACCCTCCGCCACGACGCGGATCCCGAGCGGCCCGCCGAGCGTCTGCAGTGACGCCACCAGCCGTTGCTTGATTGGCTGCTTGTCGACGTTGCGCACCAGGGACATGTCGAGTTTGACGACTTCGGGTTGAAGGCTGGCGAGGCTCGAGAGGCCCGCGTACCCCGCGCCGAGGTCGTCGACCGCGATGCGGTAGCCGCGCGCACGGAGGACGACCATGCGCTCCTGGATGTCTTTGATCTTCTCCAAGGAGGCGCGCTCGGTGATTTCGAAGACGATACGATCCGCGAAGGGCGCGAGCGGGGCGTCGGCGTCGTAGAGTTCTTCGTCGGCGAGGTCGCTCGCGTGGAGGTTGACGAAGAGGTTTGCGTCGCGCGGGGCGTCGACGGCGGCGACCGCGACGGCGCGGCGGATGTGGCGGCCGAGCTCCTGGACGCGGTGGAGTTGCTCGGCGGCGTTGAAGAGGTGGTCGGGTCGCGCGAGGCTCGGTTCGTCGTTGCGGACGAGGGCTTCGTAGGCGTGGATGCGTTTTTCGCTCCAGCAGACGATGGGCTGGAATGCCATCCAGAGTTGCTGGAGGGCGGCGTCGAAGCGGCCGGAGAGTTCGGCGCGGACGCGTGAGCTCGGCGGGGAAAGGCCGGGGCGCGTGTCGGGGAGGAGGGCGCGGACGCTGTGGCGCATCTCGACGGCTTGCGCGACGGCTTGGAGCAGGACGTCGGGGTCGACCGGTTTGAGTAGGTAACGGTAGGCGCCGAATTCGAGCGCCTGCACGGCGGTCTCGACGGTGGGCATGCCGGTCATGAACAGGACCGGGAGGTCGGGGTCGAGCTTGTGCGCGGCACGCATGACTTCGAGGCCGTCGCAGCCGGGCATGGTGATGTCGGTGAGGACTACGTCGACGTCGCGCGGGTCGAGTGTGGCGAGGTGTTCGCAGGCGCGGAAGCCGTCGGGGAGTCGTACGACTTCGTGCCCAGCGCGCTCGAGGGTGCGCGCGAGGGCACGCAAGAGGTCAGGGTCGTCATCGGCGAGGAGGACGCGCCCGCGAATGGCGATGGTGGGACGCGGGGCGCTCGATGCCGGAAATATCTCCAGCGCCGCCCCTTCGCCCGCCTGCGGTGATGTCATGAGTGCCGTCATTGACGCATCGAGGGTCGCCTTCTGCCCTCGAACTCCATGAACGGCTGCGGCCGCACGCACTTAAGCGGCCGTGCGGCCGGGAAACGCCTCGAAACGCCTAGGTACGAGGCCCGCGCATCAGGTGGGCTGCGCTACGTGTTCGCCTTTGATGCGCAGGTAAATCCACGCAAACGCGATCATTAGTAGCGGGTAGGAGATCAGGAACACGCCGAAGAAGCACGCGAGCTCGCCGGCGAAGACCACGAAAAAGGAGATGATCCAAAACAGAAAAATGTTCAGGCGATGACCCTTCGTCAGCTCCCAGCTACGTTTGAGGGCTTCGACCCCCGTGAGGTTCTGATCGACGATCAGAAAGCCTTGCAGGCTGAGGCCGAGCGACAAGATGACGCCGGGCACGATGCAGAGCGCGAAGCCGATCGACGTCGCGACGACGGACACGATCAGCGCGACGAAGAACTGCACGAAGTAGCGACCGCCCGAGAACGGATCCGCAAATGTCGTCGGCTGTCCGCGCGCGGCTTTGAGCGCCGTCTGTGCGATACCGCCGAGCATGTAGCTCATCACGACGATCCAGAGGATGCCGCCGACGGACGTCGCACCGAAGCGCATCACGTCCGACATGCTCCGGTCGATCACGCCGCCACCCTCGAGCGCACCGGCCGCGAAAGTGCTGCCGAAGATCACGACGTACAGGATGAAGATCGGAACGAACCAACCGACGGCGAGCGGGAGCGCAACCGTCGAGAAGCGTTTGGTGACGATGTTCCAGCCGAAGCCGACCGCGTCCATCGGGCTCCACGCCGGCTCCGAGCCCATCGGCTGGATCGCTCCGGGCGGGCCGTAGCCGCCGGGCGGGCCGTAGCCACCGGGGGGAGGCGTGAAGCCCCCACCACCGGGAGGACCGTAGCCGCCGGGAGGACCATAGCCGCCACCGGGCGGGCCATAGCCACCTGGACCGGGAGGCGGACCGTAGCCGCCAGGAGGCGGACCGTAGCCACCCGGCGGGTAGCCCCCACCGGGAGGACCCCAGCCGCCGGGAGGCTGTCCACCGCCAGGGGGAGCACCAGGAGGCGCGCCGGGTGGGTAGCCGCCGCCACCGGGAGGACCACCGCCGGGAGGAGCACCACCGGGAGGACCGCCGGGGGGCGCACCGGGCGGAGCACCGGGCGGAGCGCCAGGAGGAGCACCGGGTGGATTACCAGGCGGCGGACCCCAGCCACCGCCACCGCCGGGGGGATGACCACCAGGAGGACCACCACCGCCAGGGGGATGACCACCAGGAGGACCACCGCCACCGGGAGGCATCCCGCCGCCTGGAGGCATGCCGCCGGGCGGACCCCAACCGCCTCCGCCTGGTGGACCGTAACCGCCGCCTGCCATGTGATGAACTTGGTTCACGCCGCCACCTCGGTATTGATTCGAAAAACCACGCTAGGTTGCCTGACCCCGAGGGTCCAGGTTTTTTGCTCGGAGCCGTTTTGACGCCGATCTCCCGTTCGCTCGCGGATTCCCCTCAGCAGGCACCCACGGTTAATGAAGCGACTAGCGAAGTAACGCGCGCGGCCGGTCGCGGCGGGCTCGCGATCGCGAGCGCCAAGCTCTACTTCATCCTCGCGGGTACGGTGCATCAGCTTGCGCTGCCGCGCCTGCTCGGACTCGACGGCTACGGCGCACTCGCCAGCGCGCTCTCACTCGCGAGCATCGTTTATAACCCCATCGTTTCGACGGGGATCCAAGGCGTGAGTCGTGCGGTGGCGGCGGCTCCCGCAGGGCGTGAACGAGCCGTCTTGCGGCAAAGCTTCGTCGTCCACGCAGCGGGGGCGGCGTTGCTCGCGGCCGTGGCGTTCGCTCTTTCACCCGTCGTGGCGGCGAGTCTTGGCGCGCCGCACCTCGCGCTCTCGCTGCGCGTCCTGAGTGTCGTGCTGTTGGTTTACGGTTTGTATGCGCCGCTGATTGGAGCGCTCAACGGGCAGCGGCGGCTCGTGCAGCAGGCGGGCTTCGACGTGTTTTCCGCGACCGTGCGGACCGTGGGGCTGATTGCCGGCGCGGTGCTGTTTGCGCGGGCATCGGGTTCTTCGGAGCGCGGAGCCGAAGGCGCGTGTTTCGGTTTTTTGGGTGGGGCGGTGCTAGTGCTCGCGGCCGCCATCATCGTCGTCGGCGTGGGGCGGCGGGGTGAGAGCGGGACGCGCTGGCGCGATCACTTGGCGTTCGTCGCGCCGCTGCTCCTGGGGCAGACGCTCTTGAACTTGTTGTTTCAAGCCGATCTCACGCTGCTCCGCCGCTTCGCGGCCGAGGCGGCGACGCACGCGGGGCTCGCGCCGACGGCGGCCGATCCGTACGTCGGCGCTTACAGGACGACGCAGCTGTTTTCGTTCTTGCCGTATCAGCTGCTCACGGCGGTGACGTTCGTGCTGTTCCCGATGCTCGCCGGGGCACGGCGGAACGCCGATCGCACGCAGCTCGCGCGTTACGTCGAAAGTGGGCTCCGCATCGCGCTCGTCGTGATGGGCGCGATGGTGTGCGTCACGGCGGGACTCCCCGCGTCGCTGCTCACGCTCGGCTTCGGCGCGCAGGCGGCGAATTACGGCGCGCAGGCGCTCACGGTTCTGGCGCTCGGGTTCGGCGCGTTTGCGATTTTTGGGCTGCTGACGGCCGTTTTGAACGGCTTGGGTTACGAACGCGCCAGTCTCGGGATCACGGCGCTCGCGTTTGCGCTCGTCGTGGGCGCGGGGTTCGGCTGGGTGCGGGGCACGGAGTTGTCGCAGGCGCTGCTCGTGCGAACGGCCGTCGCTACGTCGACGGGCATTGCGCTCGCGACGTTGCTCGCGGCGCTGCTCGTGCGACGCATCGTGGGGTCGCTCGTGCCGGCGCGGGTCGCGCTGCGCGTCGGGGTTGCGCTCGCGGTGGCGCTCGGGGTTGCGCGAGTGCTCCCGAGTGGACGCGCGCTCTTGGCGATCCCCGAAGCCGCGCTCGTCGTCGTGACGTACTTTGCCGTCTTGCTCGTCACGCGCGAGCTCGGGCGCGCCGATCTCGAGCTCGTCACGCGGGTGCTCAAGCGTCGGGCGTGACGATCGCTTCGCGCACGAACAAATCCTCGAGCGTTTCGCTCCGGGGCGTCGCTTCGACGAGCGCGGCGCCCGCCGCTAACGAGCGCTCCAGGACGAACTTCACGGCCGCTTCACCCTCCGCTTCGACCACGAGCCGCTCGCCCAGGCGCCGCACGGCGTGACCCGCGGCGACGAACGCTTGCTCGAGCGCTGCGTCGACGTGCTCGAGCACGAGGTCCGTCCGCCGCACGTCGCGCTTCAAGAGCTCTTCGAGCCGCCCGCTCACGACGACCTGGCCGCGCCGGAGGATCGTGACGCGGTCGCACAGCGTCTCGACGTCACTCAAAATATGCGTCGAAAAGAAAATCGTGCGCCCGCGCCGTCGCTCCTCGACGATCAAGTCGCGCACGTCCTTACGCCCCACCGGATCGAGGCCGCTCATCGGCTCGTCCAAAATCAAAAGCTCCGGATCGGCGACGAGCGCCGCCGCGAGCCCCGTGCGCTGGAGCATGCCCTTCGAGAGTTTGCGCACCGGACGGTCTGCCGCGTACAGGACGCCGACCTGGTCGAGCACCGTGCGCGTGCGATCGCGCGCCGCGCGGCTTGAAAGTCCCGATAACCGCGCGCAGAGCTCCACGAACTCCGTGGGCGTGAGGTAGGGATAGATGTACGGGTTCTCGGGCAGGAAGCCGACGCGCTTCATGGCCTCGGGGCTCGGTACGCGAGCGCCGAAAATGGTCGCCGTACCACCCGTGGGGGCGATGAGGCCCGTCAGCATTTTGATCGTCGTCGTCTTGCCGGCGCCGTTCGGGCCGAGGAAGCCGAAGATGTCGCCGCGCTCGACCGCAAAGGAGACGCCCCGCACGGCGAGCACGCGCCGGCGCATGAGGCCCAGGCGAAACTCCTTGTGCAGTCCTTCGACGCGAATGAGTGCTTCGGACACGCGGCTCATGAAGAGCATACCGAAGCCTGGTTAGCGAAGCGCGCCGGCCACGCGCCGGCCGGCGGTCCGCCTTTGCATCGAGCTCGTGCAGCGAGTGCGCGACCCTCTTGCGGGCGGCGGGTCGGCCTGCGAGAGTGTGTGCGTCCCATGCATTGGTGGCCTTCGGGACCAGCGCGCTCCCGGGGCATTGGGAGCCGCATTTCGCTCTCAGGCCCACTTGGGCACGAGGAAACATGAATCGCTTCGGCGTCGCGTCTGTTTGTTTGCTCGCATCGCTCGTCACGTCCACGCTCGCATCGGCACAGGAGGCGCCACCGCCGCCGCCTCCCCCGCCCCCGAGTGACGCGCCGCCAGCGCCCGCCGCACCGAACGCGGGCGCCAGCGCCGAAGGCAGCATCGAGGTCGGCGGCCAAGCGAGCGGACAAGCCGCGGCGCCGACGGTCGAACCGGCGGAGCCCGCAGTCGAGACGCCAACCGCAGCAGCGGCCCCTGCGGACACCAAGTCCGCGAAGGATCTGAACGCCGAGCGCAATCGCCGCGCGGCTTCGCTCCACGAGCAAAACACGATCGACGGCTCGACCGGCCTCTTGCGCATCGTGCAAGCGAGCTCGGGCGCAGTCGGCACGTTCCGCATGTCGCTCATGGGCAGCTATTTCGGCAGCTCGGGCTTCCTCTGCAACGCGTCGACGCCCTGCCCGACGACGGACGGCGCGACCGATCGCACGCAAGAAGACGAAGTCAGCCAGGTGCAGATGCGGCTCGGCGTCTCGGCGACGCTCTTCCCCTTTCTCGAGGCGGGCTTCTCGATGCGCAACATGGCGACGTCGGACAGCCGCAGCCGCCCGCGGCTCTTGCTCGCGCTCGGCGATACGACGCTCTCCCTCAAGGGCTTCATGCCCGTCGAACCGGACAACATCTTTCAGTTCGGCGGCCTCGCGCAGCTCATGCTGCTCAACGGCGCCGGCAGCGTCGGCTTCGTCGGCGGTGGCACGAGCTTCTCGCTCAAGGCGCTCGGCACGATCGCGCTCGACAACCGCTCGAACCCCGACGACCAGATCCCGCTGCGTTTTCACATGAACGTCGGCTGGCTCTTCGACAACTCCGCGCAGCTCGTCAAAAAAGTCGAGGAAACGCCGCCCCCCGCCGGCCGCGGTGAAACCATCCAGCGCACCGAGCGCTTCGGTCTCGACATCAACCGCGTCGACAGCTTCCAGCTCGGCGTGGGCGGCGAGTTCATTCACGAGTTCGTGCGTCCGTTCGTCGAGTGGACGTTCGACGTGCCGGTCAATCGTCAAAAGTACGTCTGCGACGAGAACGTGGCCGCGGCGCACGGCGAGCTCTGTCTCGCCAAGGCGCAGGGCTTCAGCACGTCGCCGTCACGCTTGTCGCTCGGCGCGCGCGTGTTCCCCTGGCCCGATCACGGACTCGCGGCGACGCTCGCCGTCGACATCGGCACGGGCGCCACGAGCAAGTTCATCGACGAGGTCGCGCCCGAGGTGCCGTACAATTTGTGGTTCGGCGTCGCGTGGGCCGTCGATACCGAGCCGCCGCTGCCCGTCATCAAAGAGGTCGAGAAGCCGAGCGCGGCGCCCATCGCCAAGCCGAACCCGTACCTCGCGGGCACGGTGGTCGACAAAGCGGGGGCGGTCGTTCCGAACGCGACGCTCCGCTTCGACGGTCGCCCTCTCCCCGGCATGATTTCGGCGGAGGACGGCACGTTCAAGAGCTTCGCGCTCGAGCCCGGCAACTACACGCTTGCCGTGAGCGCCAAGGGCTTCCGCGACGGCCAGTGCCCCGTCAACGTGCCGACCGAGCAGGAAATCCAAGCCGCTGCGGCGAGCCCGCCTCCGCCCGCGACCGCCGACGGGACGCAACCGCAGACGCAGGCGCAGCCCGCCGTTGCAGCGGACGGCGCCGTGTCGGTGCGCTGCGAGCTCGAAGCGCTGCCCCAACTCGGCAACGTCGTCGGCCAGGTCATCGACGCCGACAGCAACCAACCCATCGCCGGCGCGCACGTCAAGATCCGCGACGCACGCAGCCGCGAGCTCGATCTCTCCGCCGACGGTGCCGGTGCCTTCCGCTTCCAAAACGTGCCGCCCGGCCGCGTCACGCTCATGATCGAGGCGCCCGGGTACTTCCCCTCGTCGCAGGAGTTCTCGATCAAGGCGCTCGAAGACACGCAGGCGCGCATGCCGCTCAACAAACGGCCGCAGGTGCCGAACGTGATCGTCACGGGCCACGAGCTCAAGCTCCGGAAACAAGTGCACTTCCAGCACGATTCCGCGGAAATTCTGCCGGATTCGTCGGCCATTCTCGAAGAGATCGCGGACGTGCTCAGCACGCACCCCGAGATCAAGAGCATCGAGGTGCAGGGCCACACCGACAACCAAGGCAGCGCGCCGTACAACTTGAAGCTCAGCGAGAGCCGCGCTCAGGCCGTCGTCGACTCACTCGTGAAGCTCGGCGTCGATCCATTGCGCCTCCGGGCAAAGGGCTACGGCGACACGAAGCCGCTCATGCCGAACAACAACGAAGTAAACCGCGCGAAGAACCGGCGCGTGCAGCTGATGGTCAATAAGTGAACGGTTGAACCGCCAAGGCGGCCAAGTGAACAGTTGAACCGCCAAGGGCGCCGAGAGCGCGAAGAGAGAGGGCGCCAAGAGAGAGGGCGCGGACAGGGCACGAACGATCTAGGTGTTAACTAGACGTTTGATGCCGGTGCGGACTTCGCGGACGTTGAAGTTTACGAGCAGGCCCAGGCGTAACCGCGCAATTTTTAAGTACGAGAGGAGTTGCGCGACGTGGATCGGGGCGAGGCGGTCGACGGCTTTCAGCTCGAGGATTAGCTGCTCGCCCACCACGAGGTCCCTCGGCGCCCTTGGCGTCTTGGCGGTTCCTTCCCCTCCGGTCATGCCACATACCGTCTTGGCGGTTCATTCCCTCCGGATCGGCGCCCCGCCGGCCCCGGTTGCGTACGTCACTCCCCGCGTTTTTCGCGCTCGATTTCGGCGAGCAGCGCGTCCACGCGGTCGCGCGCGTCTTCACCCGTGTCGTAGATGAAGCGTAAATCGGGGACGCGGCGGAGCTTCAGCGCGGGGCCGAGCGCGCGGCGCAGGCGCGGCACGGCGCGGCGCAGGCGCGTGATCACGGATTTGCGCGCTTCCGGGCCGTCTTCGATGCTCAGGCGGCGGACGCGCGCCGTCGCGATCGAGAGATCCGCCGAAACGTCGACGTGCGTGACGACCAGCGTCGAGAGCTCGGGATCGCCGAGCTCGCGGGCGAGCGCGGTCGTGAGGTGACTCTGAACGAGGCCTGCGACGCGGAGCGTGCGGCGTCCGTCTTCGCTCACGGTGCGTCCTCGTCGTCGCTATCGTCGTCGTCGAAGTGCGACTCGCCTGCCCCGCCGAGCTCGCCCAGCGCTTGTTCGATGCCGCCCTGAATCGAGCGGCCGCCGTCGCCGAGCGTGATGATTTCGGTCGCGACGTCCGCGAGCACGGCGTCCCGCGCGACGCGCGCCATGCCCGCGGCGGCGGCGAGCACCTCCGAGCAACGCGCCGAGTCGTTCGAAACGACGGCGAGCCCGAGCGTCGCCACCTGGTAGCGCTCGAGCTCGCCCACTTCCGCGAGTGATACCGGTAGCCTTGCGCGCATGCGATCCTTCAAGCTTTTCACGACGCGCCGCCGATCCTTGAGCGATCGGGCGCCTGGAATCGACAGAACCAGGCGGCCGACACCGACGAACACGACAGCCTTTCGAACTCGATGAGCGCGGTCAGAGCGTCTGCTTGACCGACTCGATCTCGAAGGCCTGGATGACGTCGCCTTCCTTCACGTCGTTGAAGCCTTCGAGCGCGATACCGCAATCGAAGCCTTCCTTCACGTCGCGCACGTCGTCCTTGAAGCGCTTGAGGCTCGAGAGCTTGCCGTGCCAAATCTCGGCGCCCTCGCGCACGAGGCGCACGTTCGAGGAGCGGCGCACGACGCCTTCGACCACCATGCAGCCGGCGACGTTGCCCGCCTTGCTGATGCGGAACACCTGCCGGATCTCGGCCTTGCCGACGAGCTTTTCGACCTGCGTCGGAGCGAGCAGGCCTTCCATCGCGGCCTTCACCTCGTCCACGACGTTGTAGATGATGCTGTAGGGGCGGATCTGAACGCCCTCTTTTTGCGCGAGGGCAGCGGCCTTGCCGGCCGGGCGCACGTTGAAGCCGATGATGATCGCGCCCGCCGCGACGGCGAGGTTCACGTCACCTTCGGTGATGGCGCCCGCCGCAGCGTGGACGACGTTGACCTTCACCTTTTCGCTCGTGAGGCGGGTGAGCGCGTCGGCCACCGCTTCGACCGAGCCCTGCACGTCGGCCTTGATGATGAGCTTGAGCTCGAGCACCTCGGCCTCTTGCAACGCCTTGTGCAGATCCTCGAGCGACATCGCCTTTTGGCCCGTCGAGGGCACGAGGCTCCGGCGCTCTTTGACCTTGCGCGACTCGGCGATTTCCTGCGCCTTCTTCACGTCCTTGACGACGTGAACCTGGTCGCCCGCGCTCGGCACGTCGTTCAGACCGACGATCACGACCGGCGTGGACGGACCTGCCTCGTTCAGTTGGCGTCCGAGTGAGTCGGTGATCGCGCGCACCTTGCCGTACGCGCCGCCGGCGAGGACTACGTCACCGCGGTTCAAGGTGCCGTCCATCACGAGGATGGTCGCCACGGGCCCGCGGCCGCGGTCGAGCTCGGCTTCGACGACGAGGCCCGTCGCGGGACCCGTCGGCGTCGCGCGGAGCTCGAGCACCTCGGACTGGAGCAGGATCTGCTCGAGCAGATTCTCGATGCCTTGACCCGTGTGCGCGGAGACTTCGCTGTAGAGCGTTTCACCGCCCCACTCTTCGGGCGTGAGCCCGAACTCGGCGAGCTGGCGCTTGACGCGCTCGACGTTGGCGTCGGGCTTGTCGACCTTGTTGATGGCGACGACGACCGGGACGTTCGCGGCCTTGGCGTGATTGATCGCCTCGCGCGTCTGCGGCATGGCGCCGTCGTCGGCCGCGACGACGAGCACGACGATGTCCGTCGCCTGCGCGCCGCGGGCACGCATGGCGGTGAACGCCTCGTGGCCCGGCGTGTCGAGGAAGGTGATGGGACCGCGCGGGGTCTCGACGGAGTAAGCGCCGATGTGCTGCGTGATGCCGCCCGCTTCCCCGGCCACGACGTTGGCCTTGCGGATGCGGTCGAGCAGGCTCGTTTTGCCGTGATCGACGTGACCCATGACGGTCACGATCGGCGGGCGCGGGACGGTGCCGGCCTCCTCGTCGGTGGCGGTGCCACGCGCGGCCGTCAGCTGATCGGCCTCGCTCACCGCGGTGTCTTCGACCTCCCAACCGAACTCGTTGGCGACGATCTTGGCGGTGTCGGCGTCGAGCGTGCTGTTGATGTTCACGCCGGTCGTGCCGAGGCGCATGAGCTTCATCAAGACTTCCGTCGCCTTGATCTGCATGCGGCTCGCGAGCGTCTGCAGGTTGACCGACTCCTCGATCCGCACGACCTTTTTGTGCGCGCCGCGTTCCTGCGTCGCGATGGGTCCCTTCGGGCGCGCCATCGCGCCGAAGCCGCCCGGACCCGGACGGCGCATGCCGCCGCGACCGAACGACGGGCGACCGCCCATGAACGGACCGCCGGGACGCGGGCGCGAGGCGCCGGCACCCGCTTTGGGATCGTACTGGACGCGGCGTGGCGTCGGCGCGCCGCGCTGGATCTGCGGCATGGGCACGCCGGGACGGCCTTCCCACACGTCGATGCCGGTCTTGGGCACCGCGGGTCGTACGGGAGCGGCCGGCGCGGGGGCCGCCGCGGCTGCAGCGGGAGCGGCCGCAATCGGAGCAGCGGCAGCAGCGATGGCCGGTGTTGCCGCGGCGGGTTCGGGCGCGGGCGGCGGTGACGGAGCCGCGGCGGCAGCCGCGGGCGCGGGAGCGGGAGCCGCCGGTGCAGCGGCGGCCGGCGATTCAGCGGGCGCAGCCGGCGCGGGAGCGGGAGCCGCAGCAACGGGCGCGGGAGCCGCGGGTGCTTGCGCCGGAGCGGGTGCCGGTGCGGGCGACGCGGCCGCGACGGGTGCGGGCGCTGGCTCGCGCGCGGCCGGAGGCGCCGCCGGCGGCGGAGCGGCGGCAGGTGCCGACTGCTCTTTTTCGCCGGAAGCCGGCGCCTTCGAGCGACGAACGACCGCTCCCGAAGACGTGGCGGGCGAAGACGGTGCCTTGGCGCCAGGCCGCGAGACCGGAGCCGACGCCGGGGCGGGAGCGCTCGTCATGGCGGGCGCCGCGGGGGCGGCTGCTGCGGGCGGTGCGGCCTCGACCGGTCGCGCTGCGGCTCGGCGCTTGACCACGGTCGGACGGATGCGTTCTTCCACGACGGAGGGCGCCTTCTGTTTCTCGAGCTGGCGCCGAATGCGATCGACCACATCGGCTCCAATCGAGCTCATGTGGTTGCGCACGTCGGGCACGCCCGACGATTGCAGCAAAGACACGAGCGCCTTTTGGTCCATGCCAAGGTCGCGTGCCACTTCGTAAACTCTGAGCTTTGCGGTCATCCAGTCTCCGTCACGATCGCATCCTTCGAGCCGCGCGCCTGTCGCGGTGAAGGTAGTTCTAAGAGCGCCGTAGCTCGTTTGAGCGAGGCGCTGATTCCCTGGTCCAAGATGGCGACGACTCCGATGTCGCCGCGGCCGAGCGCCGTCCCGAGCTCGGCCTTGGTGCCGAAACGAACAGCTTGATCATGCGCGAGCGCCGCCGCAACCAGCGGTAATTCGGCTCCCGCGCGCGCGTCCGTCGCCACGACCACGACCTCGGCGAGGCCGTGTTCGATGGCTTCCGTCACGGCCGTCGCGCCAGCGGCCGCCTTCTTGGCGCGTCCCGCGGACGCGATGAGCGCGAGCGCGCGGCGCCGGCCTGCGGCCGCGAGCTCCGTCAGGAGCGCGTCCGCCGTCGCCTTCACGTTCGTCTTGAGCGCGTGCGAGACGCCGCGCGGCACCGCACGGCGCACACACTCCTGCGTCGGGTGCACCCACGCGCCCCGGCCGATCGCCCCGCCGCGCGGATCGGCGGCGAGACTCCCGTCAGGGCCGAGCACGAGGCGAACGAGCTCGCTCGCCTCGACGCTGGCGCGACAACCCACGCAGGTCCGCTCCATCACTCGCTCGGCTGCGCTCCCGTGGCGTCGCTCGTCGCGGCGTGGCGCGAGCGCGCCTGTTCGATGACCTTCCATTCGTCGGCGAGGAAGTGTCGCGCGCTTTCGTGAATCTGGCGCGCCTTCTTGATGCCGAGTCCGGTTCGAATCGCGAGCCGGTCGGGGTCCTCACGAGCGAGGTCGTCCACGCGACGGTAGCCGGCCTCTTCGAGCAGCTGCACCGTCCGCTGGCCGATGCCCTGCAGGAAGCGGAGCTTCTCCTCTTCGCCGAGCGGTTCGACGCGGGAGGTCGCCCGCTCGATCCGCTCCTGCCGCACGCGCTCCATGGCGCCCGAGGCGGCGGCCTTGAGCTCCTGGGCGCGCTCGGGGGACTCGATGCCCTCGATCGTCACGAGCTCGTCGACGGAGGCCTCGGCCACCTCTTCGAGCGCGCGGAAGCCCAGGCGGTACATGCTCTTGGCGAGATCGTCGCCGATGCCCTCGATTTCGCGCAGTTGGACGAGTGCCTCCTCTTCCATCTGGAGGAACTTGGCTTCGCTGATGATGTCGAGCTTCCAACCGGTGAGCTGGGACGCGAGCCGCACGTTTTGCCCCTTACGGCCGATGGCGAGGGAGAGTTTCTCCTCCGGCACGACGAGCTCCATGCGGTGATCGGCCTCGTCGACGATGACCTTGTTCACCTCGGCGGGCTGGATGGCGTTGATGATGTAACGCGCCGGGTCCTTGTCCCACGGCACGATGTCGATCTTCTCGCCGCGGAGCTCCTGCACGACGGCCTGCACCCTCGAGCCCTTGATGCCCACGCAGGCGCCCACCGGATCAACGTCGGCGTCACGGCTCGTCACCGCGATCTTGCTGCGCGAGCCCGGCTCGCGGGCGACGCCCACGATCTTGACGATACCTTCGTAAATTTCCGGCACTTCTGCTTCGAACAGCTTCTCGACCAGGTGCGGTGACTGGCGCGAGAGGATGATCATCGGGCCGCGCGCGTCGCGGTCGATGTTCTTCACGAAGGCGACGATGCGGTCACCGGGACGGAAGGTTTCGCGCGGCGTCTGCTCGCGTGCCGGCAGCACGCCCTCGGTCTTGCCGAGATCGACGATCAGGTTGTGACCCTTCTCGAAGCGCCGGACGATGCCGCGGATGAGCTGTCCCTGACGGTCCTTGTACTCGTTGTAGATGATGTCGCGCTCGGCGTCGCGCACGCGCTGGAGCAGCACTTGCTTCGCCGCCTGCGCCGCGATGCGGCCGAAGGTGCTGCGCGCCTGCTTCATGTCGAGCACGCTGCCGAACTCTTTGTCCTGCTGCTTGGCGCGATCGGCGTCGCGCGGATGCCAGAAGACCTGGAACCCGAGCTCCTCACCGACCTCGGCGTCGAGCCCGTGCTTGCGCGCGACGTCGACAGCGATTTCGCGCTCGGGCTGCGTCACGGCGTCGACCACCGTCATGTATTGAAAGAGATCGATGTTCCCGGTGTCGGAATTGAAGCGCGCCTCGAGCTCGCGCGTAGGGCCGAACGCGGCCTGCGCGGCTTTGAGAATCGCCGCCTCCATCGTCTCGATCAGCACTTGCCGATCGATGCCCTTTTCCTGAGCCACCTGATCGACGATCGACCCGAGTCCATCGCCGAAGCCCAACGACTGCGCTGCCATCACTCACCTGCTCCATTACGAACGCGCGGATGTTTGTCCCGCGCGGCTTTTCCGCTGCGGCCGGCTGAACGCCCGCCGCGCGGCTCACCTCGCCGCCATTCGAACACGAGCCGCGCCGCGTCGACGTTCGCCGGATCGATGACGATCGGCTTGTCGCGCACGACGAGCGTCAGCCGGCCGTCGTCACCGACGCCGTCGAGCGTGCCGACGAGCACGTACTGCCCGCCTACCGACTCCTTGAGCTTCAAGCGGGCGCTGTGCCCCTTGAAGCGGCGAAAATCTTCGACCCCGTAGAGCGCGCGCTCGAGACCGGGCGAGCCGACCTCGAGCCGGTAGCACTGCTGAATACAGTCGGCGACGTCGAGCGCCGTCGAGATGTCGCGCGACACGTCGGTGCAGAGCTCGAGCGTCACACCCGCACCCGGCTCCGTGCTGCCCGGTTGCTCGAGCGTCACCTCGAGCACGCGCTCACCACGATCGGAACGCCACACGAGCTCAACACAGTCCACGCCGTGCGCGGTGAGCACGGGCGCGATCGCGTTCACGACACGGTCGCGATCGAGTCCGGTGAGTTTCTCGTGGGCTATCTTCATTCGTGTGCGTGGCGATCGTGTCGGAGGGAGCGCGGAGATTCGTGCGGGCCAAGGCCCAAAAAAAAAGGACCCGATTGGACGGGTCCATGCGGGATCCACCCTGTAGATGGCGGCGGGAGTCTACTCGCGGGCAGCAGGTTGTGCAAAGGCGAGATAACAGCGCGAATTTGCTGTTTTCTCGACCACGCCCCCGTTCGGCCCACGAGCCAGCGACGTTCAGGCAACGTTCGGCAGCGTGACCAAATCGACGTGCAGGATCTCGTCGCTGAAGGCCATGATCTCTTGCAGGCAACCGTCGGACGGCCGCGACTCGAGACGGATCTTGGCGCACGCGGCGTGACCGCCCTCGAACACCGTGTTGTCGAGCTCGCTGATGTGGATGCCGTGACGTTTGAGCACGGCGAGCACGTTGGCGAGCGCGCCCACTTGGTCGACGTGGCGCACGACGAGCTGATAACGCGACCAGGTGTTCTGCGCGATGTTGACGACGTTCGGCACCTCGCCCTTCGTGACGAAGCTCCGCAGGATGCGCACCGTCTCGCTCGCGATCGCCGTCTGCGCGCGATCGGTCGAAGCGCCGATGTGCGGCGTCGCGTACACGAGCCCGGAGCGCAGGATCGGGTGCTCGTAGCGCGCGGTGCGTTCGGAGGGCTCACCGGGCAGCACGTCGAGCCCGACGCGCAGGGATTTTTTGGGGATGAGCTCGAGCAGGGCGTCGTAGTCGACGAGCTCGGGGCGCGCCGTGTTCACGAAGCTTGCGCCGTCGGGAAGTGCGCTCAAAATCGCGCGATCGACGAAGCCGCGCGTGCGCTCGCTGAGCTCGAGGTGGACGCTCAAGACGTCGGACTCGCGCGCGAGCTCGATCGCGGAGTCGACGCGCCGCACACCGAGCTCGGCGGCGCGCGCCAGCGTGAGCGAGCGGCCGTAAGTGATCGGCCGCATGCCGTACGCCCGTGCGAGCTCCGCCATGACGCGCCCTGCATAGCCGAAACCGAGGATGCCGAGGGTACGACCCTCGAGCCCAATGGCGCGCGCGTACTCGTCCTTTTCCCAGCGGCCGGCGCGCAGACCGTTGATGGCGTCGGGAACGCGGCGGTCGAGACAGCCGATCAGGGTGAAGGCGAGCTCGGCGACCGCCCGCGCGTTCTTGCCGGGCGTCGTCGCGATGTAGATGCCGCGCTCGCTCGCGAAGGCCACGTCGATGTTTTGCGTGCCGGCCCCCGCTCGAATCACGAGATTCAGCGATTTGCCTGCGGCGAGCGCGGCCGCGCTCACCGGCGTGCCGCGCACGACGAGCACGTTGATGCCTCCGAGCCGGGCGGGGAGCTCCGGACCCGAAAGTTTCGGCTCGTAATCGACTTCCACACCGAGGGCTCGCATCTCGTCCAGGGCGTCCTCGGACAGGCGATCGGCGACCAGCACACGCATAGGGGGGGCCGGTTTTAGCATTCGAAGCGGGGTCGCACCTAGCTTCGACTTCCGCAGCCGCCCCGGGCGACGAACGTGGCGGCTAGCGCGGCTTTTGCGGGCGGTACGACGCCGGGCGGTAGCGCGCGCCGCGGATCACGAGCGCGGGCGAACCGTCCGGGTCTGCCTCGAGCCAGGGGCCGAGCGCAATTTGCGCCGCTTGGCGGAAGCGCGCGTCGAAGGCGGCGTGCTTCACCTTGACGTAGAGCCGCTCGCCGCGATCGAGCGCGAGTGTGGCCGCGTCGAGCGGCTCCTCGCTGCCGTCGGAGAGCACGAGCCGCGGTCCGTCTTCCGTCGCGACGACACGCTCCACGAAGAACGGCACGTCTTCGACCTCGAAGTACGACCAATCGTAACCGTTCGTGAGGATGTAGCGGCCGTCGTCGGGGTGGCGGCTGATCCAGGTCGCGAAGGCGCGCGCCATCCCGGCGTGCTCGAACGGCTCCTCAGCGTGGAAAAAGCGGCCTTCGGCGTCGAGGCGGATCCCGCTTTCGCGCGAACGGCCGGGCGGCGGCGGCAGCCGATAAAAGTCGGGATGATCGGCGGGTCGGGACACGGCACCCGATCTTCCGACGAGCCTAGCGGCCGAGCAAGTACCGCCGTGACACATCGACCACGAAGCGCCCGGCGAGCGCGCTCCGTCCGAGCAGCATGCGGTAGTGCATCGCGGCGCGGTTCACGAGCCCGACTTCGATGCGCGCCTCGATCTCGCCGAAGCGCGCGCGCGCCGTCACGAAGGGGCGCGACTCGAGCTTGCCGCTCGTCGAACGCACCCGCGCGCGCCGCGTGACGACGGCCTCGATCGGCGACTGCCCTTCCCCACCAAGCTCGAAGCGGACGCGCCCGTTACCGAGCTCGCTCAGGTGTTCGACGTGCAAAGCGCTCGTGCGCGCGCCCGTGTCGACGCGCGCCGGCAAGCGCTCGAGCCCGAAATCGAGCAGCGTGACGAGCTCGACGGCGCCAATCGTGCGCGGCGCCTCGGGCTCGTCGTGCGTGCGGGCCGCGTGGAGAGCCGCCGGCCGGGCCCGGCTCATGCGCTCGCGCGCTGAGCCAGCCGTTCGCGGAAGTTGTCGATCGTGCGCTGCAGGCCCTGGCGCAAATCGATCTTCGGCTGGAAGTGGATCAGGCGCTGCGCCTTGGTGATGTCGGGGCGGCGCTGCTTCGGATCGTCGGCGGGCAGCGGGCGGTACTCGATCTTCGAGCCCGACTTGGTGAGCTCGACCACGTGATTGGCGAGCTCGGCGATCGTGAACTCGCCGGGATTGCCGAGGTTCATCGGACCGTCGAGCTTCTCGAGGCGCGAGACGCGCATGAAGCCTTCGATCAGATCGTCGACGAAGCAGAAGGAGCGCGTCTGCTTGCCCTCGCCGAAGAGCGTCACGGGCCGGCCCTCGAGCGCCTGCACGATGAAGTTCGAGACGACGCGGCCGTCGTTGAACGCCATGCGCGGGCCGTAGGTGTTGAAGATGCGCACGAGACGCACGTCGAGGCCCCAGACGCGCCCGGCGTCCGAGAGCAGCGTCTCGGCGCCGCGCTTGCCCTCGTCGTAACAGGAGCGCTCACCGACGGGATTGACGTTGCCCCAGTACGTTTCGGGCTGCGGATGCACGGTCGGATCGCCGTACACCTCCGAGGTCGAGGCGTGGATGATGCGGCACGAGTTCCTGCCGCGCGCGAGCTCGATCAGCCGCTGGGCGCCCATGACGCTGGTCGTGAACGCGGCATACGGATCGTGCTGGTAGTGCACGGGTGACGCCGGGCACGCGAAGTTGAACACGATCTGCGCGTAGACGTGGAGTGGGTCACGCACGTCGCCGGCTTGGAAATGAAAATGCGGATCGCGCGCGGCGTTGGCGAGATTGACCAGGTCGCCGGTCATCAGGTTATCGAGGCCGACGACCTCGTAACCTTCGGCGAGCAGCCGATCGACCAAGTGTGAGCCGAGAAACCCAGCCGCCCCTGCCACGAGAACCGTCTGACGTGCTGCTCCAAGTCCCATGGCTCGTGAGTAGTCGCCCTCACGGCGGGACGCAAACCGAACGCCGCCGATGAGCGCGGTGAAATTCCGCGACATCCGCGCGACTCACAAGGATGCAAGCGCTCATCCGCTCACGCTCGAACGCCGGCAGAGCTCGTAGCGGCCTGCGCACCTTCACGCACATCGCACCCGCGCGCTCGCACTCCTCGCGTTGCTGCTCCGTCCTGCGACTTCGAGCAACTCGGCTCGCACGCGCAAAGACGCGGATATTCCCGCGTTCGGGACGAGATTCACGGCTGAGGGCGCGACGCCCCGCGGCTTGCGGCTTCCCCGTTGCCGAGTCGCGGATTATGACTCCCGCCGGACATGCCCGACGAGTTTCCAACCTTCGAGGTGGTCGCCCTGATCGGCGTGGTGGCCGCCTTCGTCGGGATGCTGCAGCTCCGGCGCGGAATGAGCGAAATCCCCAAGCTGTCCGCGGCGCTCGAGCAGGCGCTACGCGCCGGTGACTTGGCCGCCGCGCGGGCGCTCTGCAGCCACGCTGAGGGTGCCGCGTTCGCGCGCATCGGTTCCGCGCTCGTGGAAGCGCTCGGGCGCGATCCGCGGCCGAATGCGTCCGCGCTACGGCACGCCATGAGCTCGGCTCGCCGGCGCGCTGCAGCTACGGCTCAGCGCGGACGCGCCCGTGATCTGGTGGTCGCCGCCGTGCTGATCGGCGCGGTGGCCTACGCCGTGCGCGCTTCGCTCGGTGTAGGTAGCGCTTTCTACTCGCTCATCGCCGCCGCGCTCGTCGTGACGGCGCTCGGCCCCATGCTCCGCCGCTCGATGCTGAACGCCATCATCGCCGCAAGTGAAGGCTTGCTCGCCGCCGCGACCGACTACCTCTCGCTCAAAGCCGAGCCGAATCGCGTTTGCCTCAAATGCGGCTCCCCCGACGCCGTCCGCGTCGGTCTGCCGCTGCTCGAGGGGCTCGCGCCGCTCGGCTTGAGCGAGCTCGACATTTGTCGCCAGTGCGGCACCGTGCGCGGCGACGTCGCCCGCCCGGAGGCCATCACCGAAGATCCGGCGCGCGGCATTCGCTTCAGCGCCGTCGAACCTGCGCTCGAGAGCAGCGCCGAGCCCGAACGGGAGCACCAAGGATGAGCGCGGAGCTTCGTTCGCCGACCGCGCGCGATACCGCCTGGTGGCTCGGCGTGCTGCGCCGCCGCGCGCTCAAGATCGCCGGTGAGCCACCCGCGCCCGCCGAACCGCCGTACTTTGCGAGCGAGCAAGAGCGGGAGGCCGCCGTCAACTTCTTCAACGCCGCCTTCCGCGCCGAAGAATCGGGCCTCCGGGAAGCGCACGACCTCGCAGACGAAGTGGGCGCGTGGGATCCGGCGCTCGCCGAGGTGCTGCGTCTTTACGGCAACGAAGAAGGCTGGCACCGCGAGCTACTCGAGGAGTTTCTCGCGCGCATCGGCGGCGGCGTGAAGCCGATGGGACGCGTGACGCGGCTGCTTTACCGCGCGTACGCCCGCGCCGAGCGCATGGAAACCATCGTGCTCACGAACCTCATGTTCGAGACGATCGGCGCGACCACCTACCGCATGGCGCTCCGCAACGTGCGCGAGCCGAGCGTGCGCCGCATGCTCACGATCCTCACGCGCGACGAATCCTTTCACGTCCCGCTCAACGTGCATTTCTTGAAGCTCGTGCTCGAGCGGCGGCCGCAGGCGCTCGGCCGAGCCCGCCGGCTCTACCGGCTCGTCTTCGCCGGGCTCGTGCTGCTCCCGCTCGCGAGCCGCCCGAAGGCGCAGGCGTTCGATCGCATCGACAAACTGCCGCTCGCGCGTGCGTACGCGCGCGAGCTCGCGGCGCTCTTCGACGATCACCCGGAGCTCGGCTTCGAGCCCCCCGCTTTCGTGCTCGCACTGCTTGGCGTCAAACGCGGCGCGAGCGCCTTCGCGGGGGCGACGAGCCTCGCCGCGGCCGAACGCGCCGCCGACCGGGAAAACGTGGTCGTCGAAGAGCTCTGACGCGCCGCGCCTGCGAAACGCGGAAAAAAGTCACGCTGAGCGGCCACGCTCGGCACCGTGAAGCGTCTCAGCGCGCCTGCGCGCCGTCGCGCCGGCATTGGCGCACCGTGCCGGCGAGAGCCGTGCGCAAGGGGCGCCCAGCGTCCCTCGTCCGTGCGGCATCGTTCTTGCGAAAACAGTCGTTCATGACCGCCCTCAGCACGCGCCCACTCCGTTCGTTCGGCATTTTGACCATCGCCGGCGCGCTCGCCTTCGGCTGTTCCTCGAGCGACGACGACGAGTCCCCGCCCTGCCGTGATTGCGTCTACCCGACCACCACGGCACCCGGCGTTCCGCCTGGGGGTCCGGTTGCGAGCGGAATGCCGTCTGCAGGCGGCACGACGCAGACGGGAACGGGAGGCACGAGCCCGTCCCCGACGACGGGCGGCACCGGCGCGACCGGAGGCAGCCTGGACGGCTCGGTCGGCGGCACGGGCGGTAGCGCGAGCAGCCCTATGCCCGCCGGGGGCTCGCTCGGCTTCGGCGGCACCGTGAGCACGGGCGGCACGGGCGGCACCGATCCGTTCGGCAGTAACCCGTTCGGCACCGGCGCGACGGGCGGCATCTGAGCCCAAACAGCCGTTCGAGGGGCCCGCGGCGATGGTCAGGCGGCGTGCCGCGATCGTCAGAACGCGCCGCGAACGCCGACGTGCCAATCGTGCGCGCCCACGGCGACATCAGGCACGAGCAGCCAAGCCGGCTGGTTCTTCGGTAACTTCGGCAACGGGCGCTCGCGCACGTGGCGCACCTCGGGCACGAAGGAAATCTGCCCTTCGATGATACCGAGCGCCGCCACGCCGAGCAGCGTGTACGTGCTCAGGTTCATCGCGAGGTACCAGTTTTGCAGCCTGCTGTTCACGTTGGTCGCAGGCGTTTGCTGGTGCGCTTCGTACGTGTCGGCTTGGTTTTTGATGTTGCTGAAGACCGCGAGCGACGTGAGGGAGACGATGCTCAACGCCGCTTCGGCGCCGAGGAACGTCCAGCCGAGCGCAGGGTTGCCGTTCTGGAATTGGCCCACGCCGAACGGCACGAGCGCCAAGTAGCGGCTGCGTTTTTCGACCACGACCTCTTGGCGCGCGACGCGCTCGAGCATGCTCACGTAGGCGCGCTGCGCGCTTTCTTGCTCCTGTCGCTCCTTGGCCTCACGCTCGGCTCGTTCGATAGCATCCTTGTCTACCGTGCGGAGCTGCTTGTAGTACTCCTCGCGCAGCTTCAAGAAGCGATCGACGACGCGCGGGGGGAACACGAGGCTGTCCGGGGGGCGCATCTGCGGGTTCTTGCGAATTGCGTCCCGTAGGGGCACGTCTGCTTGCTCACTCTTGCCGAGACCGATGAGACAGGTGGCGTGATAGAGCCGCGCCGACTCGAGGATCTGGGGGTCGGTGAGCGGGTGCGGATTCTTCGCGTCGAGCAGGCGTGAGAGGCGGGCGGCGCACTCCTCGTACTTGGCCGCCTCGACCAAACCGACGACGCGCGCGAGCTCGGCCTCGTCGCTCAAGCGCTCTTCCGGCGGCGCAGCGTGCTCGCCCGCATGCGGAGCGCTCGGACGCCCGGGCGCATGCGCCGGCTCCGCCCGCCCCGGACCTTCGTCCGCCAATGCGTGACCGAGGAACCAGAACGTCCCGGCGAAGGTCGCCACCGAGACCGACCGAAGACGTGAATGCATGCTGAGCCCCCGGCGGGGATTCAGGAGCCGGGGGGGACGCTCGAGACTCGACCGGGGCTCAGGGTCACGTCAAATGGTTTCACGGGCAAACCGCTTCCGGGCGGCGGGATGAGCGTGCAGCTGCCCCGACGCGCCGCGCTCGTCATCTCGAAGGTCTGGTGGCTCGGAACGGGAAAATCCCCGAGCTCTGCGCAACTAGCCCGCGAGCCGGGCGGACCGCGGAATTCGACGACGGCGTCGCGAAAGGCGATCCGCCCGCGCACCTTCTGTAGGTCGTCCGGCCCATTCGGCGGCCGGATCTCGACGGTCTGGCGGTCGCCGGCCTCACAGCACTCCGCGTTCGGGGGGATGAAGTCGAACACGTGGGTGCCGACGGCAATCTCCTGCGTGCCGAACCAATCGGCCAGGTCGGCTCCGTCGACCCTGACAATCGTGTTGGCCGGCCCGTCGACGGCGATGCGCACGCGCGCCATGGACGGGCTCGCCGAGGCCGACGGTACCGCGCGCAACGCCGAGCTTCCGCCCACGGCCCGGAGCGGCGGCTTGCGGGGCACGACACGCGGCTTTTCTTCAGCCGTCTCGGGCTCGCCGCTCGCGGCCGCCTCAGCAGCGGCGCTCGGTTGCGAAGCCGGTCCCTTCGCTGACGGCACGAGCGGCTTCTCGACGACGGCGGGCCGCTTCTCCATCCGCGAAAATCCGAAGGCGACTGCGGCGACGACGGCGCTTCCGCCGATGGCGAGCGCGGCGCTCCGCACGTTGCGGCGCAGTCGCTCGGCGCGGCTGAGACTCGACACCTGCGCGAGAATGCTCGCGTCGTCCGGCCTGAGCGCGAGCGCTCGATTCAAGTAGGCCGCCGACTCCGGGATGTCTTTCCTGGCTCGAGCTTCCGTCGCGAGCTTCACGAGCCGCTCGACGACGCGCGGTTCGTAGGCGGCCTGGTACGCCTTCGGATCGGCGAGGAACGCGCGGAGCTCACCCCGCAGGTCGACGAAGCCGAGCCGCGTGAGCTCTTCGCGCAGCGCCCTGCCCACTTCCTCGGCCGAGGCGTAGCGCTGCGCCGGTTCGTGAGCGAGCGCCTTGCCGACGATCGCGCCGAAGCGTTGGCCGACGGAGGGACGCGCCTTGTCCGCGGGCGTGAAGGCGCCGTCGAGCACGCGCCGCAGGACTTGCGCGGGGTTTTTGCCGTCGAACGGCAGGCGGCCCACCATCGCCTCGTAGAGCAGCACGCCGAGTCCGAACACGTCCGAGCGAGCGTTCACGTCGCCGCCCTCGATCTGTTCGGGCGCCATGTGCGCGGGCGAGCCGAGCACCTGGCCCGTCGAGGTGACGCCCTGCGCGTCGAGCAGCTTCGCGATGCCGAAGTCGGTAATTTTGATCAGCGGGTCGTCGGGGTTGCTCGCGCGCACGTCGGGCGCGCCGGCCGGCTGCAGCGCGACGAGCACGTTCTCGGGCTTCACGTCGCGGTGGATGACGCCGAACTGGTGCGCGTGATCGAGCGCGGCCGCGATCTCGACGCCCGCGATGGCGGCGATCTCGGCCGGCAGTCGCTCGTTTTGCGCGATGAGCGCTCGCAGCGTCGTGCCTCGCACGAGCTCGACGACGAGGTAGCGCTCCGGCTCCGCCTCGTCCGAGACGTCGTAGACCTCGACGATGTTCGGGTGCTTGAGCTTGGCGACGGCGCGCGCCTCGCTCGCGAAACGCGCCGCGACCTCGACGTTCTCCCGCAGGTGGCGGTGGATGATCTTGAGAGCTACGTCGCGGCCGAGCCGCTTGTCGCGCGCGAGGTAGACCGTCGCCATGCCGCCATGGCCGATCTCCTCGCGGATCTCGAATTTCGCGAGGTCGGGCTTCGATTCCGCCGTCGCGATCACCCAGACTCCGTCAGGCTAGCTGCTCCACCCGCACGGCGTTCGTCGCGCCGCGCACACCAACGCGTGCGCCATAAACCATCACGTACCGCTCTCCCGACCGAACCAGATTACTCTCGGTCAGGACTTCGCTCAAGTCCCGGACCTGGTCCTCCAGCGTCGCCTTGGCGACGAGCGATCGGGGCGTTACCCCCCAATAGAGCGCAAGCCGCCTGAGCACGCGTTCTTCGGTCGAAAACGCCAAAATCGGCACCGTCGGGCGTGCCTTCGAGACGAGACGCGCCGTCACGCCGCTCTCGGTGAGGGCACCGACGAGCTTCGCCCCGACCTCGCGGGCGATGGAAACCGCAGCGTGCGCGATGGCGTCAGGGGTCGTGTGGTCCGGCTCGGAGGGCGACAGGTTCAAAAACCGGCTCGCCTCGGCCTGGCGGATGATGCGGTCCATCATGCGGCAGGCGTGGATCGGAAACTTACCCGTCGCGGTCTCGGCCGAGAGCATCACGGCATCGGTTCCACCGAACACGGCGTGCGCCACGTCACTCGCCTCGGCGCGCGTGGGCCGCGGCGAATCGACCATCGACTGGAGCATCTCCGTCGCCACGATCACGGGCTTCCGATGAATGCGGCACGTCCCGATGATCTGCTTTTGAATCACCGGCACGGTTTCGGGCGGTAGCTCCACGCCGAGATCGCCGCGTGCCACCATCGCCGCGTCGGCGGCGCGCACGATCGAGTCGAGGCGCTCGACGGCGTTCGGTGTCTCGATCTTGGCGACGATGGGCGTCGGCTTGCCCTTGCGCTCGCAGATCTCGCGTAGCTCCTGCACTTCCTCCGCGCGGCGCACGAACGAAAGCGCCACGAAGTCCACGCCGATCGAAAGCCCGAAGTCGAGGTCGTGCTTGTCCTTTTCCGTGAGCGCGCCGAGGCGGAGGCTGCCCGACGGGAGATTCACGCCCATCTTGGCGCGCATCGGTCCGCCGTGTTCGACCCGCACTTCGACGCGGTTGCCCTTGATGCCGATCACCTTGAGCTCGACCTGGCCGTCGGAGAGCAGGATGCGATCCTCGGGTCGCACGTCGTGCTCGAGGCCGTCGTAGTTGATGGCGATCGTGCGCTCGTCGCCGGCTTCGCCGGAGATCAGGTCAACGGTGTCGCCGACCGCGAGAGCGGCGGGGCCGATCTTGCCCGTGCGGATTTTCGGACCGCAGAGGTCCTGCAGGATGGCCACGGGTTTGCCCATGGCGGCGCTTTCGACGCGAATCATTTCGGCGCGGCGGCCGTGTTCGGAATGCTCTCCGTGCGAGAAGTTGAGGCGGGCAACGTCCATCCCGGCGGCGATGAGCTCCCGGATCTGCTCACGGGATTCGACAGCGGGACCAATGGTGCAGACGATCTTGGCGCGACGAGAAATCATGGGACGACGAGCCAGCATGCCACACAGCGCGCCGGAATGGGGTAGGTTCTCCTCCTACTATCGATGACCGACCTTGAAGTCGGCTTTCGACGCAATGCGCAAGGCGCCCTCACCGTTTCCGGCACGCCGCTCGGGCCGCTACTCGGCCGCTTTTCGAGGCGTCTCGCATCGGTACACCGGCCTACGTCTACGATCTCGACGGGCTCGACGCGGGGGCCCGCGCGCTCGAGGCTAGCTTCGGCTCCGCGCCACACGTCACCGCGTACGCCATGAAGGCGAACACCGCGGGCACCATCGTACGAACCTTCGCGCGGGCCGGTACGGGCGCGGATGTCGCGCGGCGGGGAAGCCGGCGCGGCTCGGCATGCGCGTCAAACCCGCTCGTGTCGAGCCTGGGCGCTCCGCGTGGACCTGCTCGATGCGGCTCCGAGCGAGCCGGAGTGGCGCGTCGTCGGTCCCGTCCGTGAGAGCTCGGACGACTTCGGCTGGATCGCGCGGCGCCTCGAAGCGTAGAGCCTGAGCGGCGCCCGAACCTCACGGGCCGAGCGCCGCTGACGACTTCACGAGACGGCGACTACTTCGAGGGACAGGCGCCGTTCGAGGCCACGGCGACGCCCGCTCGCTGCGCAAAACACGCGCTCGCGTACGTCTTGCCGTCACAGCCGCAGACCTCGAGCGACGAGCCGGTGACGTCGGGGCACACGGTGGCCTTCGCCTTGCAGTTTCCAGTCTGGTCGCCGGAGCCGCACTGGGTCGCGAGCGCGAAATCGCAATATTGATCGCTCGGACACTGACTGCCGCGCAACCCGCCGCAGGTCGCTCCGGTGTCGGCGCACGCGCCGCTAGCAGCTACGGAAGTTCCGGCGGCGTTCGCGATGCATTCGTTCGAGTAGGTGTTGCCGTCGCAGCCGCACACCGGCGCGTAGACCTGGTCGCATGCGTCCGGGATGGTTTCGCACGTCCCCGTTTGATCGCCCGAGCCGCACTGCGTGGCGAGGGGGAAATCGCAGAATTGCTCAGCGGGGCACTGCGTTCCCAGAAGGCCGCCGCAGGTGGTGCCGCCTTGCGGAGTGCACGCGCCGTCGTAGTCCACGGAGACGCCGGCCCTGGCCGCCTCGCACGAATTGCCGTACGTGATGCCGTCACACCCGCAGACGGGGGCGTACAGCGTGATGCAAGCGTCGGGTTTCGGCTGACAAGTGCCCGGTCCGTCGGCACGACCGCAGATGGCATCGGGCGGGTACTCGCAGTATTGCCCGGCGTCACATTTGACGAAGGTGCTGCCGCCGCACGTCACGCCGTTCGGCGCGCACTCGCCCTTCGCGGCAACGGAGACGCCGGCCCGCGCGGCTTCGCAGTCGTTGCCATATGTCTTGTCGTCGCAGCCGCACACCGGCGCGTACAGCGTGTCGCAGATTTGCGGCATCGGCTGACAGGTGCCCGTCTGATCCGCCGCGCCGCACAGGGCGTCCGGCGTGAAGTCGCAGTACTCGCCCTTGTCGCAGCTCAAACCTTGGAGGCCGCCGCAGGTCGTGCCACCCGGGCTTCCGCCCTGACCGACGCTTCCGGACGAGCCGCCCGTCGCGGACGAGCCGCCCTTGCCGGCGCTGCCGCTCGTGCCGGACGTGCCGCCTTTGCCGCTCGTCCCAGTGCCGCCCTTTGCGGCGTCGCCGCTCGTCCCAGCACCGCCGGTCCCCGCAGTGCCACCCGTGTCGGCACCGCCTTCGCCGCTCGGACAATCCGTCGTGCAGTGGCCGTCGTCGCCGACCACCGCGTGATCGCAACCTTTCGCCCCCAGCCCGAGCGGTGCCCACGCGACGAGCGCCAAGAGCGCGTAGCGACTCGTCCAACCGTTCGAAATATTCGTTTTCATGGTGTCATCTCCTTCTCCCGAATTCGCGCGAGCGCGCGGTCGCGCTCGGGCGCCAAGTGCCCGTTCGGAAACCGTGCGGCGTGGAGCGCTAGCTCGCGCCGTGCCGCACCGAAATCACCCTGCTTCATGGCCGCGAGCGCGCGCTCCATCATGGCCGTCTCGTCGCGCAACGTGCCCTCGTCCTCACTTGCCGCCGGCGCCGCCGGAAACGCTGCCACCGCCCGCGCGCTCGCAATGGCCACCGCCACCGGCCCATCGCCGACATCACGCGCCGGCGCGACTTCGGCCGCGCCACGCTTCGGCGTCCGCGTCGCCAACCCGAGCATGGGAGCGCTCGGCGCCTCGACGCGCACCGGCGCCGTACTCGTGGTCGTCGCCATGTCCACGGGCGGCGCAGGCGTTCGCGCTGCCGCACTCGGCGTCACCTCGACGCGACGCAGAGCCTCCGCCCTGTGCGGCGAAAGCACCACCGCACGCGCCGGAGCTTCGACGGGCGTCCGCCGCGCAGGCGCGCGCGCATGCACGAGCGGCACGACCGCGACACCCGCGAGCGCGAGCGTCGCTCCGACTTTGACGGCCAACGGCAACGCGACGAGCTTCGCGAACACACCCGCAGTGGCCGTCCCCGTCGCGGCCGCCGTCGCTGCCGGCGTCATCACGCCCGCCCCAGCGAGGATGCCCGCCGATGCGAGCCGAACGCGAAGCCGCGCTTCGTCGTGGGCACTCGGCAGATCCTCCCTCAACGCTTCCGTAAAAGGATCGAGCTCGCCGTCGCCGTTCATTTGGATGTTCCTCGTAGGATGAGCTCGAGCCGCGCCACTTCGACCTGAAACGCGGCCTTCGCCGCGCGCACGCGCGAGTAGACGGTGTTGAGCGGGAGCCCAGTGATGTCCGCGATTTCAGGCGCGGAGCGCTGTTCGATCTGTGAGAGCACGAACGCTTCGCGCTTGTCGTCGTCGAGGCGATCGAGCGCGCGCCGTGCGAGCGAGAGGCGCTCGCCGTGTTCCATGGCCTGCTCGGGGTGCGAGGTCGTCGCGGGGTGTGACGCGAGGCTGCCGCCCGGCGTGTCGTCGGAGTCGACCGGCGCGAAGCGCCATGCGTCCTTGCGTGCCGTCGCGCGTGCGCGGCGCGCGATGCGGAGCGCGATCGCGTAGAGCCACGTCGTCACCGCGGCCTGGCCGTCGAAGTGCGCGAGCTTCTGTTGCACGACGAGGAACACGTCGTGCACGGCGTCATCGAGCGCGGAGTCGCTCACGCCGAGGGCGCGCAAGCAGCGCCACACGTAACGGACATGCTCCGTGTAGATGCGATCGATGTCCGAACCGTCGGCCGGCCGCGCGTCGACGCGGGTCGCGGCAAATGGCGTCGGCTCGAGCGTCCCAGCGGACATTTGGTGGTTCATCCTCCGACGGGGCTCAATCCGTCACCGAAAACGCCAAACCCCCCGCGCGACAGCAGCCATCCCCAAGCTTGGCACTCGGTAGAGCTGCCCGAAACCACCCACCTCGAAAACGGGCCGCACGAGGGCCACTCGGCCGAGCACCGCGAGCTCGAGCGCCAAGTGTTCATTTTGAATTGGGATTACGGCGATTTCCCCCGACGGCGCCAGCGTCCAGGCCGAGTCGGTCGCCGGTGACGCCACCCCGTCCCCACCACGGCCGACGAGCAGCTCGACATCGAGACCGAGCGAGACCGAAAGCCAGGGCATCGGGGTCACGACGCCCGCCGGACGTAGGCCGAACCCGCGAATGTTGGCGCTGCGCCCGTCGAGCGACACCGACTGCGGCGCAAAGTAACGCCCCGCGAGCGTCACGCCCCACGGCCCGCGCGAGATCCCACCCCGAAGCTCCGCGAGCGGCGTCGCCGCTGGGACGACGCCGACGGCGACGCCGCCCCCCGCGGCCACATGTCCGCGAAAGTGCACTCGCGCCGTACTCGCGTGTGCGGCAGCGGGCGTGCTTGCTCGAGCTTGCTCGCTGCTCGGCGCCTTCGGCGGCGGCGCGGACGGAGGCGCGACGACCGGCGCCGGCGTCGCTGCATCGAGCTTCACGGACGCAGCAGCAATCACGGCGGCGCTGCGCATCAGCACGCGACAGTCGGGGTGCTCGAGCTCGCGCACCCGCCCCGCGACTTCGAGTGTCAGATGGTACGTCCCCGAACCCGGGTCATGCTCGATGCGCACGAGCGACGGCCGCGCGCGGCTCGCGTCCGCGCCCGCCAGCCGTTCCAGCTCGCCGGCGAACTCGAGCTCGCTGCCGCACTCGGCCGGTACCTCGAACACGTTCACCTGCGCGAGCACCTGCGCTGCGACGAGCAAAACGGGCGCCGCCACCGCCGCGGCGAGCGCACGCCTAGACTCGAGTCGGGCGGTCTTGGGAGGAACGATCACAAGGCTCGAGTTTGGCAGTCTCGGAAGGAAAGATCACGATCGTCCAGGAAACTGAAATGCATGCGAGAACCGGCGAGGCCGGCGCAGTGTGGGTCGCAGGTCGGCCCCGTCGCCGCGCTCGTGTAAGGCGATCTGAAACCCCTTCGGCCTTATTTGGGGGTTGATGAGAGCACGGCGACCTCGCTCAAAGTCCTGCGTCGATTGCCGACCACTGACCCACAACGCGCCGGCCTCGCCGGTTTTTCACGTGGCTCTTGGTCACTCGTGCCGATCGCGATCTGGTCTTCCAAGATCGCCCGCCTCAAGCCTCGTCACTCGCCCGCGCCGCGCTTGTTTTCGGGCTCGTCGTCGATGAGCCCCGTACGACCGCTCACGGGGGGCTCGGCGGCGCGCGCCGCCTCACGCGTGCTCGACGACGCCCGCGTCGCGGCCTGACGAGCGCTCGAGGGGACGCGCGCAGCACGTAGTGCCGGCAAGGTGCCGCTCGATTCGAGCCGGCGCGCCCCGCTGCCGCTGGCTTTGCCGGGCGGCACCGAGCGGGTGCGGTACGGCACGCCACCCACGATGAGCTCGACGCCGAGTGAACGGCAGCGGCGCGCGAGCCGCTCGAGCTCGACGCCCGCCTGCACGAGCAAGCCCGCGGGCGGCGACGGATCGACGAATAGATCGGCCGTCTGGCGGCGCGTGCGCAAGAGCTCCCGCACTTCCGGATCCTCGACCCAGATGAACCCCGCCGTCGCGACGAACTCGGCGCGGCCGACGACCGCGCTCGCCTGAGCAAAGGAGCGCGCAATGGGATCGGGCAGCTGCGCGAGCACTTCGAGCCGGGTCTGGAGCACTTCCGCTTCGAAGCCGGCGCTGAGCGCGCGCGCGAGCGCCTGGGGCGTCACGAGCACGTCGAGTGAGCTGCCGACGGCACCGATCTCGACGAGCGGCGCGAGCGCGATGATCGACCCGGTCTGCGCCGCCGAACCGATGCGTAACGCCTGATGATCCAGAAAGCGGCTGGGCTCGCCGGGCGGACGCGAATCGGAGCCGTCGCGCAGGTAGGAGCGACCGCGCGGCGTGATGCGCAAGGTCGGGCCGATGGACTCTTCGTCGTCGGGATCGCCGATGTCGACGACGCCGAGCAGGTGCAAGCTGCCAAGTCCGATGCGGCGAGCGATCTCTTCGGGCAGGAGCGGCTCGACCCCGGAGCGTTGCGCCCAGCGTTCGACGAGCCGCCGCACCCCGGGGGTGCGCGAATCCGAACGAACGTAAGCGGCGACCGCTTCCCACGGCACCCAGCGGCCGTCCGACAGCTCTTGCAACGCCTCGAGCACGAGCTCGCGCACGACGCCGCACGCGCTCGACTCCCGCGCCTCGGGCGGAGCGCGCAGGACCTCACCGTCGGGCCGTGCCTCGTCCCAGGCGCCGCCGCGGCGCCAGGCTTGAAAGAGCGCGTGCGCCAGATCGGCGACGGCGAGCGCGCCCGGGGGCGAGGCGATGCCGATCGCGGAAGGATCCCACAGGCCAATCGCGCGACTGAGGGCCGCGACGAAGGCGACGCGCTCGGGATCTTTGCCGAAGCGCGACGCGAGCTTCGTGAGGAGCGAGCGCGGCGTGCCGACACCGGGCTTCACTTCGACGCCGGGCTCGCGCACGGCCAAGCCGAGGGCGAGCGCGAGCGGGGCCGGATCTTCGGCGAAACGGGCGCGGCGCGGCGCGTGATCGTCGCCGAGCACGAACGTGCGGATCTGCTGGCGTTGCGCGAGACGCTCGGCGTGTCGCTGCGCGCCCACGATGCCGGCGACCTCCGTCGGGATCACGTGCCGGTTCGGGTGCACCGGCACGAGGAACCCGCGCCGTTCGAGCGCGAACCCCACGCCACGCCGCGAAGGCGTCGCGCCCATGGCGCCACGCAGCCGCAACGGCTCCCGCTCGAGATCGAGCAGCTCCTCCGTGTCCACTTCCCCGCCCACCTGTTCGACGGCGGACAAGAGCTTGCGTTCGAGCGGCGCCAGCTCCTCGACTTCACGCGCGAGCCGTTCGGGATCCGAAAGCACTTCCCACGCCGGCTCGAGGCAGAGTGCGAGTGGCGGCGTCGCCGGCCGGCCGAGATAGTGCGACGCGATGCTGCTCGCCACGTCGGGATGCGCTTGCCAGAGCATCGCGCGCACGCCACGCGGGTCCTCCCCCTCCCACGGCTTCAGGTGCAAGAGGAACGCGATGGGCAAGAGCAGCTCGACCCCGCCGCCGCGGCCACGCACGTAGACGACGCCGCGTGCGACGAGCGGCTCGACCGCCGCCGGCAAACCGCGTGCGCTGAGCACGCCCCCTGCCTCGGCGATGCGGTAGAGGAGCTCGCGGGTCGGGCCGGGCAGAATCGAGGGGTCCCGGAGCTCGGGGAGCTGCAAGAGCAGGCGCGCGACCTGCGAGGGCACGTCGATGCGCTTTGCCTCGTCCACCTTGATCTTCAGCCGCGCGATGAGCGACGAGAGCTCGGCTTCGGGCAGCTGGCGCAGCACGTCGACCAGCCGGATGGGCCGTGGAGGTGCTGGGATGCTGGGACGAGCCATGGAATTCGCGGACCGCCCGGCCCCCGAGGCCGCGAACGGTTTATCGCTCTAAAGTTACGCGCGCTTTAGCGCCGTGTCGAGAGCGAGCTCTTTGGTGCTCGAAAATTGAGCTAGGGGGAAATGCCGCAATCGTCACAGTATTGCGCTCGATGATCCTCCGCGATCCGGTGCACGGCCTCGTTTCTTTCGAGCGAAAAGAGGAGGAAATCATCGTGATGCTGCTCGAGACCCGAGAAGTCCAGCGCCTGCGGCGCATTCGGCAACTGGGACTTGCGTCTTTCGCCTACCCCGGCGCCGATCACACGCGCTTTTCCCACGCCGTGGGCGCGACGTTCGTGATGACGCGCCTCCTCATGCGGCTTCGCAGCATCGACCAAACCTTGCCTTATTGGCAACGCGTGACGACCGAACGGGCGCGCGAGGCCCTCGCCGCCGCGTTGCTCCACGATCTCGGACACGGACCGTTTTCGCACCTGTTCGAGCAAGTGCTCGGCGGAGAGCACCACGAGGCCTGGACGCGCCGCGTGCTGCTCGACGACTCCACGGACGTGCACCGGGTGCTCAAGGGGCTCGATCCGCAGCTGCCCGAACGCGTCGCCGAGCTCGTGTTCGGCCGCCACGAGCTCTCGTACTTGGCGCGCGCCGTGAGCGGCACTTTCGACGTCGACCGCTGCGACTACCTCTTGCGCGACGCACACGCGACCGGCGTCGGCTACGGCCGCTTCGATCTCGACTGGCTGCTCCGGAGCCTCACCTTCGGCGTACCCGACTCCGACACGGTCGCTCCGCCCCTCGCCATCGACGGCCGCAAGGGCATCCCCGCGATCGAATCGTTTTTGCTCGCGCGCCTGTTCATGTTCCAGCAGGTCTACTTTCACAAAACCGAGCGCTCCTGCGAATGGATGCTCACGAAGATCCTCGACCGTGCGCGCGTCTTGCTCGCCGAAGGCACGCGCCTGCCGGGCACGCCGCCCGCCATCGCGACGCTCGCGCGCGACGGCTCGGTCTCGCTCGGCGAGTACCTCGACCTCGACGATCCGCAGCTCTGGGTCGCGCTCTCGAGCTGGCGCGACGCACACGACACGCTGCTCGCCGATCTCGTGACGCGCCTGCACGCGCGCCGCCTGTTCAAGACCTACGAGCTCTTCGGTGAACAGGCAGAGCCGCGCGGCCGCCTCGAAGCGCTCGACCGTGCACGCGACGTGGCCCGCGCCGCCGGCCTCGACCCGGAGATCTACGTCGGCCTCGACATCGCTTCCACCGTCGTGCTCGACGACGCCGCCGATCCGCTCACGATCGTCTTCCCTGACGGCGCCGTGCGCTCGCTCGCCGAAGTCTCTTTCTTGCTCGGACGCCTGCGCGGCGAACGCATGGAGCGGATTCGGCTCGTGTTCGCCCCCGAGCTCCGTGATTCCATCAAGCGCGCTCTCAAGCCATGACCCCTTGGTTTCTCTTGGCGGCGCTCGCGGGCGAGCCGGCGCGCGCCGAGCCCGACGCCTTCGGCCGCCGCACGACCGCTCAGGTTCACTCGGTCGACCCGGACGCCGACCACCACCACGGCGACGGCGCGTACGGCCGCTTCGACGGCGATCTCGACCTTGGTCTCGGTGCGGGGCCCGCCCTTGCGTTTTCGAACGGCCAGATGAGCGTAGAAGTGCGCGGCGTCGCGCGCTGGTACTACTCGGCCGGTCTCTACGTGGCGTACGGGGAGACGCTCGCTCCGCACCCGGACATCGAGCGCCGGCTCGGCTTCGGCCTCGAGCTCACGCCGCTGTTTCTGCTGCGCTGGCGCAAGGCTCAAGAGCGCGGCCCCGCCGTCTTCGATCTCGCGCTCGACTCGTTGGCGCTCGGGCTCGGCGCGAGCCTCGCGACCGAACACGGCCACGACTTCGGCAACCGTCACGCCTTCGAAGGCTCGCTCGGCTTCGGCATGCCCCTCGCGGGGACGGCGCCAGGCCCGTGGCTCGAGTTCCGTGCGACCACCACCTTGCCCAAGCCCGTCGCAGGTGAAGCGCAGGTCTTCTTGCTGCTTTCGTGGCACTTCGCGGTCGTGACCCCCATCGTCGCCGCGCACGAGCCGCGCGTGCAAGAGAACGCGGCCGCACGCTGACCTAGATCCCCGCGCTAAGGCTTGAGCACGGGTTCGGCCTCGGACACGTGCTCGTCGACCGCGGTGCGTTCGGCGACGAGGTGACGGGCAATGGCCTCGCGCAAGCGGCGGTCGGCGAGGAAGTGGGCGCTGTGCGTGACGGTCGGCTCGAAGCCGCGCGCGACCTTGTGCTCGCCGCCGGCGCCGGGCTCGAAGCCGCCGAGCCTTCGCGCGATGGCCTCCTCGACGCCCTTGTAGAAGCAGACATTGAAGTGGAGGAACGGCACCTCGGCGAGCGCGCCCCAATAACGACCGAAGAGGCGCTCCTTGCCGAGCAGGTTGAACGCGCCGCCGAGACGCTTCTTGCTACCGCGCTCGCTCGCCACGACGACGTGCAGCGCGTCCGGCATGCTGCTGCACACCTGTTCGAAGAACGCGCGGCTCAGGTAGCGACGCCCCCACGGGAACTTGTCGACGGTGGCGACGTAAAAATCGTGGATGAAGTCGGCTTGCTCGGGGCCGAGCGTCTTGTCGCTGAGCACGTCGAGCACGATGTTGCGATCCTCGAGCTCGCGCCGTTCGCGCCGGATTTGATGGCGCTTCTTCGCGTTGAAGCGCGCGAGAAAGTCGTCGAAGCTCGCGTAGCCGGGGTTATGCCAATGGTATTGCACGCCGTGCCGCGCCAGCAGGCCGTGCTCCGTGTAGAGCGCTGACTCCGCGGCTGTCGGGAACAGAATGTGCGCCGACGAGAGCTTCGCTTGTTTGCAGATGCCCGCTAGCGCTTGGCTCAAGACGCCCGCCAGCGTTTCGCGCGCGCGGCCCGATTTGACGAGCAGGCGCGGTCCCGTCGCGGGCGTGAACGGCACGGCGACGATGAGCTTCGGATAATACGAAATGCCGAGCTCTGCTTCGGCGAAGCGCGCCCACGAGTGATCGAACACGAACTCGCCTTCGCTGTTGCCCTTCACGTACGCGGGAGCCGCCGCGACGAGCTCGCCGTCCTCGTAGATGCCGACGTGCATCGGCAGCCAACCGCGCTTGGGCGCGACGCAGCCCGTCCGCTCGAGCGCGTCGAGCCACTCGAAGCGTAAGAATGGCGGCGTCGCCGGCTCGAGCAGCGCACGGTAAGCGGCTTCGCCGAGCTCGCGCACGGAGCCGTGGGTGCGGATTTCGTAGGCTGCTGCTCGGGCGTCGCGCGCCTCTGTCATAGAAACTTCCTGAAACGGTATGCCACGAACTCGAGCAAGCGCTCGCCGAGCGGACGGTAGAAAAAAGCCTGCCGGTCAATCTCGCGGCTGTCCTCGAGGTCACGCAAAAAAGAGCCTTCCATGACGGCGCCGAACACTTCGTCGTCGACCGAAGCGTTCACCTCCAGGTTCGAGCGCAGCGAGAGATAGTCGAGATTGAAAGTCCCAATCGTGCTCCAGCGCCCGTCGATGACGGCGCTCTTCGCGTGCAAAATACCCGGCTGCCATTCGAAGAGGCGCACGCCGCGCCGCAGCAAGTACCCCCAGGTCGCGCGGCTCGCGTGACGCACGAGCTCGACGTCGCTTTCGCCCGGCATGAGCACGCGCACGTCGACGCCCCGCGCCGCCGCACGCCCGAGCGCGTGCCGCACGCGGCGGTCCGGCAGAAAGTACGCGTTCCGGATCCAGGCGCGCTGCTTGGCTCGATAAATTTCGCTGAGGTACGCGCGCGAAATCTCACGCTGCTCCCGCAAAAAGCTCGCTTCGCCGAGCACGCTCACGCGGGTTTCCCCGACGGGCGGCGGCAAGCTCCGGCGAATGTGCAGGAGCGGAACGCCGCCCGTCCGGCGCCAAATACCGAGCACGGAGAGCATCAGCCCGCGCGCGGCCGGACCTCGCACGGAAATCATGTCGTCGCGCCACGCGCGCCCGCTGTCCTCGAGCGAAAGCCACGCGTCGGCGATGTTGCAGCCGCCCGTAAAACCGATTTCACCGTCGACGACCAAAATCTTACGGTGGTCGCGGCGCGTCAGGCGTTCGAGGCGAAAACGCCGCCGCCAGGGCGCGACCGGACCGAACTCGACGACGTGCGCGCCGGCGCGCCTGAGCTCGCTGAACATCGCCGGATCGGCGCCGATGCTGCCGACGGCGTCGTAGAGCACGGCCACTTCGACGCCCCGACGCGCCGCGGCCCCGAGCGCGTCGGCGAAACGACGGCCCGCGCGGTCCGAGTCGAACCAGTACATCTCGAGCAGCACCTGCTCGCGCGCGGCGGCAATCGCCTCGAGCATGGCGGGGTACGCCTCCGTACCGTCACGGTGAAGCGCGACTTCGTTGCCCGCGATGAAGTCTTGTTCGACCGCCCTGTAGCGGCGGGGGATGGCATCGCGGCGCACGGGTTACTATCCTGCGACAGCCCTACGGGGGCTGCACAGCTACCACATGAAACGTTCTTACACGGCAAACAAGTCGTTCTACGCCGTCGCGGCCTTGCTGCTCGGTTCGGCCGTCGGCTGTCAGCACGATGAGCCGGTCGCGCAATACCCGACGTACCAAGCGCCCTACCCGGGGCAACCCGCGACTTACCCCGGCCAGCCGCCAGCGACCGCTTACCCGGGGCAACCCGCAGCGTATCCGCAAGCTCCTGCAACTTACCCCGCGCAACCCGCGACGCCCCCCGCCGCCGCAGCGCTTCCCGCCGGCCCCGACCCCATCAACAACACCGATCTCGTGTTCTTGCGCGCGGAGGCCGCGAGCATCATGCACGAGCTCATCACGAATTTGCCGCCGCTCCAGCAAGGTCGCGTCGCCAATGTGCCCATGGTGGTCGACAGCACGCCGGGCGAAGTGAACGCGTTCGCGACGTGCACCAAGGACGGTAAGGCAGCGATGGCCGTGACCGACGGCTTATTCGACATCCAAGCGCACCTCGCGCGCGCCCGCGCTTACGACGAAGCCGCGAACACGCACAAAGTCGCGGACTACATCCTGCTCGTCGCGAAGAACCAACAGCCCAAACGCCCCGTCGTGCAGCCACCGCCCGGTTTTTTCGACCCGGCGCTCGACAATCAGCCGAACAAGCTCGTGCGCCAGCGCCAAGTGTTCGACGAGCAAGTCGGGTTCGTGCTCGGGCACGAGCTCGCGCATCACTATTTGAATCACCTGCCCTGCACGGGCGCCGGCAATCTCCCGCCGGCCGAGATTGCGCGCGTGCTCGCCGACGCGGTGCCCGTGTTCAATCAGCCGAACGAGATCGCCGCCGACATGTCTGGCTTGAACGACGAGCTGACGACGGGTGCCCGCCGCAACGGCTACCACTTCAACGAAGGTGGGGCCCTGCTCACGATGCAGTTCTTCGCCGGGCTCGACCAGTCGTCGCCCATCGCGGTGCTGTTCGATTTCGAGCGCGATCACCCGCCGCCCTCGCTCCGCATCCCGATCATCCAGCAGACGGCAAACGCTTGGCGCGCCACGGGCGGCAAAGGCCTACCCTACCCGCTCTTCTGATCACTTTCGGTGCTCGGTCGGACCTAGACTCCGGCGCATGAAGGTCATCTTGTTCGGTGCGACGGGCATGGTCGGACAGGGCGTGCTCCGTGAATGCTTGCTCGACCCGGACGTCGAGCGGGTGCTCGCTATAGGCCGCCGGCCGAGCGGCAAACGCAACCCGAAGCTCGAAGAGCTCGTGCTGAGCGATCTGCACGACTTTGCTCCCGCGGCGGCCGAGCTCACGGGCTATGACGCTTGTTTCTTTTGTTTGGGGGTGACCTCCGTCGGCGCAACCGAAGCCGAATATCGTCGTGTGACGCGCGACATCCCGGCCGCGGCGGGGCGCGTGCTCGCCGAGCGAAACCCGGGGATGACGTTCGTGCTCGTGACGGGCCGGGGGACGGACGCGACCGGCACGAGCAAGACGATGTGGGCGCGCGTGAAGGGTGAAGCGGAAAACGCCGTCTTCGCGCTGCCGTTCAAGGGCAAGTACGCGTTTCGTCCCGGCGTGATCCAGCCGCTCCACGGCGTCACGTCGCGCACGCCGGCGTATCGCGTGCTCTACACGCTCTTCGGTTGGCTGGTAGTGCCGATGCTGCGCTGGCTCGCACCCGACTCGATGACGACGACCGAGCGCGTCGGTCGCGCGATGCTGAACGTCGCTCGGCGCGGCTACTCGAAGCCCGTACTCGAGAGTGCCGATATCAACGCCGCGGCAGCGAGCTGAGCGGACCTCGACGACCGGGCCGGCGGCTTGCCGGAAAAACGGTTGAGTGATAGCGTCCGCGCTTGGTGGAGTCGGGGAACGCTACGATTGAAGACGCAATTCTGCCGGCCGCGCGACGCGCCGAAGCGGAGCTCTCGGCGCTCGTCCGCGGAGCCGGCGCCTGGGCACTCATCGTCGGCTCGCTCGCCTACGCGGTGGGTCTGTTTGCCGTTCCGAAACTCGCTGACCTCGTGGGACGAAACCGCATTGCGTCGGACGAGCGCACGCACCTGCTGCTCGCGGTGCTCGTCGGCGCTGTCGGCTCTGCCGTGGTGTGCGCCGCGGCCTGCGCGCGAAACCGAGCGGCCACGACCGCGCTCGTCTCGACCGGGCGCGTCGCGCTGCCGCTCGCGCTCTCGGGACCCGCCGTGGCCCTGCTCGCGAGCGACAAGCTCGAGCTCTTGCCCCGCGTGAGCGCGATGGCCGTCCTCGTACTCTGCTTCAATCGAGCGCTGTTGATTTCACTTCGTGAAATGGCAGGGCCGAGCGGCGCTTTCCCGACGCTCAAGTCTGCGCTCGACGTGTCCCTGGAGCGGCTCGACGAGCTTCGGCTCGGCCGCGCGTACGCGCTCGATCTCGTGGTCGTGCTCTTGGCAGCCGGTTATGCCGCGTACGCGGGGTACTTCACCGTGCTCAGGCATCACCACTTCGCCACGATGAGCAACGATCTCGGCCAGTACGACAACGCGTTTTACAACGCGCTTCACGGCCACCCGTTCCGCTCGACACCGCTCCTGCCCGAGGGCGACTGGAGCGCGCTCCGCAGCCACGCGGAGTTCGCGATGTACGCGCTCTTGCCGTTTTACGCGCTGTATCCGCACGCCGAGACGCTGCTCGTCCTGCAGTCGGTGCTGCTCGCCAGCGCCGCCTTCCCGATCCATCGCCTCGCGAGCCGGCACACGTCGCGGCCCGTCGGGCTGGCGCTCGCGCTCGCGTATCTCTTCTACGCGCCGCTTCACGGCGCCAATTTCTACGACATCCATTTCCAGCCCATCGGCGCGGTCTTCTCGCTCTGGGCGCTCGATCGGCTCGACGCGAAGAAGCGTATTCCGTTCGCGATCGCCTTCACGCTCGCGCTCGCCTCCCGGGAGGACGTGCCGCTCATTTTCGTCGCCACGGGAGCGTTCCTCGTGCTGAGCGGGCGTGCGCCGCGCGCCGGCGTCGTCGTTGCCGCCGTGGCCGGCTGCTATTTTTGTGTGATGAAGTTCGTCGTGATGCCGCACTTCGGCACCTGGTGGTACCAGCACATTTACAAGGGGCTGTTTCCCGCCCACGACGAAACGTACGGGGGGGTCGTGAAGACGCTCGTGTCCAATCCCGTCTTTTCGTTCGGCACGCTCGTGACCGACAAGAAGATCGCGTACGCGCTTTTAATCCTCACGCCACTCGCGTTCTTGCCGCTGCGCGGGAGCTGGCTGTGGCTGAGCCTGTTGCCCGGCTCGGTCGTCACGCTACTCACGACCGAGTACGACGCCACCCTCGACATTTCATTTCAATACAGCGCTTACCTCATCGCCTTGATTTTCCCCGCGTCGGCACTCGCGCTCGAGGGGCTCGGCCACGCGAGTCGCGATCGGCGGCGCGCGGCGGTGGGCGCGCTCCTCGCGGGCACCCTGCTCACGACCACCGCTTGGGGCGCGATCCCGCCGCGCCGCCACTTTCATGCCGAATACGCCGAGGTCGATTTTGCGCCGCCGCACGAGCGCGACAGGAAGAAAGCCGCCGCGCTCGGCGAGCTCACCGCGCTGATTCCGCCCAAAGCCTCGCTTGCGGTGAGCGAGCACGAGCTGCCGCACGTGTCCGGTCGTACGAGGTGCTTCGACCTCAAAGACGACTTCTTCGACGCCGACTACGTGCTCTACGAACAGGACAGCGGTTCGGAGGGCACGGTGCAGGCCAAAAAGGCGCTCGAGACCGGCCACTACGACCAAATCGCCGAGCGTGGCTCTCTCACCCTGCTGCGGAACAAAAACTACCACGTGCCGAGCAACTGGAAGCCGTCCCCGGCCGATACTCCGTAAGACATGAAGACCGAGGAGCCGACACCGAGACGCCTCCGCCGCGCGCGCGAGATGGGCGACAGTCCCGTCTCCCACGCGCTCGCCCAAGCGCTGGCGCTGCTCGTCGCCGTGCTTCTCGCCCCGGCCGCGCTCGGTGCCTGCGCCGCCCGCGCCGGAGCGCTGCTCCGATCGGCGCTCGCGGGCACGCCGTTCGTCGCGCCGGCCCACACGCTCGCGCTCGAAGTGCTCTCGCTCGCCGCGCCGCTCCTTTTGGCCGTGTCGGCCACGGCCGTCGCCGTCGGGCTCCTTCAAACCCGCGGCGTTCTGAGCGCCACGCGCTTGAGCCCAGATTTGTCGCGCCTCGATCCCGTCGCCGGCTTGCGCAACATCTTTCGCGCGGACCGCTTCGTGGCGCTCCTGCGCGCCGGCCTCGCCACGCTGCTCGCCGCGGCGGTCGCTTACCGGCTGCTCGTGGCTCACGCGGCGGACGTGACCGAAACCGCGGGCGACGTACGAAACGTCGCACCACTCGCGCTCGTGCTCGGCCGCTCACTCGGCCTTTGGGTGGCGCTATTCGGCGTGGGGCTCGGTCTCGTCGACTTGCTCGTCGTCGTGCGGCTCTGGCGCCGGCGCCACCGCATGACGCGCGACGAAGTACGGCGGGAGTATCGCGAAGCCGAGGGCGATCCGGAGGTACGCGCCCGGCGCCGCCGCGCCCATCAGGAGGCGCTCGCCGGCTCGATCGTGAACGCCGTGAAGCAGGCGACGGTCGTCGTCATCAATCCGACGCACCTCGCGAGCGCGCTCCGTTACGTCGAGGAGGAAGACGCCGCGCCGAAGCTCGTGGCGCAAGGTGAAGGCGACCTCGCTCGTTACATCGTCGAGGCGGCGCGCGCGTACGGCATTCCCTGCATTCGCGACGTACCCGTCGCGCGAGCGCTCCGCGAGCTCGAAATCGGCGACGAAATCCCCGAGGTACTCTACGAGGCGGTGGCCGAGATCCTGCGTGAGGTCACGCGCTCGAGCGCCGCCGAAGGCGAAGCTCGAGCGAACGCGACGGACGGCGCCGACCCCGAACCGCCCCGCTGAGCTCGGTCAGCGCGGCTTCTTGAAGCGCAAGACGAAACGATCCGACGTCCCACGCCGCTCGCCCGCCGTGCGCGGCGACGCACTCCAATCACGCGTGTCGGCTGGGTTCTTCAAAAAATCCGCCTCGGCGTCGAGCACGAAGCCGGCGCGCTCGATCTCCTCCTTCACGACCTTCTCTTCGATCCGGTGCAAGCTCTGCACCTCGCTCGTGCCCGTGCCGTCTCGGCCGCTGTGATCGACGATGCCGTAAACTCCGCCCGGCTTGAGCGCGGCGAACACGGCTTTATTCATGCGCGCGCGGTCGGCGCCGAGCCAAACCGTGTCGTGGTAGATGAGGATGCAGAGCACGGCGTCGAGATTCTTCGCGTCCGGCGGCAACGGATCGTCGAGCTCGCGATCCACGCGCACGACGTTGGCCATGACCGGCTTTTTGAGCCGTTCGCTCCACGGTTTTTCCGCGAAGCGTTCGAGGAACAGCTTGATATTCTGTCCGTAGACTTTACCGGTCGGGCCGACCACGCGCGCCAAGAGCTCGCTCGTGTAGCCCATGCCGGAGCCGAGCTCCGCAACGCGCATGCCGGGCGCGATGCCGAAGAACGAAAGCATCAAATCCGGCTTTCTACCGGCGTCGAGCGCGCGATCCTCCGCGCTGCGGTCGGGCGCCGAGACCGCGCTCGCCACGGCCGCTGACACCGTGACCGGCGCCGGGGCAGCTGCCTGCGACGGAACCGGAGTGGGTACTGTGGGTACTGAAGAAGAAGCAGCGGAAGCAGAAGACGGAGCCGCCGGCGTTTGCGGCGGAGGCGCCGCGGTCCCGCAAGCGAGCACCAAGAGCGCTCCCAGAGCGCCCGTGAAATTTTTCATGACCCGGTGGTTCAGCATGTCGCGGCGCATACCACGCCTGCTTCTCGACAGGCGGCAGCGCGCGTCGAATACTCGCAACATGGTAAGTCCCGCGCTGAGGGTCCGGCCGAGCTTTTTGTTCACGGCACTCGTCGTGGCGGGATGCAGCTCGAACACGGCCGATGACGTGCCTGGGGGCAGCGCAGGGACGAGCACTGCCGGCTTCGGCGCGGCTGCCGGGACGCCTGCTGCTACCGGCGGCAGCGGCAATGCGAGTGGCGCATCCGGGACAGGCGGCACGCTTCCGACGGGTACGGGCGGCACCGTGGCCACTGGCGGCGCAGCGAGCGGTGCGCCCGGGAGCGCAGGAGCCGCCGCTGGTCGTACGAACGGCACGAGCGGGACCGCTGGCGGCTCGAGCGGCGCAGCCGGCAGACGATCGGGTTTCGGCGGCCGCAGTGCGGCCGGGGGCGCAACGGCTGTGGGCGGTGCAGGCGGATCCGCTGTGGCCGGCGCACCGAGCAGCGCGGGAATGCCTGGCGTGGGTGGCATGACGCCCGCGTGCCCGCCGGCGCCCGACGGGACACCGGACGCCGCCATCACGGCGATCAACACCGAAAACACACTGCGCCTCGCCATGGGTCTCGACTGCGCAGCCATCGCGCCCGCGCTCTGCCAATCCGCACAGAGTCATTGCGACTACTACACGCAGAACAAAGGCAGCTCGTGCGAGGCCTCGAGTCCGCACGACGAAATCGAGGGCTGTCCCGGCTTCACGGGAGTCGGCCTCGGCGATCGCTTCAAGGCAGCAGGCTACATGCTGCGACAGAGCGGCTCGGAGTGCATGGCCTTCCTCGACGATCCCGCGGCCGCGACCATGACCTTCGTGAACTCGGTGTATCACCGCACACCCGTGCTCGATCCGTGGATGCGTGATTTCGGCTACGGCAACAGCACAGGCTGCGACACCATCGACTTCGGAACGGGCGCCATGTCGGCGTCGACGCTCACGGCCTTCTATCCGTATGCGAACGAAACGGGCCTGCCCACGTCGTTCGACGGCAGCCGGGAGGGACCCACTCCGCCCATGCCGCCGAGCGGCTGGCCGAGCGGGTACCCCGTGACGCTCTACGCACAAAAATTCACGGTCGATTCGCATACCATCGCGGTCGACGGCGACGAAACCCCGCTCGCCCACGAGTGGCTCGACTCCACGAACGACTCCGATCTGTCGTCGTACGTGAAGGTGCTCTACGCGGACGCGCCGCTCACCGCGATGACGACGTACCACGTCGTCGTCAGCGGCACCCTGAACGGCACGGCGAAGACCTTCGACTGGAAGTTCACGACCGGCGCCGCCACGGGCGGCGGGCGCCCGCGCCAGTAAGCTCAGCGATTGACGATGTGGATCGCGTGCCCGATCGAGTGCGCGGCCGCCTCCATCATCGCTTCGCCGAGCGTCGGGTGCGGGTGGATCGTGAGCGCCACGTCTTCGGCGGTCGCCGCCACCTCGAGCGCGAGGGCTGCCTCGCTGATGAGGTCGCTCGCGTTCGGGCCGCAAATGTGAATGCCGAGCACGCGACCGGTCTTGACCTCGGTCACGAACTTCACGAAGCCGTCGGTCTCTTGAATGCTGAGCGCGCGGCCGAGCGCGGAGAACGGGAATTTGCCGACTTTGACGGCAATCCCGCGCTCCTTGGCGACGCCTTCGGTGATGCCGACGGTCGCGATCTCGGGATCGGTGAAGATGATGCCGGGCACCGTGACCCAGTCCTTGGCGGCGGGTTTGCCGGCGATCACCTCGGCGCACACCTCGCCTTCCTTCGTGGCTTTGTGCGCGAGCATGGGCACGCCGCTCACGTCGCCGATGGCGTAAATGCCGGGCACGTTGGTTTCGCAGCGCTCGTTCGTGGGGACGAAGCCGCGCGCGTCGACCGTCACGCCGATCTCCTCGAGGCCAATGCCCTTGCCGCGCGGCTTCATGCCGACCGCGACGAGCACCATGTCGCACTCGATTTGCTTTTGGCCTTCGCTCGAGCTCACGCTCACGGTGACGCCGTTCGCGGTCTTCTCGCAGCGCTCGGCCTTCGCGCCCCTCAAGATGGTGCCGCCGCGCGCCGCGATCTTCTTTTCGACGACCTTGACGCACTCGGGATCGACGCCCGGCAAGAGGCTGTCGGTGAGCTCGACCACCGTCAGCTGGGCGCCGAACGTCTGGTAGACCATACCGAGCTCGAGGCCGATCACGCCGCCGCCGATCACGAGCAGGCGCTTGGGGATTTTGCGCAAGCTCACGGCCTCGCGCGCGCCGATCACGCGCTCGCCGTCGAACTCGAAGCCGGGCACCTGGATCGTGGCCGAACCCGTCGCGATGACGATCGCCTTCTTCGCCGCCAGGCGCTGGGTCGTACCGTCCTTGAGCTTCACTTCGAGCGTGCGCTTGTCGACGACGCGGCCGCGCCCTTCGATCAGCGTCGCCTTGTTCGTCTTGAGCAGCGAACGCACGCCGCCCGTCATCTTCTTGACGATACCACCCTTCCAATCCTGCATTTTGTCGACGTCGACGTTCACGTTCCCGACGGCGATGCCCGCGTCGGCGATGTGCTTCGACTTCTCGACGAAGTGCGCGTTGGCGATCAGCGCTTTCGAAGGAATGCAGCCCCAATTGACGCACACACCCCCGACCTCCTCTTCCTCGATGCAAGCGACCGAGAGCCCGAGCTGCCCTGCGCGGATCGCGCACGGGTAGCCTCCCGGACCACCGCCTAGAACCAGGACATCGTAGGTCGTCTCCATGGCGCGCCCAAGTACCCCACCCCTCGGCATCTCACAAGGCCGCGCGCGACGGACAACACAGTGTGCCGCTTTTTTTCACTCCGGAACGGCCCCCTTTCGCCCGCGCCCAGGCGGCTCGGCCGAGCTACGGGACGGGGCGCGCCTGCTCGGCAAGATGCCAGGGCATCCGCGCATAAACGTCCTCGAAAAGCGTCTCTCGGGCCGGAGCTGGGTCGGCCTCGGCGACGGTGAGCGCCGCGTCGATCTCGACGTCGATCGCGGCGCTGAGACGGCTCTCGTCGCCGGGCGCGAGCAAGCGAGCCTCGTGGAGGTGACGCCCGAAGAGCGCCACCGGGTCGCGCGCGGCCCACGCTGCTTCCTCGGCGGCGCTGCGGTACCGCGTGGGATCGTCGCTCGACGAGTGCGGGCCGCGCCGGTACGTCACGCACTCGAGGAACGTCGGGCCGAGGCCCGAGCGCGCGCTCTCGCTCGCTTGGCGCACGGCGAGCTCGACGGCGAGCACGTCGTTGCCGTCGACGCGCTGGCCGTGCAAGCCGTAGGCGCGCGCCTTCACGGCGAAGGACTCGGAGTTCGTCTGCCGGCGCACCGAGGTGCTGAGCGCGTACTGATTGTTCACGCACACGAAGACGACGCGGGCGCGCAGCACGCCCGCGAGGTTCAGCGCCGCGTGAAAATCCGGCGTGCTCGTGGCGCCCTCACCCAAAAAGGCGAGCGCAATCGCGGAGTCGCCGGCCCGCGCCGCCGCGAACGCCATGCCGACGGCGTGCGGGAGCTGAGAGCCGATCGAGCTCGACCACGAGACCTGGTGCACGCGGCGGCTCGCTTGATGGCTCGGCATCTGCCGGCCCTTCAGCACGTCGCGCGCGCTGCCGAACATTTGGGCGAAGTAGAGCGCGAGCGGAAATCCGCGCACGAGCATGACCGCGCCTTCGCGCAGGGCCGGAAAGACCCAGTCATCGGGCGCGAGGGCGAACGCCGTCGCGACGGGCACCGCCTCTTGCCCGAAGCACGAGCCGAAAAATCCGATGCGGCCCTGCCGCTGGAGGGCGGAGAGCCGCTCGTCTATGCGCCGCGCACGCCAGAGTTGCCGGAACATCTCGCGGCGACGCGGCGGATCCGGGAGCAGCGCTTCGTCGAGCAAGGCGCGCCCGTCGTCGTCGAGCACACGCAATAGCTCGAGCGTCACGCTGCGTCGACCTACTCGAGCAGAGACGAAATTTCGCCGAGCAGCGCCGCTTCGTCTTCGTGGACGCGCTGATCGGCGTGCAAGAGGTCGCGCACCAGAGCGAGCACCTCGCTCCGGCGTGGTTTCAAGAGCCCGAGGTTCGGCGGCGACAGCGGCGATTGTCCGGTGAGACACGCATCGAGCGTCTCGATTTCGGTTTGCGACACGCCCGAGCGCACGGCGTAATCGTGCAGCGCCTCCGCCTCCTCCGCCGCGACTTCACCGTCCGCCCAGACCGCTTGCAAGAGCAGCTTCAGGACTTCTAAAGCGAACTTCACTTCTTCCGGAGCTCGCGTGACCGGCATGAGCGAACTTTGCGCGAGCCCCCTGCGGCGGTCAATCGTCGGGCTCGAGCAGTCTTGGATGGCGCGATCTCGATCGGCGCGGGCGACCAAATGCCACACGAAAAGCCCGAGCTTAACCGGAGCGGAGCACGCGCAGCGCTTCTTCGACGGCTTCGGGCTCGGCGCGTCCCGGACGGCCGCGAAAGAGGCTGATGCGCGCGGTTGCCTCGGAGAGCCCGGCGCGGCCCGCCGCCACGACTGCGAGCGTGCGCGCGTCGCGCGTCCAGGCGCCGAGACCTCGCAAGATCGTGCGACGGGCACGCGCGTGACCGAGCCGCGCCAGGGCCACGAGCGCGTGCCAGCGGCCGTTATCGACACGCGCGAAGAACCCGAACGCGCGGCGCTCGAGGCCCATGCTCGCGCGAGCGAGCCGGCGCGCGGCGACGAGCTCCATGGCTTCTTCGAGATCGGCCGGTAGCCCCACGGGCACGCTGCCGTCGACGATGCCCACGAGCGCGTCGTCGCCGCGCTCTTCACCGAGGATCCCGAGCCAGAGCGCCGCCTGCGCGCGCACGTTCGACGCCGGATCGCCGAGGGCTTTCATGCTCAGCTCGACGAGCGCGCGGGGCGCGTCCGCTTGCGGCCAACGCTTGCGAGCGAGCCGCAGCGCCATGGCGCGGACTTCCTCGTCGTCGTCGCAGAGCGCGCGCGCGACGAGCGCTTCGGCGCGTTCGGGCGCGAGCCGTTCGCAGGCGATCAGCGCTTGGAAACGCAGGGCCGGCTCGGGAGCGACGAGAGCGCCCCTGAGCCGTTCGGTGAGCTCGACGTCACCCGGCTCGCCGAGCTCGCCGAGCGCGAGGAGCGCCATCTGTCGCACGCCGAGCACCGGATCCTCGAGCGCAGCGAGCAGCGCCGTGCGGGCGCCCGCCGCCGCGGCGTCGGCAAGCGCGAGCGCCGCTTCGGCGCGAAGCTCGGGATTCGGATCGGAGCGCAAGAGGGCGATGATCGCGATCGTCACGCTCTCCCGTTCGCTCGCCCGCGCATGGCGCACGAGATCGCCGAGCGCCGACTGCCGCACGCGCGCGTCGGCGTGTTCCGCGTCCCTGAGCGCGGCGGCGATGTTGCGAGGCAGGGGTGGCAGGCCGAGCATGCGACCCTAGATACCTCTAGATACCGTCGTTGCCGCCCGACCCTGGCGTGCTCGCACCGGCCGAACCCAGCTCGCTGTCGGCTGGGCCGTCGGGGCCACCGCCATAACCGGATGCCGGCGGCTCGGGGAACTCGTCCGGTGGCGGGCTCGTCGCCGTACAAACGTTGTTGTTCACGCCGTCCGGCGCCGCGGCGCTAAACGCGACCAGGCAAACCTTGGTACGGCCGTCGACGTCGACCGCGGAGAAACGCTCGTCCGCTTGGGGGTCCTCGCAGACGTAACCTTCGCGACAGTCGTTGCCGTTGTCGCACTCCTTCATGCAGAACGTGCGCGTGTACGGCGTCGAACCGAGCGCGTTTTCGCAACCAGCGACCGGCGACGGGTCCGCGCCGAACGCGACGCACGAAGCTCCGTCCGGACAGCTCGCCGCGGCGTTGCTACCCTTCGGCTCGCAGTTGAAGACGGTGCAGTAACCGCTCGGCTGCGAGATGTCGCACAAACGGTCGCCGACCTGCGAGCAGTCGGTGGAGGTGGTGCATTTGTCGCCGATCTGCGGCTTGCAACCGAGGGCGAGCAAGGCCCCCACCAGCAGCAGTCCGAGGTGGTCGGCAGGCGAAAACGGCAGGCGGGCGCGGCCCATGACGGGCGCAGGGTATGTCACGAGCGGCCCTCGAGTGCTATCCCGAAGCTCACCTGGCCCCCTACGGCCGAGTCCCCTCACCTCCTCGTTCAGCGCGCTTGGCCACCCTCATCACCGACGACTGCATCAACTGCGGCGCATGCGAGCCCGAATGCCCGAACGACGCGATCTACCGCGGTGACGATATCTACGTGATCGAGCCGGCGCTCTGCACGGAGTGCGTCGGCTTCAACGGCCGTGAGGCGTGCCAGGCCGTCTGCCCCGTCGCCTGCTGCCTGCCGGATCCGAACCGGGTCGAAAGCGAAGCCCTGCTGCTCCAGCGAGCCCTCCGCCTACACCCGAACGACAAGGAGCTCCGCGAGCGGGCCGCCGCGGGGACTTTCCCTTCTCGTTTCAAGAAGTAGCGAGGCTAAGGCCGTTCGCGCGGGCGTCTTGCTCGGTGGGGAGAGGTCGTCTACGATCGCAGGCGGAACATGGAGCTCGGGCTTCTCACCCGCTGTGCAGCGTTCGCCATGAGCAGCGCGGCACTCGCGTGTTCGGTCGAGGTCGATCCCGAGCACGAGGCCACGAACACCGCGACGACCCGCGCCGTGATCGCGGTCACGCGCAGCGCGCCTGCCGCCGCCCCCGACGAAGCGCGAGCCGAAGCGTTCGCCGGCTTCCTACGCACGCCGGCCGGCGCCGACGCCAAGAGCGCGCTCGGGCTCGCAGGGCTCAGGGTCGACCTGCCCGCCAACGGCGAATGCCGCAAAGGCGCGCACCCCGATGCGGTGCCCGCCGGGCTCACGGCCGTCGAGCTCCTCGACGCGGGTGAAGTGACCGTCGCTGCGGGCGGGAGCGTCACGACGCTCGCGCCGCGCGCCTTCCCCACCATCACGGACAGCATTTCAGGCGTCGTTTACACGACGCGCGATCGCGCCGCCGCTCCACTGCCTGCCGCTACGGCCTACACGGTGGCCGCGACGGGCGGGAGCTCCCTCGAGCCCCTGTCGGGCTTCGGGCAGGCGCCGGCGTTGCTCTCGGACGTGACGCTCGGGGGCGAGCCGTTCGCCAATGTCGAAACGGCGCCCGCTCGCGGCGATCTCGTGCTCGCTTGGGCGCCTGGGACACATGGCGATCGCGTCTACGTCGAGCTCGGGGCTAGCGGCGACGCTACCATCTGCAGCTTCGCCGACGACGCGGGGCGCGGCACCCTGCCGGTGAGCGCGCTGCCGGTCTCGGGCGTGGCCAGGGTTTCGATCCATCGCTTGCGCGAAGCCGCGTTCAGTGACGCGGGCCTCGCGCAGGGCGCGCTGCGTTTCGACTTCGAGCTCTCGGCGTCCGTCACCTTCGAGTGACTCGAGTTCACCGCGTCTATTTCGTGCCGGGACTCTTCGGCTTCGCGAAGCTCGCGGGCTACGACTATTTCACTCACGTCCGGCGCGGGGTCGAGCAGCGCTTCGCGGCGGCAGGCGTCCCGGTCGTGTGCGAGGACGTGCCGGCGCCGCCCACCTCTTCGCTCAGGTATCGCTCGCGCGTGCTCGCCGGCACGGTCGCTCGTACGGCGGGCGCCGACGGACCGATCCACCTCGTCGGGCACTCGACGGGCGGCCTCGACTCGCGGCTCGTGCTCTCGCCCTCGGCAAACCTCGGGCTCGACGAGCCGCTTTTGACCTGGCGGTCGCGCGTCGTGACGGCCATCAGCGTCAACACGCCGCACTACGGCACGCCCGTCGCGAGCTACTTTGCGACCGTTTCGGGCACGCGCGTGCTCTACGCGCTGAGCCTCTTCACGGTGCTCTCGCTCACGCTCGGCGAGCCGTCGCTCGCCATCTTCTCGCGCGTGCTCGCGGGGCTCGGCGGCATCGACGCGATTTTGGGCGGTGACTACAAGCTCTTCAGCCGCATCACCGACAACGTCTTGCGCTTCGTCGACAAAGACGGCCGCGAAGAGATCTCGGATTTTCTCGGCAAGGTGCGCGTCGACCAGGGCGCGATCGTGCAAATCATGCCGGAGGCGATGGACCTCTTCAACGCGGCGACCGAGAACCGCCCCGGCGTCCGCTACGGTTCGATCGCTTCGGCCGCGCCTCCGCCGCGCTCTCTGCGCATGGCGCGCCGCGTGCGCTCGCCGTACACGGCCTTCACGGCCGCGATGTTCTCGACCCTGTACCAGTTTGCCGGGCAGCGCCCGCGTGTCTACCCGTACGCGAAACCGAAGGCGCGCGAGCTCGAGCTCCTGCGCGCGGGCATCGAGCACGAGATCGACGACGGCATCAGCGACGGCATCGTGCCCACGCTCAGCATGCTCTGGGGCGAGCTCCTGTGGGCGGGCGAAGCCGACCACCTCGACGTGCTCGGCCATTTTCACGACGATCGCGAAAAATCGGAGCACACCGATTGGATCACGAGCGGCTCGCGCTTCACGAGCCAGCGCTTCGGCGCGCTACTCGACGCCATCGTCGGTTACCAACTGCGCGCGACCTGACGACTCGCGCGGCGGCGATTCGCCGTCGCGCGCCGGATGTCGCATACTCGCGCATGTCGTTTCGGCAGGACTACATCGAGCGGCTGATCCAAAAGCTCGCCGAAGCGATTGCACGCGCGCTCGGCTTGGCGCGTGCGGGTCGCGGAGAAGAGGGCATCGAGCTGCTCGAAGACGCCGTGGCGTCCGGCCTCGGCATGCCGCTACCGATGCTGCTGAAGCTCACGCCGGAGACCCTGTTCTCGCTGTTCGGCAAGGAGCGCACCGCCCTACTCGCCGAGGCGCTCCGCGCGCACGAGGAGATGCTCGGCGCTGCGGGACGCGCGGACGAGGCAGCGCGCTCAAGTAGACTCGCGGCAGCGCTCGAAGCGCGCGCGGCAGCTCAGTCGACGATACGGTAAGCGAGCGTGCGCGCGGTGCCGTTGCGGTCGTACGCGACGCGCAGCTCGCTCGCCGTGCGTAGCGATTCGAACGCGTCCCAGGCTTCCGTGTCGCGCTCGATGGGCATGCCGTTCACCGACGTGACGACGTCGCCCGGCTTGAGATCGACCGCCGTCCAGAAGTTCGTCGGCCGCAAATCCACGATGGTCCAGCCGCGGAAGCGACCGTCGGCGAGACTCGGCTCGACCTGCACGCGCTGCAGGAAATTCGCGAACCCCGAATCGACGACGCCGAGCACGTCTTTGCGCTGGAGCGTCGTGCTCGCTGCCGCGCTCACGCGCACCGGAGCAGGTTTCGCTGCCACGGGGGCAGGCGTTCGGGCAGGCTCGGGCCCGGAGGCGCCGCAAGCGCTCAGCCACAGCAGGCAAATCAGGGTCGTCGCGCGCACGCCCCGGACTATGGGCCGCAGGGGCGACAACAGGCAAATTTCGCTCGCGCTTTTGCGACAGGTCGAGGAGGCGAGCGAATGGCCGCTCGCGCCGATCGTGATCTGGCCTTCCAAGATCGCCTGGGTCTTAGGCGGGCGGTCGCCACTCGCCGCGGCGGCTTCGAAACGCCTTCGCGCCGTGTGCACCGCCGCGCAAAAGTCCGAGATCACTCGCCAGCCCCACGATGACGAGCAGCCAGCCGAGCGGGGTCATCTCGCCCCCGTGGCCGAGCGTGTTCACACCGAAAGCGAACGCGAGCGTCGTGAGCGGCAAGAAGAAGAAGCCGAGCAGCGGCCAGAGCCAGGTGCCGAACGCCCGCGATAAGTAATCGTCGCCGAAGAACCAAACCAAAAACAAAGCCAGGCGCGGAAACGCGACGGCGATACAACCGACGAAACAGGGCAAGACTAGTGCTTCCTGAGGCTCGGGACGGCCTCGAGCACGGCTTCGAGGATGCGGGCCGACACTTCTTCGGGTTTTCCGAGGCCGGAGACGTGGACGAGCCGGTCGCCGGGCACGAGCGTTTCGGCCCGCGCGTAGATCGCCACGAGCCGTTCCTGGAGCGCACGGTGCTCGAACATTTCTTCGACGCCACCGCGGCCACGACGTCGCTCCTCCGCGACCTCCGCTGGCACGTCGATGACGACCGTCACGTCCGGGCGCACGGCGCGCGAGTTGAGCTCGCGAATCCACGGGATCACCGCGTGCGCCTCGGGCGCGGTCGCGGATTGATACGCAAGGCTCGACAGATCGTACCGATCGCTCACGACGACCGAGCCGTTACGCAGCGCGGGCAAAACCAGCGAGTCCAGATGATCGAGCCGGTCGGCGGCGAAGAGCAGCGCCATGGTGGACCAGGCGAAACCACGCGGACCGTCCGCGTCGGCGACGAACAGACGCCGCTGCAGGATTTGGCGGATGAGTCCGCCGATCGGGCCGTTCGTCGGCTCACAGGTGAGCACGGTCTCGGCGCCTCGCGCCTTCAGCGTCTTCGAAAGCAGCCGCGAATGCGTCGTGCTGCCGCAACCGTCGACGCCTTCGACGGCGATGAACACTCCGGGGTGTGATCGGGTTTCGGTCATGGCGGGGTTCTTATCGGAGAATTGTCCTCGCTCACGACGACGTTGTCGATGAGCCGAGTCGTGCCCACGTAGGCGGCGAGCGCCACGAGGGCTCGTTCCCCCACCCTGGCGTCGTCGGCGTACGGCCGCAACTCGTCCGCCTCGGCGACCGTCACGTAGTCGATCCGAGTCGCCGCCGGCTCGACGAGCTCTAGCACCGCGTGCCGGAGCGCCCCAGCGCGCCGCTCGCCCGCGGCGTGCAGCGCGAGGGCCTGCGAGAGCCCGTTCGGAATGGCGAGCGCTCGCTGCCGCTCCTCGGGGCTCAAGTAGACATTGCGCGAGGAGAGCGCGAGACCGTCCGCCTCGCGTACCGTCGGCAGGCCTACGATTTCGATCGGCAACAGCAAGTCCGCCGCCATGCGCCGCACGACCTGAAGCTGCTGGTAATCCTTGCGACCGAACACCGCGACTGCGGCACCCGTGGCGGCGAAAAGCTTCGTCACGACCGTGGCCACGCCGTCGAAATGGCCAGGGCGAAATGGACCGCAGAGGGCGTCGGTGAGCCCGCTCACGTGGACGCGCGTACGCTCGCCGCGCGGGTACATCTCCTCGGGCGAAGGCGTGAACACGAGGCGCACCCCCGCTTCGCGACAGAGCTCGAGATCGCGCTCGAGCGGGCGTGGGTATTTTTGGAAATCCTCGCCCGGCCCGAATTGCGTCGGGTTGACGAAGATGCTCACGGCGACGTTCGCAGCGCGACGGCGCCCCTCTGCGACGAGGGCGAGATGGCCGCGATGCAAAGCGCCCATCGTCGGCACGAAGGCGAGCGAGCCCCCTTCGGCGCGCAGCCGCTCGCACGCCGCGCGATACGCGGCGACCGTCGTCATCACTTCGAGCCCCGGGCTCACGGCTCTTCACCCGCGGGGCCGTAGCCTGGCGGCGTAGCCGGGACGACCGGCTTCGCGCCCGTCTGCTCGGCAGGCGCGCCGAGCTCTTTGGGCGCGCCGAACGCGTGGGCGAGCGTCGGGAATTCGCCTCGTTCGACCTCGCTCACGTACGCGCGCGTCGCCTCCACGATGAGCTTGCCCGCTTCGGCGAAGCGCTTGACGAACTTCGGCTTGAACTCGGAGTACATGCCGAGCAAATCGTAGCCGACGAGCACCTGGCCGTCGCAGTGCGGCCCCGCGCCGATGCCGATCGTCGGGACGGAGACGGCTTCGGTGACGCGGCGCGCGAGCTCGGCGGGAATTGCTTCGAGCACCATGGCGTAGACACCCGCCTCGGCGAGGATCTTGGCGTCGGCGACGATCTTGTCGGCGGCGGCCGCGTTCGTTCCTTGCACCTTGAAGCCGCCCATCGCGTGCACCGATTGCGGCAAGAGGCCCAAATGGCCCATGACGGGGATGCCGGCGTTCACGAGCCGGTGCACGTGTTCCGCGTAAATCTCGCCGCCCTCGAGCTTGACCGCTTCGAAGCCGCCTTCCTTCATCATGCGTCCCGCCGCTTCGAGCGCGGGCACGACGCCCGTTTGGTAGCTCATGAACGGCATATCACCGACGAGGTGCGCTCGTTCGGTACCGCGCGCGACGGCACGCCCGTGGTAGATGATTTCGTCGAGGGTGACGGCGAGCGTCGTCGGCTGCCCCTGCACGACCATACCGAGCGAATCCCCGACGAGCAGGACGTCGACGCCCCCTTGCTCGAACAGGCGCGCGAAGGTCACGTCGTACGCAGTGACGACGCTGATCTTCGGACCCTTGCCCTTGCGAGCGCGGAGCGCAGGGACCGTCACCTTGGCCGGTGTTGCCACGACTGCCGAGCGTAGCACCCGGCCGCTCGTGACGAGCGCGGCGCGAAGGGGCCGAATTTAGGCGGTATTTCCGCGCGCGGCTCGACGCTGGAAAACCCGCTACGCTAAAGGTCGTCCATGGGCGAGCTTGGCCCGGCAGAGAGCTTCGACCGCGCTTTTCGCGAGCGTGCACGGAGAGTGCGCGCGCGACTGCTCACACGCTACTTGGCACTCGGTGCAGCGGGCGGCGCGCTCGCGGGCGGCGCGCTCGCCGGACTTTGCTGGTGGCTGCGCTTCGGGCGCGGGCGACCGTGGAGCTTCGTGGCCTCGCTCGGCCTGGGGGCGCTCGTGGGCGTGCTCGTCGCGCGCCGGCGGCGCTGGACGGACGCCGAGGTGGCGCTGTATCTCGACGCGCGGCTCGGTACGGAGGAGGCGATCACGACCGCGGTCGAAGCCGGCGACTCTCCGATGCACGGCGCGGTGCGCACCCGCGCCACGGCGGCGCTCGTCGACGCGAAGCGCGAGCGCACGTCACCGCGCGTCCTCACGCGCTGGCACGGACTCTTGCCGCTCGGTAGCGCCGCGGCCGTTTGGCTGTCGCTGATCCCACTGCCGCCCGCGCCCGTGCTCGCCGTCGCGCCGGGTGCCGAGCGCGTGAAGCAAGCGCACCTCGACGGGCTCGAGCGCATCGAAGCGCTCGCCGAGCTCGGCGGCGCGAACGCGGCGCAGGACGAGCGGCTCAAGCGGCTCGCGGCCGACGCCAAGAAGCTCCGCGAGGATCTCGCGCGCGGGCTCGAAAAACGCGAGGCGCTCTCGCGGCTCGCGAAGCTGCGCGACGACATCTCGGCCGAAAAGCTGCGCTTCGGGGACGCCGAAAATCGCGCGGGCCTCGACGCCGCGGTCAACGAGCTGTCGCACAACGAGCTCACGGCCAAGGCAGCGCGCGCGCTCGGCGACGGCGATCTCACCGCGTTCGACGCCGAGATGCAGCGCCTCGCCACGCTCGCGGAGAAACGCGACCGCGAATCCGCCAAGCACACGCTCGAGGACGCCGCCAAAGCGGCTCGCGAGAAAGGCGGCAAGGGCCTCGCCGAGACGCTCGAGCGTCAGAAGGCCGCGCTCGAACGCGCCGAGTCGAAGCTCGACGCCCTACGCGAGCTCGCCGGACGTCTCGGCGGCGCGCTCGACGACGACGGCAAGCAAGCCCTGCGCGAGCTCCAGCGCTCGGGCGGTGCCGAGGCGCAGAAGAAACTCTCGGACGCGCTCGACCGCGCGCTCAAGCAGCTCAGCGAAGACGAGCGCCGAAAGCTCGCCGAAAACCTGCGCAAGCAGCTCGAGAGCTCCGGCGGTACGGGCAACCCGATGACCGATAAGGAGCTCGAGGATCTCGCGCGCGGGCTCGAGCAGAAGGGCGGCGAGCAGTCGCTCGAAGAGCAGCTACGCGAGCTCGCTCGGCGCGATCCGAGCGACGACGCCCGGCGCGAAAGAGGACTCGGCGACGCGGAACGCGGCGGCGCGGACGCTCAGCGCGGACTCGGCGCGGTGCCCGTCCCGGGAGGCGCTCCCGGCAAGGGCGACGGCAAGCAGCACGGCCCGCAACAAGAGCAGGCGCAACGCAACGGCAACGGCGCCGCCACGAACAACGGCTCCGGCTCGGGGCACGATGAGGGCCAGGGCGACCACGCCGGCAAGACGTCGCCGCTCGACGTGAAGGAGCTGCGCTCGAAAGCCGACGGGCATATCTTGCCGGGCGCGCCGATGCATGCCGCAACGCTCGGGCGCGCGCCGGCCCGCGCGGGCGAAACGGCCAATCAGCTCGGCACGGGCAAGCTCGGCGAAGTGGGTCCTGGCGAGGTCGGCGCGGTCGAGGGCGCCGACATTCCCGAAGAATATCGCGAGCAGGTCGGCCGTTACTTCGAGCCCTAAGCGGCGAATAGTCGACCCGCTGGGGGCCTAAGCCTTAGCGCCGAGCGGCCGTTCTTGAAACGAGACATGTCCGCCTCGAGAATCGCCGCCCTCGGCGCCTGCGCCTGCTTGCTCGGTATCGCACCTTGGTCCCAGGCTGAAGCCGGTAGCGGGCGGCACGCGAACAAAGCTGCCGCGGCCGAGTCGCCGCCCGCTGCGCCGGCGCCGCTCGTCCCAGCCGCCAAGGAGGACGCTGGGCGCACGGCCCACGCCAAGGCGCTGTTCGAGAAAGCGGCGAACGCCTACGCGTCCGGCCATTACTACGAGGCGATCGAGAGCTTCCTCGAGCTCGATCGCTTCTATCCGAACGATCAGCTCCCCTTCAACATCGCCAAGGCGTACGACAACCTCGGCAGCCGGCCGGGCGCTCTCCGCTACTACCGCGAGTACTTGCGCCGCTCGCCGGACGCTCCCGATCACGAGAGCGTCGTGACACGCGTACGTGAGCTCGAACAAGCGCTCGCCGAGCGCGGCTTGCAGCAAGTCACCGTGTTCAGTGATCCGCCGGAAGCCACCGTGCTGCTCGACGATCGCCCCGTCGGGCTCACGCCCTGGACGGGCGAAACCTGGCCGGGACGGCACCGCGTCACGGTGGAGAAGAACGGCTACGTGGAGCGCGAGATCGTGATGGACCTCGACGCACTCAAAGCCGAAGAAGTGAACCTCGAGCTCACGCGCGCGCCGCTCGCCACGCCGGCCAGTGCTCCTGCACCCGTGAGCCAGGAAAAACCATGGCCGCTCACGCGCCGCATGGGCGTGCTCACGTGGGCGACGCTCGCGACCGGTACGGCGGCGCTCGGGACGGCCATCGCGATTCAAGCCACCTCGGGCTCGAAGAGCTCAGGCATCACGCCCGCCACCGGCTTTTTCGCCGGCGTGGGCACGGCCGCCGCGCTCGTGGGCGGCGTCATGCTGTACTTCGATTTGAGCGACAAATCGGGGGACCAGCGGCACGCGAGCGTGAGCGCGGGGCCGGAGCGGATCCTCGCGACTTACCAGACGTCGTTCTGAGCTCGCTTCGAGACGCTCCACGTCGTGAGCTCGGCCGCGACGGCCGGTGCGAGCAGCGCGCGCTCAGTGAAATGGATTCTTGAGCTCGGCGCGCGAGGGCTGACGCTTGGGCGCCGCGTGTGCGGGCGCCGTGGGGCGTGCCACCTTGACGGCTCTCGCAGGGGGCGCACTTGCCTTCGACGCTGCAGTCGTGAGCGCGGACGTGGCAGGTGCAGACGGAGCCGTCGCGGCGGTCGTTGCCGGCGCGGCCGCCGTGCTCGCGACGTTGCTCGTTGGAGGCGCCTTCGAGGGTGCCGTTGCGATGGTCGCGGCAACGGAGTCCGCGGCCGTTTGCTCGTGCGAACCCGAGCCGCCGAGGAGCGAGGCCAGGACGGCGCTCATGAACGTGATCGCAATGGGCGCCGCGAACCATACCCAGCGCGGGACGCCGCGTAGTGTCTTGGACGCGATCGACACCGGGCCGTAGCCGGGCTCGAAATTGCCGACGCGACGACCCACCGTCGTCTTACCGCGCGCCGTGTGCAGGTGATCGATCGAAACGGGCGCCGCCGGAATGCCCTCCTTCAGGAGATCGAGCATCGAGCCGACGGCGTCGCCTTGCCCGGGATGCACCGTGGGCGGCCGTTCACTCATCTCACCGCTCGGAACGAGCGACGCAAAGAGCGAGGGCTTCGCGACGGGCGCTTCACTCCCCTCGAGCCAGCCCCTGAGCGGCGCCTGCGTGATGTCGGTCCTCACCTTGCGATCGAGCAGCCACTCCGCGAGCGCGCGGCCGAAAGCGCGCATGTTCGGGAAGCGGGTGCCGCGATTCTTGTCGAGGCCGCGCGCGAGAATCGCCCAGAGCTCCGGTTCGTCGAGCCCGTGTTCGGCGAGGGGGAGCGGCTCCTGACCCATGATCGCGTAGAGGAGCGCGTTGTAGCTCTCGCCCGCAAACGGCGTGCAGCCCGTGACGAGCTCGTAGAGCATCACCGAGAACGCCCACACGTCGACGCGCAGATCGATGTCCGACTGGCCTTTCGCTTGCTCGGGCGACATGTACGCGGGACTGCCGAGCACGGTGCCGTCGAGCGTGAGCTTCGGGGACGCGGGACCGTCGAGCTTGGCGATGCCGAAATCCAAAATCTTGGGCTGCACGCGGCCGTCGGCGAGGCGCGCCAAGAGCACGTTGTCCGGCTTCAGATCGCGGTGCACGACGCCGCGAGCATGCGCGACCACGAGCGCGTCGGCGATCGGCAAGAGCACCTGCACGGCGCGCAGGACGGGGAGCTTCTCGCGCCGCTTGAGCGTCGCCGACAGGCTTTCACCGTCGAGGAGCTCCATGCTGATGAACGGGTCGCCGTCGCGCGTGCGCCCGAAGTCGAAGATCTGGACGATCGCTGGGTGGTGGATCGCGGCCGCGGCGCGCGCTTCCTGCAACATGCGCTCGCCCGCGCCGGGCACGGCCTGCGCGAAATCGGCGCGCATGAGCTTGAGCGCGACGTGGGAGTTGAGCGTGAGATTCCGCGCCACCCACACCGACCCCATGCCTCCTTCACCGAGCAGCCGGACGAGCGCGTACTTCTGCTCGACGATGACGCCGGGTGCGTAGCGATCCTCCCTGAGTGGGATCAGCATGCCCGTCGACGCGACTTTCGTCGTCTGACGGGTGACGGATAAATCATCGCTCGCGCCATCCGCGACGCGAGCATCCCTGGAAGGAGCAACGCTTCCCACGGTACAGTCGAGTCCAGAGAGGACTACGGCACGAGCCGGCCGAACTTGAGCCCGTTCGGCAACTGGAGGCAGGTAGGTGCGTGTCCGACTACTGCGTTTTGGCTTTGACGGTTCGAATCTTCGCCTTGTAGGCGGCGAGATCTTTTTCGAACTGGGAGTTTACGGTGCGGAACGTGTCGAGCGTCGCGGCGTCGAACGCGGCGATGTCCTTGGCGAGCGTCTTCTGCTGCTTGACGATGTCCTGCATCAGCGATTGCACCTGGGCCTTGGACTTGGCCGCCACTTTGGAGACCTTGCCCTGCACCTCGGTCAGATCCTTGTTCGCGTTGGAGAGCTCGAGCTTCGCCTTGGACTTGAAGGCCTGGCGCGCCGTCACGAGCGCGGCTTCCGCGGACTTGGCCTGATCTTCCGCACCGGTTTGAGCCTTGCTGACGGCGTCCTGGGCGGCGGACTGCGCTTTCGCGAGGGAGGCTTTGGTGTCGTCGAGCTCCTTCTGCAAGTCAGCGAGCTTCGTCTTGGCCTGATTTTCGGCCTGCGTGACGCGCTCGTCCGCCTTCTTCTGGATCTCGTCGATTTTGGCTTTTTCCTCCTCGGCGTGGCTGCAACCGAAGAGCGTGAGCGCAAACAGAGGCACCATGAGCGTCGGGAACCGCATGGGCTACGACGCTACCACCGAACGGGTAACGCCGTCTTCACCCGTGCGGATCCACGACTTGGCCCCAGAAGAGTACCGCCTTACTGGCGTTGTCTCGAATGGCGAACAAGAACGGACGGCGCGCGTCGAACACCTTGTTTTCTGCCCCCGCAACGCCCTTGACGGCCACGCCGACGGCCGTCGCCGCCGCCGCTTCCGTCCCTTCCTCATCCACACTTATAAAAGCCTGATGCACGACGGCGGTGACGTACAAATCGTGCGCACCGTCGATGCCCGAGAAATCCGCGTCACCCGAAAAAGCGGCGACCATGCCGAGCGGACGCAGTTTTTCGTCAACTGGGACCGCGGTTTTGAATTCGAAGCGCGGCAGCGAAAGCTCGACTCGTGCCGTGCTCTTCCCTGCGTCGATGGCAGTGAGCGTGTCCGCCGCAAGACCCGCGCGGACCGAAGCGAACGTGCCCGCCGCCGGCAAGATCACGAGCAGCGAGAGCTCGTCGCCCGCGTAAGGGATTTCGACGGCCTGGTAGCCGTCGGCTTCGGTGTAGGGCAGCTCCAGCAAAGCGTGCATGACGGGCACGCTGACGCTCGAGCCGTCGAGCGCGCTGAAAGGCAGCTCCGAGGTCGCCGTCGGGTCGAACTGCTCGGCCCAGGCCGCGTTGAAATAGACCGCGTTCGTGAGCACGAGCCGCGTATCGGGGCCGAGAATGCCTTTCCCGAGCAGCTCCCGAATTTTTCCTGCGGTTTGGTCGCTCACCCAGGCGTTGATGCTGTGCCGCGCGAGCTCGACATCCTTCGAGAAATCGACCGTGTTCACGCCCGCGCCGTAGTTCAGCGCGAGCACGTCGAGGTAACTCGGCAAAAACGTCGCATCACGCTGACCCCAGACCGCGTTCGACACCCTGAGCTGGAAGGGCTGTCCGTCCGTGCCACTCGCGTTGGCGCCGCGCGATTCGAGCATTTGGTCGAGTGTGTTGAACGCTGCGTGCAGCTCGCCGTCCGGCTGCGCGAAGTGAAGCGCCGCCTGCATCTCGCTCTTCGTGCTGCCGGCAGCACCTGCATAGAGCATGGCGAGCGCCGTCGAGATGCTCTCGGGCGAGAAAACGAGGTTCGTGTCGGCCGGTAAGATTGCGAAGAGCGCCAGCGCGAAATCCGTGTCGTTGCGGACGAGCGTCGCCACATCGGCCGCAGGAGCGTCGGGCGGGAGGCGCGCGAGGTCGCTCTTCGCTTCGCGCACGGTCGCACTGCCCGGGCTGCCGCAGGCGCTCATGCCGAGCAGGGCGAGCGACAGGACGGCCCGACACCAGCGGTTCAGATTGCTCATGTTCGCTTCTCTCCGTAGGCTCCGAAGCAAGGCTCGTTCCGCCAAGAACGTGGGTCGTTTCCGCGCAAGCACCGTGCGCCGCTACGACACGCGGATCCGCCAGTGACACGTTCTGGCACAAATTACGCCGCGGCGTCGTTCCGCTCCCCCGGAGGCCCACGGATGGTAGCCTGAGCGGCCGATGCCAGTCCCGTCGAACTCCGTGGAACTCGAAGCGCGGGTCGCCGCCGCGCGAGACGCTTGTGCCCGGCTGCGTAACGCCGTCGGACAAGTCATCGTCGGCCAAGCCGAGGTCGTGGACGAGGTGCTCTGGGGGCTCGTCGCGGGCGGTCACGTGCTGCTCGAGGGCAACCCGGGACTCGGCAAGACGCTGCTCGTGCGGACGCTCGCGTCGTGTCTCGATCTCGGATTTTCGCGCATCCAATTCACGCCCGATCTCATGCCGAGCGACGTGACGGGAACGAACATGCTGACGCTCGCTGCGGGCGGCACGAGCACCGGGCGCTTCGAGCTCCACAAGGGCCCGATTTTCGGGCAGGTCGTGCTCGCCGACGAGATCAACCGTGCCACGCCGAAGACGCAGAGCGCGCTGCTCGAGGCGATGCAAGAGCATGCCGTCACGATTGCGGGCACGCGCCACGCTCTCGACGAGCCCTTCTTCGTGCTCGCGACGGAAAACCCGATCGAGATGGAAGGCACCTACCCGCTGCCGGAAGCTCAGCTCGACCGCTTCCTGCTCAAGGTGCTCGTGCCCACGCCGGGTGAGGACGACCTCACTCAGATCCTCTTGCGCACGACCGGACAGCCCGCGCCCGCCCCACCCCGCGTACTCGCGCGCGCGGACGTGATCGAGCTCCGCGCCCTCTGTCGCGACATCGCCGTCGCCGAACCGGTCTTGCGCTACGCCGCGCGCTTGGTCGGGGCCAGCGCGCCCGACGCGCCGGGCGCGCCGCCGCTCGTGCGCCGCGCTCTCCGCTTGGGCGCGGGTGTGCGCGGCGCCCAAGCCCTGGTGCTCGCGGGCAAGGCCGTCGCGCTGCTCGCCGGTCGCAGTCACGTCTCGTTCGCCGATCTCGCGCGCACGGCGAAACCCGTCTTGCGCCACCGTTTGCTCAGGAGTTTCGAGGGCGAAGCGGACGGCATCACACCGGATCGCGTGATCGACGAGCTCGTGCAAACCGTGCCGGCGCGTCCGGAAGCCGTGGAGCGCGTGGTGCAGGGGAACTAGTGGGCTGTTTCGTGAAGCGCCTCCTGGCCGTTTGCTCGCTCCTCGGTTTACTGCTCGGCTCGGCGACGGGCTCCGCGGCGCCCCCTGCTCCGCCGTCGCTCACGCTCACCACGGAGCCGGTGCTCGGGCCCGGGGGGCCGCTGCCGGAGGGTTGGTCGACGTACGCCGTGTGGCTCACGAACGCGGGCGGCGGTGAGCTCAGCGGGACACTCGAGCTCGAGGTGAAGACGCCGTTCAGCCGCGAGTTTTCGCACCGCGTGAGCGCGCCGTTCACGCTCGCACCGGGCGCGCGCGCGACGGTCGAGCTGCCGACGCACGGCTACGCGAGCGCGCCGGCCGACGTGACGCTCAGCGCCCTCGCAGCGGACGGCAGCGTGCTCGCGACCGCGGCCGTGCCCGAACCGAAGCCGAACGACCCGCTCCTGGTCGACTTCTCGACGCCGAGCCGTATCGGCCCGGCGGTGCGCAACATCGGGCTTTTTCTCGAGAATCACGCCGGCGGCGGCGTGCGGGTCGCGTCGGCGCTCGTGACGAGCCCGCCGGTCGACCCAGTCACGGGCGATCTCGTGCTCCCGCGTTGGGCCGCCGGTTACGCGCCCGCTGCGCTCGTCGTCACGAGCGGCAAACGCCTCGCGACACTCGGTCACCAGGAGCTCGCCGCGCTGAGCGACTGGGTCCTCGCGGGCGGCGCGCTCGCCGTTGCCGTCGAACGTGCCGAAGACTTGCGCTTTCCCCCGCTCATCGCGCTCGCCGGGGGCGCAGTCGAGCGCACGGATGCCATCCCGGGCCTCGTCGCACCGACCGTCTTTCTGGAGCCTGGCGAGCTCACGCCCGGTGCGGCCGTACCGCCGGGCTCCACCAGCCGGGCGATCGTCTCGACCCGGCTCGGCCCACGCCCCGACACCGCGTCGTTGCTCGAGGGCTTTGCCGGCGGCAACCTGCGGCCGAGTCCGTGGGGTGCCGTGGCGACTTACGGCCTCGGCGAGCTGCATTTGCTCGCCTTCGATTTGGGCGAGCCGTTCGCGTCCGACCGCTGGGTCGCGCTCAAGCTCTCGGATCTGCTCCGGCACGCGGTGGAACGCCAAGTCGCCGTCGCGCTGCCGCTCGGTCGTACCTCGTTCGACAGCGTGGCGTCGAACGCTATCCGCGCGGAGCTCGATCCCAACCGATCCATGCGCTGGACCATCGTGGTCTCGGCGCTGCTCCTGCTCGTGTATGCGGCGCTCGCGGGGCCCGTTGGGTTTTGGCTCGCCGCGCGCCGCGGCAAGCCGCTACGAGCGCTGTGGCAGTTGCCGATTTGGGCGGCCGCGACGCTCGCGCTGATCGTGACGATCGGCCTCGTCGGCAAAGGCATTCGCGGCCGCGCGCGCCACCTCACGTTGATCGAGGCCGGCGCCGGCATGGAGCGCGCGGCGGCGACGCGTTTCCGCGCATTTTATACCTCCGCGTCGCGCGAGCTCAGCGTGCAGCCGACGGCCCGTTCGAGCCTCATCGACGTGGTTTCGAGCGACGACTTCGTCGAGCGCCTGCTCGTCGTGGATCGCGACGGCGCGCACCTCGACCGGCTGCGCACGCGGCCTTGGGCGACCACGGTCGTGCGCGACGACGGCTTCGCGACGCTCGCGGGCGGTATCAGCATCGTGCGCGACGAGACGGGCGACCTCGCCGTGCACAACCGGACGGCCCGCGACCTCGTAGGGGCGGTGCTCAAGGTGCCCGGGCACGGCTTCTTCGCGTTCGGGCGCATCGGCGACGGCAAAGTCGTGCATGCGCGGGATGGCGAAGCGCTTTCGTCGTCGATCGGTGTGCCCTCGATGTACTCGCGCCTGCACCCGCTCGGCTCGATGCTGCTGGGTCCGACCCTCGACAAATACGCCGAGGGTCTCGGCTCGGCGCTCGCGGCCGTCGAGGCTCAGGCGTCCGAGACGGACTTCTGGCCGGACGACGTGCCCGTCTTGATCGCGCAGCTCGACGGCGGCGAGGGCAAGCTCAAAGATACGGGCTACGAGCTCGATCGCGACCGCGTGCTCGTCCGCGTGCTCGGCTTCGGAGGCCTGCCGTGACGACGGGCGAGTACGAGCCCTTCCGGCCGAGCGTGCCGAGCGAGCTCGCGCCCGCCTCGCGACCGTCCGCGCCGCCGCCGCCCGCCATCTCGGTGAGGCATCTCTGGCATCGCTACGGGACGCTCGACGTGCTGCGCGACGTGAGCTTCGACGTGGCGCCGGGCGAGATTTTCGGCTTCATCGGCCCGAACGGCGCCGGCAAGACGACGACCATCCGCGCCATGGCAACGCTGCTCGAGCCGACGGCCGGCAGCGTCCACATCGACGGCCACGACGCCTCACTCGACCCCGACGAGGTTCGAAGAATCATCGGGTACATGCCCGATCACGCCGGCGTCTACGAGCGCATTACCGTGCGCGAGTTCCTCGAGTTCTTCGCCGACGCCTACCGCATCCCGGAGCTTGGCGTGGTGGACGCCGTGATCGAGCTCACCGACCTCACCAAGCTCTCCGATCGGCTCGTTGCCACTTTGAGCAAAGGCATGAAGCAGCGCCTGCAGATTGCCCGCACCTTGCTGCACGACCCGAAGGTGCTCGTGCTCGACGAACCGGCGAGCGATCTCGACCCGCGCGCTCGCATCGAGGTACGCGATCTGCTGCTCGAGCTCCGGGAGCTCGGCAAGACCATCTTTCTCTCGAGCCACATCCTCACGGAGCTCAGCGACGTGTGCACGTCCGTCGGCATCCTCGAGCGCGGAGAGCTCGTCGTAGCGGGCCCCATCGGCGAAATCGCCGAACGGCTCGCCCTGCAGCGAAGCAGCAGCGCGCGGCCCGCCCCCGTGGCTCCGCCCGTAGCCGATGGGGCGCCCGGCACGACGGATGTGCCCGTCGGGGCGAGCGGCGCTGCGGCGCCCGTGGTCACGCCGGGCGGCGCCCCCATCCCGGAAGCGACGCGCAAGCGGCTGAAGCTCCGTGTGCTCGGCGACTCCCAGGCCATCCTACCGATGCTCCAGGGCGGGAGCGGCGTCCTCGGCGTGGAGGCGGGGCCGGGCGGGCTCATCGTGCTCTATTATGTCGGCGGCGATCAGTACGTGGCGGAAGTCGTGCGCTACCTCGTGACGAGCGGCGTGGGCCTCGTGAGCGTCGAGCCCGAGCGCAATGAGCTCGAGCGCATCTTCCTCGAGGTAACGAAGGGAGATCTGTCGTGAGCGCGCAGACGGGTGTGGCGTCGATCCCGCCTCCGCCTGCGAGCGTCCGCGGCCTTGCCCGGGCGCGCATGGGATTTTCGAGGCTCCTCGCCGACCCGAATCCGGTGTGGATGCGCGAGCTCAAGGCCGCGGCGCGCCTGCAGCGGACGCCGGTCGTCCTCGCCGTGACGACCGGGATGATGACGCTCCTCGTCTGCTCGGTCGGCGGCATCGCGTCGATCGACGCGGAACCGGCCAAGGTCGGGGTCTGGCTCTACCACACGTTTTTTTCACTCGCGTTCGCGCTCGTCGCCTGGATGGGTCCGGCGATGGCGGCGACGGGCATCGCCGCCGAGCGCAGCGGCGGCACCTGGGAAGCGCTCGAGCTCACCGGGCTCGGCGCAGCGGCAATCGCGCGCGGAAAATTCCTGGGCGCGCTCACCTACGTCACGATGTACCTCGTGATGCTCGCGCCCGTGGGAGCGCTGCCCTTCCTGTTCGGCGGCGTCACGGCGCTCGAGGTGGTGCTCGCCTTCGTCGTGCTCGGCGGGATCGCCGTGCTCAGCGTGACCTTCGGCCTGGCGATGAGCTCGAAGTTCTCGAGCCCTGCGCTCGCGATCCTGGTGACGCTCTTGGTCTCGATCCCGGCGTCGATCGCCGCGTACGCCGGCCTCGGCGTGGGGCTCTCGTTCGCCGCCAACAGCCTGTGGCACGGCGTGGCGGCCGGACCACCCGTGTGGCTTCCGACCGCGTACGCGCGCGCCGATTTCGGTATCGAATACCTGACGTTGCTCGTGCTCGTCCCGGCAGTGCTCGTGGTGCTGCCGGCCTGGCTCTTTCACGAGATCACGGTCGCGAACATGGCCGCGCCGAGTGACGATCGTTCGACGCGGCTCAGGGTGTGGACGCTCGTCGCCGGCCCGTTCATGACCGTCACGTGCGTGGCGAGCGGCGTCGCCCTGAACGATCCGAGCTGGTTCATCGCGGGGGAGATGGGCCTCGTCATGACGTACCTGTTCGTCGGCTTTCTCTTCGCGGGCGAACCGCTCGCGCCCTCTCGACGCGTCGAAGCGCGCTGGGAGCGCGAGCGAGCCGGGGCGGGCAAGCGGTTTCTCGGACCGGGCGTCATGCGCGCCTGCACGCTCTTGCTCCTGCTCGTCTTGGGCTCGTTTGCCGCGCTGCTCGCCGCGGCGGCCCTCACCCTGCGGACCCCGAGCGATCGCGACGGCGTCCTGGCCCTCGGGGGCTACGCGGCGGCGTTCCTCGTGTTCGTGGCCGGTTTCGCGGCCTGGACGCGGGCACGTTCACGCTCGAACGGTGTGCCCCGCGTGCTCTTGCTCGGCGTTCTGTTTCTGGCCTTCGTCGGGCCCTGGATCGCCATGGCCATCGCCGGTATTTTCGAGTCGAGCGAGCGCGCCCTCTTGGTCGCGGCGCCTTCGCCGCTCTACGCGTTCCACTTACGGAAGGTGATAGCGAGCGGCACCTCGGACGCCGAGGTCGCCGTGCTGGCAGGCTCGGTGGCGGCGGTCTCTTGGGCCGTGATCGGCCTCGGCCTGTTTGCGCTCGCCAGCGGTCGCGTCGAACAACGCGTCGCCGAAGAGCGCGCGCTCCGGGCGGGACTCGAAGCCCCGAGCGGCTCCTCCGCATGACCGACGCGCTGCTCGCTCCGGAGTTTCTACGCGAGCTCGAAATCCTCAAGCGCCGCATGGAGATACAGGCTCGCTCCGGGGCTGCGGGCGACCACACCGCGCGCCGCCGCGGCTCGAGCGCCGAGTTTCACGAGCATCGTCCCTACGAACCCGGCGACGACCTCCGGCGCATCGACTGGCTCGCGTTCGCGCGCAGCGGGCAGCCAGTGACGAAACTCTTTCGCGCCGAAGAAGACACGGTGGTGCGCATCGTGCTCGACGCGTCGGCCTCGCTCGATTTCGGGACGCCGTCGAAGCTCGAGGCCGCACGTCGGGTCGCTGCGGCAGTCGGCTACCTCGCCCTGGCGAGCGGACAACGGAGCGAGCTCTGGGTGGCGCGGGTGAGCGACTCGGGGCGCCTGCCGTTCGAGCGCACGCCTCCCCGCCGCGGGCGCGCCGGCATCACGGCACTGCTCCGCGACCTCTCGCGCGTCACGGCGAGCGGGAGCACCGACCTCGGAGCTGCCGTTCGCGCCGTCGTCGAGTACGCCCCTCGACCCGGCCTCATCGTCGTCGTCAGTGACTTCTTGGACCCCGGTCCGGTTACTAGCGCGCTCGCCCTCTCGCGCGCCTCGGGTCACGACCTCGCGCTCGTGCAGATCTTGGACGCGGCCGAGCTCGAGCCCGACCTCGAAGGCGACCTCGCGCTCGTCGACGCCGAGAGCAACCAGAGCCTCGACGTGACGGCCGACGGCGCGGCGATCGAGGCGTATTTACTGCGAATTACCGGGCTGATCGAGGAACTCCGCGCCTTCGCGCGGCGACACGGCGCGACTTACGTGCGCGCCGTGAGTGACGAGCCCCTGCTCGCTCTCGTCCGGCGCGTGGTCGCGCGCTCGATCGACTGACTGACTACCTCCCCGCGACCCTCCCCGCTACTCACGCGCTCTCGACTTCCCCCCTCTCGGGAAGGGAGCGGCGCGAGCGCGTCACCTCGGTGACCGGCGCTCGCGCTCGTCTCCAACGTCTCACTTCTTCTTGCGACGCTTCTTCTTCGCCTTCTTCGGCATCGCCATAGCCGGGGCGGCTTTCGCCTTCTTGGCACGTCGCTTCTTCGGCGCGGGGGCCGTCTTCTTCTTCGCAGCCATATCCATCCTCTGGTGTTTTGGTTGAGCGAGCGCTCGAGCGAGCGTTCACGAGAGCGCATGATTCCTTGCTTCGTTCTCTTCGTCAAGCATCACGCACGCATTCGAAGCGCACAACGACTCGATCACCACCCGCGAGACAGCGTGAAGCGCACGCGCGACATCGGCTACGCTCGCGTGCGTGCACCGCTCCGCCGACATCGAGAGTGAGACCCTGCGCATCAACCGCCGGTACATGGTCGAGGTCGTCGAGCGCTTCGTCCTGTGTCCGTGGGCGGCGCGCTCGCGCCTCGACGGGCACGTGGCTGAATGCGTTTTTCAGCAGGAAACCTCGGAAGACTTCACGCCGTCACTCGCGCGCATCAGCGAGCTTGCCGCTCGTGCTGCGATCGAAGTCGCCCTGTTCATCTACCCGTGCATGGCGCTCGGCCGGCTCGACTTCGAGCACTTCGCACGCCGACTGCGCGCGCTCGACCATGACCGCCACGCGGTCGGTCGGGTGCCTTTCGCGATGGCCGCGTTCCACCCCGACGCCGAACCCCAGCTCGACGATCCAGAGCGCCTGATCCCGTTTCTCCGGCGCACGCCCTACCCCACCCTACAGCTCGTCCGCACCTCGGCCCTCGAACGCGTGCGGGGGGGCGAAATCGAAGGCACCGCCTTTTTGGACCTCGACGTGCACGGTTTCCCGCCGCGGCTCGAGCCGGCTCCCGTGCCGCTGCGTGAACGCATCGCCAAGACGAACCTGAAAACGGTGCTCGCCGAGGGGGTCGAAACCGTCAGGGCGGCCATGGAAGCCATCTTCCGCGACCGTGACGAGACGGACGCACGCCTCGGACGCCCCAAACGGGCGTAAGCTCCCGAGGTGCCGTTCGAGTTCCGGAGCCCGTTAGGCCTCGCGCTACTCGGCCTGATCGTTCCGCTCGTCCTCCTTTACGTCTTGCGCATCCAGCGCGAGCCGAGACGCGTCAGCTCGCTCTGGCTCTGGCGGGCGGCGGCGCGCGATCTACTGGCGCGGCAGCCGTTTCGCCGGCTGGTCCCGCACGTTTCGCTGATCCTCGAGGCACTCGCGCTTGCGGCGCTGGCGCTCGCCGTCGCGCGGCCGCTCACGCGCGGTGGGCGCATCGACGCCGGGCACGTGGCGCTCATCATCGATGCGAGCGCGTCGATGTCCGCCGTCAACGGAGCCGGCCGCTCCCGCCTCGCCGAAGCGGCAGACGCCGCGCGCGCCGCCGTGCACCGGCTCGGCCCCGGGGCGGACGCCCTCGTGATCGAGGCGGGCCGCGATCCGCGCGTGGTCTCGCCCTGGGAGCACGACGTGCACCGGCTCGACGCTGCCATCGCCCGCGTCACGGGCGGCGATGTCGAGGGGGACCTCGGCCGCGCCCTCGCGCTCGCCTCCGACCACCTGCGCACCCGCTCGGGCACCCGCAAGGTCATCGTCTTCACGGATGGGGCGCTCGCCGACCGCGACGCGCTCCGCCGCTCCGTCTACCCCCTGCAATTGGTGCGCGTGGGTGAGCCGGCGGACAACGCCGGTATCGTACGGGTCGATGTGGGTCGCACCTCGGGGCCGGCGGGCAAGGATCAGGTCAACGCCTTCGCCTTGGTTCAGAACTTCGGCAAGCGACCGCGCTCCCTGTTCGTGACGCTCGCGCAACGCGGCGTGACGGCGCCGCTCGCCTCCCGACGGCTCGAGCTCGCCGCCGGCGAGCAAGCACCGGTCGTCCTCACCTTCGACGCCTCGGCGCACGACCAGGGGATGGGCCTGGTCATCGAGCTTTCCCCGCCCGACGCGCTCCGCGCGGACGATCGCGCGTACGTCCGGGTGCCCGAGAGCAGCCGGCTGCCCGTCGTCGTGTCACCGAAGAGCGCCAGTCCGTGGCTCGTGCGCGCACTCGCGAGCGATCCCGAAACGGAGTTGCTCTCGGCGGAACCTTCGGCGCTGCCGACGGCGGAGGTGCCGAGCGACGCGTTCGTCGTGGTCGACGGCGCGTGCCCGAAGTACCTGCCGGGCGGCGACTTTTTGATCGTCAATCCGCCCGCCGGGGTGTGCGTCACGGCAACGATTGGCGGCCCCATCGAACGGCCCTCCATCACGTCCTGGGCCGAAGGCGACCCGCGCTTGCGCTTCGCGAGCTTCGACGGCGTCAGCATCGCACGGGCGCGCGCGCTCGAGCCGGACGGCCCGAACGCTTCGCTCGTGCACGGACGCGACGGGACGCTCATCGCCGACGTGTCGGTCGCGGGCCGGACGGGAACGCTCGTGGCGTTCGACGTGGGCGAGAGCACCTGGCCGCTGCGCGCGTCGTTCGTGCTTTTCGTCCGCAATCTGCTGGAGCTCGCGCGCAATCACCGAGCCGGCGCGGCGGCGGGGCCGGCACGCGCGGGGGAGCCGCTCGCCATTCGGGTGCCCCTCGACGTGACGGAAGTCGAGCTGCAGCGTCCAGACGAGACGCGCTTCACGGCTCCGGCCCACGGCGGGCTGGCCGTGACGCCCGGCCCCGAGCGCGCCGGCCTCTACTATGCGACCTGGAAAGGGCAGCGCGCGGGCAGCACCCTGATTCCCGTGAACCTGACGAGCGCGGCGGAGAGCGACCTGACCACGCGAGAGCTGCCGCTGCCGCCCGGACCGACGACGACCGTCCGGCGCGCGAGCGAGCTCGCCGACGCGGTGAGCGATTGGTCGTGGCTCCTCGCGGGGCTCGCGCTTCTGTTTGCGACCGCAGACGTCTTTTGGACGACCCGCCGCGCCCGCGCCAGGGCGCCCGGCGCGCGCACGCCCCTGCGCCCCCTGCGCGGCGAGGGCGGAGTCGGATGAGCGACCGGCTGATCGCAATGCTCGCGCTCGCGGGTGCTCTGGCGCTCTGGGTGTGGGTGCTCGGCCGGCTCGCGCTACGTCCCACGAGCCGCCGGCCTTGGCTCGCGGTGATCGCCGTGCTCGCCTGCGTGCCGCCGTCCCTGGCCGCACTCGCAACGCCGGGCTTCTTCGAGCTCGGTTTTTTGCGGCTCGAGCGCCCCTGGCTCGCTCTACCCGCCGCGGTCGTGGTGCTCGCCGGGCTCACGCGGCTCGAACGGCTTTCGCCGCGACAAGCCCCCTTTCGTCGTAGCTCGACCGAGGCGCTCTCGGCCGTCACTTTGCTCGCGGCCTCCCTGGCGCTCGTGGGCGTCGAGCTCGGGCGACCGCTCGACCGCCTGAGTATCCTCGTCGCGCTCGATCGAAGCCGCAGCATCGATCTCGTGCCGAACGCGGAGTCGCGCATCGCGACCGAGCTCCGCGTGGCCGAGCTTGGCATGCGCGACGACGACCGCATCGGCACCCTCGCGTTCGGCACGGCCGCCGCCGTCGAAGACCCGCTACGTCCGCGCACGCGCTTGCCCGCGCCCCAGCGCGCCGAGGTCGGCCGCGATGGGACGGATCTCGGCGTCGCCATTCGCCACGCGCTCGGCGAGCTCCCACCGGATTCGTCCGCGCGCATCGTGCTCTTGAGCGACGGCGTGGCGACGCGCGGCGACGCGCTCGGTGCGGCGCTCGCGGCCGTCGCGGCAGGCGTGCCCGTCGACGCCGTGCCGCTCGATCAAGCCAAGGTGCCGGACGTGCGCATTTTGGCGCTACGCATGCCGCCGCGCGCGAGCGAAGGCGAGCCGCTCGAGCTGCGCGTCGTCACGGCCTCGAGCGCACCGGCGCGGGTCGAGGTGCGCGTCTTGCGCGACGGCGAACCGATCCGCTCGGGCGAAGTGCAGATTGCCGCAGGCGAAGACGTGCTCCATTTGCGCGAGCTCGCGCCGGCCCCGGGGTTTCACCGTTACGACGTCGAGCTCACGGCCAAAGATCCCGCGCAGGATCTCGCGCACGAGGACAACGACGCTTCGGCGTTCGTGCGCGTGCGCGGCCAGGCGACGGCCTTGGTGCTCGAGCACGACCCGCCGCTCGCCGCGCCGCTCGTCCGCGCGCTCGAAGCCGCGGCGTTCCGTGTCGATGTGCGTGGCGCGAGCGCCGTGCCTGCCGACGTCGCAGGCTTCGCCGCTTACGACCTCGTGACGTTGAGCGATATCCCCGCGTCCGATCTGGCGCCGAGCCAGCTCGACGCCCTCGCGAGCTACGTCCGCGATCTCGGCGGCGGACTCGTGCTGTTCGGCGGCGATCGGGGGCTCGGTCCTGGCGGCTACGGCCGCACGCCGCTCGAAGAAGTGAGCCCGGTGTCGTTCGACGTGAAGCAAGAGCGCCGACGCGCGAGCCTCGCCGAGGTCATCGCCGTCGATTATTCGGGTTCGATGTCGATGAGCGTCGGTTCGAAGACGAAGCTCGATCTCGCGAACGAAGCCGCGGCACGCTCTGCCGATTTGCTCGGCGGCGGCGACCGCCTGGGCGTGATGCACGTGGACACCACGGTGCGCTGGACGGTGCCGCTCGGCCCCGTCAGCGACAAGCCCGCGATCGAGCGGGATATCCGCGCCGTCGGCCCGGGCGGCGGCGGCATTTACGTCGATCTCGCGCTGACGACTGCCTACGAGGCCCTGCGCCGCGAGCACGTGCAGCTCAAGCACTGCTTGTTGTTCTCGGACGGCGCGGACGCCGAGCAACACGAGACGTCTTTGTCACTCGCGAGTCGCGCCAAAGCGAACGGCATCACGACGAGCGTGGTCGCACTCGGCAACGGGTCCGACGTGCCCGATCTCGAGCAAGTGAGCCGTGTCGGTGGCGGGCGCTTCTATTTGATCGAGGATGCGACGCGCCTGCCGGCCGTGTTCGCACAAGAAACCGTCCTCGCCTCGCGCAGCGCCATCAACGAGGTGAGTTTCCGCCCGGCTCTGGGCTCCCCCGGTCCTGCACTGCGCGGCATCGACTTCGGCCGTGAACCGCCGCTCACCGGTTACGTGGTCACCGTCCCCAAGGCACGCGCGCAAGTGCATCTCACGGGGCCCGAAGGCGATCCCATTCTCGCGACCTGGTCGGCGGGCGTCGGCCGCACTGCCGTCTTCACGAGCGACTTCAAGGACCGTTGGGGTCAGAGTTGGACGAGCTGGGACGGCGCCGGGCGCCTCTTCGGCCAGCTCGCGCGCGATATCGCCCGCCGCGCGGATGATCCGCATTTGCGACTCGAGGCCGATACTCAAGGTGGCGTGTTGCGTCTGCGGGCCAACGTCGTTGACGATCGCGGCCGAGCCGAAACGTTCCGGAGACTTCGCGCCACGGTAGCGGGGCCCGACGGCTTTTCACGTACTGTCGAGCTCGAAGCGGTCGGGACTGGTGCCTACGCCGCTCAGGTGCCGCTCGAGCGGCCCGGGGCGTACGTGGCGACCGCGACGGACGAAGCGCGGCCAACGTCGGTGGCGACGGCAGGCGCAGCCCTCAGCACCGGGGAGGAACTCCGCCCCACAGGAACCGATCGCGCGTTACTCAGACGTGTCTCGGAGCTTTCGGGCGGCAAGCTGCGCGACACCCTGGCCGGAATCTTCAACGACCGTCCCGTGCGCCGCTTCGCCTATGAGAGTTTGAGCGCCCCCCTCGCGTTGCTCGCCGCGCTCGGTGTTCTGCTGATGGTGACGGCGCGCAGGCTGGCTCTTCCCGTTTCCGTGGCGGAGCTACCGGCCCGGGTACGCGCAGCACGCGCTGAGCGGCGCCGGCGGGAACACAAGAAGAGGCGCGAGCGTCCACAGTCGTCCTCGCCCACGCTCGAAGTCCTAAAAGAGGCTAAATCCCGCGGGCGCGAGCAAGTCGCGCCGCCCCACGCTTCGACGGGGAACGAGCGCTCGGCGCCGATCGCCAGAGCCCCGTCGCGCGCGAGCGCAGCGTCCGCCACGGGCAGCGCTTCTTCGAACGGAACTTCAGCACCCGCGCCACACACATCAGTCGAACCGTCGGCGAGCGGCCCTGCTTCACGCCCGCGCTCAGCCGCCGAGATCCTGCTGGCTCGCCGCAAACATCGACAACGTTGAAGCGAGTTCGGGCGCGCTCACCCCTCAGTCGCGCGCGTCACCGGCTGATTCGGGAAAACAACACTCGTAATCATTTTTGGCGCACGACGACTCTGCACTTGTCATCCGCGCGAGACGGATGCAAAGAGTGTCGCATGGCAATGGGAGTAGGGTCTCGTGGTGTTTGGGCGCTGGCGATCGGCAGCGCTCTCGGTTTGGCTGTCGCGTGTGGAGGTGACGACGACGATCACCCGCCGCCCAAGGGAAGCTCCGGCAAGGCGGGCAAAGGGGGTAGCGCGGGAACGAGCTCAGCGGGTCGAGGCGGTTCGGCGGGAACCGGCGGCGCGGCTGCCGGCAAGGGCGGCACGGCGGGAGTCGAGGAGACGACCGGGGGCTCGAGCGGCAAAGGTGGCTCCAGCGGCAAGGGCGGCAAAGGTGGTACTGGCGGGACGGGCGGCAGTGTGGGCGGGACCGGCGGCGGCGGGGAAGCCGGCGGCGGGCAAGGTGGGGCCGGTGAAGGTGGCTTCGGCGGCGTCGACGCGACTGGCGGCACGAGCGGCGGCGGCGGCCGAAGCGGCGGTGGCCGAAGCGGCGGTGGCGGCACGAGCGGCACCGGCAACGGCACGGGCGGCACGAGCGGCACCGGCACGAGCGGCACCGGCAACGGCACGGGCGGCACGACGAACCTCGGCGGCGAAGGCGGCCTCGGCGGCGAGGGCGGCTTGGGCGGCTTGGGCGGCGCCGGGGGTGAGGCGGGCGCCATCAACGCGCCACTGAACCTCTTCTTCAGCGAGTACGTCGAAAACAGCGGCACGAATCCGCGCGCCCTCGAGATCGTCAATAAGACGGGCGGGGTCATCGATCTTTCGGCCTGCAGCATCGGCATTTTCAACAACGCCGCGACGAATCCCTCGCGGACTATCGCGCTGACCGGCAACGTTGCGAACAACGGCGTCTTCGTGATTTGCAGCGCCGCGATCGGGAACGCTTGCGATCAGACGACCGCGAACCTCGCCTTCGACGGCAACGACGCGATCTCGCTGCGCTGCGGCACGACGCGCCTCGATATCATCGGGCAGAACACGGGCACGAGCCCGGGCACGCAGTGGGGCGATACGACGACGGGTACGGCCGATCAAACGCTGCGTCGCAAATGCAGCGTCACGACCGGCGACACCGTCGGCTCGGACGCGTTCGTTCCGAGCGTGCAGTGGGTGAGCTTGCCGGTCGGCACGACGTCCGGCCTCGGCAGCCCAACGTGCGGTTAGCCAAACTCACCGCTCGAAGCGCGTGCGACAGCCGGCTCTTCGGGCCGGCTTTGTCGCTCGTCCGGTCGCACCGCGCCGGGCGCGCAGCGCGCGTAATCGGGCGACGCGCGTCGGTGTGAGGCGAAATTACGCAGGCGCTCGTTTGACGGAGCGTCGGGCGTGTTCGATGCTGCGCGCGTGGATTTCCCGGTGAACGACGCCGAGCGACTCAGGCGCGTGACGCTCGTCGCGCTCGCACTCGTCATTTCGTTTCTGTTCCTGTGGATGATCCGCGACTTTTTGATCGCGTTGCTTCTTGCCGCGATCACCGCCGGCATGCTGCGTCCGGTGTATCAGTCGCTCGGGCGCCGCCTCGGGCAGCGCCGCCACCTGGCTGCGGGCGTGACGCTCGGGCTCTTGCTCGTGCTCGTGATCTTGCCGCTCGTCCTGTACGGCTTTCTCGTCGCCAACCAAGCCGTCGAGCTCGGACGCGCCGCAAGTCCCTGGCTCCAAAACACCTTCGGCCGCGCCGAGCTCAGCGGCGCTTTCGAGCGCTACGCGGCGCTGCGCCCGCTCGCGCCTTATCGCGACATAATTTTGCAGAAGGTCGGCGAGTTCGGCACGGAGCTCGGCGCGCTCGTGATCGGAGCCGTGACCGCCGCAGCGCAGGAGATCGTCACGCTCGGAATCGGCTTGTTCGTGATGCTCTACGGCACCTTCTTCTTTCTGACCGACGGGCGGGCGGTGCTGCGCAAAATCCTCTACTACTCGCCCTTGCCGCCCGAGGACGAGGACAAGATGCTCGAGCGTTTTCTCTCCGTGGCGCGGGCGACGATCAAGGGAACGGTGGTGATCGGCATCGTGCAAGGCGCCTTGGGAGGACTCGCGTTCTGGGTCGTCGGGATCTCGGGCGCGGCGTTCTGGGCGACGCTGATGGGCGTGCTGTCGGTCGTACCGGGCGTTGGCTCGGCGATTGTTTGGGTGCCTGGAGCCGCTTACCTCGCGCTCACGGGCCACACGGGGGCGGCGATCGTGCTCACGCTGTGGTGCTCGATCGCCATCGGCACCGTGGACAATTTTTTGCGCCCGCGGCTCGTCGGCAAGGACGCAAAGCTTTCGGACCTTTTGATCTTGGTCTCGACACTCGGTGGCATCGCGCTTTTCGGCGGGCTCGGCTTCATCATCGGGCCGATCGTCGCCGCGCTGTTCGTCACGGTGTGGGACATCTACGGGGACGTGTTTCGCGGCGTTTTGCCGGAACCGCCGCCGCTCTCACGGCCGTCGTTCGCCGCCAGCGATCCAGGCTCGAACCCTCCCGGGACGTGAGCTCCGCGCGTCGCAGGGTGACGCCGCTCAGAGCACTCGGTGCATCCAGCCGTGCTTGTCCGGAACGCGGCCGTACTGGATGTCGAGCAGCGTTTCGCGCAGGCGCGTGGCGACGGGACCGGGCTCGCCGCCGTGAATTGCCCACGAGCCGCCGTCGAACTTCACCTGGCCGACCGGGGTGATGACGGCGGCGGTGCCGCAGGCGAACACTTCTTTGAGCGTGCCGTTTTCGAGGTCGCGACCCCACTCCTCCGTGCTGACGAGGCGCTCTTCCTTGTCGTAGCCGAGGTCGTCGGCCAGCGTGAGGATGCTGTCGCGCGTGACGCCGGCGAGCAGAGCACCGTTCAGCTTCGGCGTGACGAGCTTCGTGCGCGAGCCGTGCTGGTACACGAAGAAGAGATTCATGCCGCCCATCTCCTCGACGTACTTGTGCTCGAGCGCGTCGAGCCAGACGACTTGCTGGCATCCGGCGTCGAGCGCCTTCTGTTGCGCGACGAGGCTCGCCGCGTAGTTCCCTGCGCATTTGGCGGCGCCGGTGCCGCCGGGAGCCGCGCGCACGTAGTCGGTGCAAAGCCAGACCGAAACGGGCTTCACGCCCTGCGGAAAGTATTGCCCCGACGGCGAGCCGAAGACCAAAAACAAATATTCCTTGGCCGGCTTCACGCCGAGGGCCGACTCGGTCGCGATGGCGAGCGGACGCAGGTAGAGACTCTCCCCGCTGCCGGCTGGCACCCAAGCGTGGTCCGTTTCGATCAGCGTGTCGGCGGCTTCGACGAAGCGCTCGACGGGCAGCGCGGGCATCGCGAGCCGTTCCGCGCTTTGATTGAAGCGCCGGGCGTTTGCGTCCGAACGAAAGGTCGCGATGCCGCCGTCCTTTTGGCGATAGGCTTTGAAGCCTTCGAAAATCGCTTGCCCGTAGTGCAACACCGACGCGGCGGGATCGAGTGTGATCGGCGCGTACGGAACGAGCGTGCCCCGTTGCCAACCATCGGGTTCGCGGTACGGGATCGTCACCATGTGCTCGGTGAAGACGCGACCGAAGCCGAGCCCCTCGAGCAGCTTTGCGCGCTCGGCGTCACCAATGCGTTGAGGCCTCGGGCGAAGATCGATGGTTGAACCAGTTGCCATGGCGCTCGCTTCTCGACTGAGTCGAATACCATGAGCGAACACGCATGACACGCACCGTCAGCGTTCGTCGCGTTCGCGAGCCCCGAGTGCGCGCCGGCTGATCCCTTTTGCGCCGGGTCGTCGCGGCGCGCCGAGCGCTCGAGCAACACTGTGTTGCTCGAACGGCGACGAACAACCCTTCGGGAGGGACCCGCGGGCGGCGGCGCCGAGCAGGCTCGAAACGCTAGTCTCGAGTTTGGCAGTCTTGGGAGGAAGATCACGATCGTCAAGGAAGCCGCAACATAGGCGAGAACCGGCGAGCAGGTGCGTTGGACCGTGTCAACCGGGGCATGGCTCAAGCCACCAATTGGGGCGTCCATGGGCGCCGGGTTTTGAGCAGTGAGTTCAGGATGGTGAGCAGCTTGCGAGCCGTCGCGACGAGCGCGACGAGG
>JAICTZ010000039.1 GCA_025936115.1 Polyangiaceae bacterium
TCGCAAGCGCCGCTGATGGGTGAGTGACGGGACCGAGCGTGAGCATATCCCTTGATTGTCAAAGACCTCCGAGGATTGCGAGCACCGAGGGGGTTTTGGCGCTCGCCGAACCGCTCGCAGCAATTTGCAGAATACATCGAGTCGCTCGCAATAAGAAGTCGCATTCGCGCTCCCTCACTACACGACAATCGCAACGCGCTCAGGATCGACGTAAGGGCGCCCGAGTGAGGTGATTGCGTCTGCTCCTCGCCCGTCGATCGTTCCGAGGTTGGCGAAGAGGACCTGGTCTTCGGACGGCTTGATGATCCCATCGAGCTGGACGCGGAGCTCGACGAGCTCGCGATGACTCAGCTCGCATTGGAACACCGAGAGCTGGAGGTGATCGCCCCAGCCGAGCATGAGCTTGTAGACTTTGCGAAGACGTTTCGGCTCGCAGATGTCGTAGGTGACGACGTAGGTGTGACGCATGGTGACCTCGATGCGATTGCTCAGCGAACGCGGAACTCGGGATAGTGTGCAATTTCGCCAAGGAGGAGCCGGCTCAATAGCCGCGCCTGTACTTCGAGTACGCGCCGATAGCTGATGCGGTAGTCGAAGACCGGGTGCGTGACGAGCTGGTCCATTCGTCGCTCGAAATTCAAGATCAGGCGCTTACGTGCGGGTTGAGTGAGCGCGACGCTGCCGGCGGCGCGAATGAAGTCGCTCGACTGGATGACTCCGTTGTTGAGGGCGCCGATGACGGTGGAGTCGGCCAGGACCGGCCGAAATTCCTCCATCAGGTCGAGTGCCAACGACGGCCGCCCGAAATGGGGCTGGTGGTAAAACCCGAGCATGCCGTCGAGACCGACGGCTCGAACCGCCATGGATACTTCCTTTGCCAAGAGCGAGTAGCAGAACGAGAGCAGCGCGTTGATCGGATCCCTCGGCGGTCGCCGATTTCGACCATCGAGATCGAATGCTTCGATGGCGTCACCCTTGAGCATTCCGGCGAATTCTCCGAAGTAGCGCCGTGCCGCGGTGCCTTCGATGCCGAGCAGGGTCTCGATGTTGTCGGCGTGGCGCGCCTTCCGCGTGAGGTGCTTGAGCTCCGACAATGCAACGGGGTCCGGGTTCACGTGATTGCGGCGCAGCAGGGTTCGACAATTGAGGATCTTCGAGGCCACGAAGCCGCGCGCGAGCACCAAGCATCGGTTCTTGTCCTGAGTAGCGGCGTATTGAGCGAGGCGAAGCTCGACGTTCTTCGAATCATGGCTGGTGGTCTGGCCCGTAAACCAGCCACCATACGTGAAGAACAGAAGCGGAATTCCGCGATCCATGAGCCTTCGGATGACGGGAGTCGTGACGTGCACATTGCCAAAAAGGGCCAAGTGAGACGTGTTCGAGAGACGCGTCTCCTTCGCCGTCTCGCCGGACGACTGCACGATGAGCCGTTCCCCGTCGAGTCGGACCATCGCCCCCTGCGCCTGCACGTAGACCGGGAGCTTGTCATCCCGAGCAGGGAACAGGCGTCGAACGGGACGCTCGAGCCCGCCGCCGAGCCCCCAAGGGTCTTCCCCGAGCTCAAAGACAGGATCGTCGTCGACATCGGGGACATCGACGGGAACGTTCGCCAGCGCGCGGGTTTCATCCGGCAAGCAGATACCGACGAGCGAGCAACCGTTGCATTTCGGGCTGTCGTCGAGCGGCGGAGGAAGCACTCCCTCCGCACAGAGCTCCCGGATACGGACGACAGCTTCGAGCGTGCGTGCGATGAGCGAGTCGTTGATCGCGATCGGGACGCGGCGCCGATCTTTCGCGTAGTAAATCTCGCCATGGTCGCACGAGTAGCCGTGCTCACGCAGCAGGAGCACTTGCGCGCAAACCTGCGCGAGCTCCGGCAGATACGCGCCCTCTGGCATGTCGGGCTTCGAGCCTCGCTTGTACTCGACTGGCACGACGGCTCCGCCGTCGACCTCGACAAGATCGAGCTTTGCAGTGATACCCAGCTTCTCTGAGGAGAGCCATACGGACCTCGCCACGTAAGGTTCGCTGTCGTCCTTTTCGCGGCGCTCGTCGTCCGCCGTCGCCTCCCCTGTCTGTCGCAGCGGCTTGCCTTCCTCGTTCACCTTGCGGTGGACACCCTGCCCGTCGACGGTGAACTCATTCTCACCCCATTCGCCCTGCACCCGCTCGAGGTACATGAGGCGCTCGCAGTAGAGAACCTCATTGACCATCCGCGCGGGGATCAGATTGCTCTCGTCGCGCACGATGGGTAGCTGGCGTGGGAGCGGCTTGGCTCGGGCGGAGACGTCCGCGTCGCCGTCGGCTTCGATTCGCGGTGCGGCTTCGGCTTCCGCGGCGTCTCCATCAGTCATGCGAGCCTTCTCCTCTGCGGCGCGATGCTTCTGTGGCGTGCTACGCTCTGAAAATGACGTTGCCCGCGAAAGGTCCTGCGACCTACGCCGACATCGTCGCGCTTCCCGAGCACCTCGTGGGCGAGATCCTGAGCGGAGAGCTCGTAGTGAGTCCGCGCCCGGCGCCGCGGCATGCCAACGTTGCCTCGAGCCTCGGCGGCATCCTCGTGCCGCCGTATCGATTCGGTGACGGTGGCCCTGGCGGCTGGCGAATTCTTGACGAACCCGAGCTCCACCTCGGAGACGACGTGTTGGTGCCCGATCTCGGGGGCTGGCGTTCTGAACGACTCCCAAGCGTCCCAGAGGAAGCGTACTTCACGTTGCCACCCGATTGGGTGTGCCAGGTCTTGTCTCCGTCGACGAGTCGCGTGGACAGAACCCGAAAGCTCCCCATCTACGCACGCTCTGCTGTGCCGTACGCTTGGTTGATCGACCCCGCGACGCAGACCCTCGAGGTGTACCGGCTCGAGTCGGGACACTGGATGGTCGCAGCGACGCACGGTGGCGACGAGCGAGTGCGGGCGGCGCCGTTCGAGGCGATTACGGCCGACTTGGCGCTCCTGTGGGTGTGAAATGACGCGCGTCGGAACAGGCAGTGTGCCCTTTGGGTCCGACCGAGAGCAACGCGAGGCGACTCGTTCACGCGTCGGTCGAACGAGCCGTGCTAACCTCTGACGCGCTAGCCATGGTGAGCCAACGTGACGTCGTCCTGAGTATCCTGCGGGCGCACCGCCCTGATTTCGAAAAGCACGGCGTCCGCTCACTCTTGCTTTTCGGCTCCACGGCGAGGAACGAAGCTCGGGACGACAGCGACATCGATTTACTCGTCGACTTTGATCGTCCCGTGGGGCTCTTTGCCTTGACCAGGCTTCAGCTAGACCTCGAGCGCTGGCTCGGGCGCCGTGTGGATCTCGTGACCCTCGACGCGCTGCGGCCGGAGTTCCGCGAACGCATCTTGCGCGAGGCGCTGCGTGCCGCGTAGGGACACGGTCGAACGTCTCAAGGATATCCTCGGCGCAATCGAGCGCATCGTGGGCTACACGGAGGGCCTGACTTACGAACAGTTTTGCGCAGATGGACGGACGATTGAGGCGGTCCAATACAATTTCATCGTCATAGGCGAAGCAGTCGCGCACCTGCCGCTGAAGCTCACGGAGTCGCATCCAGAAATTCCCTGGCCCGAAATGCGAGGCCTTAGGAACGTAGTTGCGCACGCCTATTTTGTGGTGTCGTCCTCGGTGCTGTGGCAGACGGCCCGTTCCGACTTGGTGCCTCTCGTCGCGCCGGTACAGGGGCTGATTGACGAGCTGAATCGAGCGGCCAAGGACTGAGGCACTACCGTGAATGATGCTCGTCATCGAACCCCCATTCTTCTGTCATTCCGACACTGGGCGAAAAAGACCGAGACCGAAGCTGCTTGAGTGCCCCAATCGGATGGGCCCGCCGACGCTCATCGTGAACCGCAGTCGAATCATCTGCCCCCTTCGGTCTCCAATGAACGCGCGCTTGTGCGCTTCCCGTCGAGGGACGTGAACCGATACCCACTGGGGAGGGCCGCAGAGTTCCACTTCGACGTCATGACTCGTCGCGCGCCGCTGAAGCTCGCGACGGATCTGATCGACTATCGACTCCCCTTCCCGCTCTTTGCCTCCTCGAAGATGATGACGAGGCGGTACGTACGGAGTCACCGACTCCCAAAGGTTGGATGACTTCCCGTCGAATCCCGGCGGCCACGGGACCTCTCGATCGAGCGGAACGAGCCGCACCTTCCATTCCTCTGAGTCCGAACCCGCTGCGGCCCATGACACATCGCGCGCTGCAGCGAGCAGAATTGCCTCTTGCTCATCTGCATCGAACGCGCGCGAGCCTCTCCAGACAAGGATGCGTGTCGGCTGACCGTCCTCGCACCACGCGAGGAACTCCGTATGACGGTGGCCATTCAGCGGCTCGTTGTTCGCGTCCTTGCCGACCATGTCGGCGACCGCCTCGCGGACGCTCTTGCCCAGGCGCGTCCACGTTGCCGAAGCGTCACCCGTCTTGAGCCGCAGAAGTTCGGTGAGCACGGCGCCTCGAAACCGGGACGTGAGTCGCACGATTGCGCGCGCATCGGGCGCGACGTTCCACCCAATTGCGAACTGCATTAGGTGGCAATCGAGCCGATGCGCAGGCACACGTCTGCGCTCTTGGGAGGCCGAGCGCGGTGGCCGGACCGCATAGAGCCATTGCGCGCCCGGAGGAACGGCCCGCTTCACGGCTTCGGGATTGTCGGTTGTGCGCTCGATGTCGTCGCGCGAGGCATTCTGTAGCGGCGATAGGACCGGAGCAGCGCCTGCCGTGCGCTTGTCGACGAGTGTGCAGTTAGGTGTCGGTATCTCGGTTGTCGAACCCGCGATCCGAACGCGCGTGAACGTCTCGGCGCGTCCGAAGTAGATTGTACGCTTGAGGCACTGCGCGAGCAGAGCACGAAGTTCGTCAGTCCAGTCATCCCCTTCGAGGAACCACCACACGGGCGATTCGGGCGGCACGCACCAATAGTTGTCCTGGACGAGGCTGGTTCCATAGCTGCGTGTCCCTGCCTTCTTCTTCTCGGCTGGCCGCCAGCCGAACTCGGCCGGGTGGTACTGCCTGAGCGGGCTTCCCTTCCGCGCGTCAGCCGGAAGATGGAACGCGTACGAGCTTTTGCACAACGCGGCTTGAAGTTGTTCCAGCTTCGCGGGGTCCGGCTCCTTCTCCGCTTCGCGCGCCCACTGATACCAGCGCGCGGTGACCGCGCGAACCAAGCGCCAAGGGCTCGGAGGCCACTCGCCGTGCGGATCGTCGAACGGATTCACACGCCAAGGCGTGGCGTGGAAGCGTCCAAGTGGGAACTCTTGTCGAAGGACGAGTTTCATCCCTCGGTCTCTCCCGAGCTCTCGTCTTCACTGGTGCTCTCGCCTACCTCAACCTGACCTTCCCGATACAGCTCCTCACGCGGCCAGAACACGTCGGTGATCCGTTGGTCGCCGAAGCCAGCAGCGGAGATGGCGGCCTTGATGTCAACCTCAAGCTCCACGTCCTGATCGTAGTTCTTGAGGGCAGTGCAGCGCAGATGACAACCAGACCGAAAGCGGAAGGGTGACTCGAGGAGCTTCTGGATCTTCCACAAAGCGAGAGCGACGAGGAACTCCTGTTGAATCTCAGAAAGGCCGAGCGTATTGGTGCCCTTCTTGCGGCCGAACGACCGGATGAGACTCACATCCAGCACGAAGGTGGCGCGGATCGACTCGGCGGTCGCGTCATCGACCGCGAAGATCGGTTGGCCGGATGTGGTCTTCCCGAGCCGGTCGAACTTCACGCCGGACCGATCGACGCGACCGGCACCGACGGCCTCGAGATGCGCCGTCAGCGCGCGCGGGATCTTGATCTGCCACTGTGGGAAGAGCACCCCATGGACGAGCGAGTTCGGATCGACCTCGAAGATCGTTTTGAAGACGTTCCACCACTTCTCAGGCGGCGGGTGCGCCTTCGAGCTTCCGGGCAGAACGATGCCGAACTTGTCGATGAGGTCACGCTCGAGCGTAACCGACTCATCCTTCCCGTCCTTGTTCTTCTTCGTTGCCTTGGCATTTCCGATCAGGACAGTGCCCTGGATGAAATACGAGGAAGCGATGCGGTGGCCCTCCGTGAGGCTCGTCACGACGACCTCGCGGTTCTCGGTGGTCTCCTCGCCCTCCGTCATGTTCGTGACGCAGCGGACGTACGGCAAGCCGTCGAGGTCATCCACGAGCTCGAGGTCGTGCGCGCCGCGCTGGCAGACCGTCTCGAGGTGGTTGGCCATGCTCGCGGCGCTGTCGACGATGCAGACGTTCTCGGTGCTACGGTCCTTGCGCGGCGCCTTATAGATGACGTGGCCGATCTCCGGGAACCCGGCGGGCTGGAACCGATCGCCGACGATTGGCTCTAGCGTCGCGGTCAGAACGAGCGGCGACTCGCCCTTCAAGACGCCCGCCGGGTTGAGCTTCTTCGGTGGATTCTTCTTCTCTGCTTCAGACATGAAGTTGGTCTCCTTGTTGCCGGCGTCGAGGACGAAGCCAGCGTTCGAACAGGACCACCCGATCGCGGTCCGAGATCGTGAACAGTAGGGCCGCGACGAGGCGGTCTGGGTCGTGAGATCGCCAAGGCGCGGCGAACGACGCGAGGCGCGCGCCGGCCATCGCATAGCGGCTGCTCGCGAGCCGTAGCGCGGCCGCGGTGTTCCCAGCGCGGACCAGCGTGACGAGCGAGCGCGCGGCCTCCGTCGTACGTGCGCCGCTCTCGTCAGTAAGGAGGTCATTGGGCGACACGTTCCTGACGATCAACGGGCGCTGGTCGACAAGCGGCTGCACGAGGCCAAACAAGGCCAGCTCACCATCTGCTCGCAGAGCTTGGACCTCCCCATGGATGAGAGCGCGCACCGCCTGCGGGACCCTTCTCCAGTCGAAGAGCGCGAGCCGGGAGAGCCACGCCGAGAAGAGCCCTTCGTCGACGTCGCCAGCGAGCCACTGACGCACCTGCGAGGCCGTGGCGGGCAAAGGTGCTCGCCCATACCGGGCGTTGTCCACGTCGACGTTTCGGTCGAGAAGCGTCCTCGACAACACGGCACCGAGAACCCGAGCAAACTGGCCCGGTCCCCAGACCCAACGCGCGGGCGGGCGCTCCGCGTGGGTATACCGGGCGTACGTCGGTCCGTACTTCCACTCGACGCCGAAGCGATATATCGCGAAGGGCCGCCCGCCCGGGAAGGCCGAGACAATCGACAACGCGAGCCGCGCCTCGATTCCGGGCTGCTCCCTGGCGAACAGCAACGGCAGCCATTCGAGCGGCAGCGGCTCCCAACGGACCTTACCGGCGCGGAAGGCGCGATTGCGGTCGATGCGATCCAGCGCGGTGGCGATCGCGTCCAGCATCACGACGGCCGCTTCGGAGCAGTTCGGCTCTGCGGCAACGTCGAGGAGTGCCGCCTCGACGGGCCCACGAAGCCCGACGAAACGCTTCCCGTCACGAGGAAAGCCGCGCTGCTCAAGCAGCGTGGTGACTCGCTCAAGCGTGAGCGAGGTCGCCGCGCCATTCGCACCGACGTCAGCATCGAGCATGAATCGAGCTTCCAAGCGCGGCTCGAATGTATTGGCGCTTGTCGTCCGACCAAGCGTGAAGCGGCGAAACTCGCTGACCCCCGCATCGACACCCCGCTCGCGAATGGCAGTCGCGAATGCAGCGGGTGTTAGGGCCCCACGACCATGCAGCTCGGCTCTGCCGCGTGAGAAAAGCAGGCTCGCCTCCGCGAGCGTCATCGGCCGCGCCCACAATGGGATCCAGATCTCACCGCGAAGGCGATCGGCCTCTTTTTCGGCGGTCGCCGCGATGGGCTGCGTGACGAAGGGGAACGCACCGACGGCGTGCGTCCGGGCACCTAGCCGTCGGGATGCGCCCCCTGCAAAGAAGGGAAGTCCTTCGCAAGCCAGAACCATCGCCCACGGAGACAGCCCGGCCTCACGGTAGGGCTTCTGACCATTGTTGTAGAGCCTATTGGACGCGCTGAACCAACTCGCCGCGTTCAAAGAACCCTTTTTCTTTTTGCCTTCGAGTGGAACGTCAGTCGCAAGCCACGCGACAACATCTCCGAGCAACAGGTCGCGGAGGTGCCTTCGGATGTCTTGCTTGCCCGGAGTAGCCAGTAGGTTCGTGGCGCGCCTCCATCCATCTGAAAAGTCACGATTGCCTGCGCTTCCGCCATTACCAGTGAGCGGGTTGAACATCTGGCGTGTCGTCGCGACGATGTGGGCATCGAGCATCGCAACGGCATCTTCGGCCAGGTCAGTGCGCCAAGCAGCAATAGGCGCGCCTGCTTGGGAGGCGGTGTTCTTGTTCTGTCCGAGCTTGGTGCCTTTTGTCTGCTCCGCGAGCCAACCTCGTTCGTATGGAGTCCACGTGCGTTGACTTGCGACTTGCGCGAGTTCATCGAGCACTGCGTCTAGGGTTGGGGGACCACCGATTACCTGCAGCACCCCGTCACGCCATGCGATGCGCGTGCTCGGCCACTTCCGACTCAGCACACGCAAGAGGCCGAGCGATGCGAGGTAGTTGCCGAGGTCGTCGGCCGAGAGGCCAGGGAGCGGGAGCGCCGGGAGGCGAATTTCAGCAGCCATTGCGCACCTCGCTGGGCCTGATGCTTGCGCTCGGGCTCTCACTCGCGCGCCAGTCCGCAATGCGGACGAGCGCTTCCAGGTACGCAAGCGCGAACGGGCCGAGATTCCGCGGCTCCGTCTCGGGCACGACGCCGGTGTCGCTCTCTTCCTCCGGCCGCCAAGGTCCGAGGAGATCTGCGACGAGACCCGTCCAGCCGTGTCCGGTCAGTACGAACTGGTTGCTTTCCCAGCGGCCCTCCGCTCCGTCCTTTGCAACAGAAAAGTCGAGCGGCCACTTATCGGCGCCGATCACCAGTGAGTCCGGGTCCCTTCGTACGCCGAAGACGTCGTCGCCCTCGCCGTTCGTCGAGCGCAGTACGGTGCGTGCCTTCCCGTGATGCGTGGCAGCCAAGTAGACCGCAAGGGCCGGGTAGTTGGCGTAACCGTCTCGGTACTTCCGCCACATCGCGAGCGCGGAGGCGACCTCATGACGCAGGCCAGGGCGGAACTGGACGTGCCCGGCCCAGCGAACGCCAGAGACGGCGCGCACCAAATTCAGCTCGGCCTCGCCGAGTCTGTCGTCGATCGCCCATCGAAGCCGGACGACCTCTTCGCGACCGCGTCGGCACGCTTCATTGGCCAGCGCATAGGCGTGCGGTCGAAGTATTGCGATCCGCTCTCGAACGGTCGAAGCGTCACCCACGACATCCGCAGCCAGCACGCGCGGGCTCTTCGCAAGCAACGCGCCGGGGAGGCCAGTGCGATCGGGCAACCGCGCCTGCCATTGCGGATGCGCCTTGCCGAGATCGTGGAGGCCCGACGCTTCGACGACGGCGGCCCGAATGTGACCGATCAGTGAAAGAGCGTCGCACAGCTTCTCCGCCTCGCCTTGCGCGTCCTTCAGGTGGTCTTCGAGCTTCGACCAATAACCAACCTCGGTCCAAGAATCGTCTCGCAGGGTCGCTCCGCGCCCGGCGCGTGGCACTTCCGCAAGGGCGTTCGACTTGTCTCCCGTCCAGCCCTCGGTGATGTCGTAGCCGCCGACATCACGCTTCAGCATGACAAGCATGCCGGGGCGGATGTCCCAGTGATTCACGCGCTCCCACCGATCGGTTTCGTCATCCCACAGCCACGCCTTGGACTTGTTGCCCTCGAGCATCTTTTGGACGCGGACGAAGGAGACGGGGCAACCCTCTTGTGCGGGCTCTAGCAACGGGCCGTCGAGGTCATCACCGCGCGGAGGGTTGTCGCCTGACCAGTCGCGCCAGAACACCGTTACGTCGAGCTCGGGGTCGGTGCCTCGCACGAAGGCGCTGACGTCGGTGAAACCGCCGTGGACGTCGCGCTCAGTCGAGAAGAGTCCAAGCACGTCTAGAGCGCGCGGCAGCGGGCTGAGCTTCGGTTGAAGTGCTTTGTGAACCTCTTTCGAACATTGCATGCTCAGATCGGCGATCGCCTCCGCGAATGGCTCGTGCTGCGAGAGGGGAGCGAACGTATTCACGAGCTCCTTGGCGCGCTCGATGTCAGCGGCCTCGTACGGCCCGATGCGCTCGGCCTTCTTGTTCCCGCCCTCCCTTGGCGTCTCCCAAACCCAAGCACGCGCCCCTTGATCATCTCCCTTTCGATTCAGACGACCGAGACGTTGCAGCATCGAAGGCCACGGCGCGAGCTCGGTCCAAAGAAGGTGCGCCGAGATGTCCACGCCCGCCTCGACGACCTGCGTGCTCACGCATATGAGCCCGGGATCGTCCTTCGGCAGGTCGGCCGCCTTTCGGTTAGTGTCGAACACGAGCAGTCGCTGCTCGTGTCGAGCGCGATCCTCGCGCCTGAACCGCGAGGTAAGCAGAACCTTGTGATCCACCAAGGCGAGCGCGCGGAACACGTCACGCGCTGTGTCGACGGTGTTGCAGATGACGAGCGAGAGCGTGCCCGCTGCATGTTTCTCCGTCACGGCCTTGGCGATGGCCGCTTCGGGCGTGACCGCTCCGAACTTCGCGATGCCTCGTTTCTTCGCGCTAACGGTCTTCGCGTCCGACGCAGGCGGCTGCCACCACTCGACGGGGCGTTTTGCGTCTCGCCACCACTGGAGGTTTTGATCGTTCTTGAGTGTGGTCGTCAGCTTCCCCTCGAATACGAGCTGCTCCGGCGACGCTTCGCCAAGCCCCTCGCGCGTTCGATCGGTGGTCCTCAGAAACGATGTGCCCACCGTGGCGCTCATCCACGTCGTCAGGCACGGCTTCAGCGAAGCGAACCGCTTCCTGCGCATCCAGTCGAGCTGTGAGGTCGTCCACAAGCCGGGCCCCATGAGCTGTACCTCGTCGACGATCCAACGGCAGTCGTTGTTGAGGAGGCCGAAGTGGACCGGCCACTCGAAGCGGCTCATCGCGTAGCCTCGGTTCAGCGCACGCGACAGGAGCTGGTCCTGCGTGCCAACGAGTACCCAAGGCGTGTCGGGCCGACGAATCCACTCTTCCCCAATCACGCCACCCATTAGCTGGTGGACGCCGACCTCGATCTCAGGCTTCGCGGTCTTGAGTGCATCGAAGTAGGCCCTCAAGCGCTGCACGGTCTGTGTCACGAGGCTACGCATCGGCAGACAGACCACGAGGTGCAGAGGCTCCGATTTCTTGTCGACGAGTAACCGCCACGCCCACGCGAGCGCGAGCTCTGTCTTTCCAAGACCTGTCGGGACGGGCAGCACGTCGGGTAAGCCATCAAGGGCCACTTGGAGCTGCCACCCGTACGGTGCGAACCCGCCGGTCGCGCTCTTAAAAAACTCCGTAAAGGACTCCGCACGCGAGCTAGTCGACAAGACGGCCTCCATCGTTATCCTTGTACTCGTCGCGCTTCCGCCAGCGCGCCCCGCTTGTCGGATTCATACATTGCGCGTTCAGCGACATTGCTCTCTTACCTTCCCAATCTCCACAATCCCCCCACCAATCAAAAAGTGCACGAACATCCCCGCGATCTTCCCGCCCGCAATCTCGATGGCCTTCGCATAAGTCATGAGCTGCGGCGCATACCCGAGCGCCCGCTCCTCCCACTCGGACGCACGCCCCGGGAAGCTCTTATGGTCGATGATAACGAACCCCGCGGCCGTCTCGAGCAGTAGGTCGATCGACCCCGCGATCCGCCGCCTACCCTGCGCCGTATCAACGAACGCGTTAACCGGAATCTCGCGGTGCCAGGTGGCGCTGGGCCAGCGCTCGGCGACAAAGGCGCGCAGGGCGTCGCTGGCGGCGATCGCGACCTCGGGCTCGAACGCGCCGGCAAGGCCGCGCTGCTGAAAGAGTCTCGCGGCGAGCTCGGTGCGCTCCGCGGAGGTGAGCTCCGGGACGTCGGCCGCGAGGAAGGCGTGGAGCGTATTGCCGACTTCGTCGAACGTGATGCCCTTCGGCGTCGCGAAGGGCATGCGGCGCGTGAATCGAACGGCATTGATAATGCGCGCGGGCGGCAGCTCCAGCGACGCTTCGGCCGCGCTGGAAGGTGCGATCCAGTAGTCCGGCGCCGCCGACGGCTCCGTGCGCGCCGGTGCGAACCAGTAGCGGGTGCTGTCCGTTCGCGTCGGCCCTTCGGGTGGCTCTTGCGCTTCCAAGCTCCACACGCGAGCGCGGTGAGTGTGTCGTTCGCCCTCAGGGCCGCGGAAGACGACGTGTGGGTCCGGTGCCGAGGCGTCAGGCAGGGTGAGAAGTGGGCCCGCCTCGTCCGCGAGCTCGTCGAGCCAGGCTTTGGACGGGCCCTTTTTGAGCAGGCGGACGGCGAGGATGAGGTGGTCACGGGCGCGCGTGAAGCCGACGTAGAGCAGGCGAACGCGCTCACGCGTGTCTCGTTCGATGACGGCTTTGCCGACGGATGAGGCCGCCGCGCGCTCGGAGAGAGGCGCACTGCGTGTTTGACCGAGCGGCCACGGCCAATAGCGGATCCAGCGGCCGCCGAGCGGATCGGCGGCCTTGAAGGTGTCGCGGTCGGTCTCCGGCGTGACTTCGAAAGCGTCGCGTTGCCGCTGACGGTGGAGGCCCGCGAGGATCACGACCGGCCATTCGAGGCCCTTGGCCTTGTGGTAGGTGGAGATGACGATGGCGTTCTCACTTCCGCCGACGTGTTGTTCGTCGGTGGCTCGGTTGTCGTCGCGCTGGCGGATTTCCTGTTCGGTTTCGTCGAAGTAGCGGAGGAGGCCGCCGAGTGACGCTGCTTCGCGTTGGTATGAGCAGCGTTCCTCGTAGGCGGCGGCAAGCGCGCGCAGGGCCTCGAGGTTCGAAAGGCGCTGCTCCGGTTCGGGCCAGCATACGACGAGGGCCGGAACGTCGAGGACAGTGAGCACGCGATCGAGTGTCTCGGCGGGGGAGAGGTGGGCGAGCTCCGCGCGGAGGCGCTCGAGCGCAGCCGCCGTGGGGCCGGGAGGATCCATCGCCGAACTCAGCGGAGCCTCCGAAGGCTGCTCGGAGCGGTCGCTGGAGTCCGACGTGTTGGCGCGTTCTTCGTCGCGTCTTCGGCGGTCATGCTGGCGGATCCGCTCAGCGAGCCAGAGCTCGAAAGGACGCTCGCCCTCGCGCTCGCTCGCACCGGCGACTGCCGGGAAGCCGGTGAGCGCCTCGAGCTCCGCGGCCGCGAGCGTGTCGAAGCGGTCGGCCAGGAGCCGCAAGGCTGCTCTTACGAAGGTCCCCTCCGGTGTCTTGAGCAATCCGACGCGGGGGAGCACGGTTTCGATGCCATGGGCAGCGAGCGCCGTCGAAAGGCGCGACGCCTCCGCGTTCGAGTAGACCAGTACGGCCACGTCACCTGCGCGTACGGAACGCACGACGCCGGTCCCGCGGTCGAGGACGGGAGTGGCGCTCGCGTCGCCGAGTAGGCGCACAATACCCGCGGCGATCGTCCCGTGGTCCTCCTGCCCCTCCAACCACCAAACGCCAACGGGTGGCAGGTTCGCGAACTCCTCGAGCGCCGGACGCTCCGGCGTAGTCGCAACCTCCGCGGGTGTGTAGCCGTGCCGCCGCAAAGCGGCCGAGAACAGGAGCGAGGTCGCTTCCACGAGCTCCGGGCGCGAGCGATGGTTTCGCGGAAGGATCTCGCTGTCGCCGCCGTTCGCAAGCGCCCAGCGCCTGACGGCCTCCATCAAGGTCGGGTCTGCGCCAGCGTATTCGAAGATGCACTGTTTTCTGTCACCGACCCAGACGGAACGACTTGCGATGGCGTGGAGTCGGGTAAAGAGCGCGAGCTGAATCGGGCTCGTGTCCTGGAATTCGTCCACGGCCACCAGCTTCAGACGGGCTCGGAGCTCGGCCTCGACCTCGGGAAGCTCGAGCACCGTGAGTGCGCGGTCGATCATGTCGACGTAGTCGACGAGACCGCGCTCGGCCTTCCATCGGGCGTACGCGACGAGTCCGACGCGGGCGGCCTCGAAGAGCTTCTCGGTGAGCTCGGACAGCTCCGTGCGAAACCGTGGGTGCGTGTCGTAGGCGGAGGCCGCTTCGTTGACAGGCGCCACGAGCTCGCGGGCGCGTTTGCCGGGCGTGACCCCGGCTAGCTTCGCCCAGGCGGGCCAGGCGAGGCGGCCTTTCTCCAGGTTCGATGCGCTCACTCTCAGGTCGCCGAGCGCCTTCTGCGTGACCTGCGTGTCGTCGTCGAGGCGAGAGATGCCGTCGATCGCAGCGCGGAGCGCTCGGAGGAGGTCGGATTCGAGCTCGTGCTCGGACGCCGCCGGCGGCCGCAATAATTCGAGCAATCCTTCGATCGAGCGCCGTGCCATCGCCGGCAGGTCCGCAGGATCGATGCGATTGCTCCGGGCGAGGGACATGATCTCGTCGACGGGCAGCACCCAATCGTAGCGGCGGAGTTGCGCAAGGAATTCGAATTCGAAGCGCGCAGCAAGCTCCTGGATCCTGAGCTGGACGTCGAAATCGAGCTCGCGCTCGAGCGCCGCTTGCAGTAGACGGCGCCCTTCATTGCCAGAAATGACGTCGACGGTCGGGGAAAGGCCCGCGTCGAGAGCGAACTCCTTGACGACACGCAGCGCGACCGAGTGAATCGTGCCGACCTGCGCGAGGGGTAGCTCTTGCGCCCGCTCGAAGGCTCGGTTCTTGACCAGAACGTGGCGGATACGCGCTTCGAGCTCTGCGTGGGCCTTGGTCGTGTAAGTAACGGCGACCAGGCCTTCCATGGGGATCGGGAAGGCGGCTGACGGGGCGACTGCCGCCGTGACCTCTTGCGTGAGCCGGAAGGTCTTCCCGCTGCCCGCGCTCGCGCTGACTATCCGGAGACCACGAGCCTGAACGCCCAACGCGTTTGCGTTCTCGCTCTCGCCCGGACTCAGCGCGATCATAGCGCGGCCTCCCAGCGTCTCCCGCAAAGGGCATCGAGCTCGCAATACCTACAGGCGCTCCCTGGCTCGAAGGAGAAGTGCTCACCGTGCGCGCTCTCTTCGACCTCCAGTACTTCGAGCAGCGGCAAGGACCGTTTGAGTCCCGTTGCAGGGAGCCTTCCGCGCGCGACGAGCGCATCCGCTTTCTCCATCGAGCGTTCGATACGCTTCCAGGTATCAGCGGGCGTAGGTGCGTCGGCAACGTCGCTCTGCAGCCAAAATGACGTCGACGCGGCGAGGAGCCGCCCGCGGCTCAGTGAAAAATACGCGACGTGCGGGGGCTCACCGCTTTTCTGTGCGCCGCGCGCAAACGCGTACGTCGCGAGTTGTAGGGCTTGCCCGGACCGAAGCTGGTCGCGATAGCTCGCGTAACCCCACTTCATGTCGAGGATCCCTTCGGCCCCGTCAGGGCCGGCGACGAGCAGGTCGAGTCGTCCGTGGAGCGCTCTCTTTCCCCATGGCACGTCGAGACGCTCTTCGACCGCCACGATTCGGAGGCTCGCTCGGCGCAGGATCTGGAAGAGCTCCGTTACCGCACTGACGAGCTGCCGTTCGAGTTGCTGGCGCTCGAACGCCATCCCGACGCGCAAGAGGACCGCGCCTTCGCTCTCGATCAATCGAGCGAGCTCAGCGTTGGCACGCGCGGAGAACGCAGATTCTCCGGGTAGCTCGAAGTCGCCATGCTGATGCAGGCATTCGACGAGCCGGTGACCGAGCGAGCCGTTCAATTGATGTCCCCGTGGCAGGGCTTGACCGCCGGATCGCAGGCCGCCTGCGTAGCCCAAAGCCCACTCGAGTGGGCAGGCAAGGAATGCGCTCAGACCTGACGCCGAGAAGCGCTCGGTCGACGGTTGGGTGCCCGGCGGCAGCTGCCACTCCGCGTGGCCTCCGGGGAGGGCCGCACTGGGCAGCGGCTGAAGTGTCGGCCGCTCGATTGGCAGCGGCGTAGTGCCTGGACGGAGCAAGTCCTGGGCTCGCACGGTGACCCGGATTCGGTCCGCGTCGCTCATCCGGGTGCGGGCGGTGATCTCGTTCCAAAGAGGATGTGTCGCGCGCGTAGTCCCAGCCAAGCTCGTCGGCGCTACCAGAATCACGCGCGCGGTTGCTGCCAGAATGGCTCTTCGCCAGCCGTTGGCGCGGGCAGCGAGGCGCAACGCCGGTTCGACGAAGTGCACTCCCGCATTGGCGAGCGCTCGGAGCTCATCCCGACGCCACGGAAGCGCAGCCCGCGTGTGCCCGCCGTCTACGAATGACCACCAGACCACGTTCTCGCGGGGCACCCTGAGGTCGCCGGCGCTCGAAACGTGATCGACGCGACCTGCCCGTTCCGGTTGGAGCTCGACCGTCGTGCCCGATCCGAGGACCGACGCTACCAGCCGCCGTACCTCGACGAGGCTGAACGTCGAACGCGTGTCGCTTTCGAGCGCAGCCTGTAGCCCGGCGGCGTGTGCCGCGGCCGCTCGGACCGTCACGTCGTTCGGCGCGCTACTGACGCGGGATAGGGACCACGCGCGCACCCGCTCGCTCACCGTAAGGAGCGCACCCTTACTCGCCCCCGTCACGGGGTCCGCACCCTTCTCCTCGAACCACTCGGTGATACGAGCGCGCCAATCGGCTTCGGGCAGTTTATCGAGCGCAGTCTTAGCGGCTTCCCAAGCCGGGCTACCGACACCTGGCGATTGCAGCAGGGCGCGCGTCAGGCGATAGCCCGCGGCGCCTCTGAAAGGACCGGCCGGTAACGTGAGGAGCTCGAGCGCGCGGTACGGGTCCTTCGGCTCGAAAGCGAGCTCGAGTGCCAGGGGCAGGACCTGGACCGCGCCGCGCCAGGGACTTCGCGACGTCCAACCCTGCGTGCTGAGGCCGTGGGCTTCGAGTGCCCCATCCAGCGCCGATACATCGTGCTCCCGCACGACGACAGTGCGATCCACGGCAAGGCGGCCCAGAACCGCGGCGGTCGCACGGGCAGCTTCTGAGCTCGTCTGGGCGGTTAAAACGACGAAGGAGCCATCGCCTTCAAGCGCCTCGCCCTCGGGAAGCAGTCCGAGCTTGAGCGCGCGTTGCACGCGCCCGAGGTCGGTGCCGGGCGCGGCGCCGGGAAGCTCATGATCGGCAACGCCGACGGTGGTCCCCGTCTGCTCGAGCAATGCGAACACCCTTCGCCAACACGGGGGCCAGAGCTCCCCCGGCTCTGCTAGCGCGAGCTGTTCGTAAATTCGGAGAGGTTTGCCGGCGAGCTGGTTTCCCAAGGAAACGATGCGGTCGCCGACTCCGGGGGGGAGTACCGGCGCCCCGAGCAACTGGAGCTCGGCGAGAGCGTCGAGTCGTGAGCCGCCATTTGGCACCGGAGCGCCGGTCCACAACGATTCGACGAGCTGGTCTCGGAGCTCCAGCACAGCGCGCGCCGTGCCAAGAGGGTCCAGCCCGAACGACATCGAATAAAATCTTCCGAAGGGCGCGAGTCTGTTCATTCGCTCGGCCCACTTCGCGACCCGGAGTGCCGCAATGGGTGGATCGCTGCCGATCCCGAGGCGCAGCTCGAGATCACGCAGGAGCTCGCCGGGCCCCCAAACAGCATGGCCGAGATGGCCCCGCCGTGAAGCTGGGTCGTCCCAAGCGGTCAGCGTTGGGCCGCCGAACTCGACTCCTGCGAGGATTCTCATCACCCCTCCCTACGGCCTCACAGTTCCACCTCGTGTGAGACGACCCGTTGCAGGGCGGACTTCTGCTCGGGCTTTGGCCTTCGCAGGTCCCGGCACGTCGTATTTGTTCAGGGCCTTCGCCAGCTCGCCTCGCACCATCGAGCGAAGCTCAGGGGGCTCGAGGGCTTCTGCGACGCCGCCCCAAGCCAGTACCCATTTTGCCGTTTCCATGATGCCGGCGACCTGCGCCTCGATCACGGTGCTACCGTCCCGACCTTTCAAGGTTCGCTGGTCGGGCGCTAACGGGTATTCGTCGGCAAGCCACGCAACGTCGTGATCGACAGCGATCCGAACGGTCGTCGCTTCCCCCGACCACGCCTTGATCGAGCGAGAGAACGCAGCGTGGGGAGAATTCTTGAGGGTGTGGGTCGCCTGTACGTCGGTGAGCGTGATCGCCGTGACTCGAGCGAGCTTGTACGTCCGCTCTGCTGCGCGCTCGACGCACCAAGCGCGCACGTAGGCATGTCCATCCGCGACGCGTAGGAAATAGGGCTCGACGTGCACGACGTCCGTAGCGCCACGCCGTGACACCGATCTGTATTCGATGCGGGCGCGCCGTTTCGCCTGGATGGCTTGCTCGATGAGCTTCAGCGTGCGCGCGTGCCCGCTGGTCCGTGCTGCGGCGAACTGAAATGTTTCCTGTGGTTCGACCGGGCGCAGCTTGGAAAGGAGCACATCGAGCTCAGCGACGAACGCTGCGCCTGCGAAGGGCTCGAGCTGCGCGCGCGCCAGATGGAGCGCCGCGATTTGAAGGGCAGTGAGGCCTAGCGCGGGCAGCTCCGCATCGCGCAGCAAGCGGTAGCGGGCCTCGCCGTTCGACGGGCTCGAGGTAAGTGGAACGCCGGCGTCGCGGAGCGTGGCAAGATCACGGTAAAGGGTCTGCTTGGAGGCTCCCGTCCGTTCTCGGAGCTGGCGGACGGTTAGGCCATAGCGCTTGGCGCTAAGCATGAGGACGAGCTCCCACTGGCGCACCAAGACTCGCCGTGCACCCGTCATGTTGAGCTCGTCCCCGATCCCATCGGCCGTGAGTTCTCCGATCGAAGCCGTCACGCTACTCGGGCCGCGCGCCCCGTTGCAATCGGCATTCATTTAGGACTGCACGAATGATGCGTAGTTGGTTCACCCACCCGAGGAGTGAATCGAATGAACGTCGTCTTTGAGCAACTAAGGTCTGACCTCGAGCTCGCCGGCTATGCCGTACAGACTCGCGCCATCTATCTGCGGGCGGCCAGGGATCTGGCGAAGTTCTACGGGCGATCGCCCGCGATGCTCGGTTCGACCGAGCTACGTCGCTGGGTGGACCGCCTTGCGCGATCCGGCATCAGCAGCCAGCGCCGCAGGCAACACCACGCCGCGCTGCGCTTCCTCTACACGCGGACGCTCGGTCAGCCCAACGTGACATCTTTTCTGTCATGGCCGCGGGATCGGGAGCGTCTCGCCGTCGTTCTGTCCGCGGCCGAAGTTCATCGGCTTCTCAGCGCTCTTCGCAGCCCGACCTACCGCGTATTCTTCACCTTGCTCTACGCGACTGGGCTGCGCTTGCGCGAAGCGTGCTTGCTTGAAACCCGAGACATCGACGCCGCCCGGGGCATCATTCGGGTGCGCAATGGTAAGGGCGGGCGAGAGCGCATCATCATGCTCAGCCCTCGATTGCTTCGAATCCTTCGGACCTACTGGAGCGTCGTGCGACCGGCAGCGCCATGGCTCTTCGCGTCGTCGCGGGGGAAGGCGCTCAACGGCGAGGTGGCGAGAACCGCGCTCAAGCACGCCGCGCGGGCAGCGCACGTGATTGTACCCGTTACACCTCGCGTGCTCCGTCACACGTTCGCGACTCACCTAATTGAAGCAGGCACCGATGTTCGCGTGGTCCAGGTCTTGCTCGGTCATCGCAGCATCCGGACCACAGCTCGCTACGTTCACGTCTCGACCCAGGTCATTCCCCTGGAGCGATTGGGTTCGCGGCGTTCTTGTCATTGACGAATTGTAGGACTTACCCACGGACAAGAGCGCTTTCCGCCCCCGGGCTCACCAACAACGCTGAACTCAGCCGCCCTGACGCCGCTGGAACGCGGGCACGTCCCACTCCGCGTCGGCGTCGAGCGCCGACGGGAACGCGATGCGCTCGCGCAGGACCGGCAGACCCATCTGACCGTCACGTGCACTCGCCGCAAGGCTCGGCGCAACGGGCCGGCGCGTCGAGAGTGCCGGCACCTGTTCGCGTGCGGGCACCTGCGTCGGGCGCGGCACGAGACTTTCGCGCAGCGACACGGCCGGACGACGTACTTCGCGCGCCGTCTCGACGGGCAGCTCCGCCTCGGCGGGGTTGAAGCCCGTCGCGATGACCGTCACCTTGAGCGCTTCGCCCATCGTCTCGTCGATGCTCGCGCCGAAGATGATGTTCGCTTCGTCGTGCGCCTGCTCCTGGACGAGCGACGCCGCTTCCTGGATTTCCTTCATCTTCATGTCGTGGCCGCCCACGATGTTGATGAGGACGCCCGTCGCGCCTTGCACCGAGATGTCGTCGAGCAGCGGCGAATGAATCGCTTGCTCGGCGGCGAGCCGCGCGCGGCCTTCGCCCTTGGCGCAGCCCGTGCCCATGAGGGCGCGGCCGTTGCCGGACATGACCGTGCGCACGTCGGCAAAGTCCACGTTGACGATGCCGTCGAGCGTGATGAGGTCGCTGATGCCCTTGACGGCTTGAAACAGCACCTCGTCGGCCTTGCGGAAGGCTTCCACGAACGTGAGCTCGTCGTCGGCGATGCTCATGAGCTTCTCGTTCGGGATCGTGATCAGCGTATCGACGTGCTCGGTGAGGGCCTGGATGCCCTGCTCCGCGCGGCGCTGCCGCATTTTGCCTTCGAAGGCGAACGGTTTGGTCACGACGCCGACCGTGAGCGCGCCCGCTTCCCGCGCGAGCTGCGCGACGATCGGTGCCGCGCCCGTGCCGGTGCCACCGCCCATGCCCGCCGTGACGAACACCATGTCGGCGCCCATCACGATTTCCTTGAGGCGATTCACGTCCTCGAGCGCCGCCTTGCGACCGCGCTCCGGATCCGCGCCCGCGCCGAGACCGCGCGTCACGTTCTGACCGATCGCGATCTTCTCGGCGGCGGCGTTCGAGCCGAGCGCTTGCGCGTCGGTGTTGATGGTCACGAACTCGACGCCCTCGAGCCCGAAGTGGATCATGGTGTTGATGGCGTTGCCGCCCGAGCCACCGACCCCGATCACCTTGATGCGGGCGTTGTAGGTCCGCGATTCTTCTGCGAATTCAATTGAAAAGCTCATCGTGTGGCCTCTTCGGAAACTTCGGTGTCTCGCGCTTCGATACGGGTTCACCGCCTAGAACGCGGCGCGGACCCACTCCCAAATTCTGGTGCCTTTGGCGCCGGCGGCGGCTTCCATCGCCTGCTTGGCAGGCTCCGAGCCGTGACGCTCTTGCCGCTTTTGCGCCTGCTCCCCGAGCTGGATCGCGCCGTAGCGCACGAGGCCGACGCCCGTCGCGTACTGCGGCCCCTGCACGAGCTGGAAGATGCCCTTCACGCCCACGGGGAAGCCGAGCCTCACCGGCATGCCGAGGATCTCCTGCGCGCATTCGACCATGCCTTCCATCAGCGCCGCGCCGCCCGTGAGCACGCAGCCCGAGCTCACCTGCTCGAGCATGCCCGTCTCCTCGATGCGCCGGCGCGCTTCGCCGAAAATCTCTTCGACGCGCGGCTCGATGATGTCGGACAAGAGCCGGCGCGCCACGCGACGCGGCGAGTGGCCGCCGACGCCCGGTACTTCGATTTCCTCTTCGTCCGCGATCATGCGGCCGAGCGCGCAGCCGTAGTTACGCTTGAGGCGCTCGGCTTCCGCCACGGGCGTGCGCAGGCCCGCCGCAACGTCGAGCGTGATATTGTTGCCGCCCGCGGGAATGACGCTCGTGTGGGCAATGCCCCCGTCGGCGAAGAGCAAGAGGTCCGTCGTGCCGCCGCCGATGTCGATCACCGCGACGCCGATTTCCTTTTCGTCCTCGCTCAAGACCGCGTCGGCGCTCGCGAGCGGCTCGAGCACGATGTCGGCCACGTCGAGCTCGCAGCGTTCGACGCAGCGCACCACGTTCTGGATGCACGAGGTCGCCGCCGTCACGAGGTTCACGCGCACCTGCAGGCGCACCCCGCTCATCCCGATCGGATCGTGAATACCGTCCTGATTGTCGACCACGTACTCGCGCGGCAGGGCGTGAAGGATCATGCGGTCGGCGTCGACCGGAATCGCGCGCGCGCCCTCGAGCACGCGTTCGAGATCGGTGTGCGTGACCTCACGCCCCGAGATCGCGCACACACCGTCGGACACCTGGCAACGGATGTGACTGCCCGCCACGCCGACGTACACCGTGTCGATCTCGACGCCCGCCATCGTCTGCGCGGCATCGACGGCTTCCCGGATGCTGCGGACGGTTTGGTCGATGTTACTGACGACGCCTTTGCGCAGGCCGCGGCAAGGCACGTTGCCGACGCCGAGAATGGTGATGCCGTCGGCGTCGACCTCGCCCACCACGGCCGAGACCTTGGTCGTCCCGAGGTCGAGACCCACGACGATCCCGCCTTGTGCTGGGGTGTTTCTCATGTCCATGCGTTCCATCGGGGCTGCTCTTCGAGACTCGACGGACGCTGCCATGCTGGCTCGCGCGGGGCCAAATTTGCGCGCGTGTTCGGCGCGAAAAAACCGAGCGTGATCGGGCGCGTCATCGCATCCTCACGACGACGCGCTCGGGATGCGCTTCGTTGTCCAGAAACACGATGCCGGGCGTGCGCCCTTTCGCCCCGAGCTCGCCCACGACTTCGGCCGCCATCGCGAGTTTGCGCGCAAACGGCGCGCGACCGAGCTCGAGCGCAATGCCCTTCTGTCCGACCGTGAGCACCGTGTAGCCCGAGGCCTGCAGGCTCACCTCTTCCGCAGGGTGCACGCGCGCCATCCCGAGCCGCTCGTATTGGCGCAGGAGATCGACGCCGGTTCGGAGCCGCTCCTCGGCTCCAACGCGATCGCGAGCCCAATCCCCCGCCGACACTCCCGTGATGAGCGGCAAATCGGTCGGGTCGTCCGGCTTCACCTCTTTGAACGGCTCACCCTCGGAGGTGACCAAAAAAGGACGATCACCGAGCACGGCGATGGCTGCCGCGTCGCGCTCGGTGATCTCGACGTGCAAGGTGTTCGGGAGGCGGCGCAGGACGTGCGCCGAGCTCACCCACGGGTCCGCGAGCAGGCGCTCCTCGGCGACGCGCGTATCGAAAGCAAAGAGATTTTTGCCGATTTCCATGCCGCCGAGGGCGCGCACCTCGTCGGTCGAAAGCCGCTTGGCACCGACGAGCTCGACATTTTTGATGCCGAAGCGGGTCGTCGTGAGGGCGTAGCGGTGCAGGCTGTAGGCGACGGCCGTCGAAGCGGCAACGACGACGGCGAGTCCGACACAGAGCTTGAGCGCCGAAAGCAGCCGTTCCGACAAGTTCGGGCCCGTTTCGGGCGGCGTCTTGCCGCGGGCGCGACGGCTGGTCTCGACGCGTGCGGGCGGCGGGCTTTCGCCGAGCGCAAACTCTTCGATCGGCGCGGGGACGGCGGCGCCGTGCAGGCTCTGTCTCTGCACTTTCATGCGGGACCTCGCTGAGCGAACCGAGCGTTGAGCTCGGCCGCGATGGCGGGCAAGATCTTGTTGATGTCGCCCGCTCCGAGCGCGATGACCACGTCACCCGGTTCGGCGATGCGCGCGATCTGATCGGGCAGTGTCGCGCGATCCTTCACGTGGCTCACGGCGTGGTGGCCGTGCTCGGCGATGCCTTGCGCGAGCCGTTCGGCGGAAACGCCCGCGATGGGCTTTTCGCCTGCCGCGTAGATATCGACCAAAAAGAGCACGTCGGCGTTGTTGAAAGCGCGCGTGAAGTCGTCGAACAAAAGCTCCGTCCGCGAATAGCGATGCGGCTGAAAGGCGACGATGACGCGACCGGGGTACGCCCCGCGTGCCGCCGCGAGCGTGGCCTGCACCTCGGCCGGGTGATGCCCGTAGTCGTCGACGAGCGAGATGCCCGACACTTCGGCCACGATCGTGAAACGCCGCGCGACACCGTTGAACGAGGAGAGCGCGGCTTTGGTCACGTCGAGCGGCACCTCGAGCTCGTCGGCGACCGCGATCGCGGCGAGCGTGTTGAGCACGTTGTGCCGCCCCGGCATGCGCAGCGTGAACTCCCCGAGGGGCTCGCTCCGGCGGTAGGCGACGAACGACGCCGAGAGGCCCTTCATCTCGACGTTGCGCGCGTGGTAGTCGGCCTGCGGCGAAAAGCCGTAGGTCACGTGGCGGCGCTTGATGCGCGGCAGGAGCTCCTGCACGTGCGGGTGATCGAGGCAGAGCACGGCCAGGCCGTAAAACGGCACCTTTTCCGTAAACTGCACGAACGCTTCCTTGAGCGACTCGTGGCTGCCGTAAAAATCGAGATGTTCGGGATCGATGTTGGTGACGACGGCGACGGTCGGCGTGAGGCGCAGGAACGAGCCGTCGCTCTCGTCGGCCTCGGCCACGAGCAGGTCGCCGGCACCGAGACGAGCGTTGCTGCCGAGCGCCGCCATGCGACCACCGACGACCACCGTCGGGTCGAAACCCGCCGCGCGCAGGATCGTGGCGACGAGGGACGTGGTCGTCGTCTTACCGTGCGAGCCGGCGATGGCGATGCCGTATTTGACGCGCATGAGCTCGGCAAGCATTTCCGCGCGTGAAATCACCGGGACGCCGAGTAGGCGCGCCTCCATGATTTCTGGGTTTTGGTTGTCGATGGCGCTCGAATACACGATGACGTCGGCGCCACGGACGTTCTCGGCGCGATGACCCACGTCGATGCGCACGCCGATGCGCGCCAGGGCGCGCGTGTTTTCACCCTCGCGCAAGTCGGAGCCCGACACGTCGAACTCGAGCGTGCGCAGGATTTCGGCGAGGCCGCTCATGCCGATGCCGCCGACACCGATGAAATGCACGTGACGAACGCGACCGCGAAACATGGCTAAACGCTGACCTCCTGCCGCGGCTCTGCCGGCGTGAAGAACACGGAGCCGTGGGGCGAGGAGCCGTTGGTCGAGAGCGCGTGCGGCTCGGGTTCGCGGAGCGGGAGCCCGGCGAGCTTCAAGAGGTCGAGCGCGACGGCCCGCGCCGCTTCGGGCCGTCCGAACTCGCGCGCCCGCTCGGCCATGGCCACGAGTCGCGCTCGATCGCTCGCGAGCGCGGCGAGTTCTCGCGCCAGACGCTCGGCGCTCGCCTGTTCGTGCGGCACGCAAATGGCGCCGCCCTCACGCGCGACGGCCTCGGCGTTGACGCGCTGGTGGTCGCCGGCGGCAAAGGGGTACGGCACGAACAGGGCGGGGCGACCCACGGCGCAGATCTCGCTGAGCGCACCCGCGCCGGAACGACCGACGACCAGATCCGCAGCCGCGAGCGCCGCCGGCACGTCGTCGATGAACGGCACGACCTCGGCCGTCGCGCCGAGGCCGAGCTCGGCGTAGAGCGCTCTCACGGCGTCCGCGTGCGCGGGACCGCATTGGTGCACGAGCGAGAGCAGGGAGCCGAGCTGCGCCGCGGCGCGGGGGACGGCTTCGTTGAGCGCCTTCGCTCCCTGACTGCCGCCGAGCACGAGGACGCGCAGCGCCGAGCCTCCGTCGTCGCGTGGAGGCGGGTATGGCACTGGACGGAAACCGGGACGCAGCGGCACCCCGACGCGCCGCGCGCACCCGGCGCGAAAGTGCCGCTCGGCCTCGGCGAACGCGACGTAACCGCGCCGCGCGAGCGGCGCCACGAGGCGATTCGCGAGTCCTATCACGCTGTTCGGCTCGAGGAGCGCGAGCGGCACGCCGCGCGCCCACGCCGCGAGCGACACGGGACCCGCCGCATAGCCGCCAATCGAGAGCACGGCCGCGGGCGCGAGCTTCTGCACGAGCGCGCGTCCCTCCGGCAACGCGCGCGCCGCTTGCCCCACGCCACGCAAAAACCCCGCAATACCGGCGCCTCGGAGCGGCAAGACGCGCATCAGCTCGAGCTCGTAGCCGCGCGCCGGGACGGCCTTCGCTTCGAGTCCGCGCTCCGTCCCGACGAAGACGACGCGCACGTCGGGAGCGAGCTCGCGCACGACTTCGGCCACGGCGAGCAGCGGGAACACGTGTCCCCCGGTGCCACCGCCGGCGAAAAGCAGCGTGCGAGTCGCGCCCGGCCTCATCCCAGGCCCTCCCCCGCTTGCGTCACGAGCACGGCGCTCGCTTCGGGATCGGGGCCCTCGAGCACGCGCGCATTCGGCACCTTGCTGCCGCGCGACACGGACAGGAGCACGCCCATCGCCGCCGCGCTCACGAGCAAGGAAGAGCCGCCGAAGCTCACGAACGGCAAGGTGAGGCCCTTGGTCGGCAGCATCGCCATGGCGACGGAGAGGTTCACGAGCGCCTGCGCGCCGAACAGCACGGAAATACCGAACGCGATGTACGAGCCGTACTCGTCTTCGGCTCGCAAGGCGGCCCGCACGCCGCGCGCCACGATCAGCGTGTACACGGCGCAGAGTGCCACGATGCCGATGAACCCGAGCTCCTCGCCGATGATGGCGGAGATGAAGTCGGTGTGCGCCTCGGGCAGGTACAGCACCTGCAGGCCTTTGCCGAGCCCGAGTCCCCAAAACTCGCCTGAGCCGAAGCTCATGACCGACTGAAACGGCTGATAGGCGAGATCCTGGCGGTGCTCGCTCATGTTGAACCAGGCGAGCATGCGCTCCCAGCGGTAGCTCGTGAAACGCACGGCCCAAGCCGCGAACACCGCGCCGAGCATGCCCGCGCCGAGTAGGTAGCCGAGCCGCGCGCCCGCGACGAACAGGAGCGCGAAGGTGAGGAACAGGAGCACGACAGCGCCGCCGAAGTCCGGCTGCTTCAAGCAGAGCAGCATCAGAAAGCCGGCCATCAAAAAATGCGGCAACATGCCGATCGAGAAGCTCTTCATGCGCTCGCGCTTCTTTTCGAGCGAGTAGGCGAGCCAGCAGATGAGGGCGAGCTTGGCCGCTTCCGAGGGCTGAATGTGAATGGGGCCGATCGCGAGCCAGCGCGCCGCGCCGCCGCCCGTATGGCCGAACCCCGTCACGCTGAGGATCATGAGGAACGTGACCACGCCGAGGATCGGGTACGTGAAGGGCTTGATGCGGTGGTAGTCGAACCGCGACGCCACGAGCAGGATCACGAGGCCCGCCACGGCGTAAATCGCCTGTCGGACGAGGAAATACTCGGGATCGCGAAAGGTCGTCGTCGCTTCGACGACGCTCGACGTGTAGACCATGACCACGCCGAACCCGAGCAGCGCGATGGCCGCCGCGGCGAGCACACTGTCGAGCGAGCCGGTGCGGCGCACGGGAGCAGACGCAACGAGGGGTCTCATGCCGGTACCTCCCTGGACAGCCGCACGACGGCGTCGCGGAAGCGATCGCCGCGGTCGGCGTAGCTCTTGAACATGTCGAAGCTCGAACAGGCTGGGCTCAGGAGCACGGCGTCGCCGCGCTCGGCGAGCCGGAAGGCGCGGCGCACGGCGTCGTCCATGTCGCTCGCGTGCTCCACGGGCACGGCGCCGCCAATCGCCGCGAAGATGCGCTCGGCCGCTTCACCGAGCACGACGGCCGCCCGCCCGCGCTCGCGCAGCGCCTCGACCAGCGGCGCGTAGGAGCCCTGCTTGTCGCGCCCGCCTGCGATGAGCACGCCGCGCGGCTCGCTCAAGCCGGAGAGGGCCGTGACGGCGGCGCCTACGTTCGTGCCCTTGGAATCGTCGTAAAAGCGCACCCCGCGCAGCTCGCCGACGAGCGCCATGCGGTGTGGGAGCGGCGCGAAACGGCCGAGCCCCGGGCTGATGGCTGCGGGCGGCACGTCGAGTGCCCGCACGGCAGCGATCGCGGCCGCCGCGTTGTGGTGGTTGTGCGTGCCATGTAGCTTCGAGACGCCGAGATCGAAGCGCTCGCCCGTCCGTGCTTCCGTGACGATACCCTCGGCGCAAGCGTAGTCGCCCGCCGTGCCGAAGCTGACGAGCTCGCCGCGACCGCGTCGCGCTTGCTCTTCGCACACGGCGTCGCCGAACGGAATCACCGCCGTGTCGCCGGGCTCTTGGTTGACGAAGGCGTTGCCCTTGGCGTCGGCGTAAAGCTCGAAGCTCGGGTAGCGGTCGAGATGATCCTCGGTGACATTCAGCAAGACGCTCACGCGGGGGCGAAATAGCGGCGCCCGCTCGAGCTGGAAGCTCGAGACCTCGAGCACGACCGCGTCCCACTCCTTGCCGACGGCGCTCGCCGCCGGCTCACCGAGGTTGCCGCCGACGAACACGCGCCGTCCCGCGGCCTCGAAGAGCTCGCCCGCGAGGGTCGTCGTCGTGCTCTTGCCGTTCGTGCCGCCGATGGCGACGATGGGAGCGCTCAAAAAGCGGCAGGCGAGCTCGAGCTCGCCGATGACTTCGATGCCCGCGCGCTCGGCGGCTTCGAGCAAGGGGAAGTTCGGCACTCCCGGCGAAACGACGATCAAGTCAGCGTCGGAAAGGCGCACGCTGTCGTGCCCGCCGGCGACGATTTCGATGCCGAGCCCGCGCGCAGCGTCCGAAAGCTGCTCGCGCGGCGCGCTGTCCGTGCCGAGCACCCGCGCGCCACGCTCGACGCACAGGCGAGCGGCCGCGACGCCGCTCTTGCCGAGCCCGATCACGATGACGCGCTTTTGGTTCAAGTCCATGGCCGTCACCGGAGCTTCATCGACGAGAGCGCGACCAGCGCGAGCAGCACGGAGATGATCCAGAAGCGAACGATGATGCGCGGCTCGGGCCAGCCCTTCTTTTCGTAATGGTGATGAATCGGCGCCATCAAGAAGACGCGCTTCTTGAAGAGCTTGAAGGAGATCACCTGCGTGATGACGCTCGCGGCTTCGATCACGAAGACGCCCCCCAAAATCACCGACAAGAGCTCCGTCTTCGTGAGCACGGCGCACATGCCGAGCCCGCCGCCGAGCGAGAGCGAGCCCACGTCGCCCATGAACACTTGCGCGGGGTAGGTGTTGTACCAGAGGAAACCGATGCCCGCGCCGACCATGGCGGCGCCGTACACCGTGAGCTCGACCATTTCGGGAAAGCCGGCCACGTCGAGGTACGTCGCGAGCGGACGACCGAAGAGCACGGAACCCGCGACGTACGCCCAGAGCGAATAGGTGCCCGCGTTGATCATCACGGGGCCAATCGCGAGACCATCGAGCCCGTCCGTGAGGTTCACGGCGTTGCTCATGAACACGACGAACACGAGCGCGAGCACCGCGTACAGCACGAGCGGGAGCGAGACAGGATGCTTGTCGAACGCCAGAAACGGAATCGCGAGGCGTGCGCGCGTCTCCACCCAACGCCCCGGCAAGTCGGCGCTCGTCAAGAACAGGTACCCGATGGCGGCGCCGCCGATCGCGAACTGGCCGACGAGCTTGTAGCGGCCGGGCAGCCCCCGCGAGCTCAGGCCCTGGATTTTCAGCCGATCGTCGAGGTAGCCTACGGCGCCGTAGCCCGCCGTGACCGCCGCGGTCGCGACCACGAACACGTTCTTCACGTCGGCCCACAGCATGGTCGGCACGAGCACGCTGAGCAGGATGAGGGCGCCGCCCATCGTGGGCGTGCCCTTCTTCGCGTGATGCGACGCCGGGCCTTCTTCGCGAATGATCTGGCTGATCTGCTTGCCGCGAAGCTTCGCGATGAACCAGGGCGCGACCAAGAAGGAGACGATCATCGCCGTCAGCGCGGACATGATCGCGCGGAACGACGGGTAGCGGAGCACGTTGAGCCAGCCGAGCCCCGGCAGGTGCCGGAGCGGGTAGAGCAGCTCGTAGATCACGCGGCACCTCGCCCGATCAGGCCCGCGACGACGCGTTCACAGCGCACCCCGCGCGAGGCTTTGACGAGCACCACGTCGCCGGGGCGCAGGCGGCCGCGCAGCGCCGCGAGCGCCGCGTCGGCGTCGGCCGCAAATTCAGCGTGGATGCCGGCGTTTTTGGCGGCCACGACGAACAGCTGCGCGTCGCCGCTCACGCCCACGAGCTCGGCCGCTCCGCTTCGACCGACGGCTTCGCCGACGCGCGCATGCTCGCGCGCCGACAGCGCTCCGAGCTCGCGCATCTCACCGAGTACGACGACGAGCCGCGCGCGCCGATCACGCGCGAGCTCGGCCGCGGTCTTGAGCGACGCCATGGCGCTCGCCGGGTTCGAGTTGTACGCGTCGTCCAGCACGACCGTGCCGTCGGAAAGCTCGTGCGCCTCGAGCCTGCCCGGCTCGCCCGCCCGGGACAGCGCACGCGAGATACTCGCGGCGTCGGGCAGCTCGAGGCCGAGCGCGTGCGTCACGGCGACGGCGGCGAGCGCGGCGTAAACGCCCGCGTCGCCGAGCAGCGACAGCTCGAGCTCGAGCCGCTGCCCCACGACCGCGATGGTCACGCGCTGGCGCAGCGCGTCCGCGGCCCGCGCGAGGCAGCGAATTTCGGCATTCTCGGCGAAGCCGTAGCGCACGCGGTGCGCCCCCGGAGCGCGCTCGAGCTGCCGCACGACGCGGGGATCGTCCGCGTTGCCGAGCGCGATGCCGCCCGGCGAGACCCCGGCAAAGAGCGCACCTTCTTCGCGCTCGATGCCGTCTTCATCGCCGAGGCCCTCGCTGTGCTCGATGCCGATGAGCGTGAGCACGCCGGCGTCCGGCGCGGCCATGGCCGTCAGCAGCGCCACTTCGCCCGGTGCGTTGGTGCCGATTTCTACGACGGCGAAGCGGTGCTCGGCTTCGAGACCGAAGAGCACGAGCGGCACGCCGATGGCATTGTTCAAGTTGCCGCGCGTCTGGTGCACGGCAGCGGGCGCCACGAGCTCGAGCAGCGCGCCCACGGCGCTGCGCGTCGTCGTCTTGCCCGCCGAGCCCGCAATCCCGACGAGCCGTCCGGCAAAGCGCCGCCGGTGCGCCGCCGCGAGCGCCCCGAGCGCCGCGAGGGTCGACGGTACGCGCACGACGGGGACGCCCAGATCCGCCGTCTCGCGCTCGACGAGCACCGCCGCCGCTCCCTGTTTCGCGGCGTCGCTCACGAACGCGTGTCCGTCGAAGCGCTCGCCCGAGAGCGCGACGAACAACTTCCCGTTCAGCACCGCTCGGCTGTCGGTCTGCACGCCGGCGACTTCGCGTTCAGCTGCCGTCGCGGGCCCAAGCACGCCGCCCGTCAGCGCCGCCACTTCTGCCAGCGTGAAGCGCGCGCGATTTTCCGGCAGCGTGCCGGCCATCAGGATGAACCTCGCGCCCGCCTGACAGCGAGAGCCTTCCGCGCCTCGACGCGATCGTCGAAGTCGCGCCGTTCCTTCCCGACAAGCTGGTACGGCTCGTGCCCCTTGCCCGCGATGAGCACGCTGTCGCCCGGTCGCGCCTCGAGAATGGCGCGCTCAATCGCGCGCGCCCGGTCGAGCTCGAGCTCGTAGCTCCCGCCGGCCTCGCGTAAACCTACTTCGACCTGGGCTGCGATGGCGCGCGGATCCTCGCTGCGGGGATTGTCGCTCGTGAGGAACGAGCGCGCGGCGCCGTGAGCCACCGCCGCGCCCATTTTCGGCCGCTTTCCTGGATCGCGGTCGCCGCCGCAGCCGAAGACGCACACCAGTTCGCCGCGCGTGATGGCGGCGACGGCCGCGAGCACGCGCGCGAGGGCGTCAGGCGTGTGCGCGTAGTCGACCAGCACGCGGACGTCGTCCGTGTCGTCGTCGCAGCGCTCGAGGCGGCCGGGAGCGGGGGGTGCACCACTGAGTGCGCGCGCCGCGGCATCCGGCGCGTAGCCGAGCTCGATCAGCACGCCGAGCGCCGTGAGCAGGTTCTCGAGGTTGTGCTCGCCCACGAGGCGCGACTCGAGGCGAACGTCGCCGGCCGGCGTGGCCACGTCCGCGCGCACGCCGAGAGCGTCGAGCGTCGCCGCCACGGGACGCACGTCGGCGTCCGCGCTGCGCCCGGTCGTGAGCACGCGCCCCTTGACGCTGCGAGCGAGCGCCGCGCCGAACTCGCCGTCGATCGCGATGACGGAATGTTCGGGTGTGAGCTCCGTGAACAGGCGCGCTTTGGCAGCGCCGTAGGCCTCGAGCGACGGGTAAAAATCGAGGTGATCCTGCGTGAGGTTCGTGAACGCCGCGACGCGGAAGCCGAGCGCTTCGACACGCGCGAGCGAGAGCGCGTGGCTCGAGACTTCCATCACGAAGTGAGTGCCGCCCGCCCCGGCGACGCTCGCGATCAGGCGCGAGATGTCGTCGGCCTCGGGCGTCGTCAGGCTGCCGTCGGTGCGCTCGGTCTCGAAGGAGAAGCCGAGCGTCCCGAGACGCGCGGGGCGGCCGCCGAGCACGGCGAGCGCATGCTCGAGCAGAAAGCACGTGGTCGTCTTGCCGTTCGTGCCCGTGACGCCGACGAGCGCGAGGGCCCGACTCGACCAGCCGTAGACACGCTCGGCCGCCGTTGCGAGCGCGCGGCGCACGTCGTTCACCTCGAGCACGGGCAGCCCGAACACCCGCGCGTCCACGCCGTGTTCGACGAGCAAGGCCACGGCGCCGCGCCGGAGCGCTTCGGGCACGAAATCCAAGCCGCTCGAGCGTTCACCCGAGCGCGCGACGAACAAATCACCCGGCTCGACACGCCGCGAGTCCTGGCGCACACCCGACACGCGCACGCTACCGTCGCCCTCGAGGCGCGGCGCAAACGGCGCGAGCGCGAGCGCCACGTGAAGCAGGCTCACCTCCGCGGTGGCGGGCAGGGTCAGGCCGCCCCTGCTCATGATGCGGGCTCGAACACGAGCATGAGCTCCTGCCCTTTATCCATCACGGCGCCGGGCGCCGGTGTCTGGCTTACGAGGAGCCCGCTGCCCGAGAGGCGCGGCGTGACGCCGAGCTCGAACGAACGCTTGAGCGCCTCGCGCGCGGGCCAACCCGTCATGTCGGGGATGCGCAGCTTGCCGGCGGGGACGGGCCCCGTCGCCAGCGTGCCTTCCTGAATCGCCGGCCGTTTGCCCTGAGAGCGCCGGATGGCTTCCATGGCGGCGCTCGCTGGATCGGGGCTGTGCGCCAGCACAGCAACATCAGCGTGGTCGGTGCCGCGCGGCACGAGGCCGCGGAGCTCGAGCGCCGCCTGCGCGACGTGGCGGAAGACGGGCGCCGCGACGGCGCCGCCCGCGTGCTCGACCATGGGCTCGTCGATCGTGACCGCGATCGCAATCACGGGCTTCTCGGCGGGCACGAAACCCACGAACGAAGCGATGAAGCGGTCGAGCGAATAGTGCGCCGTGCCGGGCTCGGCCTTCTGCGCCGTCGCGGTCTTACCCGCGACGCGATAGCCGTTGATGGCGGCTTCGACGCCCGTGCCCTCGCCCTCGGTGACCGCGACGAGCAGCTCCGCGACGCTGCGCGCGACGTGCTCGGGGATCACCCGGCGCCGGACGTGCGGCACCGTCTCCCGCACGAGCTCGCCGTTCGCCGTCACGACCTTCTTCACGAGGATCGGATCCATCAGCTCGCCGCCGTTCGCGACAGCCGAAGCCGCCATGGCAAGCTGGATGTTCGTGACGCCGATACCGTGACCGAACGCCGCGGACGCGGTTTCGACGGGCACCCAGGGGCGGCCCTTGGGCCTGAGCGTGCCCGCGGATTCACCCGGCACGCCGAGGCCGGTCTCTTCGCCGAAGCCGAAGCGGCGGAACGTCTCGTACAGTTTATCGCCGCCGAGACCGAGCCCCATCTTCGCGGCGCAAATGTTCGACGAGACCGCGAGCACCTGCGCGATCGTGAGCCACTCCGAGGGGTGAGTGTCGTGGATGATGACGTTGTCGACCGGCATGCTGCCCTTTTCGCAGTAGAGCTTGTCGGTCGGTTTGATGGTGCCCGCGGCGAGCGCGGCCGAGACAGTGAAGATCTTGGCGGTGGAGCCGGGCTCGAACACGTCGGAGGTCGCGTGCATGCGGCGGGCTTCGGGCGCGCTCTCCGAATAGTCGTTGGGGTTGAAGTTCGGAAAGCTCGCGAGCGCGAGGATTTCGCCCGTCGCGGGGTCGACCGCGACGACGGAGCCGCCCGCCGCCTCGAAGGTGCGCACGGCCGCGGCGAGCTCGTGCTCGGCGACGTGCTGCAGCCCCTGGTCGATGCTGAGCGTGACGCTATGGCCGGCGAGCGCGCGTTCGTCCTGCGCGCCCTCGGAGAACAACAGCCGGCCGGAGCGATCGCGCAGACCGCGGAGCTCCTCGACGCGCCCGGCGAGCTCGTCGTTGAGCGAGTACTCGAGCCCGTCCTTGCCTTCGCCGTCCGGCGCGACGAAGCCGAGCAAGGAGCCCGCGAGCTCGCGGCGCGGATAATAGCGGCGGCCCTCGCCCTCGACGACGAGCCCGCGCAAGGGTTCCTGCCCGTCCTCGCCGCTCGCGAGCTTGCGCACGCCCTCGGACTCCTCGGCCGTGAGCTGCCGCTTCAGCCAGGCGAAACGGCGCTTGGCGAGGATTCTACGTTCGATCGGCGCCGGATCGAGGCTCAGCACTGCGCCGATGCGGTTGGCTGCGTCGCGCGCGACGAGCGGGATTTTCTGCGGCACGACACCGCGCAAGAGCTCGACGGCGTCGAGGCTGGCGCTCGGCACCTCGACGCTCACCGCGAGCGCGTCGCCGTTGCGATCGTAAATGGCTCCGCGCTTCGGCGCGACGTGCAGCCGGCGCTGGCGCTGCGTCTCGGCGATCTCACGCCAGCCGCTGCCGTCCTCGATCATGATCGAGTAGGCCGACTGCACGACGAGCCCGAGGCCGAGCGCGAGCACGCCCGAGAGCAGGCCCATTCTCACCCGCACCCAGCGCGCGCGCGCGGCTTCGTCGATCACGGAGCTTGCTCCTCCGTGGACGGCGCCGCCGACGCACTCGTCTCGACGGGGGCGTCGGGTTCGGCGGGCAAGGGGCCCGCCGGCAAGATGCGATCGAGCGACGGCTCGCTCATGCCGAGCAGCGTGCGCGCCACGAACTCGACGCGCTCGGGCGTCTTGTGGCTCGACAGCTCGAGCTCGAGCACGCGCTTGACCTCGCGCAGGCGCGCGATGTGGGCGTGCGTGCGGCCGAGCTCGTAACCGAGCTCCACGGCCCGCACGCGCAGCGACAGGTGCAGCACGAACGCCGCCGTCGCCGCGCTCACGGCGAGCGTCCAGAGCACGAGGAAAGCGCGCTCGTTTCTCACGCCGGCTCCTCCCCCGGTCCGCTCGGCGGCAGCCGCCGCGCCGTGCGCAGCTTCGCGCTGCGAGAGCGCAAATTGTGCTCGATTTCGAGCTCGCTCGGCACCTGCGGCTTCTTGGTGAGCGGCTCCCACTCGTTGCGCCCGACGAACTCGCGCTTGACGGCGCGGTCTTCGGCCGAGTGAAAGCTGATGAGCGCCGCGAGCCCGCCCGAGCGCACGCGACCGCGCGCGAGCGAGAGCAGCGCGCGGAGCTCCGTGTGCTCACCGTTCACCGCGATACGCAGCGCCTGAAACGTGCGCGTCGCCGGATCGACGCCGCCGACGCGCCGCGGGCCCACGGCGCGCACGACGGCGCGCCTGAGATCGAGCGTGTCGACGAGCCTGTCGGCGGCGAGCGCCTGCTTGATGCAGCGCGCGATGCGGCGCGACGCGCGTTCGTCGCCGAGCTCGAAGATGACATCGGCGAGCTCCTCTTGCGAGACGCGCTCGATGAGCTCGCGCGCGGTCTCACCGCGCGTCGGGTCCATGCGCATGTCGATCGGGCCCGCCGTGCGGAAGCTCATGCCGCGCTCCGGGTCGGTGAGCTGCTCGGAGCTCACGCCGAGATCGGCGAGCAGCGCGTCGATGCGCGTGATGCCGGCTGCGTCGAGCGCGTCGCCGACCTCGCTGAAGGCGGCGTGCTCGACGCGGGCGCGCTCGCCGAAGGGCGCGAGCGCCGCGCTCGCTGCAGCGACGGCACGCGGGTCACGGTCGAACGCGAGCAGCCGCACGCCGGGGAGCGCGCGCAAGAGCGCCGCCGAGTGCCCAGCGCCGCCCGCGGTGACGTCGACGATGACGCCCTCCGAAAGCTCGCTGAACGCCGCGAGCACCTCCGCGAGCATCACGGGGGTGTGAATGAACGCCGGCTCACTGTCGATGCGTGCGGCCGCCATCATAGCTTGACCTGCTCGAGTGCCGAACGAAGCTCCGCCGCCTCGTCCGGAGTCATCGCGAGCGCGCGTTCCCATTCGCTCTTCGACCAGAGCTCGAGCATCTGGCCCATGCCGGCCCACACGGCGTCCTTGTCGAGCTTCGCGCGCTCGCGCAGGTGCGGCGGGATGAGCACGCGGCCCGAACCGTCGAGCTCGCATTCGACCGCGGCCGAGACGTAGAGTCGCCGAAAGCGAACGCTGCTACGGCCGAGGCTCGGCATCTCCATCACGCGCTGCTCGAGCGCCTCCCACGCGCGCAGCGGGTAGAGATGCAAGCAGGGGTCGAAGACGTCGGGCGCGAGCACGATGCGCTGGTCGCCACCTGCCGCGACCAGCTCTCGAAAGCGCGCGGGCAAGCTGATGCGACCTTTCGCATCGACGCTGTGCATGAAGTGCCCGCGGAACATCGGCTGGTTTTCGGTTCGGCTTGCCACTGGGTGGGCTGGGTTGACACTCAGCCCCACTATTTCCCACTGGGCCAGCCGAACCTACGGGCCGAACACGGGTGCTGTCAACAATGCGAAGCAGCCGAACGGTCGGCAAAAACGCGACGTTCGCTCATCGCATCTTCACCCACATGAACAAGAGATCAGTTTTTGATGACCACTGATACACCGGCTCGTCTCTCGGCACCGGGCGGACGCAAGCGTAAGGTCGCGGCGAAGAGCGCGACGGCGAGGGCGGCGGGGGCAAGCGCGAGCAGCGTCATGCCCGAGGGTAGAGCAACGGACGTTCCGTTTAGAAACCAGCGAAAATCCACGACTTACGCGCGGAGGTTCCGCGCTGCTGTGGACGCCGACACACACGCCGCGGCTCGCTGGCCGCGCCGGCACTTAGCCCTTCGGCTGTCGCTCGGAGCTCGGGCGCGTCACGTCCGCGAGGATCTGGTTCGGGACGTTCGACAGATCCTTTTTGACGTCGGAGACGGCGCGCACGCCGCGGCCCGCCGTCTTCCCCACCTTCGCCAGTGACTTCGGCCCGAAGAGCGCGAGGAGCACGACGGCAACCAAGATCCAATGGATAGGGCTGACGGTTCCCATGGGCGGCGGCTGATTATACTCCGCTCGCGTCGCTCGGCCATGCTGACCCCCGACTCGGGCGCGCGTTTTTCCGAATGCTGTCGCCCTCTGCCACCACGTTCCGAATCTTTTCTCTCCTGTCGGTGCTCGCGCTCACCGCCGCCTGTTCGCGGCACACGGGAGCGGCCGGCGGTCCGTCGGCGGCGACGTCGACGGCGCGCGCCGCGCCGAGCACGCCCGCGAGCAACAACAGCCCGCTGGCGCACGGAGCAGAGCTCTACACGCGCTACTGCACGCTCTGTCATGCCAAGGAACTGACGGGCTACGCCGCCGACAACGCGCCGTCCCTCGTGAGCCGCACGTTCCTCGACAGCGCCACGGACTCTTTCATCGCGGACGCCATCGTCAACGGTCGCCCGGGCACGGCGATGGGCGCTTACGGCAAGAGTCGCAGCGGGCCGCTCGACGACAACGATGTGCACGCGCTCATCGCCTTCATCCGCTCGCACGGCGGACCGGCGAAGCCCCTACCGGGCTCGAGCCTGCACGGCGATCCGGTGCACGGCTCGCTCCTCTATCACGACGAATGCGAGAAGTGTCACGGCAGCGAGAGCCAGCGCGCCACGGCGCTGTCGCTCTTCAATCGAGCGCTGCTCGCCACCGCAACCCCTGATTTTCTGCGTTACGCCGTCGTCAACGGTCGCCCGCCCACACCGATGCCTTCCTTCGCGAAGACGCTCACGCCGCAGGACATCGAAGACGTAGTCGCCTTCGTCATCAGCAAGCAAAAGGCAGCCGGGCCGGTCGTCCCGCAGGAAGTGCCGAAGGACTTGCCCGTGGTGCTGAACCCCAAAGGGAAAGCGCCCAAGTTCACGCTACGCGACGAGCGTTTCGTTTCGGCGGAGCAAGTCAAACAGGCGCTCGACGAACACCGGCGTCTCGTGATCGTCGATGCGCGCTCGCCCGCCGATTGGATCACTTTTCATATTCCCGGCGCGATTTCGGTGCCGTACTACCAGGCCAAGGAGCTCGAACGCATCCCGAACGACGGCACCTGGGTCATCGCGTACTGCGCCTGCCCGCACCACGCGTCGGGCGCCATCGTCGACGCGCTGCGCGAACGCAAGTACCCGCACACCGCCGTACTCGACGAAGGCATCCTCTTCTGGAAGTCCCGCGCTTACCCGCTAGCGGGAGCCGACACGGCGACGCCGACACCGGTGCCGCCACCTCCTCCGCTACCGGCCCCAACCGTCGCGTCGTCAGCGACGCCGAAGCCGAGCGCGGCACGTCCAGCGACGCCGAAGCCTGGCGCGACGCCTTCGGCAACGTCGAAGCCGAACACGGCGCCTCAGCCGAGAACGCTCCCGTAGCACTACAGCGCGTACGCCGTGCGCGTCTGTCGGCGTCACGGGCTCGGATATTCGACGAGATTTCCCGTCAACATCGCGAGCGTGAGCGTCGTCCAGCTCAAGTTGTAATAGCTGCTGCGCGCGAGCAGCATCCCCGTCGCGACGAGTCCGTAGGCGTCGTCCACGAAGCTCTGGAATTTCTGGTCGTGCATGGCGCCGACCGCAGCGCTGCCGACGAACACCGCCGACTGCGGGCCGTTCGGCTCGGAGGCGGGGTCCGGGTGCGCGGTGCCGTTCAGATCGTAACCGTCGACGATCTTGCTCGCGCCGACGCCGGCGAAAAATTGGCTCACCTTCGCGAGGTAAGTTTGGGCACGCGCTTCGCCGTTCATGCAGTAGTCGAGTCCGATGCGGAACGGGATGCGCGCGGAGTCGTATTGGTAATTGGTGGCGCCGCCGTTCTGCGGCTCCTTGGGCGCGCCGTTCACGTCGCACCAAGCGGGCACGAGGCCGTTGTCGGCGTTGCCGTTCGTCGCGTTCAGCGATTTGGCGAGAATCGTGTAGCCGGTATCGATGACGTGACCCCAGTTGGCCGCGTCGTTCGTGACGGCGCCGAACACGCGATATTCGTTCGGAGCGAAGTAAGAGGCGTTGAAAATGATGTTGCCGCCCCAGGTGTCGCCCGCCAAAAGAAATTCGCTATTTTGGTGGTCGATTTCGTGATCCCAAATCGCCTTGATCTGCGTCTTGGCGTAGTCGAGATAGGGCTTGTCGAGCGAGCCTTTGCCACCCCATTGCCGATCGGCCATCACGAGCGCCCAGGCCATGTCCTCGTCGGCGTCGGTGGCGCCGCCCGTGCCGAGCGCCTGCGTGCCCGCCGCGTTGATGTACCAGTTCATGAGCCCGCTCGAATCGAGCCATAGCTGCGAGTACTTCCAGAGCTCGTCGAACGTGTGCTGATCGTCGAGCGCGACCGCGATGAGCATGCCGTAGGCGATGCCTTCGGAGACGGTGGAGTTGGTCTCGGCGCTCGGCGAGTTCGGGCGCTGCACACGCAAATGGCCGCCCGCGCCGCTCGACGTCAAAAGCGCCGTCTTCCACGCGGCGTAAGCCTTTTGCACGTCGGCCGGATTCGCGGCGGCGGGGTACGTGCAATGTGAGAGTCGTTGATTTTGCGGGAAGGGGTAGTGCGCGCCCGTGGGCGAGCCCGCCATCCCAGCGCCTCCCGGCATGCCGCCGTTACTGACGCCACCACTCTCGGACGAACTGCCCGCTACGCTGACCCCGCCCGAGCCCGAGCTCGCCACCGCACCGCTGCTCCCGCTCGTCCCCCCACTCATACCGGCTCCGGCCCCACCCGACGCCGGGCCTGCGCCCTCGCCACCACGTCCAGCTACCGCGGAACCGCCACTGCCGTTGCCCGCCTGCGCGCCCCCGCCGCCTGAACCCCCGCTTGGTGTACCGGTTCCACCCGTTGAGTTGGCACCGCCCCTCGCCGCGTCCGAGCCACCGCCCTGCCCTCGGCCGGCGCTTCCCTGACTCGGCTGCTCCGCCTGCTGGCCGCAGGCGAGAAGCGTGAGGACAGCGACACCCAAAGATCCAATCGATCGCAAGCGCATGCGTCGTCAAAGCCTACGTCATTTTTCTGGGGCTCGCCCGCCGCGCGCTTACCCCGCGCCGTGTGTGCAAGACGGACGCGCGTGCCAAGCTGGTCGACGCTCCGTTCACGGAATTTAGTAGCGATACTGCCAGAGCATGTCGATGCCGGTGCCCACGGTGCCGGCTTCGGTGCGCAGCGACCAATCGCGTTTGAAACGCCAGTCGACGATCGCGCTCGCCGCGTCACGCTGCTCGACGGCGCCGCCCGTCGTGTCCATGTTCTTGTACGCGAGCTCGACCCACACGTTCTCGCCGACGGGCACGGCCGCGCTGTACGTCGAATACGAGAGCGCATCCGCCGTCGTTCCGGTCCCGGTGCGCAGCTCCACGCGCCGGAGCGGCGTATCGGCAAGGAGCTGCCCGACGAAATCGGCGCCGTAACCGAGACCTGCCGCCTGCGCTTGGCCGCCCTCGCTCGTGCCACCGCCGAGCAGCAGCGCCTGAATGTCGGCTTGCGGCAGCGCGGGATCGCTCTCGAGCCGCAGCGTCGCCTGGCGCACGGTCCCCCCGACCTCGACGTACACGGTCGTGCCCTCGGGCGCACGCCAGCTCGCGAGCACGCGCAGGTGCGGGTCGGCGGGATCGGCCGTATCGAAATGCACCTCGCCCGATTCGATCACGAACCCCTTGCCGAGCAGTTGCGCCCGTCCGCCGGGCTCGAGCTCGAGATCGCCGCGCACGTCGGTCTTGGCGCCGAGATCGATCACCGGACGGCCGCGCAGTGGGATCTCCATGTCCGCGCGCGTGATGCGCACATTCTGCGCGAGATCGAACGCAAGTTGCCACGACGGTCCCGTGCCCTTGCTCGCGCGCAGCGGTTCGCGGAGCGGCTGCGCTACCGTGATATCGGGGTTGTCCTCCACGGAGAGCACCGCTCGTCCCGAGCTCCGCGGCAACGCAGCCGTGAGATCGTGGAGCTGAATCGCCACGAGGACGGGATCGCGCTCGGGGAAGAGCTCGAGCCCAGCACTGCCGCTCAAATTGGCTTGGGAGACACCCTGGATCATGAGCGGCACGCGCTTCAAATTCACGTTGGCGCGGGCATCGACGAGCTTCGTGCCGGTGAAATAGAGATCGGCCGTGCCCGCGACGTTCGGGTACTTCGAGCCGGAAGCCGCCGACAGGTCGCGCACGGCAATGACGGTGCGGCCGTCGCTTCGACTCGCCGCGGCGCTGAAGCCGAGCTTCGACAAGCGCATGCCGAGCCCGGCGATTTGAAGCGAGCCGTTCGCGAGCGTGAGCTTGCCGCTGATGTCGCTCGCGGCGGCCCCCGCCTTGCTCTGATCTGCGGCCAGCGTGAGCGCGAGGTTACCGTCGAGCTGGCCGCTCAGATCCGCGAGTACGTCCGTGACGAGCGGCGAGAGGATCGAGGCGTCGATGTCGTGAAACTCCGCGCGCACGCCGAGCGGATCGCTCCGAGACAGGTGCGGCAAATCCCCTGTCCAGTCGAGCGCCGCGTGCGCATCGGCGTCGAGCGTTCCGCCGGCCCGTTCGAGCTTCACGCTGGCCGCGAGCACGTGGCCGTCCGAACGCAGCGTCAGATCACCGGTGCCCACCGGCACCTTGTGTGCGCGCACGTCATCGAGCGCGAGCCGCGCGTTGAGCGACGGCAGCCCCGGCGCGTCCGTGACGGCCGCCACGCCACGCACGTGACCCGACAGGCCCGCCTCGGCGAACGGCGGCACGAGGTCGAGCGGCAGGTCCTCGAAGCCGAGCTGCGCTTCACCGTGGAACGCCCTCTGTCCGCGTTCTAGCGCCGTTGGATCTACCGTCGCGGTCGCGCTACCGACCGCGACGCGCGTCCCGCTACAAGCTCGCGCTCCGCTGCGCGTCAGATGCGCCTGCACGCCAACGCCGAGCCGCGCGGCTCCGGGATCGTATTGCAGCGTTCCACACACGTCGAACGGCACGACCTCCGGCGCGTCGCCCAGCGTGAGCTGCGCGACCGAGGCCTTGGCGGACAGGTGCGGCTCTCCGAGCGTGCCGCGCAAGCCGAGCTCGGCGTGCAGCGTGCCGAGCACACCGGTCGGCCGCATCGGCGCCGGGAGCTCGTCGAGCGGCCGACCATCGACGACGAGCGTCGCGACGACCGGCGCCGCGCGCAGGCGCGTCACGCTCTCGCCGGGCCGCATCCAGAGCGCCTTCACGTCCGTCTCGAGGCGCGCGCTCGCCAAGGCGAGGAGCCCGCGCTCGTCGAGCAACCGCAAGTCCGCGAGGCCCTGGTTTTGTTTGGCGTCGAGGGACCCGCTCAGTTGCGCATCGATGCCCGTGACGCTGAGTGACTCCCCTCGGGACGCGGCGCGCGTGAGCTCTAAGCCGTTCGTCGCGGCAAGCACGACCAAGCTCGGAGCTTCGGCCGCTTGGTCGCGGATGAGGTTCAGTTGCGCGACGAGCACGCCGCCGAGACTCTCGAGCTGCCACGAGCGCGGCAGCAACGGCGCGACACGCGCGAGCTCGAGCCGTTCGACGCCGACCTCGCAGCGCCCCGTTGCGTGCTCCCAGGCGGCCGCTTGGAGCAGCGAGCCTTGGACTTGGGTGTCGAAGCTGAAGCGGGCGTTGCCGAAACTTGCGACCGCGAGCGCGGCGTTGCCCTCGAGACTTTCGCGCTCGAGCGTCGTCGACAGCTCGAAGCTCACGCCGGCGACGGGCCCTGCCGCTCCGTCCGTCAGCGAAAGCTCGAGCGTTCCGTGCCGCACGTCGCGCGCGAGCGCGAGCTCCGCCACGAGATCGACTTTGCCGCGCGCTCGGTAGCGTCGGAGGCCGAGAACCCGGCTCAGAACAGCCAGGTCGAGACCCTGACCGCGCGCGTCGACTTCGACGAGCGTCGGCCGATAACGGAACGATCCGGTGAGGCTCCCGCCCGACCCTTCGAGACTCACGTCCGCGAGCTCGAGCTCGTCGCGATCGATGACGACGTGCCGGGCGCGCCCGTGGATACTGGCGCCCTCGCGGGCCACGGTGACATCCACGTCGTCGAACCGTGGCGAGCCGATCACGTTCACTCGCGTCGAGGCTTCGATGCTCGTCCCGCGCGCGCCGAGCCACTTGGTCGTCACGGCGAGTCTCGTGAGCGGCCCGTCCGCGCGCGCGTTCACGCGCTCGAAACGGAGCTCGCCGAAGCGCCCGTCGTCGCCGTCCAGCGAGGCGTCGAAGCGGAGCTCGCTCGGCTTGGCGACGGGACCGTTCGCTCGGGCGTTCAGGTGCGCGCTGCCGAGCGCTGCGTCGCCCGTGCTGACGTTCGTGAGGTCGAGCGCCAGCGTGGCGTCGAGGCGCTCCTCGCTCACGCGCGCTTTCGCGCGAAACTCGGCCGTACCCCGCACACCGAAGAGCTTGGCGAGCCGCGGCACGCGCGCGAGCTCGAAGCGCGGCGCGCGCACGTCGGCGTCGAGCGCGCCGTTCTTCAGCGAAAAAGTCGCGGCGAGGGGCATGCCGGGCTCTTTGAGCGTGGCGTGTCCCTCGAGTCCGGCCGCGCCGTAGCTCACGTGAAACTCCGTCGCGGGTACCGGTGCGCCGGCGACGAGCGTCGCCTGCGTCGTACCGTCCGTCGTGAGCTCGACGCCCCGCGCGCTCGACGCGAGTCCCACCTCGGCGTCCACCGTGACGTGCGTCTCGGGCGCGTGGGGGAACACCGCCCGCACATCGACGTCCTCGCCGTGCGCGGACAGCGCGAGCCGGAGCTCCGGCGCGAACGTGAGCGTTCCCTTGGCATCGAGGGTGGCGCCGCCGACGGTCGCCTTTCCCGTCGCGCGGAGCTCCGGCAGGTCGCCCTCGGCGTCGACATGCGCGCTCACGATTTCGGCGATGGGCCAGTCCTTGAGCAGCGTGCGCACGACGGCAGGCTCTGCGCGCGGCACGTCGACCGCGAGCACCAGGTGCTTACCGTCGAGCCGCGCGACGCTGTCGAACTGGAGATCGCCCGCGTAACCGTCGAGGCTGCTCCAAAAATGCGTGGTGCCGCGCTGATGAAAGCTGCCGACCGCGCGCAAATCCTGGTCGAGCAAGCCGCGCACCACCGCGGAAAACTGCTCGGCGTCGACGGCAACGCCGCTCGGTGAGACCAGCACTTGCCCGCGAGCCCCCGTGACCGTGCCGTCGAAGGCCGGAACTCCCGGCAGCTCCGCGCGCACGAGGCCTTGGCCGATCTCGGCGCGCGCAAGCCAGAGGCGCACCGGCTTGCCAGGCGGCGCTCCGGGCTTTGCGACCGCCCGCGGCGTGAACGCGGCGGCAATCCCGATGTCACCGCTCGTCGGCTCGGGCGCGAGCGTGACTGCCGCACGCTCGACGCGCGTGTACTCGACGACGATCGTCGTCTTGCCGTCGTCGTCCAACAGCTCGCGCAGGATCGCAAAAACGTACGCCCGCGCGCGGACGCCACGGGCGTCGAGCACGACGCGGCCGTGCGGGTCGCGCGCGACGAAGCGCTCGACCACGACGCCCGCCGGCGAGAGCTCGGTAACGCGCCCCACCTCGAAGCTGCCGCGGAACGTCCGTCCGAGCACGAGCGCGAGCGACCAGGCCGCCACGCGCCTCCCCGGCGGCAAGCCGGCATGCAGCACCGTGGCCGCCGCGAACACGACAAGGAACAACAGCGCGAGCCCGACCCCGCGGAGCGCCCTGAGCCACGCGCTCACTTTCACGGGGCCGCGGCTCCGCCCCCACCCCGTCGCCGTCTCCGCCACGCCCGCGTCACGCTAGAACGCCTCACCGATCGCGAGCGCGATCGACATCGGCACGCCGAGGACGTCGCTGTTCGGCTGCTCCTCCGAGGGCGGCAAATGCCGGTGACCGAGCCACTGCAGGTAAACCGGACGAAATCCGACATCCAGTCGCAAGGGTCCCACCGGCGAGAGGTAACGCAAACCGAGCCCGGGCGAGAGGTGCGGGTAATTCAGGCGGATTTGCATGACTTCGCGCGTGAGATCGCTCGCATCGACGAAAGCGACGCCCCAGAGCGAGCCCGAAATCGGAAAGCGTGTTTCGAGCGAGAGCTCCCACAACGTGAGACCGCCGAGCGGACGAATGCAGCCACTCGGTAGCTCGGCCGCGTTGGCGGTCGCGCAGTTGACGCCCGAAAGCCCGGTAGGCACGAGAAAGCCGATGGGGCCGTGGGGACCGACGCCACGCAGCGGATAGCCCCGGTTCGAGTTCGGTCCGCCCGAGTAGAACGCGCGCAAGAGCAGCTGCTGCTGGTCGGCGACCACGTCGGGATCTTTGGGGTTCACGGCCGCTTCCTGACCGAGCGTGCTCGAGGGATTGAGGCTCGAGCCGTAGTCCTTCGGAAATAGGAAGCCGAAACCGAGCCGCGCCGCGAACACGGAGCGACGGCCGAGAATGCCGCGCGTGTAGGCGCGCACCTCGGGTCGCACGCGCACGTCGCTGACCGTGCCTTGGAAGATGTAGCCGGCGACTTGAACCGAGTTCGAAACGTAGAGGCCGCGCGTCGGCTCGAGCGGATCGTTGCGAAAATCGAGCGTGCTCACGAGCTCGGGAAACGAGACGCGCACCGGATCGAGGCTTTTGGCCGCGTCGCCGCGGTACGAAAACGGGAAGTTGGCCTGCCAGTTGTAGGAGGGCGTGAGCGTCAGATGGTGCGCAAAGAAAGCGCGCTCGAGACCCGTGCTCGCTCGGATTTGGTTATAGCCGAGCACCGGCTCGTGGTGCGGGTCCTCGTCGGCCGAGATCGGGTAGAGCACGGGGAAGAGGTTGTATTCGGCGCTCAAAAATCCCGCCGTGCGCGCCTCGAAGAGCGACGGTTGCCGGAGCACCATGCGCAGATGAAACTCGGGCAAGATGCGCTCGGGTGCCCAGAACGGCGCGCCGCCCGTCGGCACGCGCGTCGGAAAAAACGTGATGCCCGGCCGCGCGTCGATGCTGAAGCGCCGCATGCCGCCGAGAAAATTGCGATCCTCCCAGCCGGTCGTGACGTGCGCCGCGAGCCGGAGCACGTCGAAGACGGCGCCGCCGCCGACCCGCACCGTGCGCAGCTTGCTTTCGCGCACCGTCACCTTGAGCGGCACGCGTCCCGACTCCGGATGGCTGCGGTCTTCGGCGATCTGAACGCTCGAAAATACTCCGAGATTCAGGAGCGCCGTGCGCGCGTCCTCGAGCTCGGACACGGAGTACGGATCGCCCTCGTGCAGGTTGAGCGTGTCGCGCACGGGCTTCTCGGGGATTTCCCCGAGCCCGTCGATGCGTACGGCGCCGAAGCGCGAGTAGGTGCCGAGCTCGACGGCGTACGTCACGTCCGCCGCGCGCGCGACCAGATCGACGTTGCTCTTGACCTCGACGTGCGCGAATGCGTAGCCACCGTCGGCGATCACGCGCGAGAGCTCGCTCTTGTCCGATTCGAAGCGGTCCTCGTCGAAAATCTCGCCTTCCCGTAAATCGATGGCGCGCACGGCCTTGCTCGTCACGCTGGGCGGCAAGAGCGCGAGCCCGCGCGCGTCGACGCGCCGCACGTGCACCGGCTCGCCGAGCTCCACCGCGAGCTCCACCCTGACGTGATGCGCGTCGAGATGCACGACGCGCGCCGCGTAGACCTTCGCCTCGTAGTAACCCCGCGCCCGGCACCAGCGCTCGATGCGCTCGGTGTCCTTACCGAGGACGGCCGGGTCGTAGGTCGAATACTCGAGGACGCGCGGAAAGATGCCGAAGAGGAGCGACGTTTCCGTCGTCGCGAGCTGCTCGTCGAGCGCGCCCGTGTTCAGATCGTCGAGGCCCTCGAGCTCGAGCTTCGAGACTACGGGCTGCTGCGGCCAAGCGCGGCAGCCGCCGAAACCAGCGAGCACTACGCAGCTCACGGCCGCTCGGCGGAGCGTTCCCGAGCGAAGGCCCATGAGCCCTCGCCCTTACCACGATCGCGCGAGCGGCCGCTAAAACAGCGCCGGCAGAGCGGCGCCGCGTCGCTTCACTTCGGTTCTTTGCGTTTCACGCCGGGCAGGGTCGCGAGCTCGGGCGCCGGTTCGAGCACTTTCATGTCCTGAAAGTCCACGATGCCCTGGTACGGATCCGCCTCGGCGCCCGACGAAGCCTTCATGAAGGTCGTCGAGTACTTGCCCTTGACGGTCACCTTCGCGCCCTTCGCCGGCAAAGGATCGGGGACCTTCACGCCCCACGCCTGATCGTCATAGCCGCCGTCGTTCTTCGGACTGTCGAACGCCTTGATGGCGTCGAAAATGTTCGCGAAGTTCGAGGCCCAGCCCATCACCTTGATCGACTCGTTTTCGGGCGCATCTTTCGTGTCACCGATCCAGAAGGTCGGCACGGGCGCGTGACAATCCTCGGGGTCGGCCTTGCCGGTCTTGTGGACCGCACACTTCGGCGCGTCGCCGATGTTGGTCTTGGTGATATAGCCGGTGATCTGGATGTCCTTGCCGACGATATCCTTGCGGTGCACGACGCTACGCAAGTCGTACGCGGCGCCCCAGACCGTGTACGCGTCCCCGTTCTTCACCTGCTTCTTCTGCAGCGTGGGAACGCTCGGCAAAGCCGCCTTCTGGCCGCTATAAGCGGGTCTCGGCTGGTACTTGGCTTCCTCCCCGCCACAGGCGAGCGGAACGCAAACGGCACCAACCAGCAGGGAAATTCGCGCGACCTTGGGAAACATGCGGAGGGGCCTCCTCGAACTTTCTCGTGAATCCCGCGCGTAATGAGGGGGCGCGCGAGCGGGGGCCACAGTAGTCTTGATTCCACCGCTACCGCAAGACTCGCTGTGACATCCGGCCTCGTGGCCGCACCAAAACCGCTGGCGGGACGGGCGCGTCGCCGTGCCGAGCGGGAAAATCGGGTGTCGCTGGTAGGATTTGCGGCTCACAGCATGCCCCGCTTGATCGTGATTGGAGACGTGCACGGCTGCAGTCGGGAGCTCGACGCGCTGCTCGAGCGACTCGGCGTCGCTCGCGACGACCGCGTCGTCTTCGTCGGTGACCTCGTCGCCAAGGGCCCCGACACGCGGCTCGTGCTCGAAACGGTGCGCCGCATCGGCGCCGAGGTGACGCTCGGCAACCACGAAAAGCGTCTGCTCGACGCGCGCGACGCCAGGCGCGAGGGGCGTCCCCTGCCCCGCCTCGATCCGACACACGCGCGCCTGCTCGACGAGCTCAGCGACGAGGATTGGGCGCAGCTCGAAGCCATGCCGCTCTGGCTCGACGTGGACGCGCGCGTACGCGTCGTCCACGCCGGCATCGTCCCGGGGGTGCCGATGCCCGACCAGGATCCGCGCCATCTCATCACGCTCCGCTCGATCTCCGATACGGGCGAGCCCAGCAACAAGTGGGGACCACCGTGGGCGGCGCGCTACCGGGGACCGCCGCACATCGTCTTCGGTCACAACGCACGCAAAGATCCACAGCTCCACCCGGACGCCACGGGCATCGACACGGGCTGTGTCTACGGTGGCGCTCTCACCGCGCTCGTCGTGCCGCTCGGCAGCGCGCCCCCTGAACCCGCGCTGCGCCTCGACGTGCTCGTCGCCGAGCAGGCGCGGCGGGCTTACGCTGATTACGGCGGCCCGCTCCTCAATCGATGAACACGCGGCAGCGATGACGAGGACCATCCGCGTCGCGCTCGGCGAGCTCACGGCGGGCGAGCGCCGCATCGAGGGCGACGAAGCGCATTATCTCGTGCGGGTGCTGCGCGTGCGGCCCGGCGCGACCTTCACGGCGTTCGATCCGGTGCGGCGGCTCGAAGCAGCCGTCACGGTGCTCGAGGTCGAGCGCGAACGCGTGCTCGCGCGGGTGAGCGAGCCCGCGCCCGCGCCGTCCGTCGCGGAGCTCGACGTGACGCTCGTCTACTGCGCCGGCAAAGGTGACAAAGTCGACGAAGTCGTGCGTGCCGCGACCGCCCTCGCCGTGAGCCGCGTCATCGTCGCCACGAGCGAACGCACCGTCGCGCGCGGACCTGTGTCCCCCGAACGCCAAAAACGTTGGTCGGCGATCGCGCTCGACGCCGCACGCCAATCCGGCCGTGGCGACGTGCCCGAGCTCGTGGGGCCGCTCCCGTTCGCCGACTCGCTCGCTCGCGCCGCGACCGCCGACGCACTCAAGCTCTGCCTCGAACCCGAGGCCGAGCACGCGCTCGGCGCGCTGCTCCGTGAACGCGGCGACGGCCCACTCGTGCTGCTCGTCGGCCCGGAAGGCGGCTTTTCCGCCGAGGAGCTCGCCCACGCCCGCGGCGCCGGCTTCGAGCACGTCCACTTGGGCACGCTCGTGCTCCGGACGGAGCTCGCCGCCATGGCTGCGCTAGCAGCCGTGCTTGCGCACGAACGGCGACGTTAACCCGGCACGCGCGCGCTCGCGCAACCGACGTTGACCGAGAGCTCGAGCTTGCCCTCCGACCAATACTTGTCGATCGCGTCGCGCACGTATTCGAGCGGGCGCTTCAGGTCGTGCTCGCCGAGCCAGGTGCGGAGCTCGGGCAGGATCTGCAGGCGCGTCACCGGATCTTCGACGAAGGCGCGACCGCTGTCGAACGGCAGGAACGCGTGTCGGATCTCGACGTCGACGTCCTCGAAGCCGACGCCTTCGAGCTCTTCGGAGAGCGACTCGATCGACGGTCGCGTCGCGAGCGCAAATTCGACGGCCTTCGAGAACTCCGTGTCGTCGAATTTGAGCGCGTACTCGCGCAAGAGATCGGCGACTTCTTGAAACGAACCCCGGAGCGGCATCGCGATCAGCGCTTGCCCGCCGGGACAGAGCAAGTGCCGCATCCCGCCGAACAGCGCGAGCCGTTTGTCAGCCGTCATGATCGGGTGAAGCGCGATCGTGTGCGTGAACTGCTCGGGATCGAGCTCGGTGAGCTCGCTCTCGAGGATGCGGTACTCGATGGTCGCGTCACGCCGGGCGGCCGCCTTGTTGCGCGCCAGCTCGAGCGCGGGGAGCGACGGGTCGAGCCCGATGATCTCGGCCTGATCGACCCGTTCGTAGAGCTTCAGATCGGGGTAGCCGGTGCGACAGCCGACGTGCAGGATGCGCGCCTCGTCCCCCGCGAGCAGCATCTCGAGCAAGAGCTCGCCGTAGAAGGAGAGGTACCGCGGCACGACGAACGTCTCGAAAATCGCGGCGTCGGCAGGGGTGAGCTTATCGGCTTGGAACAAGACGAAGACGCTTGTTACCAACCGACCCCCAGCGAAGCAAGAACGAGCCCCCTTGCGCGACGGGTCCCTGTCCCGGCAGTCGCGCTAGACTCCCGGCGTGCCGCCCCTCGTTCGTGCCGGAGCCGTCGCAGCGCTCCTGATCGCGCTCGGGAGCCTCTACTGGCGCCCGCCGCGAAAAGTCGTGGTCGAGAGTGCGTCGCGAGTCGCGGCGGCGAGCGCGGCCGCGGCGCCCTGCCCGCGTGGGACGCTGCCGAGCGACGGCGTGTGCATTCCCGCACCAGCCCCGAGCGCCTGCGTCAGTCCACGAGTTTGTAGCCGAAGCCGTACACCGTGAGGATGTGGACCGGCTTGTCGGGACTCTTTTCGATTTTCTTTCGCAGCTTGACGACGAAGTTGTCGATGGTGCGATTCGTGGGGCTCGCCTCGAGACCCCAGATCTTGTCGAGCAGCTCGTCGCGCCCGACCGCCTGACCCTGGCGTTCATGGAGAAAGCGCAGGAGCTCTACCTCGTAGAACGAGAGCTGCTCGGCGCGCTTGCCGTCGCGCTGCAGGCTATGCGCGGCGAGGTTGATCGTCGCCTCACCGAGCCGAAACGTGGGAGCCTCACTCGGCCGCTGCGTGCGCCGAAAGATCGCGCGAATGCGGGCGACGAGCTCGCCGATGCTGAACGGCTTGGTGACGTAATCGTCGGCGCCAGCTTCGAGCCCGCGGATCTTGTCGGCTTCCTGGCTCTTGGCCGTCAGCATGATGATGGGCACGAGGGGGCTCGTGCGCCGGAGCTCCTCGCACACCTGGTAGCCGTTCAGGTCCGGCAGCATCAGATCGAGCAAGACCGCGTCGGGCCGCTCCTTTTGCGCGACGCCGAGCCCCGCCTTGCCCGAGCCCGCCGATAGCACCGAAAAGCCCTCGAATTCGAGGGCATCTTTGAGGCCGAGCAGGATGTGGGGCTCGTCCTCGATCACCAAAATCGTGCGTTTCGTGTCCATCACGCGCGAACGCCCGAGAGCCTACGCTGAAGCTCCCGGGCGCGTCGAGCCCGGCGGCCGGCTTTCGTCCCGGCCGCCGTTCTACCGAACTTCCCTCAGTTCTCCGGCGTCGCGCCGATGCAGGCGATGAACGCGAGGCCGTCCTTCGCGGGGATGTTGTCGCCCACGAAGTTCAGGATGCGCCGCGCCGTCGGCTGGCAGCCCTTGACCAAGTTGTTCTCACCGTCGAGCAGCTCCGTGTCGCCTGGATCGACCGCGGCCGGATCGACGTAGCAGTAGCCAGGGGTGTTGGTCGTGCCGCCCGTCTGACACGCGCGCAGCTCGGTGCCAGTAAACTGATTCAGCTCGCAGAAGCACTCGTCCTCACACGCGATCTCACTGGCGCCACCGCAGATGCCGTTCTGGCGCAAGTACTCTTTCGCGGCGCCGACGACCTTGGCGCGTTCGCCCGTCAGCGGCGTACGGCCGAGCTGTGGGTTGCACTCCTGGCAAGTCGTGTAACTTCCGTTGCTGTCCTGCGGCGCCGGCCGCACTTCGACCACGGCGCACGGCACCTTGCCGTTGTCCGGGTTGTAATCGCCGGCGTTCGGATCGGACGAGCCGGTCGTATCGGGAGCGAGCGGACGCGGCAGGCACTTGACCGTGAGCGCCTCTTTCAAGCGCTGAACGATCGCGGCTACGGCCGGGTTGTAGCCGTAGTCGGGATCGGTCGCTTCGGTCCTTCCATTAGCCGGCGCGATGTTCTTCGGGCAGATGCTCGCGACGATGGAGTTATTGCCGAATTCCCGCAGTACTTCGAGCTCGCGTAGGCCGGGATAGCCCTTGGCGCGAACCTGCGAGCCCGTGGCGGTCATCGTCACGCCCTGACAGAGCGGGCTGTGCTTATCGAACTCGTCGGCATTGCAGTCGCAACCATCCGCATTCGCGTCACAAGCCGCCGCGTCAACCGCCTTAGTGAGGTTGAAGATGCACGCGAACTGCAAGTCGTCGCGGCCAGGCACGTCCTGCTCATGCCCGTTGATCTTGTTCAACATCGTCGAGCTGGACGGTAGGATCGGCTCGTTGATGAGCGGGTTCGTGGCGCCCATCGTGCGCGGATCGATCGACTCGATCATGAATGGATCGCTCGGGAGCTGGACCGGGCTCGCGTTCGGATCGCCCAGGATGACCGGCCAACGGTTGTTGTCGATGAGCTCTTGAGCCGTCATGTACGTGAGGCGCGACCCCTGCCAGCTGTCGGTGGTCGAGACGTCCTGCCACGGAACGCCCACGATGCCGGCGAGGAACACGAGACCCGCGTCGCGCGGCGGCTGACCATTGACCGAAGCGTAGAGCGGGTTCGGCACTTCTGGACCGCCGAAGCGCGGCCGGATGGTCAGGTTCTTCAGCCCGTCCGAGTAGCGGCTCGTCGGGTACAGCAGATCGACGCCAAAGCGCTGCTTTTGCGCAAAGCAACGCTCATTCGTGCTGTCTTCCGGCTTGGTCAGACTCGCGCCCATCGCGCAAGCGGCATCCTGCATGTTGTCCATGCAATCGGCGACCGGGCCTGCGCTGCACGGCCGGCAACACTTATTGTTCGGGTCTTGAGCGCAGACCGAGTTCGCGCGCGGCATCGAGAAGTTGTTCTTTCCGACACCGCCCTTCCAGCCGACGATCCAGCCTTGCGTGCCGTCCTCGTCCTGAATCGAGCAGTCGTTCTCGTCCGTGAGCATCACGATCGCGACGAGTGAGTCCGGCCGCAGGAACGCCGCCCGCTGCGCGAGCACCGTCATGTTCGCGACGTTGTTCTTGTGCACGAAACCCTTGTCCGGATGGTCGCCGACGTCGGTCGGATCGGGACCACGCACGTCGACGCTGTGGGGCGTCAAAGCATTCGGCGGGCTGTCGCCCGTCTGGGACATCTTCGCAACGGGTTCGGGATCGATCAAGAAGCGGTACCAAGCCTCGAGCGAAGCTTCGAAGCCGCAGCCATGCTCACCGGCTGCCGTCACCATGGCGGTGAAGTTGTTCTTGAACGTATCTGGGTCCGTCTCGTTGGTCGTCTGTGGCTTGTGCGTGCCGGGCACCTTCGTCGGATCCCGCGGATCCCAAACGAGAAAGCCACTATTGTTCCAGCTGTAGAGGTTCGCCGCAGGACGCACGCTCGGCAGGAGCTGAGCTAGGTCGTTGTAGAACGACGGCGGGTTATTGTTCGCTGCGTTCTCGGCGTTCTGTGCGTCCGAGCACACGTCGTTGCTGCCGTGGTCACCGAGGCTCGAGGTGACGAGGGCGATGTGGATGTCCTTGATCGCCCTGAACTCCGGAATGCCTTGAGCACACATGCCCGACTGCGCGTCCGCGATAACCGTCCCATTACCAACGGGAGCGCCGTTCATGTCGACGCAGGTCGGCGTGATCAAGCGCTGCACGAGGACCGGCACCGCCTTCGCCAGGATCTGCTGCTTGTCGCTCATCGAGATCGAGTTATCGATCATGAAGACCAGGTCGATCTTATCGACGCCCGTCTGCCGGATCTGGTTGATGTAAACGTTGGTGGTGGTCGGGGTCGCGGGTGCGACCGGCCGATCCAGACAGCCGGCGGTGAGGGCGCCAGCGCCGAAGAGCAGGCCGACCGCGGTCAGGCCCTTGCCTGCCGCGTTCGCGGCTTTGCTGAGCCATGAGGACGTGCCAATTTTCTGCGTCATGAGAGCGAGCTCCAAAAGGGGCGCCGAGAGCCTAGAGGTCGACGCGCTATAGTGTCAACGCAAGCCGCATGCCGCGTGCAACTATCGAGAACTACGGTAATCGCTCGAAAGTGCATCGGCAACTCAGTTGGCCTTGGCCCCCCAGGTTGACAACTAAGTTTCCACATTGAATGCCTCTGAACCTCGTACGTCAGCCGCTCGAGCATCATCCCGCGAGCGGGTCATCGACATTCGCGAGCGGCAGGCATTCGAGCACGCCTTGCGCAGCCAGCAGAGTTTGGAGGGTCGCGCTGGACATGTAGCCGCAAACCCGCGCGAGCCGCGTGCGATGTACTGAGCGGCGGCGCTCGAAACCGCCGCTCCATCTAGCCGGCACATGGTGGCGACGAAGGCTGCCGAAGTCAGCTGAGCTGGACAGAACGTAGCGATGATCTCAAGGCGCTGATCCGCGTGAGGCCGGTTCCGAAAGTGTCACCGCGGCTGCTCCTTTGGGACGGCGAGCCGGGCTCAGATCCCCTACTCCGTGGCAGCGGAGTCGTCACCTTCCAGTCGCCGGAAAGGGTCAAAGACGCCCTGAGGGTGTACGAAGAACGTCGCGAGAATAGTCCCGTCCGGCATCGTCTTTCTCGAGGTCACACTGACCGCCGAGTGGACCTTGCTTACGTATTCCGGCGAAACGAATGTCCGCGCAAACACCTCGCGATCCGCCCGCTGGTTGGCGATTCGAACGACGCCACGACACACCTTCCCATCGTGCCTCCAATTTCCGGCATCGAGGTCGGCGCGGTGGTCAAGCTGTACTGCTCTGAACGACGCTACTCAGTCTTCGAGTCTTCGGAGCTTTGCATCCGCCCGGACGCGGCGGACGCAAAGGAGGCCCATATCGAACCTACAGGCATTAGCGGAACTGAATGCCCCCCCTGGACCTTGGAACGACTTCAGGACGGTCTTGAGAGACGGTACGAACGAAACGAACAGCGGAGTGGATCGCAATGCCCCATCTACAGCCCTCCCCCATGGATCGTCGCCGGGCCAAACGGTTGCTCCCGTCACTAGTGCAGCGCGTGTCATATGCGATCGATTCCACTCCGATTTGTCTTGACAATATTCGTGGCGCTCGGCTCCGCGAACCTACCCACACGCCGAAAACTGATGCACCCGGCGCACAGCCGGCGCCCTGTTGGGCTCTTACTCGTTTCGACGATTCGCGTTCCGTTTCAGTCCTCGATCGCTCGCGAGCGCGCCTATCCGGGCCGTCGAAAACGTGGGTGTACCGTGCTGCGCATGCAGCCGAACACACCTGTGGATGGGTCGGACCTTCACGCCCCGCCCGATCCTCGTCGTCAACATTCCCTCGCGCAGCTCTCCGACGCCGAGCTCCTCGAAGGGACCCGCCGCCTCGTGGGTCGCTCCAATCACCTGCTCGCTGAGCTCCTCGTCCACCTCGCCGAAGTCGAAGCGCGCGGCATCCATCGCACGCGCGCTTGCTCGAGCCTCTACGCGTACTGCATCTACGAGCTCCGTTTCTCGGAGGACGAGGCATTCCGGCGCGTTGCCGCCGCCCGTCTCGTCAAGCGCTTCCCTGTGCTGCTCGACGCGCTGGCGTCCGGTGAGCTCCATCTCACCGGGCTGCTCATGCTCGGCCCGCATCTCACGGAGGCGAATCTCGTCGAGGTCCTCGCTCGCGCCAAACATCGGACCAAACGCGAGCTCGCACGGCTCGTGCGAATCCTCGATCCGTTGCCGGCCGTTCCTGCGCGCATCGAGCCTCTCGGACCGGCGCCGGCGCGACTCGTGCCGTCCGAGCCGACGTGGCAAGAGTTCATCGATTCGGCGTGTCCCGTCCGTGAGCTCGCGCCGGGCGATCGGCCGCGCGAATGGACAGAGGGCGCGAATGACGCCGTCCCGGGTTCAGAGGAGCAGGCGCGAAAAACGGTCGGCTGGAGTGCGGGTGCGGGTACGACCGGCAATGCGAGCGCGAGTGGGTGTGCGAGTGCAGGGGCGAGTGGGCGTGCGAGCGCGGGCGCGAGCATGGATGCCCCTAACCACTGTGAGGAGACGATGGTCACCGCGCCGGTGCGGGTGGAGCCGGCACCGTTGGGACGCCTTGAAGCCGAGCGCTACAAAGTCCAATTCACCGCGACCGAGGAATACGTCCGCCTCGTCGAGGAGGCGAAGGCACTGCTGTCACATGCCGTTCCGAACATGACGCTGGAGGAGCTTCAAATGCGGGCGATGCGTGCACTCGTCGTCGAGCTCAAAAAGAAGAAGTACGCCGCGAGCAGGGCGCCTGCGTTGTCGAGCGCACCCTGCAGCGTCAACGGCACGAGCGCACCGGCGCACGAAGTGGATTCCGCCGACGGCCTGCCCCGTGCCGCTTCGATGGCGCGCAACGATCGCCCTGACACGCTTGGCCGCACGAGCGCGCGACCGGGAAGCACTGATGCCCTGCCCGACGCCGCTGCGGGAACGCGCCGAGAACGCGCGGACACGCTCGACCATCATGACCAGCAGCACACGCGCCGGCGCGGACGTCATATTGCCGCCGCCGTCCGCCGCACCGTCTTCGAGCGCGACGGCAGCCGCTGCACCTATCTTGACGCGAACGGAACGCGTTGCCGCGAGACGCATCGCCTCGAGTTTCACCACCTAATGCCATTTGCCAGCGGCGGCGATCATCGCGCGGCGAATCTCACCCTGCGTTGCGCCGCGCACAATGCCCTCGCCGCCGAAGAAGACTTCGGGCGCGAGCTCATTGAAGACAGGAAAACCTCGCTCGTGCACGAGCCTTTCGGGTCGTTCAAGTCATGACGTCTTCTCGGCGCTGTAATGGGCCGCGTCGTCAAGGCCACGCTTTGTCCCGCGCGAGGTGTGACTGACTCGCGCTCGCGTCCAAGTGTTCCCGCCCGCAATCACGAGGCGCTAGTCGACCGCTACGGACGAGCCCTCTCCTGCAGCCTCGGCGCCCTCTCCTGCAGCCTCGGCGCCCTCTCGTGCCGCCTCGGCGCCCTCCCCGGCCGCCTCAGCGAGCCATCGGCGCACGGCGTCTACATGCCGGCGGCTCACACCCCGCACTTGGAGGAGCTGCTCGTCGGTCGCATTGCGGACGGCCTCGACGGAGCCGAGCTCGGTGAGCAGCGCTTTTTTCGTTTTTTCGCCGATGCCTTTGACGCTGTCGAGGGCCGATTCGAAGCGGCGGCGCTTGCCGGTTTGTTTGCGGCCGCGGTTGGCGAAGCGGTGGGCTTCGTCACGGGCAAATGCGAGCATGAAGAGCTCGGGGCTGTTCGGACGGAGTGGAATGGGGTTCTTCTGTCCCGGGAGGTAGACGCGGTCGACGAGCTTGTCGCCGAGCTCGCTCTCGCGCTCTTTGGCGAGGCCGACGATGGCGAGCTCGTGCAGGCCGAGGTCGTGAGCGGCTGCGAGCGCCACGCCGAGTTGCCCGCGGCCACCATCGACGACGAAGAGATCGGGGAGCTGCCACTCGGGCTCACCCGACGGCGACTCGACGTTCGGCGCTTCGCCTTCGGGCGACGAGTTCGCCGGTGAGTCGCCGTTCGGGGCCTCAACTTCGGGCGACGAGTTCGCCGCCGCTCGACCGCGCGCGAAGCGGCGACGGAGCACCTCGTACTGCGCCTGGTAGTCGTCGCCGGGGCCCGCCGATTTCACGTGGTAGGTGCGGTAGCGCTTCTTGTCGGGCTTGCCGTTCAGGAGCGCAACGACCGAGCCGACGGTGTCTTCGCCGCCGAGGTGCGAGATGTCCGAACATTCGATGCGGCGCGGCAGGGTGGGCAGGCGCAAGCGCTCTTTGACGCGCGCGAGCCGCTCGTCGATGTCGCTCTCGGCGCGCCGTTTTTCCTCGAACGCGTGCTGGGCGTTCTTTTGCGCGAGCTCGAGCAAGTTCGAACGGGGGCCGCGCCGCGGCGACAGGAGCTGCACGTTGCGCGGCGCGCGTGCACCCTGGGGCACGTTCGCCGCTCGCCGTTCGCTGAGCCATTCGGCGACGCCGTCGGCACCTTCGGGCAACACGGGCACGAGCACCTCGTCCGGTAGGTGCGCTTCGCCGACTCCGCCTTCGCCGTAGTGCTCGCGCAAGAACGCGGCGATGACTTCGTCGTCGGGCAGCTCGACCCGCGCGCTCGAGAAGCTCACCGTGTCGACCACGCGTCCCGCGCGCACGATGAGCACGACGAGCTCCGCGAGATCCGCCTCGCGGAAGAGCCCGACGACGTCTTGATCGCGATCGCTCACGGAAACGACGCCTTGCGCCTCGCGCACGGATTGCACGGCCGAGAGCTGATCGCGGTACGTGCCCGCGAGCTCGAACTCGAGCCGTTCACTCGCGGAACGCATGCGTTCGGCGAGCACGCTCGAGAGCTCGTCGTGGCGGCCTTCGAGGAAGAGCGCGACCGAACGCACCTGCTCGCCGTAGAGCTCGCGGTCCACCTCGTAGACGCACGGCGCGGGGCAGCGGCCGATCTGGTACTTCAAGCACGGCCGTTTGCGGCTCGCGAGCTCGCGATCCGAGCAGGTACGGAGCTTCCAGTGCTTCTCGACGAGGTGCAGCGTGCGGCGCACGGCCGTCGCCGAGTGGTACGGACCGAAGTAGCGCGCGCCGTCCGGCTTGGGCCGCCGCACGAGCTCGAGCCGCGGCCACTCGTGCTCGAGCGACAGGCGCACGCTCAGGTACTCTTTGTCGTCGCGGAGCTTGACGTTGTAGCGGGGCTTGCGCTCCTTGATCAGGTTGTTCTCGAGGATCGCCGCTTCTTTTTCGCTGCGCGTGACGATGGTCTCGAGATCAGTCACGTGCCGGCGCATGAACGGGATGAAGGCACGCGTGTCGGAGGCGCCTTCTTGGAAATAGCTCCGCACGCGCGAGCGCAGACTCTTCGCTTTGCCGACGTAGAGCGTGACGCCCTTGCCGTCTCGAAAGACGTAGCAACCCGGTGAGCTCGGGAGGCTCTCGAGCTTCTGCGTGAGCTCGTCCTTCGGCGCGTCGCCGCTCGACATGGGTCTAGGGTAGCGCCGGGCGCGGCCCGCGGCGCCAGCGGTGCCAGCCGCGCGCGGCGTGCTAGAGGTCTTGCCGTTTTGCGTCTGCCCGCCCGCCTCCACGAGCTTCTACTGCGCTTTCCCGGCGGGCGAACCGGGGGTGCGATCGCGATTGCCGTCACGGCCGGGCTCCTCGCGGGCTTTTTGCTCGTGCCGCGGTTGCCCGAGGCCGGCACGCCGCCGAAGGACCCGCTCAGCGTGGAGCTTTTGGGACGGGCGCTGCCGCTCGATGCGCGCGCCGGTGCGCTCGCGCTCGAACGGGTGCGGACGTATGCAGCCCGGCGCTTCGCGCTCGAGCTGCCGGGCGGCGAGCGGCGTGAGCTCTACCTGGGCCAGCTCGGGGCCGAAATCGACAAGCAACGCCTCGCCGAGCTCGTGCGCGAGGCGCGCGATCCGACGAGCCCCATGGTGCGCGCGTACCGGGAGGGCCCGCGGCGCCGACCGCTGAGTTTGCCCGTCCCCGTGCGTCTCAATCCGGACCAGGCGGTCCCCGCGCTCGCGACGCTGAAGGATGCGATCGATCGCGCGCCCGTCGACGCGCGGCTCGATCTCGAGACGCGCCAGCTCGTGCCCGAAGCGAACGGACGGCTGCTCGACATCGACGCGACGCTGTTGGCGCTCGATCGCGCGCTCGAAGCTGGCGCCACGCGCGCGCGCGTCGTCTGGAGCGAGCGCGCACCGAAGCGAACGGCCAAGGATCTGGACGGCGTGCGCTTCGACGCGGTGCTCGGCTGGTTCGAGACGCGCTACGACCGCTCGGAAAAATACGCCGCGCGCACCTTCAACTTGCGTATCGCCGCGAGCAAGCTCGACGGCCACGTGCTCTTGCCCGGCGAAGTCTTCGATTTCAACGAGCTCGTAGGGCCGCGCGACGAAGCGAACGGCTACAAGGTCGCGCCCGTGATCGCCGAAGGCGAGGTCGTCGACGGCATCGGGGGCGGCACCTGCCAAATCTCGGGCACGCTGCACGGCGCCGCATTTTTCGCGGGGCTCGGCATCGTCGATCGCACGCCGCACACGCGGCCGAGCGCGTACATCAAGCTCGGGCTCGACGCGACGGTCGTCTACCCGACGATCAACCTCCGCCTGCAGAACACGCTCGACTTCCCGATCGTACTGCACGAGACGGTGAAGAACGGCGTCGTGCGCGCGGAGATCCTCGGGCCGCGCCGCACACGCACCGTGACGCTCATCCGGCGCATCCTCGACGCGATCCCCTACGAAGAGGTCGAGCGCCCCGACAAGTCGCTGCCGAGCGGCGTGCGTGTGCTCGCCCAGCGGGGCGTGGCGGGTTTCAAGCTGCGACGCTATCGCATCGTGCGCGAGGGGACGCATGCCGTGCGCGAGCGCTGGGACGACGTGTATCCGCCGACGACGCAGATCGTGCGGGTCGGTGCGGGCGATCCGTCGCGCGACAAGCCGGAGGTCCACGACGACGTGCATCCCGAGTACCTCGCCGATGAACTCCTCGTGACGACGCAAGGACCCGACGAGAAGGACCAGAGCGACGACGCGACCAGCGGCGGCGCCAAGGACGAGGCCATGTTCGAGTCACGCGAGCCGGGCCGCTTCGGGAAGCCGGGCTGGACCGAGCAGGCCGGGATGCCCTTCTGGCGCGGCCGGTCGGAAAGTCCGCGCCGGGAAAGCGGGCCGGCCGGAGACGAAAAGGGCCGCACTCCTCCGAAGAAACGTGGGCCGGCCTGAGCGAGCGCTCGACGGCGCCGCACAAATGAAGTTATGTTTCCGCCGCTTGCAGCACTGGCCCGCCAAAATGCCCTGAGATGCCGAGGCTTGACTCGACGCACGAGCTAGGCGAAGAACGCCGGCCCGGGACGAGAGGCGTAAGGTCCTCCCAGATTAGATCCCTCTGACACCGGCTGGCCGGTAAGCGAATCAACCCATGATGACCACGGAACAACCCGCAGTCCCCCCCGCCCGAAAACCGAACGAGGAAAACGGCGCCGCCGCACGCAGCGCCGATTGGGAGAACCCTCGCGTTGCGTCGATCCTTTCGGCCGCGGCGAAGTGCTTCGCTCGTAAGGGCTTCACCGCGACGACGCTCGCCGAGATCGGCAAGGAGCTCGGCCTCAGGAAGAGCATCGTCCACTACTACTTCGCGAGCAAAGCCGCGCTGATCCACGAGGTGCAGAGCTTCACGTATCACCGCTATCTCGATCGTTTGAAGGAAGCGATTCGAAACGGTGACGGCTCACCGCAGCAGGCGACGGATGCCCTGCGCGCGCTCTGGGATGCGATTCAGAGCAACAAGACGGGCACCGGGCTCAACATCGAGGTGTGGAGCGCGGCACGTCGTGACGCGGAGCTCAAGCGCCGTGCGGCTGGCCTGCAGCGCGACGCGCGCCAGGTCGTGCGCGATGCCGTCGCCGGCTCGACCAAGAGCCCGCGCTCGGAAGCGCTCGCGACGCTCGTGCTTGCCGTGCTGAACGGCCTGAGCGTCACCGAATACCTCGAGGGCGACGAGCTCAAAGCCAAGGAAGCCTACGAGGCGTTCCTCGGCTTGCTTCAGACGGCGCTCGAAGCGCCGACGAACGGCTCGTAGCTCGGGGCATTCGTCCGGTGCGGTTACGCTGCGTCACGCGGGCGGGGCGCTCGCACGCTTTCGGGCGTGCGCTCGGCTGCGCGTTGGCGTTGGGAACCGTCGCGTTCGGCTTCGCGCGCGACGGTTTCGCTCACTTCGCGGACACGCCCGCGCAGGGACGCGTGAGAGCGGAGCGTCCCGGCCCGCTACCGGCGCCGCTACCGTTGCCGCTGAGCGAGACGACGTGGCTGAGCGGCGGGCTCGATCGGTTTCACTACCTGCGACTCGAGCCCGCGCCGACGTTGTCGCTCATCGGGCGCTACCAACACCCGGGCCAGAATCACGTCCCGGCCTGGCGCGCGTTTTTCGAGGGCCGCTATGGGCTCGCGAGCCTCGAGACCCCGGCCCTCACCTGGCGCTTTTCGGAAGCGTGGCAGCCGCTCGCGTTGCCCGTCGTCGTCAAGCGTCCCTGCCCGCGCTGGAAAACGCCGCTTCCACTCACGGTCGCCCGTTACGCTGGCGAAAGTGAAAGGCTGGCGCTCTTCGATTGTGACGGCGCCGTCGCGCCCGAAGTCATCGATCGGCTGAGCGTGCTCGCGCGCGCACCGGAAACGCCACGCCCCGCGATCCCCCTGCCGGAGAGCGCCCAAGCGGAGCGGCCCGGCGAATGGCTGCCCGGTCTACGCCTGCTCGATCCTCGGCTCGTGTGGGTGCTCGGCGAGATCCAGAGCGCGTTTCCGAACCGACGCGTCGTCATCATGAGCGGCTACCGCCCCGACGCCCACACGAGCAATCACAGGCGTGGCAAGGCGCTCGATCTCTACGTCGAGGGCGTACCGAACGAGGAGCTCTTCGCCGTGTGCCGCACGCTCCACGACGTTGGGTGCGGGTTTTATCCGAACAACGTCTTCGTCCACTTCGACGTGCGGCGCTTCGGGACGGGACGCGTCGCGTGGGTCGACGTTTCGGAGCCGGGCGGCGTGTCGCGCTACGTCGACGGCTGGCCGGGCGTGCTCGCAGCGGGCGCAGGTCCCGTGGGCGAGTAGTCGGCGCGCGCGGCCGTCCGCGCGGCGTCAGCGGCTGGTGCGCAGCAGAGCGAGGACTCGCGTGGCGGATTCGACCGTGATCGAGCGTTCCTCGGCGATCACGAGCGCGACGCGTTCGACTTCGCCGCCCAGGGCGCCCGCCGCGACGGCCACGGACCGCGCGTGGAGCGACATGTGCCCGCGCTGGATGCCCTCGGTCGCGAGCGCGCGCAGGGCCGCGAGGTTCGAGGCCATGCCGACGCTTGCCGCGATCATGCTGAGCTCGTCGGCGCTCGAGATGCGCATGAGCCTCAGCGCCACCTGCGCGACGGGGTGGACCCGGAGCGTGCCGCCGACCGTGCCGAGCGCGAGCGGCATCTCGAGCTCGCCGGTGAGATCGTCGCCGTCGCGACGCCAGACGACGAGGGGCGAGTAGCGACCGCTGCGCGCCGCGTAGGCGTGGGCGCCCGCTTCGACGGCACGAAAGTCGTTGCCGCTCGCGAGCACGACGGCGTCGACGCCGTTCATGACGCCCTTGTTGTGCGTCGCGGCGCGGTACGGGTCGAGCTCGGCGAAACGCGACGCGAGCACGATGCGATCGGCGACGACGCGCCCGTCCACCCAACCGTCCGCGGGGGCGGCGGGCGGCTCGCTCGGGGCGCTGCGCGCCGGCTGGCTCGCGGGCTCGGTGCTGGGCGGCGGCGCCTCGTGTGCGCGTTCTTTGGCTGCCAGCGCGAGATCGCGGGGATGAACGCGGCAGCGCACGCGCACCCGGCGCCGGTCGCACAGGTTCGACAAGATGCGCAGGCCGAGCACGCCGCGCGCGAGCTCGGCGGCGCTCGGTCCGATCGCCTCGGCGATGGCGTTCACGAGGTTTGCGCCCATGGCGTCGCGGCAATCGACGTAGACGTGCAGCACGATCATGCCGCTGCCGAGGTCGCGCACCTCGATTTCCCGGGGTCCCCCGCCGCGCGCGAGCAGGTTCGGCACGGCGGCTCGTGCGAGTTCGAGCAGCTTCGGGGTCGCGTTGACGAGGTGTGCGACCGCTTCGGCCGGGTGCGGCACGGAGACGATTTGAACCTGCGCCGTCATCAGCGCCTCACTCACCTCCGCCGTGAAGCCGCCGCTCGCGCGGATCATGCGCGCTGCGTTCGACGCGGCCGCGATGACGCTCGGCTCTTCGACGACCATCGGCACCAGGTGATCGCGCGCATTGACGCGCACGTTGAGCGCGACGCCGAACGGCAGCGCGTACGTGCCGAGCACGTTTTCGACGACCTTGTCGGCCTTCTCGGCGTCGAGCCCACCGCGCCGGAGCGCCGCTTCGAGCTCCTCGAGGGGGACGCCCGAGCGCTCGGCGACGAGCGAGCGGCGCTCCGCGATGGTCAGGCGGTAAAAGCCCGGGATGCGCGAACCTTCGGTCATCGGAAGACGCGCTTGTTAGCACGGGTGTCGCGCCGCGGGCGCGCGGAGGCAGCAGCTACGTCCCGGGGACCATCTTTTTCCGATGCACTTGCCAACACGTGGGACATCGCCACTCCATCACGCGGACTCCGTCGCGATCGGGCCCGCGCGTGAGTCGCCAGCCGTGCCGAGCGCTGATCAGCGTGTAGTTCGTGTCCGTCGGAGGCGCCGGCTTGCCGCAGTCGATGCAGCGGTGATCGTCAGCTTCGTCGTCGTCGTTTTCGGACGTCATGCGCAGTGGTGGTGAGGCGACCCGTCGAAACATTAGTCTAGCCGAAGTTCGGCGGCACTCCGTCCGTGCGAGATGAAGTTCCGAAGCGGGCGGCCCCGGCAGTATCCCATGTAGGTGAAGCTCCGAGCCCGGTGCGTCCGAGCGCGACCTGGGACGGCGTGCCACGCCGCCAAGTCCGTTCTTGGCGCTCTTCGCCTCGGCGCTCTCGGCGTCGTCGGCGGTTCCCCAATCAGACCGCGTGTACGCCTCGGGCTCCGAGCCCGAGCGGCACGAGCTGGTGCCCGAGCTCCGCCGCCAATGCGCGAAAATCGGCACCAGAAGCTTCCAACCCCACATGGAGGAGGACGTCACCCCCGCCCGCTCCGGCGGGCAAAACGGCTGCCGGTGACGCGGCTGCCGCGAGACGCGCCGCCGCGGTCGTCACGATGTCCGCTCCCGCAGCGCGGCCGAGCGCCGCGAGCGCCGCGCGCTGGCCGTGGAGCGCCGACAGTAATCCCGGAGCATCACCGGCGAGCACGGCGCGTTCCGCCCGCCGCGCGGCGTCGGCCTGCGCGCCGAGCAGCGTCGCGAACGCCTCGGTGTCACGAGCCCGTAGCTCGTGCACGCGCCGTACGAGCTCGGAGGTCGTCGCGGGCTTGCCGCTCCACCACGTCTCGATGACGACGGCGGGTGGGAGCGACAGGCGCGCCACGACGGGCTCGTGCGCCGTGCGCCGGTAACAGAGCGTCCCGCCGTAGGCGGCAGCGGCGACGTCGACGCCGCTACCGCCGCCCTGAGCGCGGGCGTGCGCCGCGAGGGCCGGCGCGAAAATGCGCTCGCTGAGCTCGCCGTCACCGAGGGGTCCGTGCTCGGCCAGCAGTCGCGCGGCGAGGCTCGCCACGAGAATGGCCGCGCTCGAACCGAGCCCGAGCTTGTATTCCCCTTCGCGCAAGGCGCTCGCGTCGAACCACGGCGCCTCGAGCCCACCGAGCGCCGCTCTCACTTCAGGTGTCACGCGCTCGGCGGGCCGCCCAGCCTCGGCAACGACGAAGCGATCGACCGCCGTCACGATGGCCGGTGCACCTTCGAGCACCGCGTACGCTCCCGAGAGCACGAGCTTGCCGGGCGCGCGTGCCTTCACGCCGTGTCCTCGACGTACGCCGCCGGGCCCGCCGCGCTCACGATCACGCGCTCGACGCCCTCGACGAGCGCGAGCGCTGCAGCGACGCTCGGGGCGTCCGCTTCCTGGCACAGGACCTTGACGTGTGGCCCCGCGTCCATCGTGTAAAACGCGAGCGTGCCTTCACGCCGCAGCGCGCGCACGCGCTCCATGGCGCGCAACGTCGCGGGGCTGAAATAGACGAGCGCCGGGCGCGCCGCGAGCATCGAGGCGTGCATCATGAGCGCGCTCTGCTCGATGGCGGCGCCGAGCGTCTCGAAGTCGCGCCCGAGCACGGCGCGCTCGACCTCGGCGAAGAGCGCTGGAGCGGACGTGACCCACGTCGGATAGTACGGGCTAGTGGCGAGCGTGTGGCGCATGCCGTCCGTAGAGCTCACGCTCTTCGGGCCCATCGCCGTCACGGCGATCACCATCACGAGCGGCCAGGCCGCACCGTCGAGCACCGGCTCGGCCGAAGCCGCGCCGAGCCGCAGCGCCACGAAGCCGCCGAAGAGTGAACGGGCCGCGGAGGCTGACGCGCGGCGCGCGACGGAGCTCAGCGTCGCGACCGGCAGCGGGCGGCCGAGCGCGTGCGAGGCGCCGAGCGCGAGCGCGGCAAAGCCGGACGCGCTCGAGGCGAGCCCCGAGGCCGTCGGGAAATCGTTGTGCGACTCGACGCGGAGCCGGAGCTTCGTCTCGGTGAGCGCGCGGACGTCGTCGAGGAGCCGCACGACGCGCTCGCGCGCGCGGCCCGTAGCGAGCGCGCCGTCGAGCGACACGGCGTCTTCGGTGAGCGACGCGTCAGCCGAGACGGAGGTGCGCGAGCGGAGCGCCTCGAGCGTGAGCGAAAGGCTCGGCACCGCCGGCAAATTCTCGCGATCGTCGGCCTTACCCCAGTACTTGGCGAGCGCGATGTTGGCGTGCGCGACGGCCGTCACGGAGCGGGGTGTCGTCACGCGGCCTCTTCCCCGCCGATGGTCGCGGCGAAGCACGCGAGACCTTCGCGTTCGAAGGCGGCGAGCACGGGCTTGGGATCGAGGTCGGCGAGCGCGACGACGCACCCGCCGCCGCCGGCTCCCGTGAGCTTGGCGCCGAGCGCACCGGCGCTGCGGGCAGCCGCACAGGCGCGCTCGATGCCTTCGGTCGAGACCATCAAGCCCGAGAGCAGCATTTGATTCAAATCCATGAGTTTTCCGAGCCCGGGCAGATCGCCCGCCTCGATGCAAAGCCGCGCATTTTGCACGAGGGCGCCGATGGCGGCGACGGCCTTGTCGACGACTTCGGGCCGGCGGGCGCGCAGGCGCGCGACACCTTCCACCATTTCGCGCGTGCTCGCGGGCGGTCCCGCGACGGCGATCACCACCGGCAACGCGCGCGCCGCGTGCACCGGCTCCGTCCCCTCGCTCTTGGAGAAACGAATGCACCCGCGGCTCGCCGCGGCGGCCGCATCGACCCCCGAGGCCCGACCGTGAAACACGCCTTCCCACGCCGCCGCCGCCTCGAGCACGCGGGCGTCGGCCCCGCCCGAGCCAAGCTCGGTGTCCGGCTCGGCCGCGAGCAGCACGGCGCGCGCGATGGCGACGCCGAGCGCCGCCGACGCGCCGAGACCGCAGCCGGGCGGCAGCTCGAGCTCCGCCGTCACCTCGTGCGGTGGCGCGCCGAGACTCGCGCGGAGCGCCGCAAACGCGCGCCCGAGCTCGCTCTCCTCGCCGTCGACTGCCGGCTGGGTGCCGAGCGTGATCCGGCTCTGTTCACTCGGCCGAGCCCGCGCCACGGCGCCGCGATCGAGCGCCGCCGCGAGCGCCGGTGCGCCATACACGACGGCGTGCTCTCCGAGCAGGATCACTTTGCCAGCGGCACGTGCCGTACGCTCCATCGCTCGGGTCGGCTTTACACGCGGCGCGCCGTGAGCGCCAGCGCGGCGCCTTCGAGCAGCTCGCGCGCTTGGGCCGAGACGCCCTTGCGGAGCGCGCCGAGTCCCTCGGCCAAGAGCTCTTCGATGCGGTCTTCCGTCTTTCTGCGCGCGCCGCTCCGCTCGAGCACGTCGAGCGCTTTCTTGACCTGCGCTTGGCTCGCCCGCGCGTTGCCGAACGTCGCCGTGAGCAGCTTGCGGTCGCTGCCGCGGGCGCGCTTGAAGCCTTCGAGCACGAGCGGCGTGCGTTTGCCGGCCCGCAGATCGTTGCCGAGCGCCTTGCCCGTGACGCTCGGATTGCCGAACGCGCTCAAGAGGTCGTCGGCGAGCTGAAACGCGATGCCGACGGGCGCGGCGTACGCGTCGAGCGCCTTCAACGTGCTGTCCTTCGCGCCCGCGAGCAGCGCGCCGAGACGGAGCGGACCACGCACCGTGTAGCTGCCCGTCTTCAGCGCGTACATCGTCTCCGGATCGTGCTTCTTGGCCGCGACATCGAGGACTTGGCCGATGATCGCGGATTTTTGCATCTCCGCGAAGGCCGCGAGCACGGCAGACTGGCGCGCCACGGGAGCGCGCACGCGTCCCATTACTTCGGTAGCGAGTGCGGCGGCGAAGTCACCGGCGAGGATGGCCGTCACTTCGCCGAGTCGTTCGTCGTCGAAGTGCTCACGCAGCGCCGCGTGCACGGTGGGGCCGCCGCGGCGAAGCGCGTCGCCGTCCATCCAATCGTCGTGGACGAGCAGGTAGGTGTGGAGCAGCTCGAGCGCGAGCCCCGCGTCGAGCGCCGGCTCGAGATCACCGCCGGGCGAGACGACACGAAAGCCTGCGACGAGCAGCGTGGGGCGAAGGCGCTTGCCCCCGCGCGAGCTCAGCGCGGCCGTGGCGCGCAAGAGGGCACGGATTTCGGTCCCATGACCTTTCACGCGCACGAGCTCGTCGGCGAAGAAGCGCTCGAGCTTGTCGTCGATGTCGAGCTTGATCGCGCCGAGGAGCGACAGAAAGGGATTGGGCGCAATGGCCTTGGCCTGACCTTTGCGCTGGCGGCGGCGCCGCCGGGAACTCTTCGTACCTAAAGGCATTTTGTGGGGGCGGAGCCTAGCACGCTCCTGCCGGTGAGCCCGACCTTCGTCAGCTGCGCTCGACCTCGCGGCGCACTCGCCGTATCGAGGCGCCCATGACGGATCTCTCGGCGCGCAAAGCGGACCACCTCGATCTTGCCACCTCGGGCGACGTGGGCTTTCACAAGCGAACGACGCTCTTCGAGTGCGTCGAGCTCGTCCACGACGCGCTCCCCGAGCTCGATTTGGCCTCCGTCGATACGAGCACGACTTTGCTTGGTAAGCGGCTCACGGCTCCCATCCTCATCGCCGCGATGACGGGCGGCACCGAGCGCGCCGAGCGCATCAACCACGAGCTCGCGGCGATTGCGGAGGAACGCGGTTACGCCTTCGGCCTCGGCAGCCAGCGCGCGATGCTCAAGAACCCGGCTGCGCTCGCGACCTACGCCGTGCGCTCTGTCGCCCCCGAAATGCTCCTGCTCGGCAATCTCGGCGTCGTGCAAGCCAGCAAGCTCGAGAGCGAACAAGTGCGCGAGCTCTGCGCCGCCGTCGGCGCCGATGCGCTTTGCATTCACCTGAACCCGGCCATGGAACTGATTCAGAGCGACGGCGATCGCGATTTTCGTGGCTGCCTCGCGACGCTCGAGCGCCTCGCCCGCGAGCTGCCGCTCCCGGTCATCGCCAAGGAGACCGGCTGCGGAATTTCGAGCGGCGTCGCGGCGCGCCTGAAGCAGCACGGGATCCGGCACGTCGACGTGTCGGGCGCGGGCGGCACGTCGTGGGTCGCCGTCGAGATGCATCGCGCGACGGGGACGGGGCGCGCGCTCGGCGAAACCTTCCGCGACTGGGGCGTCCCCACGGCGGCGAGCGTCCTCTTCACGGCGCGCCAAGGCTTCGAAACGATCTTCGCCACGGGCGGCATTCGCGACGGGCTCGACATCGCCAAAGCCGTCGCGCTCGGCGCCTCGGCGGCCGGCATCGCGCGCTCCTCGCTCCAAGCGCTCGAGACGGGCGGACGCGCCGCGGCGCTCGCGTTCTTCGATCGACTCGAAGCCGAGCTCAAGACCGCGATGCTCTTGGTCGGCGCTCGCGATCTCGCAGCGCTACGCCGGGCTCCGCGCCTCGTCCGCGGCGAGCTCGCGACCTGGGCCACGCTCGCCTGAACGCGCAGGCTTCCCTACTTGCGCTCCGGTGGCGGTGGATGTGAGTGCGAGGCCGACGATTCGCGACCGCGGTAGGCCTGACTCGAGGCGAGCTGATAGAGCTCCTTTGCGCCGGGCCATTCCGGATCGCGGCGCATCAGCTTGATCAGCGCCTGCTGCGCGGCGCCGGCGGGCAATGATCCGTCGAACAGGCCGAGTTTTACGCGCACGACGGCGAACCGTTCGTCATTCGGCGCCGCGCCGGCGAGCAGCTCCCGCGCCCGCTCGAGCTCGGAGGCCTCGAGCAATTCGTCGACGGCTTCGGGGGTCGGGGCGCTCGCGCTCATGATCGTCGCTCTGATACTATACTGAGAGCCGGGGCGAACCCCAACCCCCAAAACGGGTGCTCCACCCAAAACGGGTACGAAAACGGTGTTCACCGGGCTCGCTCCTGAAGGATCCTAGCGACGACTCCAGCATGGCCGACGAGAAGAAGCCCAGCGCCGAGAGTAATTCACCGTCACAGGACCTGAGGTCCGAGCGCGATCGCTTCGTGAAGACGTTCACGCGCGGCTCACGCCTCACCGACGAGTTCATTCAAGACTACGAGCGCATGCTCGACCGCGTCGCGACGCTCGAAGCCGAGAACGCGAACTTGCGCGCTCAGCTCGCCGCCGACCGTGCCGTGCGTGATCTCGTCCAGCAGATCGAGCGCCTCGAGGCGGAGAAGAGCGATCTCTTGTCCCGCACCAACCGCGCGGAAGCGATCACCAATCAGTTCACGACGCGCGTGCAGGAAGTCGAGAGCGAGTTTTCGAATCTCGCGAACCTGTACGTCGCGAGCAACCAGCTGCACTCGAGCCTCTCGCCGCGCGGCGTGACTCGACGCATCAAGGAAGTGCTCGCGCAGCTGCTCGGCGCCGAGCGCTACTCGATGTACCTCGCGAACGAGGACGGCACCGAGCTCGTGCCCATCGCCTCCGAGGGCATCGGCGGAAACGATCTTGCGCCGGTACCGATCGCGGAGTCGCGGCTCGGCGACGTGCTTCGCTCCGGAGAGGCCAAGGTCGAGGAAGACGGCGACCCGAGCCGTGGCGACCTCAACCGGCCGGCCGCAGTGATCCCGCTGGTCGTCGACGAGCGGGTCGTCGGCGTCATCGCTATCTTCTCGACGCTGTCGCAAAAGACTCGCTTCGACGCCGTAGACTTCGAGCTTTTTCGCCTGCTCGGACAGCAGGCGGCGGCGGCTCTCGTGAGCGCGAGCCTGTTCGCGCAGGCGGAGCGCCGGCTCCCGGGCCTCGAGGCATTTCTGGACCTGAGTGTATGACTGACCAGCCCTTCACGGGCCTAATTGGCGTAGAGTGAGATCAAGGTGGCCGAATACTCCTGTTTAATCGTGGAAGACTCGCCGATGATGCGGCAGCTTCTCGTCTTCGCGCTCGCGCGCGTGAAGAACCTCCGCGTCACCGAAGCGGACGACGGCGTCGATGGCCTGCGCAAGCTCGCCTCCGCGCGCTACGACATCATCGTGACCGACATCAACATGCCGATCATGGACGGCCTCAAGCTCGTCAAGCGCGTGCGCAGCGATCCGATCCACAAGGACACCCCGATCGTCATCATCACGACCGAGGGCTCCCAGGAAGACCGCCAGCGCGCCCTCCAGCTCGGCGCCAACGCGTACATCACCAAGCCCATCCAAGCGCCGCAAGTCATCGCGACCGTCAAAGAGCTCTTGCGCATCGAGTAGCGACGCGCGCCTGGGCGTGGTGCTCTTCAACGGCACACCGACGACGACGGAGCCGCCCTCAGGTCGTGACGGGGCGCGCCGTGGCACCTCGTCGATCGCCAGACGAGCACGTCGCTTGGACGCATGCGCCATCGAAGCTCGATCCACGATGCGACGCAGCGCGGGCGTAGGGGACGCAACAGGAAGCGACAAGCGGGGCACGACCCCGGGCGATTGCAACGGGACGCTGCCGCGCAACGGGACGCCGCCGCGCAACGGGACGCTGGCGCGCAACGGGACGCTGGCGCGCAACGGGACGCTGGCGCGCAACGGGACGCTGGCGCGCAACGGGACGCTGGCGCGCAACGGGACGTAGCCGCGCAACGGGACGCTGCCGCGCAACTCAGCTCGGAGGCCGCCAAAACGCCGCGAGACGCAACTCGGACATTGCCGCAACGCCACCGCGTGACGCAACTCGGACGCCGCTCTCGACGACGCGACGGCCTCGACGCCTTCGTGCCGCTCTTTGAGCGGCCCGTGGTGCTCCGCTCCCACGACACGGGCACGATTCGCAGCCTTCAGCGCATGGGAGCGTCGCCCATCCCGACCAAGCCGCAACGTTTCCACCCCACCCGCGCGAGCCACGTCCGCGGTGCAAACCACGACCTGCACGCCCCCGTTCTTTCAACCTCCTCCCATGGCGCGGGCTCCGCCAACGGCGGCGGCACGCCCGAATCCTGTCGCCACTCACGCCAGCCATCGAACCACGGTCCCGACGAATACGGATCCATGCCCGCCGGCAGTGCGCGCCGAGCGTGCTTCCGAAAATTCGCGAGCACGTAAATGAGCGCCGCGCGCACCTCCCGCGGCGACGCGAGCGCACGCCCGTGCCAGCGATCGGCCCAGAAACGTCCGCGCCGGGCCAAAAGATCGTTCACATAGCGCGCGATCCGGATCATGACGCTACGCACACCGCTCGAAAGCGAGCGCTTGTCGGCCGCCTCCACCACGAGGTGCAGGTGATCGCGCTGCACCGAATAGTGAACGATGCGAAACTGCGCGGGCGCGCGCCGCGCGGCACGCACCAGCGCGAGCCGCACGCTCGGATACACGAACTGGCTCCGCAGCGGCGCGAGGCGAGCCCGCAGCGTGACGTGCACGGGCTGCCAAGCTCGATGCATCGGGCGCGCGCGGTGCAGCGTTTTCGGTCGAGGCCCTGCTTTGCGACCGGCGTTGCGCCGCGCTCCTCCCCATCCGCAGGGAAACGAAAGCCCCAGCTGCGCAGCCTGTCCCCGACGCACCATGTTGAATCTGGCTATAGCGTATACACGAGGCTTCGTCAATGCAATTCGATGTGATCGCATTGTGAACGCGGATGTTTTCAGCGTGCATGCGGAGCGCGTATCGACACTGCCAGGGCGCTTGGTTCATCCCGCTGGTTCCGTTAGTTCATCGCGCTCGGTTCATCGATCGCGTGTTCATCACGCCAAGTGGCGGATTCGAGTCATTCGCAGGCAAGTAAGGGAGAGCATTTTCTTGGCGGCGACCACTGTGCGTCAGCGCGCCAAATCAACGTTGCTCGCCGTTCCAGCTAACGAGCACATCCGCGTTGCGTCCCTCCGCGCGCATCACGTTTTCGCGAGGGCATCACGTTTTCGCGAGGGCATCACGTTTTCGCGAGGGCATCACGTTTTCGCGAGGGCATCACGTTTTCGCGAGGGCATCACGTTTTCGCGAGGGCATCA
>JAICTZ010000034.1 GCA_025936115.1 Polyangiaceae bacterium
GCACGACTTCAACGGGCGGCACGACTTCAACGGGCGGCACGACCTCGACGGGCGGCACGACCTCGACGGGCGGCACGACCTCGACGGGCGGCACGACCTCGACGGGCGGCACCGGCGGAAGCAGCGCGGGCACGACCGGAAGCGGCGGGATGGGCCAGGCGGGGACGGGTACCGGCGGTTCCGGGATGATGGGCGGCGGCGGCCGAGTCGGAAGCGGCGGCATGGGCATGGGCGGAAGAGCCGCTGGTGGCGCAGGCGGCTCCGGCGGCATGACACAGAGCAGCGGCGGCTCGGGCGCCGGCACCTGCGTGAAGGGCCAGACGAAGGGCTCCGACGTCGTAATCATGGGCGAGTCGTTCTACGCAATCTCACCCCAGTACATCCAGAACCGGATCCAGGACGACGCGCGAAAGGCTGGCTCGCTCGGTGCGAGCGACACGTATCACAACGTGGCCGTCAGCGGGCAGAACATGAATTACATCGCGACCACGGAATGGACGGCGGCCACGGCGAACGGCGCCAAGCCCCGTTGGGTGATCATGGACGGCGGCGGTATCGACTGCCTCACGGGCGGCGGGTCGGCGTGCTCCTCGTGTTCGAGCACGTTCTCGACGCTGCTCGGCAAGATGGGCACCGCAGGCATCACGGATGTCATCTACACGCGCTACCCGGAACCGGGAAGCCCGCCAGGCTCGAACGCTTCACTGAAGTCGTGCCTCGACGCCACGATGCCCATGATGCAGACCGTGTGTGAAGGCTCGAAATCACCCGCTTGCCACTGGGTGGATCTGAGGCCCGTGTGGAAAGACGGCGACGTGCTGAGCGATGGCCTGCATCCGACGCAATCGGGTGGAGACCACGTCGGCGACCTGATCTGGCAGACGATGGTCAGCTTGTGCTTTGCGCAGTAAACGCGATCAATAGTGAGCGAGCAGGTGAGGACCTGGGGGATCTCCCGCCTGCTCGGCCGCTTCGGCAGGCGCAGCGTGGTCTTCCTCGGGCCATGCTAGGGTGGGGTTTGCTGCTTCAGGTGATGAATCCATGAGGATTGCTTGTTCGGCCGTAACGATCACGCTTGCCATACTGGCACTCTCGGGCTGCGGAGGTAGCGGAGACGACGACTCCACACCTCCGCCCAAAGCACCGTTCGAGATCGACGGAGCATGGAGCTATTTGGGTCCGTCCGACCTTCCCCATAAGCTCGACATCACCGACACGTCGATGGTCTACACGGCGGACGGCGGTGACGCTTGGTCATCGCACTGGACCATCAAGTCGTACGACAACGCGCAGCACCACTTTCAAGTCGTCTTCGGTTCGGGCTCAGGCATGTACCTGCCGACTGGCGAGAGCATGAGCGGGACGTACGACCTGAACGGGACGACGCTGACCGTTCAGTTGGCGCAAGGGCTGACCTCTTACCCGCCGCTGCAGGCCCCCGGTACCTGCACCTCCGCGACCGACGGCATGCCCGTGCCTGAGTGCAGGCTGTACATCAAGCACTACTGAACGCGGCCCGGAGCAGGGCGTCAGCGAAGCAGCGCGTCCAACGCCAACACTCCGCGCGGGTAGACCCGCAACGGGTTGATCTCGAGCTCCGTCACCTCCGGGTGCCGCACGAGAAAGTTGCCGAGGCTGACGATGGCTTCGGCGAGCGCTCGGCGATCGAGCGCCGGACCGTTGCGAAAACCGGCGAGTAGCGCAGCGGCTCTGAGCTCGTCCAGCATGTCACTCGCCTCCGCCAAACTGACGGGAGCCAGGCGCGTCGCGGTGTCTCGCAACGCTTCGGCGAGTATCCCGCCGAGGCCCACCATCAGCGTGGGGCCGAAGCTCGCGTCGCGTTTGCCGCCGAGAATGAGCTCGAGGCCCGGCGGCGCCATTTCTTCGATCAAGTAGCGGCGCTCCGACGTGAGCGGAATCGCGTCGAGCTTGGCGAGCGCGCGAGCGAGTGCCTGCTCGTCGGCGATGTCGAGCTGCACGCCGCCGAGCTCCGTCTTGTGGCCGACTTCCTGCGCGAGGATCTTGGCGACCACCGGTTTCGTCAGCCGCGCGAGAGCTTCGCGCGCTTCGAGGTGCGAGCTGCACACGAGACGCCGCGGACTAGGCACGCCGAGCGCCTCGAGTAGCTGCTTCACGGAGTGCTCGTCGTGCTCGCGCGGGAGGTGCACGTCGGCGTCCAGCGCCGGACGTGGATCGTCACGCAGCAACCGAGCTTGCGAGGCGGCGTCCTCGGCGAGCACCAGCGCGGCTCGTGCGAGTTGCTCCGGCGATTCAGCGACGTACAGACCGCGGCGTCGCAGCTCCGCGATGGTTTCGTTCGTCTCCGCGCGCGGTCCCGCCGTGCCGAACAGCAGCGGCTTCGTGAGCCGGCTCGCGACGGCGGGCAACACCTCCTCGGGGCGGAGAGCGGCCGGCTCGTGCAGGGCGTACGCGCACACGGCGGAGATCTCGGGATCGTCGGCCAAGAGCGAAAGCACGCGTGGGAACGAGGGCCCCGGGCGGCCCGTGTCGACCGGGTTCTGCAGGTAGGTCGTGGGCGGAAGCTCTGCTCGAATGAGCTCGAGCGTACGCGGCGCGAGCGACGGCACCGACACGCCGTGCGACCTCAGCTGATCGAGCATCAGGAGTCCCGGCCCCGCCTGAGCGGTCATGATGCCGATCCCTGCTCGGAGCCTCGGCGGCAGGCGATGCTGCGACATCAGCGCGGCCGCGGCGACCAGCTCCTCGGTCGAAGAAACGACGACCGCGCCGGCCTGCCGCAACGCGCTCGTGCGCAGCGCATACGAACCGATCAGATTGCCGGTGTGGGACTGCGCGAACTCGCCCACGTCCGACTTGCCCACGGTCAGCACGACGACGGGCTTCGTCCGGGTCACGCGCCGTAGCGTCTCGTACAAGCGGCGGCCCTCGACGACGCCCTCGAGGTGCAAAGCGATGGATTTCGTAGCGGGCCGAGTGGCCACGAACTCGAGCACGTCGGCGGCGTCGACGTTCATGGCGTTGCCGAGGCCGACGGCCATCGAAACGCCGGAGCCGACCTTCTCCAAGAGAAAGCTCACCGTCAAATTGATGCCGGCACTTTGAGCCACGACGGCGACCGAGCCCGACGGGATACGGTCGGCCGCGGGCAGGAAGCTAGCCGTGAGGGACACTTCCTTGTTCACGAAACCCGCAGTGTTCGGCCCGAGCACGCGAAAGCCCGACTGGTCGCAGAGCGCGTGGAGCTCCGCCTGAAGCGCGATGCCTGCCGGGCCGCTCTCGGCAAAGCCCCCGCCCAAAATCAATCCGCCGCCGCAGCCGCAGTCGACGGCTTCGCGCACTGCTTCGACACAAGCGGAGGCGGGCACGGCGAGCAACACGAGATCCACGGGACGACCGAGCGCGCGCAATGACGGGAACGCACGGCGACCCGCAATTTCGCCGCCGCGCGGATTCACGGGGAATACGTCGCCGCCGAAGCTTGCGAGCGCGAGCACGGCTTGATGGCCCGCCTTGTCCGCTGAGCTCGACGCTCCGACCACCGCGACCGAGGTGGGCGCGAAGAGGCGTTCCAAGGGCGTGCGCGAGGCCACGGCGCTCATGCGGCCGCCGGCGCGCTCGGAGCCGCGCCGTAGAAGCCTTTGCCTTCTTGGATCAAGCGTTCGATGAGCGGGGCCGGCGCCCAGTACTCCGCGCCGAGTCGCGCCTGCAAGGCGACGAGCGTGCGCTGGACGTGGGGCAGCCCGAGCTCGTCGGCGTAAAACAGCGGACCGCCTCGATAAATCGGGAAGCCGTAGCCGTGGATCCAGATCATGTCGACGTCGAGCGCGCGCGCGACGACGCCTTCCGCCAACACATTCGCGCCTTCGTTGATGATCGCATACAGACAGCGCTCGAGAATTTCCGCGTCCGTCACGCTTCGCCGCGTGATGCCGCGCGCCGCTGAGTGATTCACGACGAGCTCTTCGATCGCCGGATCGGGCGCCTGCTCACCGCCCGCGCCGTAACGGTGAAAGCCGGCCTGCGTCTGACGGCCGAGCCGACCGAGGGCATAGACCTTTTCGAGCAGATCGCACGAGCGCTCGCGTGCGGTCATCCGCCCGTAGTTCTGTTGACGGTACTGCCAGACGCTCTCGAGGCCCGCGGCGTCGATCGCGGCAAAGGGCCCGAGCGGAAACCCGAAATCACGGACCACGCGATCCACCTGGGCGGGCAAGGCGCCCTCTTCCAGCAGAAAAAAAGCCTCGCGCAGCTCTTGGGCGAGCATGCGGTCGGCAGCAAGCCCAGGGTGCGCGATGACGGGCACACTGATTTTACCGAGCACCTTGCCGACTTTGAGGGCGCTCGCCCAGACGTCGGGCGTCGTCCGGCGCGCCCTTGCGATTTCCAGGAGCTTCACGGCGTGCACGGGCGTCCCGAAGTGCATGCCGACCACGTCGCCCGCTCGCGCCGTGCCTTCGGCGATGCGATCGATGTCGAGTGACGAAGTGGTCGTCGCCAGCATGGCGCCCGGCTTGCACACCTTGTCGAGCATCGCGAAGACCTCGCGCTTGAGGCCCAAGTCGTCCCCGACGGCCTCGACGATCAGATCCGCGTTCTTTGTTTCCTCGCTCGCGAGTCCACGCTCGCGCGACGGGTCGATCACGGTCACGGCAATCCGCGCGTCGGCGAAGCACGTCGCGATCCCCGTGCCCAGACTACCCACGCCGATCACGGCCACGCTCCTCACCTCCCTGAGCGGGGCGCTGTCGGACGGACCCGGCAGCCGCGAGACCTCGCGCTCGGCAAAGAAGACGTGACGCTGCGCCCTCGACTGTGCGGACGCGACGAGCTCGCGGAAGAGCGCCCGTTCGAGCTCGATGCCCTGCTCGAACGGCAGCTCGACGGCGCCGCGAATCGCTTGCAAGCAGCGGAGCGGAGCGATGAAGCCGCGCTGCTGTTCGCTGATCCGCGCTTCCCACTGCTCGAACAGCCCTGGCTCTTCGAGCTTGGCCGTCAGCTCGCTCGCTCGGCGCAGAGGAGTGCGGTCTCGCAGCAGGCCCTCGGCGAACTCGAGCGCCGCGGGCCTCACCTCTCCCTGGATCACGGCGTCGATGAGGCCCCACTCGCGCGCCTGCGTCGCCGTGATCGGCGCCCCGCCGACGACGAGCTCGAGCGCCCGGCGCACGCCGACGAGCCGGGGCAATCGCTGGGTCCCGCCGCCACCCGGCAAGATCCCGAGGTTTACTTCGGGAAAGCCGAGTTTGGCGTTGCCCGTGGCGAGTCGAAAGTGACAACCGAGCGCGAGCTCGAGCCCGCCGCCGAGCGCCGTGCCGTGCATGGCGACGACCACCGGCTTTTCGGCCGCGGCGATGAACTCGATGACGTCGGGCACGTCGGGCCGCCGGGGCTCCTTACCGAGCTCGCCGATGTCCGCGCCCGCGATGAACGTGCGTCCCTCGCAGTAGATGACGATCACCGCGATCTCCGGATCGCCGAGCGCCTGCGCGAACGCTCGCTCGAGCTCCGCGCGCAGCGGGTGCGCGAGCGCGTTCACGGGCGGGCTATTCAGCGCGAGCAAGCCCACGTTGCCTTCTTTCGTGACCGTAACTAGCTGTGCCATGTCGCTCCTCTACTCACGGCTGAAGCCGGATTTCACTCGCTGTCCGGCTGCCGTTCGGGCAGCGCTGCGCTGAATGCGGGCAGCGCGAGACAGTTCTTTTCGATTTCGACGAGCCTCGGATAAGCGGAGAGATCGCAGTCGAAGCGACGTGCGTTGAAGAGCTGGGGGATCAGGCAGCAATCGGCCAGCGTCGGCGTCTCCCCGTGGCAAAAGCTGCCCGAGTGCGCGCTATTGGCGATTTCCGCCTCGAGCGTCTCGAGGCCCAAGGCGGTCCAATGCCGATACCAGGCGAGCTTTGCCTCGGCGCTCGCCCCGAGCGTCCCGGTCACGTAGTTCAGAACCCGCAGATTGTTGAGCGGATGCATCTCGCACGCGACGACGAGGCAGAGCGCTCGCACCCGCGCGCGCTCCTCGCTCACGCGCGGCAGGAGCGGCGGCGAGGGCTCGAGCTCCTCGAGATATTCCAAGATGGCGAGCGATTGCGTGAAGCGGCGACCCTCGTGTTCCAGGACCGGCACGAGCGCCTGCGGATTCAATGCTCGATACTCGGGCGTAAACTGCTCGCCTCCGTGACGGCTCAAGTGCACCGCGCGGTATGCGTAGGGGAGGCCCTTGAGGTTCAGCGCGATGCGCACGCGGAAGGACGCCGAGCTACGAAAGTAGTTGTAGAGAATCATGCAAGTCCTGGGGAACGCGGGCGCGTGAGAGCGCGCCTCAAACCGCGATCTGGAGTGAGATTTCGCCGACGCCGCTGACCGCTCCGTCCACGCGATCGCCGCGCACGAGCGGACCCACGCCCGCGGGCGTGCCCGTGTAGATCAGATCTCCGGATTTGAGCGCGAACAGTTTGGACAGATGGACGATGATGTCGGGCACCGGCCAGATGAGCTGCTCGAGCTCGGCGCTTTGGCGCGTCTCGCCGTTCACCTTGAGCCAGATGCTGCCCTTCGAGGGGTGACCGACTTCGCCGGCGCGGCGGATCGCGCTGATCGGCGCGGACTCGTCGAAGGCTTTGCCCGCGTCCCACGGCCGGCCGCTGCTCCGGGCTGCGAGCTGGAGATCGCGCCGCGTCAGATCGATGCCGACGGCATAGCCGTAGACGTGCTCGAGCGCCGCCTCGCGCGAGACGTTGGCGCCGTCCCGGCCGATGGCGACGACGAGCTCGATCTCGTGGTGGAAATTCTCGGTCGCGAGCGGATAGCGGATGGTCGCGCCGCTCGGCACGACGGCGTCCGCCGGCTTCTCGAAGAAGAACGGCGCTTCCCGCTCGGGCTCGATTCCCATCTCGCGGGCGTGCTCGGCGTAATTGCGTCCGACGCAGTAAATGCGATGCACCGGAAAGTGCACGTCGCTGCCAAGGACGGCGACGCTCGCGACATTGGAGGGCGGAAAGGCATATTTCATTCGGCAGGATCCTCGTCGTTCGGCTGATGCTCAAAAGAGGCGATAACGGCCGTCCAAGATGCCGAGCGGCCAACGGCCGGCGGCGAACAGCGCTTGCTTCGAGCGAAACGGATGAGCGCTCGCTTCGCCTGCGAGCCCGGCGAGCTCGCCGAGGTAGAGCGCCTCGTTCGCGGCCCCCCACGCCGCCGCGAACAGGCCGGCATCGTTGCAGTCGAGCCGAACCACTGCGGTGTCGGCCGGGTCGTTCGCGGCGCTACTCCGCTCGAGCGTCTCCGAGAGCAGTCGTAACACGTCGGACTCGCCGCGGGCCGCCACGGCCTTGGCGTAGACGCGCTGCTTTTCGAGCTGCTCCGCGTCCCACCAGCGTCTGTCCCAAGCGGCGTCCGTGATCACGGAGCGCGCGTCGTCCCAGGTCCGCACCTGCTCGACGCGCGTCACGTCTTCGATGCCGAGGCCGTGCAGGTACTCGCGGACCTGGCGGCATTCGTCGTCCGAAAGCGGTCGCCCGAGCATGCCGAACCAAGCCGTCACGGCTCGCGCTCCTCGCGAAAGAGACCGAAGAATTTTTGAGCGGGGCGATCCGAAAAGCTGAACAGCACCGATTCCTCGCCGGCCTCGTGCGCGACTCGGCACCAGGCGGGGACGACGAAGACGTCCTTCGGTCCCCACTCGAAGACGCTGTCGCCGACGCGGCTCTGGCCGTGACCCTCCACGACGCAGAAGACCGTGCCGTCCGTCGAACGCTGGCCCCGGCCACGAAAACCGCGTGGCAAGAGCTGCACGAAGGCGCCGATGGTCGGCATCGGGTACCCGCCGGTCGCGGGATTCGTGTACTGAAGCTTGACGCCGTGGCAGGCGTCGACGGGGCCCTGGCGCCGCAAACGCTCGAGTGCCTCGCGCGTGGAGCCGTACGGATACGAAAGCAGCGGAGTCGTCGGCGAGCGCGGCGCGTACTCGAAGGGCAATAGATTCTTGCCGTAGCGTGCGAGCGCGTCATCCTCCGCCTTGGTGACGGGTTGAGACTCCTCCCCGTAGCGCTCGGAAAAACCCGCGTCGAAAAAGGCGACCAACGGGATATCGAGGCCGTCGAGCCAAATCACGGGCTCCTCGCCCGGATTGCCGTGATCGTGAAATGTCCACGAGGGCGTCACGATGAAATCGCCCGGGTGCATCGTCGTGCGTTCGCCGTCGACGGCCGTGTAAGCACCCGTGCCTTCGAGCACGAAGCGCAGCGCCGATTGCGTGTGACGGTGACTCGGGGCGACCTCCCCGGGCAGGATCAACTGCAGGCCGGCGTAGAGCGGGCGCGTGATCGAGGAGCTCCCGCGCAGGCCCGGATTTTCGAGCACGAGCACGCGGCGTTCCGCTTCGCGCGCCGTGATCAAGCGGGCCGCGTCCATCAAGAATGGCCGTACCTTCGAGTACGGCCAGTGCGCCGGAAGCGACGGCGAGTCGGGCTGCTTCGGAACGAGCGAGCCCAGCACCTCCCAGAGGGGCGTCAAATGATCGCGCTCGATACGCCGATAGAACTCGGCGCGCTCGGCGGACACGGACGTTGGGTTCGAAACCATGGCGGCTCCGCGAGCCGGTGCTATCCGCCCGCGCTCGCGAGCGGCGGGAAACGAAGACCGAGCGACTCGACGACGTGACGCGCGCGGTTCAGAAAATCCTCGCGCATCTCTTCGTTCTTGCGCACTTTCAGGCCGTACTTCCGGTAGCTCTCGTTGTTCTTCGAGCCGGCCGCGCCGAAGAACTGCGGCAGGTACTGCGCGTAAGCGTCGATGGCCGCTTGCACCTCGCGCCGCCCCTCCTCGGTCTCACAGAGCTCCTCGCAGAACTTCTTGCCGAACTGGGCGTGGAACTTCTCCTCCGGCATGGTCAAACGACCGATCGCGCGTAAAGGGAGGAAGCTGCAGGTCAAGAGGTCCTCCACCTGCAGGATTTCCGCGAGGTCCGCGAGCATCTTGATCACGCAGAACTCGGGCCAGCTCTTGAGCTGAAACCCGAAGATACTGAGCGGGCGTTTGACCTTGGGATCGGTCGCTGCCGGCGGAATGCCGAGCTCGTCGGCGAGTCCCTTGAAGCGCACGTGGTGGTGGTACTCCTCCATCGCGATACGGCAGGTGAGCCACTTGGCGTACGGCGTCGGCGCGTGCGCAATGGCCGGCTCGTCGAAGACTTGCGCGCCGTAGAGCTCGTTCACGGCGTGACTCGCGACGATCTTGCAGATCGCCTCGCGATACTCCGGCGGCTCGTTGGCTAAGTCGGCGACGGCTTTGACTTCATGGTAGGCGCTCTCCATGATCCACTCCTAATGCTGGGGTCAGACATCCGCATTTCTCTCGGCGTTTTGTGCTAAACGACGGGGTCGCTGTTGAAAGCCTCGAGATCCGTCTCGAGGCCGGTAAAACTCGCTGCCAAGCGCTGCGTGAAGAGCACCGAGAACTCCGACTCGTCGAAGCCACCCTCCGGCAAGAGGACACGCTCGCGCGGGCGCGGCTGCGAAAACAAGAACACTTCCCGCCCTCGCACGCCGAACACTTGACCGCTCACGGTCGCCGCCTGGGCGCTGCACAGGAAAGCCACGAAATCCGCGACGTAACGCGGGGGGACCTTGAGCGCGCGCGCCTTGTACTCGGTTTGCGCGCCGTTCGCGGGCACGATGGCCTCGGTCACGCGCGTCGCGGCGAAGGGCGCGACCGCATTGCACGTGACGCCCGAACGGCCCATGTCCATCGCGACGACACGGGTCAGGCCGAGTAGTCCCGCCTTGGCGCTCGCGTACGCGGCCTGCGCAAAGTTACCGTAGAGGCCCGCAGAAGACGTGATGTTGACGATCCGGCCCGGCGCGCGGCCGGCCTTCGCCTGCTCGCGGAGCCGCGGCGTCGCCGCAGCGAGGACGTAAAAGGCGGCGCTCAGATTGGTCCTGAGCACGGCGTCCCACGCGGCGGGCTGCGCTTTGAAAATGAAGGCGTCCCGCAGGATCGCGGCGTTGTTCACGACGAGGTCGATGCCGCCGAAGCGCGCCACGGCGAGCGCCACGGCAGCTTCCGCCGTCGCGGCCGTCGCGATGTCGTCCGTGAACGCCTGCGCGCGCGCGCCGAGCTCGCTCGCCGCCGCTTGCGCCACGGTCGGATCGGGCTCGTCACCGGCGATCGAGACGCCGCTGTCCGCCAGCACGATGCTCGCGCCGAGCGCGTGAAGCCGGCGGCTGATCGCGAGACCGATCCCGCGCGCGCCCCCCGTGACGAGGGCCACTCGTCCGTCGAGCGGAGTCGCATGCAGCGGAGCGGTCACGGGTTGCCTCCTATTCCGGGTTCGTGCGCGCCAAGAGCGGGCGCTTGGTGCGCGGCAGTACGGCGAGCAGCGCCGGGATGACCTGGCCGAGTGCCTTGCCGCTGGTGTCGAGTGAGGCGTGCGCGAGCTCGTAGAGCGGACGGCGAGCTTCGAGCGTCCGTTCGATGTTCTCGACGGCCTCGTCGCGGAGCTGCGCGCTCGCGATGCGAGCGTCGTGCTGCGCGAGCACGCGCTCGAACATGACGCGGGGCTTTGCCTTGAGCCAGATCGTGAAGAACGAAGTGAGCAAGAGCTCGTACGTCGCTGCTTCGGCGACGATGCCGCCGCCGGTCGCGAGCACCACGTCGGGGTAGGCCGCGATGATGCGTTCGAGGCAGCTGCGCTCGAGCACGCGGTAGCCGTGTTGTCCGTAAAGCGTGAAGATCTCGCTGACGGCGAGCTTTGCCTCGGCCTCGATTTCCCGATTCAACTCGACGAAGGGGACGCCGAGCCGCTCGGCCAGGAGCGGCCCCAGCGTCGATTTACCGACGCCTCGGATCCCGATCAGCGCAACGCGCTGTCCGCCCCCCTCACCTTCGAGCAGCTGTTGGCGAATCTGAGCCAAGCGTTCGGGCGGTTGGCGCTTGAGAAACTCGACGATCAGCGCGAAATCGGCGTTGGGCGACTCGTCGGAGGTGAAGAAACTCTCGATCGGTAGATTCAACGCGAGCGCCAGCCGTTGCAGCAAACCGAGCGAGATGTTGCCGGTGCCGCCTTCGACACGCGCGAGGTACGCGAGCGAGATGCCGGAATCCTCGGCCAAGGCTTTGCGCGTCATGAAGCGTCGCGCCCGAGCGTCGCGGACGCGCTGCCCGAGTAGAGCGTGGAGCTCACCCTCGTTCACGTCCGTCGCGAGCTTGCCCGGCGCCACGGGAGCGCGCGCGCTCCCGGCCGTGCTTTTGGTACGCGCGGCAGCGCGTCCACTCGCGTTCTTGGTTTTCTCGGGTGGCTTCATCGCACAAGTATGTTCAGCGCGCTGCCATTCGCAAAGCCCCGTCCAGGCGAATGGTCTCGCCGTTCAACATTTCGTTTTCGACGACGTGTTCGGCGAGCGCCGCGTATTCGTCGGGTCGCCCCAAGCGCGGCGGGAACGGCACGCTCTTGCCGAGCGCGTCCTGCACGTCGCTCGGCAGCCCGGCGAGCATCGGCGTCGCGAAGATGCCGGGTGCGATCGTGCACACGCGAATGCCGCCGCTCGCGAGCTCGCGCGCGATCGGCAACGTCATCGCGACGATACCGCCTTTGGAGGCGGCGTAAGCCGCTTGCCCGATCTGTCCGTCCCACACGGCGACCGACGCCGTGTTCACGATCACGCCACGTTCGCCCGCGGCATTCGGGCTGCCGTTCAGCATCACGGTCGCCGCGAGCCGGATCATGTTGAACGCGCCGATCAAGTTGACGTTCACGACGCGCGCGAACGATTCGAGGCGATGCGTGCCCTTCTTGCCGACCACCCGCTCCGCTGGACCGATCCCCGCGCAGTTGACGAGGCCGTTCAAGCCGCCAAACTCCCGGACCGCCGTCTCGACCGCTCCCTGCGCCTCACCCTCGCTGGTTACGTCAGTCCTGCAGAAGCGTACGCCCTGGCCGAGCTCCGTCGCGAGCTTCTGGCCGCCGTCGGCGTCGAGATCGGCAATCAGCACGCGCGCACCGCGCGAGTGAAAGCGCCTGACGGTCGCCGCGCCGAGTCCCGAGCTACCGCCCGTGACGATGAAAATCGAGCCGTTGAGGTCCATCTTGGCTTCTCGTGTGGATGCTTGCTGTGAGTTCGACGCCGGGCGTCACGCGGCGCGCCGCAGTAAGACTGCGATGCCCTGCCCGCCCCCGGCGCATGCCGATGAAATCGCGAACTCGCCCTGCGTTTGCTCGAGCTCGCGGGCGACGGTCGTCGTCAAACGCACGCCGGAAGCGGCGAGCGGATGTCCGATGGCGATGGCGCCGCCGTGAACGTTGACGCGCGAGCGCTCGAGCTCGAGCTCTTTTTCGACGGCGAGGTACTGCGCACCGAACGCCTCGTTGATCTCGAAGCGCGCGACGTCGCGTTGCTGAACGCGTGCGGCGGCGAGCACGGCGCGAATCGCCGGCACGGGTCCGATGCCCATGATCTCGGGCGGTACCCCGACGCTCGCGCCCGCGACGACACGCGCGAGCGGACGCAGGCCATGAGCCCTCACGTAGCTGCCCGAGGCGACGAGCACGCCCGCCGCGCCGTCGACGATGGCGGAGCTGTTGCCGCCCGTTTGCACGCCGTCCTTGCCGAAGGCGGGCCGCAGCCCCTGCAGCACGTCGAAGGGACTCGTCTTCACGTGTTCGTCGCGCTCGAAGCGCGCCACGCTCCGCGGCAGCTTGATGCCGCGCGCCTGATAGCCCTCGAGGTTCCAGGTCTGGGACGTGACGCCTGCGACTTCCCCCGCGAGGAAGCCGCTGCTCCAGCCTAGGGCCGCGCGCTCGAAGCTCTGCTCCGCGAAGCGATCGACCTCCGGTCGCGTGATGCCGTAGTGTCGCGCCAGATTTTCGGCGGTTTCACCCATGCGCGTGTTCGATGCCGTATCGAGCGTGGCTTCCCACAGGAAATCCTTGAACTCGACTTGGCCCATCTTGAAGCCGCTGCGGTGCGAGTACGCAGCCACCGGGTTTCGCGACATCGATTCCGTTCCCACGCACAAGACGAGCTTGGCCTTGCCGAGGGCGATCTGATCGGCCGCCGTCAAGATCGTCTCGAACCCCGTCCCGCACAGCCGGTGCACGAGGAGCGCGGGGACGCCGAGCGGGACGCCGGAGTAGAGCCCGATGTGCCGCGGCAAGTAGAACGCGTCGAAGCTCGACTGCGCGACGTTACCCGCGACGACGCTATCGACGTCGGAGGCCGGCACGCCCGTGCGCTCGAACAGCGCTCGCGCGACGTGGATCCCGAGATCGGTCGCCGAGACGCCGCTGAGCACGCTCATGTAGTCGGCGAACGGCGTTCGCACGCCTGCAACGAGCCAAACGTCTTCGTAGTTGGCGGTCTGGGCACGGGGCTCGAATTTGTCGTTCATGGCAGTCACCGTGATCGCGTGAGCACGAAGGTCAGGCGCTCCGTCCGTCCGCGGAGCCCGTGGGGGTAATCACCGAAGCCTCGCGCGGCGTGCGGTAGAGCTCGTCCACCAGTGCCGCGCGGCGCGTCAGCACGGCGCGCTGATTGACGTAGCCCTTGTCGGTGATTTCACCCGCGTCGAGGGAGGGCGGCTCCCGCAGCAAGAGCGCGCGCGTCGCGTACGTCGAGGAGCCGACGCCCGACTGCGCGAGAGCGAAGAGCCCGGCGGCGATCACGCCGCGTACGGCCGCATCTTCGAATAGCTCACCGAGGCCCGCGTCCTTCCGTGAGGCGCACAGCTTCCGACAGGCCTCGACGTTCGGGAAAATCAAAAAACCCACTTCGTGCCGGTCGTGGCCGGTAACCACCACGTCCTGAGCGACGGGGGCGAGCGCCGCAATCGCTTTGAGCCGAAGCGCTCCGACGTGAACCCACGTGCCCGTCGTCAATTTGAAGTCTTCGCCCAGGCGGCCGTCGAACAGAAGGCCTGCGTCCGGGCGCGCCGGATCGATGAAGCGCATCGCGTCGGCGGTCTTGAAAAAGCCTTCTTCGTCGAACGCCGCGGCCGTCAGATCGGGGCGACCCCAATAGCCGGGCGTGACGTTCGGGCCTCGCACTCTGGCTTCGAGTTTTTCGCCGCTCGGAACCAGCTTGAGCTCGCAGCCGGGGATCGGCAGGCCGACCACTCCGGCACGCTCTGCCTGAAAATGGCAGCTCGTCGCGGCCGGCGCGGTCTCGGTCAGACCCCACGAGGAGACCATCGGCAATTCATGGCCGAGCGTCTCGTACGCGAGCGCGCGCAGCGAATCCCACACGTTCTGCGGCAACCCCGCCGCAGCATAGAAGAGCAAACGCAACCGGCTGAAGAAGCGTTTGCGCAACGCCGCGTCGCCGCGGAGCGCTGTCGCCAAGAGGTCGTAGGCGCGCGGCACGTTGAAAATGACGCTCGGCGCGATCTCGCGCAAATTCGCGAGCGTGGTCTCGAACTCGCCCGGCACGGGACGGCCGGCGTCGATGTAGAGAGTGCCGCCGTTGCGCAGCGTTAAGTTGAAATTGTGGTTGCCGCCGAACGTGTGGTGCCACGGCAGCCAATCGACCACGATCGGCGGCTCGTCGAGAAACGGCCAGAGTTGCGCGATGGCCTGCTGATTGGCGCACAGCATCCGTTGCGTGTTGATCACCGCCTTCGGTTCGTCGGTCGAGCCCGAGGTGAACAGGAACTTGGCGATGGTGTCGTGGGAGACCTGCGCGAAGGCCCGCTCTGCCGCCCGCGTGTCTCGTTTCGACGTGAGCGCCGCGAACGGCACGGCTCCGTCCGCGGGTGACGTCTCGCTACTCACGACAACTGTCGCGCGGTGGCTCCGCCGGATGGCGGCCAGCGCCGGACCGAACCGCGTCTGATCGGAGACGTAGATGAGACCCGGTCGCAGCGTGCCGACGATTTTGGTGAGCTTGCCGAAATCCTTCGACACTAGAGCGTAGGCTGGAGAGACCGGCGCGACGGGGATGCCGACGTGCAAGCAAGCGAGCGTCAGCAGGCCGTGCTCGACGCTATTCCCCGAGAGGATCAACACGGGCCGTTCCGCCGAGAGCTTTTGCTCGAGTAACCAGGCCCCGATATGATTGACCTGCTCGAGCGCGTCGCCGTAGCTGATGCCGCGCCAACCGCCCCCATGGTCGCGCTCCATGAGTAGGCGCCGCGTGGGCGCCCGGCTCGCCCAATGTAAGAGGTATTCCCCAGTGCAGCGCGCATAGCTCTTGAGCGCATCGCGCGAGCGCACCAGCACGGCGCCGTCAGCGCGCCGCGTTACCTCGACGGCCGCTGGCGCAAAGAGGCGTGTCGACTCGGATTCGGAATGCGCCATCATGCAGAGCCGGTGCCGGTGCTCAGGCTGGCGGAAGTCATCGTCGGCACCCAGCATCTACTATAGTATCTGTTGGCTGTCCACCCCCGGCGGCGCCGGGAACTCGGCGCGGCATGCAGACAAGGACGCCTGAATCGGACTTTTGCCGCGTGGATGTTCTGTTGCCGGCTGGTAACGCGAACGCCAGATTTAATATAGGAGACTTGGGCGAAGCGTACTATAGTAGTTGCGTCCTGTTCCCGCTCACCTGGTGACTGCGGGATTCGTTTGCTCGGATGAGGTCATGACGAGCCGGTGCAGAGTGCCTGGCTCGGATTTCCGGACGTCGCGCGCGGAGGTCGTTCTGCGCCGACGGTTGAGGAGCATGTCATATGGGTCGATTTCGACGGATTCGCTTGGGTTGCCTCGCCACGCTCTTCCTGATCGGTGCCGTGCCGAGCGAAGCGCTCGCCGCCAATCAAGAGCCTGCCGGCTTGAACCTCGGGCTCACGAGCTTTTATGACGGGTTCGGTAGGAACGAAGAGGGCTTCGTTTACCTCGCCTACGCCACGTATTCGCGCTCGCGCAGCATCAACGGCGACGACGGCAAGCCGGAGGAGGTATTCAACAATCCGAAGCTCGACGCCTACATCCTGATCAATCAGCTCGTCTACATGTTACCGGAAACCCTGTTCGGCGACGCCGCGCGCCCGGGCATCAATCTGATCGTCCCCGTCCTCGGGTTCGACACGAGTTTTAGCCCGCCTCCGCCGCCCCCGGGCATCCAGTTGAAGGACAACGGGTTCGGCATGGGCGATCCCGTGCTGGGCCTGCTCCTGCAGTTCAAGCCAATCATGGCGGGCAAGCGACCCGTGTTCTCGCACCGGCTCGAGCTCGACCTCATCATCCCGATTGGTGGCTACGATCCGCACAAGGACATCAATCAGGGCTCGAACTTCGCGTCATTCAACCCGTATTGGGCGGCGACCGTGCTGCCGATTCCGCACCTGGAATTTTCGGCGCGCTTCCACTACCTCTACAATTTCACGAACCTGCGGCCCGCCAATCCGCCGCCGATCATGCCCGCTGTCGTGAGCGCGAAGGCCGGACAGGCGTTCTGGGTCAACTACGCGGCGTCGTACGAGGTCATCCCGAGACTCCACGTCGGCGTGAATGGCTACTACTTCAACCAGTTCACCGACGACAAGTACACCTACGCCGACGGCACCCAGAACAACGGCAAGAGCGTGCCCCCCCTCGGCGATCAGGGACATGCCCGTTTCCTGACGGTCGGGCCCGGCATCTTCTGGGACATCGACAAGGAAAATAAGCTGATGGCGAACGCCTACTTCACGCTGTTCGCCGACAATCGGCCGAGCTCGACGGTCTTCAACCTCCACTACATTCACAGCTTTTGAGCCATCCGAGTCCACGCGTGACCTTCGTCCAGTTTTGAAAGGAGCACTCGCATGCAGAGTAGCCGCCGTTTGGTTCTCGCGACCGCGCTGTTCTTCCTCGCCGTCGCGTGCAAGAAGTCCGCCCAGCCGGAAAGCGGCACGCACCCCGCCGCGAGCGCCGCGACGCCGGAGACGGGTGACACGATTCAAGTCGGGCTGATCGCGTCGCTCACCGGCAAATTCTCGGCGCTCGGCAGCGAGGACAAGAAAGCCGTGGAGCTTGCGATCGAGCAGGCAAACGCCAAGGGCGGCGTGCTCGGCAAGAAGATCGCCCTCCTCACGCGTGACGATCGAACGCTGCCCGACCAATCCGTGCTCGCGTACAACGAGCTCAAAGCCGCCAACGTCGTAGCGATCATCGGCTCGGCGTTCTCGAACTCCGCGCTCGCGACGCTGCCGCTCGCCGATCACGACGGCATCCCGTACCTGTCACTCACGCCCGCCGAGGAGCAGGTCCAACCGATCAGGCCCTACGTGTTCGTGATCCCGGCCCTCTCGACGGCCTACGCCGAGCGCTACCTCGAGTACATGCAGGCCCAGAAGATCAAGAAGATCGCCGTCGCGCACGATACCAAGGGCGCGTATGCCGTCGCGGGTTACACCGCGATGAAGTCACTCGCCCCGCGCTACGGCGTCGAGATCGTGAGGGACGAAGACTTCGAGATGACGACCAGCGACTTTAGTCCGCTGTTCACGCACTTGAAGGGCTCGGGCGCGCAAGCTTTCGTGTTCTGGGGCACGGGCCCCTCGGGCGTCACGGTCACGAAGCAATACGCCGCGGCCAACCTCAAGATTCCGCTGTTCATGACGCCGTCGCAGGCCAGCAAGTTGTGGCTCGAGCCCGTGGGTGCGGCGGGAGAAGGCGTCAGCGTGCTCAGCGCGATCGGCGTCGTGGGCGAGTACCTGCCCGACGGCCCGCAGAAGCGCGTGATCTCCGAGATGGCGCAGCCGTTTCAGCAGAAATACGGCTACGCGCCGCCACAGTTCGCGCAGGACGGCTACAGTGCGTGCTTGCTCCTGTTCGAGGCCATGAAGAAGGCGAACAGCGCGAAACGCGACCAGATCCAGCAGACGCTCGAGCAACTCACGCTGCTTACCCCGAACGGTCAGTATCGCTACTCGAAGACGGATCACTCGGGGCTCACACGCGAGTTCATTTCCGTCAACGTGGTCCAGGGCGGCAAGTTCGTCCCCACGCCGTGGGCGAAGGAACAGCTCGTGCGAACCGTCGCCGCCGAGTGAGGTGCGATGCTGCGCGTCGAAGGGCTCAGCCGTCGTTTCGGTGGCGTCTACGCGCTAGAGAACGTGAGCTTGAACGTCGAGCCCGGAGAGCTACGGGGCATCATCGGGCCGAACGGCGCCGGCAAATCGACGCTCTTCAATCTGATCACGGGACATCTGCGCGCAAACAGCGGTAACGTCTTCTTTCGCGACGAAGCCATCGACTCACTCGGAGCGCACGCGAGAGCGCAGCGCGGGATCGCCGTCGTGTACCAGGGCGCGCGTATCTTCCGTGGCATGACCGTGCTCGAGAACGTGATGGTCGGAGCGCACCGGAGGACGCGGCACGGCTTCATCGAGGCCGCTCTGCGCTCACCCCGCAGCCGGCGCGAGGACGAGGCCGTGCGGCTCTTGTCGGCGGCGCTCTTGACGCTGGTGGGACTCGGCGGACTCGGCGATCGGCCCGCCGAGTCCCTGCCGCTCGGTCAACAGCGGTCGCTGCAGCTCGCGCGAGCCTTGGCGGCGGAGCCCACGCTGTTGCTCCTGGACGAGCCAGCGTCGGGGCTGCGCGAAGCCGAGCGACACCATTTCGCGGAGTTGATTCGGAGTCTACGCGCGAGCGGGCTCACGATCGTGCTCGTCGAGCACGACGTGCCGCTCGTCACGACTCTCTCGGACCGCATCACGGTGCTCGATCTCGGACGCGTGATCGCCGAAGGGACACCCGCCGAGGTGCGGGAAGATCCCGCCGTCATCGGCGCGTACCTCGGTTCGCCGAGAGCGTCATGAGCGTCCTCGCGGTAGGCGATCTGGTCGTGCGTTACGGCTCGGCGACGGCGCTCCACGGCGTCTCGCTGACGGTCGCCGCGGGCGAGATGGTCGCGTTGATCGGCGCCAACGGCGCGGGCAAATCCACGCTGCTCAAGGCCTTGTCCGGAGTGGTCCCGCGCGCGAGCGGCGACGTTCGTATCGAAGGCAGTCTCGCGCACGTGCCCGAGGGACGCCAGCTTTTTCCCGATCTGACGGTCGAAGACAACCTGCGGCTCGGCGCCTTCCGCTCGCGCGAGCGAGACACGGCCTGGATCTACCGCCTCTTGCCCGAGCTCGAGCGCACGCAGAAGCAGCTCGCGGGCACCCTGTCGGGCGGCCAACAGCAGATGGTCGCGATCGGCCGCGGCTTGATGTCGCGCCCGAACGTGCTCGCCATCGACGAGATGTCGCTCGGGCTCGCGCCGATCGTCGTGCAGAAGCTCGCGGGCATCCTGGAGCAGCTGAATACGGAGCAGGGGCTCGCCGTGCTGCTCGTGGAGCAGAGCGCGCGGCTCGCGTTTTCGCTGTGCACGCGCGCCTACGTGCTCGAAACGGGTAGAATCGTGGCGAGCGGCAGCACGGCCGAGCTCGCGCGGAGTCACCTGGTCGAGCGTGCTTACCTCGGAAGCTTGGGCGAAACGGCATCGTGAGCGCATTCGTCTCGTACGTCTTGCACGGCCTCGCCGTGGGCTCCGGCTTTGCGCTGCTCGCGGGCGGCATCATCATCATCTATCGGGTCACGCGCGTCGTGAACCTCGCGCAGGGCACCTTTGCCGTACTCGCCGCGTTCATGACGACGACGCTGCTCGGCTCGCGGTTGCCGCACGGTCTCGCCGAGCTGCTCGCGACGCTCGTCGCGGCGCTCGCCGGAGGGCTCGCGGGCCTCGTCGCCGTCGGCAAGCGCGGCACGACTCCGCAGGCGTCCCTGATCGCGACCCTGGGACTTGCTATTTTGGGGTACGCCGTCGAGATCTTGGCCTGGGGCGACGAGCCGCGTTCGTTCTCGGGCCTCGACGGCTCGCTCGAGCTCGCGGGGGTCGAATTTCCGAAGCAGTACGTGCTCGTCGTGGGCGTGACCCTCGCCGTCTTCGCGCTGCTCGAGCTATTTTTCGAGCGGACCTACGCGGGCAAGGCGATGAGCGCCTGCGCGTCGAATCCCTACGCCGCGACGCTCGTCGGCATCAGCGTGGTGCGCATGGCGCTCTTCGCGTTCGTGCTCGCGGGGGCGCTCGGCGGCCTGGCGGGGGTGCTGCTGACGCCGCTCACTCCGCTCTCGTACGACAGCGATCTTTCGCTCTTCGTCAACGGATTTGCCGCGGCGATCCTCGCGGGACTCAAGCGACCCGTGTTGGCGCTGGGCGGCGGCCTCTTGCTCGGCGTCGCGCAAGCGCTCGTCGCCGGCTACGCCAAGGCGTCGTATCAAAGCATGCTCGCGCTGCTGCTCACGCTCGCCATTCTCGTCGTGCAAGGTGCGCGCCGGCCCGCGCTGCACGCGTTCGAGGACTGATGCAGAAGGGACACTCGGCCTTCTTCGCGTTGCTGCTCGGCACGCTGTGCCTCGCGCGGTTCCTCGGCGAAAGCGCGCTCTCGCTCTACGTGCTGTTCGCGCTCACGGCGATCGTCACGGTCGGCGTCTCGCTGCTCATGGGCCAGGCGGGACAAGTGTCGCTCGGTCAAGGCGCCTTCTATGCATGCGGCGCTTACACCGCCGGCGTACTCACCACGCACGGCTGTCCCGGCGCCGTCGCGCTCCTCGTCGCGCCCTGTGCCGCGGCGGCGCTCGCCGTCGTGATTGGCGTGCCACTCCTCCTGCTGCGCGGTCATCACCTCGCGTTCGCAACGCTGGCGGCGCATCTGATTTTTCTCTCGGTCATCGGTGAAATGACCGTCACGGGCGGCGACGTGGGCCTGCAGGGCATCCCGCGCCTGCGCCTCGGACCGCTCGAGCTCGACTCGGTCAGAAGCTACGCGTACCTGAGCTCGCTCGCGCTCGTCGCGGTCGTGGTCGTCGCCCGCAACATCCTCGCTTCGCGCCCGGGACGCGGCCTGCGTGCGCTCTCGAGCAGCGAGCTTGCGGCCGCGTCTTCCGCGATCCCCGTCGGACGCTACAAGCTCGCGGTGTTCTCGTTGTCTGCGGGCTTCGCCGGGCTCGCGGGTGGCATCTATGCCTTCTACATGGGCTACCTCGCGCCGGGCTCGTTCCCGGTGCTGCTCTCGGTGGAGTACGTCGTGATGGCCACCGTCGGAGGGCTCGGAACGATCTCGGGCGGCGTGCTCGGTGCCGCCGTCGTCTTGCTGCTCGTCCACGCGCTGAGCCGCCTCGCGACGACGAGCGGAATGCCGATGAGCGCGCCCGTGATTCTGTCGTACGCGGTTTACGCCGTCTTGCTGATCACGACCGTGTTGTTCTTACCGGGCGGCATCGTGTCGCTCGTCGCGGCGGCGTCGGAACGCGCGTCGCGGCGGAGCGCAAAAAAAGCCTCGGAGGCGGCGACCTCGTCGAGCACGACTCCGTCCGGCTGAATCGCGGCGCTCGTGACGCTGCGGAGCCCGGGTCAGGAGCCGCTGACGATCTTGAGCATCACGACGTCGTGGCTCGCCACGTTCGCCGCCGTGTACTGGTCCGTGAACGGGCCGAGGTCCTTGGCTTGCCAGAGGTCGCGCACGGTGGCGCTGCCGGCGGGGAGACCGATTTGGCTCCATTTGACGGTGATGGATGCGCTCGAGGAACCGCGGTTGAAGAGCGCGACCGCGCGCGTGTTCGTCCCCGTCAGGGTCTTCGACCAGACTTCCTGGTTCGTGCCCGACCCGGCCACGACGCGTCCCTGCTGCCCGAGCGGATCCTGATCGACGGCAACCACTTCCGCGTTCGTGAGGATCGCCTTGGTGTTCGCGCTCATCGTGCTGAGGTCGTTACCCGTGATGAGCGGCGCCGCCATGATGCACCACATGCTGAAGTGCGCGCGCCCTTCGGTGTCGTTCAAGCCGTTGCCGACCTCGAGCATGTCGGGGTCGTTCCAGTGTCCGGGACCCGCGCCGGCGTACTCCGGCTTGTCCTTGTCGATGAGACGAATCACCGAGTCCCAGTTGGCCGAGATGTCGAATTCGATGCGCCACATGTTGGCGATGTTGACCAGATCGATCGAGCAGCTCGACGGCGTGCAGTAGGGACCCTGATCGGCGGGGTTGATGCTGTAGAAAATGGGCCGGCCCGTCTTTTTCAGCGCGTCGCGCATCACGGCGAAGCGGCTCAAATCACCCTGACACTTGTCGTATTTGAGGTAATCGACGCCCCAGCTGGCCCACATCTGCGCGTCGTCAGTCTCGTGATCTTTGCTGCCGACGCCGCCTGTATAACCGCCGTAGAGCCCGGCGCAGGTCTTGGTGTTCGGCGTCGAGTAGAGACCGAGTTTCAAGCCTTTGCCGTGCACGTAGTCGGCGAGCGAGGCCATGCCGGAGGGGAACTTGCTGGAGTTCACCTGGATCTTGCCGCTCGAGTCGCGCCCGTTCATCCAACAGTCGTCGAGATTGACGTACTCATAACCCACGTCCTTCATGCCGGTCGTGACGAAGGCGTCGGCCATCTTCTTCACGACGGTCTCGTTCAGGCCGTCGCAAGCAAACTTGTTCCATGAGTTCCAGCCCATGGGCGGTGTCGCGCCGACCACGGTCGAGCCCGAGCCGCCGACGCTCGTCGAGCCACCCATCGCGTTGCGACCGCCAGCGCCGGCCATGCCGCCCGCTGCTGCTCCACCCGAGCCACCAGCCGTCCCGCCCGCGCCGGACGCGCCTGCGTGCGACGTCGCGCCACCACGCCCGGCGCCGGGCATCATCGTGCCGCCGGCTCCCGACGCGCCACCCGCGCCGTGCCCGCTCTCGCCCGCGGTGCTTCCGCCGGCTCCAGTCATGCCTCCCGTCGTGCCGCCGCGACCCGCGCTCGACGTACCACCCGCGGCGTTGACACCTCCGGTGCCGCCCGTACCTCCCGTGGCACCGGTGCCGCCACTGCCGCCCGACGCGCTGGCGCCCGCATGGCCGCTCGTTGTCCCGGCCGAGCCGGGGGCCGTGCCCGCGGCTCCTGCAGTGGGCGGATTGCTCGGGGATTCCGAGCTGGAGCACGCCGCCACGGCGAGGACGAACACCGGCGCAACAAGTGAAAGAACAGCTCGCATTCGCATCGAGCAGTGGCCCGAGCGACCGGTTTCCGTTGACGCCGGCGAGATCGCCCGGGCGGCGCGGACCTCCGAGCGGCGTTTGGGGGTGACAAGCGCCGGGCGAAAAGTGAAGACTAGGGCAGCGTGTTCGCTAAGTTGGCGCTCCTGATTCTTGCCGGTTCGGCCGTGGCGTGCGAGCCCGAGCTCAAGGTCGGAACGTGGCCGTGCACTTCGTCTTCGGGGCCCGCGGGCACCATGCCGGACGGCTCGGTCGCTCCCATCATGGATCCCATGCCGGTGCCGTGGCAAAACGGGTTCGAGGACGGCTTCTGCGGTTACGCGAACGCCAAGGGCTACTGTTACAAACACCCGGCGTCGTCGTACGAGGTGGTCGAGGCGCCGGTGCATTCGGGGCAACACGCCGCGAGGTTCAGCGTGACGGCCGACGACTCGGTCGACGGCAAGCAGACGCGCTGCGTGCGCGAGGGTGCGATGCCGCCGGACGCAGTCTATGGCGCGTGGTTCTTCCTCTCCGCGGCCGTGAGCGGCGGAAATTGGAACCTGATGTACTTCAACGCCGGTAACGCGGACGGACTCAACGGGCTTCCCGCCGGCGGTGCCGAGTGGGACGTCTCCATCGGAGACGGCGACGGCGGCCCGCTCACGCTCCACATCTTGAATCACATGGATAGGCTCCCCGACACGACCGACGGCGGAACGCCTCCCCCGGCTCCCCCGGTGCCGGTGGGTGAGTGGTTCCACGTCGAGTTTCGCATCGTGCGCGCGCAGGACGCGACGGGCAGGGTCACTCTCTCTCAAGACGGGCAGCCCGTCCAAGACTTCAAAAACCTCCAAACGGAGCTCACGGGCGCCACGTGGGGTCAGTGGTACGTGGGTAATTTGGTGGGTAACGTGACGCCGCCAGAGTCCACGCTGTACGTGGACGACGTGAGCATTGCGCCCCCTCCTCCCTGAGCCCGCGGGCGCCCGGCGGCGCCGCACTGCGCTGTGCATGGGGTTCGCCTGCGCTGCGACCCTCTCGCACGCGGCGGCGCAGAGCCGACTCGAGCTCACGTGGGAGGCGCCGCCCGAGTGCCCGCAAGGCCCGGCCGTGCGCCAAAAGGTGGACGCGCTCCTCGGCAACGGCGCGCGGAAAACCATCCAGCTGCGCGCCACGGGGCGCATCGTGCGGAACGAAGGCCGCTATCGCCTGACGCTCACCGTGCAGGAGCAGAACCGCCCTCGCAACCGCACCATCGACGCGGAGACGTGCGACGACCTGGCGGGAGCAGCCGCCGTGGCGCTCGGGCTGCTTTTGCGCGGCGAATCCGGACCGGCCGCGGCGGGCACCTCGCCCGGCGACTCCACGGCAGCGAACGGCGCAAACGACACCGACGGCGCGAACGACGCGAACGACGCGAACGCGCGCAGCGAAACGGACGCACAAGGGGCCTCGCGCACCGACGCGAAAAACTCGACGACGAGCTCGACCAAGAACCCGACCGCAAAGAGCACGGCCGCGGCGACACGCTCTGAAACGACGCCGCAAACGCCGGCGGACGCCGACGGCGTCGCGGCGCCGCGCCGCTGGAGGGTGCTGCTGCGTGCACCCGTCGTTCACTTCGACGTTGCACGCTTGCCTAAGCCCAGCATCGGATTGGGCGCAGGCCTCGGCTTTAGTTATGACGAGTGGAGTGTGGGTGTGTCGGGGCGCGTGTATTCCGAACAGACACTGTGGTCGGACCTCGTGACTCCCGACGCGGGCGCCGTAGCTCATCGCGCGGTGCTGGAAATGTGGGTGTGCCGCGGCTTCCGCTCGGGCAGCGTGGAGCTCGCGCCGTGCCTGAGCGCCGGGCTCGACCACATCGTTACGCGGGGCACAGGCGCGGACGTGCAGCCGCAATCGGCCCGCTCGAGCTCGGTACTGCTCGGCGTAGCAGGCGCGGGGAAGTTCTACCTGGCCAACTGGCTAGCTGTCGCCGCGTCCGCAACGCTGGGACTGGAAACTGCACGCCCGAAGATCACCATCTCGGGCCTGGGTGAGGTGCAAACCCTGGGACCGGTTGCAGTTTCTCTGGCGCTCGGGCCCGAGTGGATTTTTTGACGGACGGGAGAGGCCATCGCCACTGCTTGACGGGTTGAGCATGGCAGCCAATCACGCGGCAGCCCGCGCTCAGCGGTTACCCGAGGCAAGCGGGCCCCGCTGCGCTACGGCGATTTCGGAAATACCTGCCTTCGAGCAGATCTACGAACGATATTTCGATTTCGTTTGGTCGTCGGCGCGCCGACTGGGTGCGAGCGACGCTGCCATGGATGACGTCGTCCAGGAAATCTTCATCGTGATTCACGCCAAGGTCCGCACGCTGCAAAAGCCAGAGTCGCTGCGGAGCTGGATCTACGGCATCGTGCGGCGGACGGTGAGTGACCATCACCGTGCGCGGCGCGCGCGCGAAGCCTCGGGCGTCGGCCTCGTCGTGCATTACGAGCTCGACCAGCTGCTGCCGAGGACGCCTCTCGATCTTACCGAGCAGAACGCTCAAGTCCGTCTGCTGTGGAGCTTGCTCGAAGAGCTCGAGCACTCGAAGCGTGAGGTTTTCATCCTCGTGGAGCTCGAGCAAATGACCGTACCGGAAGTAGCGGAAGCGCTCGAAATCCCCTTGAACACGGCGTATTCGCGGCTACGCGTCGCGCGCCAAGCGTTCGAGGCGTCGCTCGCTCGGCGCGCGCTCCGCGAAAAGGGAATGCCATGTCGGAATTAGGAATAAACGCGCAGGGGCTGATACTCGCCGGGCGCGGATCGCTCGGCCCCAGTGCCGCCGATCGCGAGCGTATCGCGCGCGCGCTGCGGGAGCGTCTGGGTGATGGCCTTACAGCAACCTACGCGACGAACACCGCCTCCTCCGGTCTCGCGTGGAAGGGGTTCGCTCTGCTCGGGACGGTGCTCGCCGTGGGTGGCAGCGTCGCAGCCCTCTCGTTTTCTCGCGGGGACTCGCCGCCGAGCAGCGCGGTCGCGCCACCGCCGACGGTGCATGCCGTGTCGGCCAGCGCGCCCATCGACCCGCCGAAGGGCGCGGCGGTAAGCGCGTCGAGCGCGACAGCGGCGGAGGCCCAACGGGTCGAGGCACGCTCGACCGCGGCGCAGCGCCGGCCGAGTCGCCTGGCGGAAGAGGTGTCGATTCTGTCGCGCGCCGAAACCGAGCTACACGCGGGCCGACCCGCGAGCGCCCTCGAATTGCTCGAGGAGCATCGGCGTAAGTTTCCGAGCGGCGCTCTCGTACAAGAGCGCATCGCGGCCCGCATTCACGCGCTCTGCGCGCTCGGGCGCACGAGCGAAGCGGAGTCCGAGCTCGCGCGCCTCAAGCGTGTCTCCCCCGATTCGCCGCAAGAGAGTCGCGCCCGTGAAGCCTGCGCGCCCGGCGCAAAAGGCTGAACAGTAGGCAGATCGGCCTAGAGCGATTGCGGGTCTCCGCTCAAACGTGCCCGTAAACGTGCCCGAAAAAGCGCACCAGCGTGCGCGGTCGTGCCGCGAAGCGCCCGGCTCCGCGACTCCTTACTGATCGTCGCGCACGGGCAACTGATCGTCGGGCACGGCACGGGCACGGGGGCGATTGAGTGTGGGGGACTCGTCGTCCGGCGACACTCGTCATAGGCAGAACGGCCCATGCGTGAGAGTCAGTCCGTCGCGAAATGATTTTCGTGACGGAAGCAGCTCGATGTAGCCACTGCGTTGATGACTGGTACGACGCTTCCGAAGGACGCACCTCGAGAGGCGTCGTGCCAGTCCTCCAAACGACTCCCGCCGGCGGCTACTTGCCGACGAACGTCGTGACGGTCGAGGCGCCGAGCGCCATGGTGAAGGTGCCGTTGCTCACGGGCACGGCGGTCGTCGCCGCGAGGTTCTGGCTCGCCGACGTCACGTAAGGAGTCATCGACGCCGGTGCCGTTCCGCCGGCGATCGTGATCGGCACGCTGACATCCGACTTGCCCTTGTTAATGGCCACGATGACGACCGTGCCGTCCGAGCCGACGTAAGCGGAGGGCAGGACGTCCGCGGGAATGGCGCCCGTGATTTCGACTCGCGTGTAGCCGGGTCGCACGAACTTACTGTAGTTGCCGAAGGTGTAGTGACGCTTGGTGTCGGTCGAGCCGAGCATCAACCCTTCGTTGTCGCCCGTCTGCGTGTACCACCAGTAGAGCCAAGCCGACGCGTCACCGACCACGAGCGCGGAGTGGATCCAGCCTGCGACGGCGACGCCGTTGGCGATGTCGCTGCTCGGCCCCTGCTCCGGCCACCACTTCACGCCGGACATCTCCGTCTGCCACACCTCTTTCCTGGCGGCAGTGACGTCGCTCGGCCAGGGATACGCCTGCTGCGAGTCGTACTCATGCGTGCCGACGATGTCGAACGCCGCCCACGCCGTCGCGTCTTTGGCGAGGTAGTGTCCGTAGTCGTAGCCCTCGCCTTTGTCGCAGGCGGCGTTGCTCGGCGGAAAGCCGCACTTCAAGGGGTCCGAGCTGTTCTTGCCGCCGACGTCGGGTCCCGCCGAAGTGTTGGACCACAGGTGATTCCATTCCGAGGCTTCGGGCGTGATCACCTTGACGCCTGCCGCTTGCAGCATCGGACCGACGACCTTGATGAAGGCCACGAGCTCATTGGCCGTGTAGAGCATCGTCGCGTAGTTGCCGTTGCACGGATCGGCGGAGCCACACGACGCGAAGTCGGGCTCGTTCACGGCGGACATCGCGTAGAGACCGTTCGACTTCGCGAAATTCGTGATGGTCGTCGCCCAAGCGTTGTAGTTCTCCGGCTTCAAATGCCCGCCGTCGTTCTCACTTCCGTTCGTCTTCATGGTACCCGGCGCAGACCAGCACGATCCGATGATCTTTGTACCGCTGACCTTCTTGACCATAGCCATGTCGGTCGATTCGTTGCTGTTCTGTAGGGCACCACTCGAATTCATGCCGACGCGTAGAATCGTGAGACCGATATCCTTCGTTGCGTCGAACAGACTCGATGGCAACGTGGTCGACGCATAAGTGTCATTGATACCGAAGCCCTCGATCTTTTGATGGAGCTGAGTGAGCTGCACCGTCGCGGCGCCGGTATCCGCGCCCGCGCTGCCGCCGCCACCGGCCGTACCGGCACCGCCCGCACCGCCTGCGCTGCGTCCCGCGCTGCCGCCGCTCGCCCCGCCGCTGCCGATGACTGCGCCGCCCATGCCCATTCCCATGCCCGCGACGCCGGTACCGCCCATGCCCCCGCTCGGCACGCCGCCTGAGCCGCCAGTCGCGCCACCGCCCGTCCCCGCAGCCTGGCTTCCGCCCGTGCCGCCCGCCACGCTGCCGCCCGCTCCGCTGCTGACCGTGCCGCCGGTCCCGCCGCTCGAGCTGCCACCCGTCGTGCCACCAGCCGCGTTGCCGCCGCCGGTGCCCGCGTGGGCGCCGCTGCCGCCGGTCGAGACGCTACCGCCGCTACCGCCCGCAGCGGTCGTACCGCCAGCGCCACCTTGCTCGCCGGACGGCGTGGGGCTCGCCTGACTACAAGCGGCGAGTACGAAGAGAAGCGGAGCCGTACCAATTGATTTCAAGTTCATAGGGATCATGACTTTCTCGAACCGAAAGGGCCGTAAATCAGCCGGACTCAGGGCGTCGTGCGTAGCGTGGCCCAGCCGTGCGCCGGGACCTCGAACTGGTACACGGCGCTGCCGATGCCCACCGACGTTTTCAAGGACGCAGTGCCCTTGTTGTAGACCTCGGTGACGACGCTGCCGTCCGGGTTCACGAAGGCGAGCGCGTCGGTGCTGCCGCTGAGCTTCACGCGTGTAGCGTTCGGCTGGATGTACTGGGAGAAGTGGCGGAACGCGTAATACGCCGGCGTGATGATGAGCTTCTTCGCCGAGCGATCCACCGTCAGAAGCGCGTTCTGCGGCCAGTTGTCGAGGCTCTTGCCGATGGTGTCGAGCACCATGTTCCAGGCGCTGTACGCGTTGACTCCGGCGACGATCCAATCCCGGATGAGCTGCCAGCTCTCTTCGCCGTACAGGTGATCGTTTTGCGGCTTGTTGGCGTCGTAGCGACTCTGGTCCCAGTAGGGCGTCGAGAAGTTGTAGTTCCCGCACTTGTGCTCCGTCTGCCAAACGGGAGCCTTCTGAGCCAGGCCGGCGACGGCGGCCTGCAGGTTCCACTGCACGCCGAAGCCCTTGACGTATTTCATTGCGTCCGCGTCCATCGCGACGGCCTTGGCGATGTTGGTGTCGTCGGGATCCTTCGACATGGTCCCGCACCAGACCTCGGCCGTGATGTTGCGCTGGACGAACGTGGGCCCGAGGTACGTCTTCATGAAGTCGATGAGCTGCGCCTGCGTCCAATGCACGCGGGCGTAGCCGGGCTCGTTCTGCGGATGGATCGCGACGATCTTCAGACCTTCCTTCGCGTACTCCTCCACGAACCTCGACATGTAGAGCGCATGCGCCGTGAGCGTCTGCGCGTCGTTCTTCATGTTCGACCCGCTCTCCATCCAGGACGGCACGACCCAAGGGCTCGCCCACAGCTTGATGTCGGGCCTGATCTGCAATGCGGCCTTGATGTACGGGATGAGCTTTTCCTTGTCGCGGTCGATGGAGAAGTGGTCCATCGTGTAGTCGCCCGCCGTGTCGTCGAGCGTGTACCAGCTCATCGAGTAATCGCTCGCACCCATCGGCAGACGCCCGTAGGCGAAGTTGGCGCCGTCGGTCGCGTCGAAGAGCAGCTTCATCGCCTTCGTCACGTCGTCCGCGCTGAGGACCGAGAGCGCATCCCAACCCATCTCGTTGAAGCACCCGCCGAAGCCGGTGAACTGCTGGTACTTCGTGGTGGCGTCGACCACGAGCGCGGCCGTGCCCGTCGTCGACTCGGTAACCTGGCCGGTCGTGTTCCAGTAGTCGTTGGCCGCCGACGTCACGAAGCTCGGCAGCGTCGGGCCGCCGCCCGTTCCGGCGCCTCCCATCGCGCTCGTGCCCGCCATGCCCGAGCCACCGGTCCCAGCCGCGCCGATCGTCCCGGCGGAGCCGCCCGTGACCGCACCCGAGCTGCCGCCGTTACCCGCGGTCCCGCCGCCGCCCTTGCCTGCCCCCGAGCTCCCACCGAGCGCTGCGCCTGCGGAGCCACCGCTGCTCACCGCCCCGGCACCGCCGCCTAGGGCGCCAGCGCCTGCAGAGCCGCCGGTGCCGCTCCCGCCGCTGCCGCCGCTTCCACCGCTCGCGCCGGTGCTGCCGCCCGTTCCTCCGCCGCCACTCACCGCGCTGCCGCCGGTGCCGCCGCTGCCGACGACGCCACCCGTGCCGGATGGCCCTGGATGCGGCGCGGGTTGCGACCCGCACGCGGAAATGCCGAGCGCAAACACCAATCCAACGGCCCTGGAGCTCCGAGACATACGTTCTCTTTGCTGCAGTGGTCGCTAGGACGCCAATCTGTTCCACAAAAAAAGCTCCCACGACAGCTCCTGCCCTCGGGACTGCACTCTCGACCGGCCCAACCCGCCACAAACGAGAGCACCGGCCGATTTTTCACCGGACGCCCGCACCCCGAGCAACTGCACGGGGTCGTTCCTTCGACTCAGCCATGACTTCGCACACCACGACCGCAATCTTCTTTTTCTTTGCTGCCACCCTCGGCTGCTCGTCGTCGCCTGACGGAGGGGGTACAGGGAGCGGCGCCACGGGAGGCCACGGCAGCGCGCTAGCCGGTGCGTCGGGGACGGGCGCGACGGGCCCAGGAGGCGCGACGACGAACGGCGGCGCCACGAACCGAGGTGGCTCGGCGACCGGCGGATCCGGCGCTGCCGCGCAGAGCGGTCACGGCGGCAGCGGCGGAGTTTCGAATTACGGGCGGGAGCTTTGCCTCGGCGGGTACGCCGAGTAGCGGCGGCTCACCGAACCTGGGCGGCGCGGGCAATCATGGTGGTGCAGCCGCGGGGGGCGGAGGCTCGAGCGCAGGTGCAGCGACCGGCGGTAGGAGCGCCGGGAGCGGCGGCGCAATGAGCGGCGCGGCGGGAGCGAGCGGTACGGCGGGAGCGAGCGGCGCGGGAGCGGTGGTCGATGCGACCGCAATGGCGAAGGTCATGGGCTTCGGCGCGAACATCGGCAACACGCTCGAGAACACCACGACCTGGGAAACGGGCTGGGGCGAGCCGCTCATCACGCAGGCCTACGTCAACGGCATGGCAAGTCACGGGATCAAGACGGTGCGAGTGCCCGTTGCGTGGAACACGTACGCGGTGAACGGCGTCATCGATGCGACCAAGATGGATCGCGTGAAGCAGGTCGTGAGCTTGATCGAAGCTGCCGGCATGTACGCGATCGTGAACATTCACTGGGACGGGGGCTGGATCGACAACGACACCGACGGCAATGCCAATCGCTACAAGCTGACCGACGACGTGAAAACCAAGTTTGCGTCCTACTGGACACAAATCGCGAAGGCGTTCGCGTCCGTGGACAACAAGCTCGTCTTCGAAAGCCTGAACGAAGAAAGCAAGTTTTACGTGAACGGCGACACAAGCCAGGCGCCCGACTACGCCGCGCTCAACACGTTGAATCAGCTCTTCGTCACGACGGTGCGCGCACAAGGGGGCTACAACACGGGCCGTGGCCTGCTGATCGCGGGCTTCACGACGGACATCGATCTCACGTGCGTGGACGCGTTCACGGTCCCGAACGATCCCGCGGGCGCCGGCAAGCTCTTCCTATCCATCCACTACTACACGCCGTACACCTTCTGCGGCCTCGACACGGTCGAGAGCTGGGGCTCACCCCAGACGACGTGGGGTACGGACGCCGACAAGGCGACGCTCGACGGCCTCTTCACCAAGCTCGCCGACTTCAGCACCCAAAGACACATTCCCGTGATCATCGGCGAGTTCGGCGTCACGCTCGGCCAGAACTATCCGCGCGACCAAAACTCGCGCGCGCTCTGGATGGAATCGGTCGCGAAGGCGTCGCTGTCGCGCGGCATGGTGCCCGTACTGTGGGACACGGGCTCCGACATCAGCCGCACGGACGGCTCCTTCTCGGCCGCGCTCACGAAGGTGATGACCGACATCGGGCAGTGACGCGGACGCCGAGCAGCTATGCGATGGACGCGTCGTCCGCGCTGTAAGTGAGCTGCATCCGTTCCCGCAGCCCCGACGAGAAGAACTGTCGCGGCGCGCAGCCGAGCTCGGACTGGAAGGTTCGGTGGCACTGAGAGTACGAGCCGAAGCCGACGGCGCTCGCCGCCGACATCAAGTCGCGCTCGCCCGCGTCCATGTAGCGGATCAAATCGAGCAGCCGCGAACGCGCGCGATAACGGACGAGCGTCATGCCCATGTCACGGTGGAAGTGACGACTGATTTCGCTCGGCTGCACCTCGAGCTCCTGCGCGAGCGCCTCGAGGCCGAGCTCGGGCGAAAGAGCCATGCGCTTGAGCGCGTGGCGGGTGAGCACGTGTGTCCTGCGGCTCGCGCTCGTGGCGGCGCGCCGGCCGAGCCACTCGATGCGCTGCCAGAGCTCGGCGCCGAGCTGGTGCACGGAGCGTTGATCGACGATCGTGGCCGCGCGCTCGAGCACCGTCGCGAGCTCACGCGCGCCGAGCCTGACGTGCAGCGGCATGATCGGCAGAGCTTTTGCGCCGAGCACTTCCGCCGAGTACGCGGGGTCGAGACCGAGGGCATAGAGATACAGATCGGGCGAAGCCGCGAGTAACTCGTGATCTTGACCGGACGGGAACGCGAGCAGATCTCCTGCCGCCGCCGTGACGACGCCGTCTCCGACCGCGAACGTCGCAGAGCCGCTGACGATCACGTTCAGCTCGGGCTCCTCGTGGAAGTGCCGCGGCCGGCGCCCGCCGATCGACTGCGAGTACTTCCACACGAAGGCGCGCTGGCCGCGGTCCGGCAGGAAATGCTGAAACAGCGCGTTCTGGCGTGAGCCAGCCATCACGTGCAGCATATCGCGGCGCAGGGGGACGCGCCAACGGACGGCGCTCACCTGCTCGTGCGCTCGCGCGCCTCTTTGCGTTACGGCAGCGTGTACTTCTTCAGCGCCGGCCAGCCCACGTTTGCGTTGCCGGGCTCGTGCGTTCCGCCCTGCTTCGTGCAGAGCGTCACCTGGACGCCGCCGGCGCACGACGAGTAGGTAGAGCAGCCGTTGCTGTCTTCAGCCGACGGCGAGCCCGTGCACTGGTCGATGGACGCCCACTTCGCGAACGTTCCCTTGGCGCCGAGGAAGGTGACGGGCATGCCGGCGACGGCCATGGACGCTCCCCCGTCGTAGTCGACGACGGGATCGCCGGTGCTTCGGAAGGACACGACGGTGATGGGGCGCGGGGGCGTGCACCCGTCTTCGTTCTCTTTCAGGAGATCGAAAGCGGCGGGCGCGACGGCCGCGAACACGTCGGCGGCGTGACACGCGACGTAATGAGACATGCCGCCGCCCATGGAGAAGCCGACCGCGTAGACGCGCTTGGTGTCGATGCACGCGACCTTCTCCACGTCTGCGACGAGTGCCTTCGCGAACGCGACGTCATCGACGTTGGCAACGCAGCACGGGCCGACGTTCCACGCGCCGCCCGAGGGGCCCGACTTGCCGTTCGGGTATGCCGTGATCACGCCTTCGGCGTCCGTCAGTGACTTGTAAGGTGAGGAGCCTTCCTCCGAAGAACCTGAGCCGCCGAGCGGGTGGAAGTCCACGACGAGCGGCGTCGCCTTCGTGCCGTCGTATTTGGACGGGACGTGAAGGATGTACGTCCGGCTGTCCGAGCCGACCTGAATCGTCTTGTTGGTGTCGCCGGATTTCAAAGCGGGAGTCGGGCAAGTCACCGCAGCCGTGCCACCGCCGCCGCCTGCTCCGTTGCCCGCGCTGCCGCCGCCTCCTGCGCTGCCGCTGTTTCCGCCGGCGCCAGCGACGCCCCCGCCCCCGCTGCCCGACCTACCGCCGGAAGGAACGCCACCTGCGCCCGAAGCGGCACCGCCCGACGCTGCGGCGCCACCGGCGGCTGGAGGTGATCCGCCCGCGGACCCGCCGGTCGCGCCGGCGGCACCTGCGCTCGCAATCATCCCGCCGTGCCCGGCGTTCGAACCGCCCGCACCTGAGGCGTTCCCGCCGCCGCTACCGAGTCCACCGCCGACAGCGCCCGTTCCGGCGCCCCCCGTGCTCGCACTGCCTCCACTGCCACCCCCCATACCCCCGCTGCCGCCCGTGCGGTCGCCCGCGCCGGCGGAGCTCGTGCCGCTGGACCCGCCCGTTGACTGCCCGCCGCTGCCACCCGGCTCGTCGGGCGTGTTTCCACACGCCGTCGCGAGCAAGAGCGCGGTTGCGACATAACCCACGAGATTGCATGAAAGGTAGGTTCGGGTAGGCTCGGGCATTTAGCCTCACTTTGGCGTGACGATCCTGCCGCTGCAATGGGCCGTTCGGCCTATGGCCCACCGACCGTACGGCTGCCGGCAGCCGTAGGGGCCGTGACCCTCCGGGGGCGATCTGCAGGCGAGCTCGAGGGGTGAAATCAGTGGATATCGCTGCTCTCTGCCATGCTCAGCTGCGGAGTGAAAAATCACACGTGTGACGTGAAAAATCACCGCAAGACTGCTTGTTTGAGTCGGTCGGCAAGCGTCTTGCTCGAAACGAGCTACGCTTACCGACTCACTCCTTAGGAGAGCCGCTCGTGAACGTGTCTGGCCTTTCCGTGCTCACTCGCAAGATCCTGGTGACGCGACAGTTCGGAGCCGAGGCATGGCGCCAGTTCTACCGTGATGTCGCGAGCGCGCATCGCTGCTTTCGCTCCTTGATCACCGCAGACACGCTGGTCCCGCTGCCGTCATTCCTCGCATTTCAGGACGAGCTCATGCGCCGCTTTTTCACGGACGACGACGGCTCGTACGCGCAGCTCGGTCGCGAGTCCAGCCGCTGGGCGGTCGGTGACGGTCCCTTGAAACCAGTGCTCGACGGCAAGGATATCGCGGGCATGATCGCGTCGCTGCCGGCGCTACACGGCGTGTACTTCAAAGACGCGACGACCCGCTCCGAGGCAGTGCTCACGGGCGCTAGCGTCGAGTACAAGGTGTTCGACCTGCCCCAGTGGCATCCGTATTTCGAGCATTTCATCGTCGGCTACATTGCCGAGATTCTCGAGATGTTCTGCGCCAATCCGATTCGCACGGTGCGCCTTCGCGGCGGCGCCGGGAAAGACTTCCACTATCTTTTGCACGGCGCGCCGGCGGCCGACGACGAGGACGCAGCCGAGCTGCCCAAGCTCCCCGCATTGACGGCGACGCACTACCTCTCCAACCGCGAACTCGAGGTGCTGCTCCTCGTCGCGCACGGAAGAACGAACGAACAAATCGGTAGCGAGCTCGGCATTTCGAAGAAGACCGCACAGCATCACGTGGCCAACGCCTATCGGAAGATCGGAGTCTCCGGCCGCGTCGGAGCCGTGGTCTGGCTCGCCGAACGTGGCTTGGTCGGCTCCTGATATTCGCCGCAGCAGGTGCGACGGGAAGCCCCGCGGACTTTTTGGGGGTTGATGGGAGCACGGCACCCTTGCTCGAAGTCCAGCGTCCGTTGCCGATCACTGACCCGCGACGCACGGGTGCTCGCCGGTTTTTCACGTAGCTCTTGGTCACTCGTGCCGATCGCGATCTGATCTTCCCAAGATCGCCCCACTCGAGACTAGGCCGACCGGCCCATGTCCGCGTCGCGTCGACGCTCGATAGCCGCGATCACCGCATTGCGCCGTGGGAATACATGTCACGACCGCGCCGTGTGGCACAGCCGTCGAGCCGATCTGCATGAGCGCCTGACGCGCGTGCGGATCCATCGACGGAAGAACAGAGCTTACGCCACTGCCCTGTGCTGACGTGTTTTTCAAATGGCCCGCAAGCGGCTGCGCTTGCGTTCGAGGTTTTTCATGATGCGCCGTGTTTCGATTTCAGGGCTCGCGATTTGCTCTGCCACTGTCGCTTTGGCGTACGGGTGCAGTTCGACCACTCCCGATGATTCCCAAACGGGCGGTACCGGTGGCTCCGGCCTCGTCGGCTCGGGCGGTACGCTCAGCACTGGTGGAGCGGGCGGTAGGGTCGGAACTGGCGGCTCGGGCGGCACGACGAGTACGGGGGGTTCAGGCGGCTCGGGCGGCTCAGGCGCTACGGGCGGCACGACGAGTACGGGCGGCTCCGCCGGTACGGGAGGCACCCTCGGATCCGGCGGCACCGGCATGGCCGGGGCGCCGGCCGGCGGCCGCGGAGGCATGACGAGCTCCGGCGGCGCCGGGCCCGGTGGCATGGGCGGGTCGGGTGGCATGGGCATGGGCATGGGCGGCAGAGCAGGCCGAGGCACGGGCGGCGCCACGACGGGTGGGGGTCGCGGAGGCAGTGCCGGCACATCGTCGATGGCCGGCTCGGGGCCGGCGGGCGCGGGCGGGATGAGCGGCGGCAGCGGTGGCATGAGCGGCACGGGCATGTCTGCCGGCTGCGGCAAGGCACCCACGATCGCGAGCAGCATGTACAACAACGGTCAGCACATCAGCATCACCGTTGGCAGCATGCAGCGCAGGTACATCCTCAACGTGCCGACCACCTACGACAACACCAAACCGTACAAGCTCATCATTGCCTATCACGAGCTCAACGGCAACGACGATGAGATGTACAAGAACAAGTACTATCATCTGATGCCGCTCGCCGGCGACACGACGATTTTCGTCGCTCCGAACGGGCAACAGAACGGGGCGTCGTGCACCCAGGCGTCCGGCTGCGGCTGGCCCAACACGAACAACACCGACCTTGCCCTCGCTGACGCGGTCGTCGCGCAACTCGAGGAGAACTTCTGCATCGACACCAATCGTATCTTCGCCACGGGCTGGAGCTACGGCGGCAGCATGTCGTACAAGACTGCATGCGAGCGGCCGCTCGGCGGAGTGGCGAACGGATTCGTCCGGGCGATTGCCGTCTACTCAGGCTCGCAACTCAGCGGGAACTGCACGCCCAAGAACCCAGTCGCCTATTATGCATCACACGGCACCCATGATTCCGTGCTCAATTACGACAACGGCGTGGGCTTGGCGCAGAACTTCTCCACGGCGAACGGCTGCACCTGGATGACACCGACGAAGGTGACGAGCGGCGCGCACGTGTGCACCAATTTGATGGGCTGCAAGGCGGGCTATCCGCTCGAGTTCTGCTCCTTCAACGGTGATCACACCCCGGATCCGGATAACGGTTCTTCCGGCAATAGCTGGGAATATCAGCAGGTCTGGGATTTCCTCAAGCAGTTCTGAGAGCGCACCTAGAGAGAGCGCATAGATAGGCTGATCGGCCTATTGTCTCTGTGGCGAACGGCGCTCACGATCGTGTCGCTGGAGCTCCGCCGTGACGCGCGGCGGACTCCAGCCTGCCGCGAACGTGTCGGGTTACTGTTCGAAGACACTGGAATCGCGGCACTCACCAGCCCGATCGCCACGGAGACCGCCTATGACGTTTCGAAGCTATGGAGTCCGTCGTGTACTGCTCGTCGGCGCAGGGTTAGCGGTTTGGGCCTGCGGCAATGGAGAGCCGGCGCCCGGCGGCGGTAACTCGGCTACCGGCGGGTCGACGGGAGCCACCGGCGGTGCCACGCAGGCCGGCAGCGGAGGAACGGGCACCGGTGGGACCGTCTCGAGTTCCGGCGGGACAGGTGGAACGGGCACGGGCGGCACAGGAACTGGCGGCACCGGGACCGGCGGCACGGGAACCGGCGGCACCGGGACCGGCGGCACGGGAACCGGCGGCACGGCCGTGGCCGGCGGTGGCACGTCCGCAGGTACGACGGCGAACGGCGGTCGCGCCGGCTCGACTCAGTCGGACGCGGGCAGGAGCAACGGACGGGGCGGCCGCGGCTCGGCCGGTGCGAGTACGACGGGCGGCACCCCCGGTACCGGTGCGGGTGGCTCGGCGGGTAGCGGCAACACGGCCGGTGCGCCCGCCGCGGGCGGCTCGTCTCCGGGGTGCGGCTCGACGAACACCACTTCGCCCTGCGACACCAAAGGCACCACGTGCAGCATGGACGTGAGCGGCACGGCTCGCACCTATTACGTTCAGCTGCCGAAGAACTACGACGCGTCCACGCCGCATCGGTTGATTTTCCAGTTCCATCCCTGGGGCGGCACAGCGGAACAAGCCCTCACCATGTACGGCTTGAACTCGGGGATCCCGGACGCCATCTACGTCACACCGCAAGGCCTCGACGCGGGCGACAACGGGCCGGGCTGGGCGAATACCAATGGCGTGGACATCGCATTCACGAAGGCGATGCTCGACGAAGTCCAAGGCAAGTACTGCGTCGACAACTCGCGGATCTTCTCGGTCGGCTTCAGCTACGGCGGCATGATGTCGTTCGCCGTCGGCTGCGAAATGAGCAACGTGTTTCGCGCCATCGCGCCGATGTCGGGAGCTCTCTACAGCGACCCGAGCTGCAAGGGGACAGGCGCGCCGGTCGCGATGTGGGGTTCGCATGGCACGAGCGACACCGTGGTCCCCATCGACAACGGCCGCGCGGCTCGCGACAAGATCCTGCAGCAGAACCATTGCGGCACCACCACGACGCCCGTCGATCCAAGCCCGTGCGTGAAGTACGAGGGCTGTGATCCAGGTTACGACGTGACCTGGTGCGAATGGGACGGACCGCACGGCATCCCGAGCTTCGGCAAGACTGCCATCACGGCCTTCTTCAACCAGTTCTGAACGCTACTCCGGCTCGGACGGCCGGCCCCGCCGCCAGCTCCGTCTGACCCACGAGCCCGAGCGTGCCGCCGCCGGGCTTCGCGCGTCTGCGAGGCAGGTTTGCGGCGATTTGCCAGCGGCACATATGTCCGCACGTGGCGGGCTGGCGGTCGGGCCACACAGCGAGGGACGCGCAGCCAGAGCCTCGCGCCGGATCGCCGCTTGCAGCAGGTGGAGCGGAGCCAAACACCATGCAACCTCAGACGAGCACCTCCACTTCTCAGCGTTCCTCCTTGGCGGCCCGCGTGGGTTCCGCGCTCGCGACGGACGGCTCAGCGCCCAGCAGCGTGAGGCCCAAAGTCCTCGGCTGGCTGAGCATCGCACTCGGGACCGCCGCCGTCGCGACACCGTTCGCCACGGCGCGCCTCATCGGTGCGCCCGTCTCCAAGACCACCGGGCTCGTCCTGCGAGGCGTGGGCATGCGTGAGATCGGCGTCGGGATGGGCCTGCTCGCCGGCAAGCAATCCTCCGCCAAGATGACATGGCTCCGCGTGCTCGGCGACGCGATGGACCTTTCGCTGCTGTGCGGCGCGCTCGGAGCACGCCGCGCCAAGCGCGAGCGACTCCTCGGCGCGCTCGGCGCGATCGCCGCGATCGGCGCGGTCGACCTCGCGGCGGCCATCATGCAGACCCGTGAGGAGCGCGCTCAACTCGTGTGACTGTATCGAGCGCAGACGGGGAGCTCAAACGCGACTGGCCGAGGTGGACGCAGCGCTGCGTCGAGCTCGTGCTCGGACAGCCGATCGCGGATTCGGAGACGACAGCGGCCGAAATCGGCCCCGTGATCGGAGTGCCGGCGCTCGGCCTCGACGCCCTCTGCTCGGCGGCGTACGGACCCGAAGCGGCGCTCACCATGCTGCTGCCGCTCGGACTCGCGGGCGTCGAGTACATGTTGCCGATCACGCTCGTGATCGTGGCGCTCGCGCTGATCGTCTACTTTTCGTATCGGCAGACGATCGCCGCGTACCCGAACGGCGGCGGCTCGTACACCGTCGCCAAAGAAAATCTCGGGCCGCGCGTCGGCATCCTCGCGGCAGCCGCGCTCGCGTGCGACTACATGCTGAACGTCGCCGTCGCGATCTCGGCGGGCGTGGGCGCGCTTGCCTCGGCGCTTCCCTGGCTCTTGCCGCACCTGCTCGGGGTGTGCCTCGCCGTGCTCGCGCTCATCGTGTACCTGAACCTGCGCGGCACGCGCGACGCCGGGGTGGCCTTCCTCGCGCCGACGTACGCGTTCGTGGCGGCGCTCTTCGCCGTACTCGCGATCGGCGGCACGAAGACCTGGCTCGCTGGGGGGCAGCCCACGCCGGTCGTGGCTCCGCCCGCGCTGCCCAAAGCGGTGGGCGCCGTGAGTCTTTGGCTCATTTGCCGCGCGTTCGCGAACGGCTGCACTGCGATGACTGGCATCGAAGCGGTGAGCAACGGTGTCGGCGCGTTCCGTGAACCGCGTGCCAAGAACGCGCAGCGGACGCTCACGCTCATCGTCGTCATCCTCGCGTCGCTGCTCGCCGGGATTGCGCTGCTCTGCCGCGCGTACGGAATCGGCGCCACGGTGCCGGGCAGCGCGCAGTATCAAAGCGTCCTCTCGGAGCTCACGGCGGCAGTGGTCGGACGCGGCGCGTTCTACTACGTCACGATGGCGAGCATCGTGACCCTGCTCTGCTTGTCGGCCAACACGAGCTTCGCGGGATTTCCGCGGCTCTGCAGCTTGCTCGCGAACGACGGCTACTTGCCGGAAACCTTCGGCCTGCGCGGGCGACGTCTGGTCTTCACGGCCGGCGTGCTGCTGCTGGCCGTGCTTTCGGCGCTGCTGCTGATCGGCTTCGGCGGCGTCACCGATCGGCTGATCCCGCTCTTCGCGGTCGGCGCGCTCTTGGCGTTCACCTTTTCGCAGGCGGGCATGGTCGCCCACTGGCGGCGCGAGCGCGGCCGCGGGCACCGGCGCGCCCTCGTGCTGAACTTCGCCGGCGCGCTCGCGACGGCCGTGACGACCCTGGTCGTCGGCGTCTCGAAATTCGTCGAAGGCGCTTGGGTCGCCATTCTCGCGCTCGTGCTCACGGCGGCGACGTTTTCCGGGATTCAGCGGCATTTCGCCAAAGTACGGCGGGAGCTTCTCGATCGAAGTCCGATCGATCCGCGCGCGCCCGAGCCGCCGCTCGTCGTGATCCCGCTCGGGGCCTGGGACAAGCTCGCGCGCCGCAGCTTGCACTTCGCGCGCCGACTCTCCGACGACATTCACGCCGTTCACGTGACGGGCATAGACTGCGAGCCCGAGCTCGCGATCGAGTGGGAGCGCTTCGTCGCCGCACCTGCGCGCGCCGCGGGCACGACCGTGCCGGAGCTCGTGCTCAAGCGCTCGCGCTATCGCCGCTTCTTCGGTCCGCTGCTCGAGTACGTGCACGAATTGCGCGCGCGCCACCCTGAACGCGACCTCGTCGTCGTCGTTCCGAGCGTCGTCGCGCGCCGCTGGTACGAGCGGCCGCTGCACAACGAACGCGGCGCGCTCTTGAAGGCGCTACTCCGCGTCCGCACCGACGACCGCGTGATCGTCGTCAGCCTGCCTCTTCACCTCGCCCACTGATGTCTCATTGCTACGTCGCGTAACGGCGAGCCATCTCGGCGCAAAAATCCGCAAATTCTTGCGCGACGAGCGGCGGGCTCGTGTGATGCGGTCTCACACCGCGCGACTCGGGCGTAAAGCAAAACGTCACGGTGACGTCGAAGGGCTCGAGCGCCCTCACCAGCCGGTCGAACCATGCCGTGGCGTTCGGACGCTGCGAATCGGCCCAGCTCAGGCCCGTACGCAAGTGCTTCACCCCGAGCTGCTTGAGCCAGGCAACTGCCCGCTCGAGGCGTGGATCCTCGAAGTGAAACCATTGGCAGATGCCGAGCTCGCCGCCGAGCCGCGCGAAAGCGTCGAACGCGCGCTTGCGCTCGCCGTCTTCCCGCAAGAGTCCCATGTAAAAATGGCGGTAGTACGAGGAGCCTTCCGCCTCGCGATGCCGGGTCGTGGCCGGCCACGCGCGGGGCAGGTCGAGCAGCGAATACCAATGGATGCGGGGCGCCTGGCCGCGCAAAAGCTCGTGGCTCTTCGTCAAGCCGAACTCCTGGACTTCCTCGGCGCCGAAGCTCGAGACGCCCACCTCGGAGATCCAGACGGGCATGTGCGTGACGCTCCGGATCTCGTCGAGGCGCGCGGGCCAATCGTGGATTTGCCAGTGATTCCAGTCGAGCGGAAAGCCGTGCACGGCGACGGCGTCGAGCTCCGCGAGCACTCCGCGTTCTTCCATGTTGGAGATGAACGTCGGATCGATGGGCGAGATGCCGCCGAGCACGCGCGTGAGGCGTGGCGTCTCGGCGCGCACGGCACTTGCCGCAAGCTTCACCATGTCCCCGAAGGCTTGCCAGCCTGGGTCGAGCTCGAAGTCCCAATGCGACAGGTTGTTGGGCTCGTTCCAAAACATCGCAGCTTCGATCATGACGGTCTCTCCCAGAGCAGGCGCTCGAGGCTCTCCGCGCGCACGGCCGCCGAATGACACGCGAGCGTGCGCTCGCGCGCGGCTTCGGCCGAGCGCAGCAGCTCCTCGTCCGAGCGATCCAACAGCTCGATCACGTCGTTTCGCGTACGGACGACGTGGATCTCTCGTTCAGGGGCGAAGAAGCAATCGAGACCCTCGAACCAGTCGCTCGCGAGCGCGGCGCCGCACGCCGCCGCCTCGAAGAGGCGCCCCGACGGGCAATGGCCGAAGCGCGCCATGGTGGAGCGCGTGACGTTCAGGGTGATGCGGCTCGAGCAGAAGAGCGCAGGATGCGCGTTCGGGGCGAGGTGCTGGCGGTGCTGCACGTTCTCGGGCCAGCGCGAGTCGTCGGGGTACATCGAGCCGGCGAGCACGAAGCGACGGCTCGGTAGCGCGCGCGCGGGGCCGAAGAAGAGCTCGTCGACGGCGGCTTCGCGATCGCCCGAGTACGTGCCGATGTAGGAGAGATCGGAGCGCAAATCGGGGTCGGGCGGCGTCGGGCGGTGCACGTCGGGGTCGACGTGGCCATAGAGCGGCGCGACGCGGCGCGCCCCGAGGCGGCTCGCTAGCTCGTCGAGTGCCTTGCCACCGGTGAAGCTCAGGACGAGATCGAAGCCCCCGAGCCCTTGCTCCGGCAAATACGGCGGTCGCACGCCTTGTTCGAGGCTCGCGAGCGTGACGGGCGTATCCAGATCGTAAAACACGCGCACGCCGCGCGTGCGGTCGAGCACGAGCTCCGCCGCACGTTCGCCGTCGGGGCAAAAGGAGGTGACCATCGCGGCATCGGCATCGGCGAGCTCGCGCGCGGCGCGTTCGCTGACTTCGTCCCAGTCTTCGTAAAAGACGAGCTCGCCGCCCTCGAGCGCGAACAGATCGCGCGTCGAGCGGTAGTACGGGACGTCGTGCTCGAAGAAGACGACCTGGTGTGAACGCGCCGCGAGCGCCCGACACAAGCCGCGCCAGAGCGTCGCGTGGCCGTTGCCCCACGACGAGCTCACCGTGAGTCCAAAAATGACGAGTTTCATGCCTGCAGCGCCGCGAGCACGGCGGGCCGCTCGAGAGCGGGGGCCGACTCGCGTCCATAGATGAGATCGATCTGGCGCGCGACGGGGAGCAGGTGCAGGTCCTCGCTGTAGCCGGCGCCGCGCTCGAGCTCGCTCACCCACGCGCAGAGAGCCCGCGGTCCCCAGGCGTCCGGCGGCGCAGCGACGACGGTGCGCGCGGTGCCGCGGTAGAGCTCGCATTGAAAATCGTAAAAGGAGCCGCCGACGTTCTCGAAGGCCGCCGACGCGTTCGTGCCGAAGCAGGCGATGCGAATGGCGGCGTCGGCGCCGAACGACGAACGCCAGGAGCAGGCGACGCGAACCGTCGAGGCGTCGTCGAAGAGAAGCTGCGCGAACGCCATGTCCTCGACGTCGAGCGCCGGACGGCCGAGTTGCCTGCCGCGCGTGAAGAGCGCCGACGTGCAAGCGACGGGATCCCCAGCGCCGTCGAGCAGCCAGCGCGCGGCGTCGAGCAGGTGCACGCCGAGATCGATGAGGCACCCGCCGCCCGCGTGCTCGCGCTGGTTCGCCCACGCGCGATCCGGGCCGTAGGCGTTGTGGAACGTCGCGTCCACCGCGTAGACGCGCCCGAGCTCACCGCTCGTCACGAGCTCTTTCAAACGCACGAGCGCTTCCGTGTGGCGGTAGCAGAGGTCGACACCGAGCGGGCGACCGGCGCGCTTGGCGGCGCGCATGACGTCGCCGACCTCGGCCGCCGAGCGCCCGAGCGGCTTTTGGCAAAACACGGCCAAGCCGTGCTCGAAGGCGCGAACGCACTGCTCGGCGTGCTGTCCGCTCGGCGTCGCGACCACGACGCCATCGAGCGGCAGCCGCACGAGCTCTTCGTAACTCGGGACGACCGCCGCTTGCGGAGCCGCGCTTTGCGCTTTGGCGCATGCCTCGGGCTCGGGATCGGTGACGGCCACGATCTCGACGCGGTTGGTTTCGGCGAGCGCGCGCAAGCGCAAGAGGCCAATCCAGCCGACGCCGGCAAAACCCAAGCGAGGCCGCGCGCTCACGGCAGCACCAGCGCTTTCACGAAGCCTTCGGGGCGCTCGGCCGTGGCGGTGAGCGCGTCGCCGAGTTGCTCGAGTGAATACGTGTGCGTGAAGAGTCGCCGGGGTGACAGCGTGCCGTCGAGCGCCGCCGAGATGGCGCCGCGCATGCCGTGAACGTAGCGCGCAGGCTCCCGCTCGTGGGCGTTGATCACGTCGATGCCGCGCCAGTTCCAGAGCTGCATGTTGACGCTGCGCGCGCCGTCCTGATGGTAACCGGCGATCACGAGCCGGCCGCGCACCTTCGTGAGCTCGGCGGACAGATCGAGCGGCCACTGCTTACCCGTTGCCTCGACCACGCGATCGCAGAAGGCACCGCCAGTGAGCTCGGAGACGCGCTGGATGATGCCGGCGTGATCCTCGAGCGGGATCGTGTCGCGAGCGCCGAGCTCGCGGGCGAGCTCGAGCGACGTACGCCGGCGTGAGATCGCGATCACGTGCGCGCCGCGCGCCGCGGCGAGACGCGTGAGCACCGCGCCCAAAAATCCGGCGCCCACGATCGCGACCGTGTGGCCCGCCGCGATCTCCGAGCGCTCGAAGATGTTCACGGCGCAGCCCAGCGGTTCCGCGGGAAATGGCTGCTCGGCGAGCTCCCCGGGCAAGCGCACGATCGAATCGGCGTGCGCGACGTCGTACTCGGCATACGCCGCGTTCGAAACCGCCGCGATGCTGTCGCCCACGCGAACTCCGCGCACGTTCTTGCCGACGGCGTCGACGACGCCCCAACCTTCGTGGCCCGATTCGCCGGGACCGAGCGGGTAGCGGGTCCACGGCAAGCCGAACCAGGGTCCGAGGTTCGAAGCGCACACGCCCGTGCCACGCACGCGAAAGCGCACGTCGTCGGGACCAGGTTCAGGGATGGCAACGCGTTCGAGCAGAACTCGTTCGCGCGCGGAGATGCGCGCAGCCCACATCGTGTCGGAGAGCGACATGCGGCTTGTTCTGACTAGCCGCTCGGCCCCTGTCAACGTGCGTCAAATCACCCAACGAGAGCTCGTTCGAGCGTGTCGTTCTGCACCGCAGCCAGCTGGGTGAAATCACCCAATTGACAGCCTCGGATTCGAGGGCAGAACCATGCGACGCGGCACCAGCCACGCATCCGGGTCCATGCGCATCGTTCTGTTTTGTCATTCGCTGATTTCGGACTGGAACCACGGCAACGCCCATTTTTTGCGCGGCATCGTGAGCGAGCTCGTCGCGCGCGGACACGACGTACGAGCGTGGGAGCCCGAGGACGCCTGGAGCGCCGTGTCACTCGAGAAAGAGGCGGGCACGCTGCCGATCGCCGAAGTCGCCGAGCAGTATCCGCTGCTCGACATCACACGTTATCGCGAGGCCGAGCTCGACTTGGACGCTGCGACCGACGGCGCGGACGTGGTTCTGGTCCACGAGTGGAACAGCCCGGCGCTCATCAGCGCGCTCGGGCGCCGGCGCGAGCACGGCGCCCGCTTTTTGCTGCTCTTCCACGACACGCATCACCGCATGGTGAGCGACGAAGCGAAGTTCGGCGCGCTCGACCTCGCGGGCTACGACGGCGTGCTCGCGTTCGGCGAGGCGCTGCGTGAGCGCTACCTCGCGCGCGGCTGGGGCGAGCGCGTGTTCACCTTTCACGAAGCCGCCGACGTGCGCGTCTTCCGGCCGCTGCCCGAATACGAGCCCGAGAAGGAGCTCGTGTTCGTCGGCAATTGGGGCGACGGCGAGCGCACCGCCGAGCTCGAGGAGTTCGTGCTCGCTCCCGCGGCCGCGCTCGGTCTGAGCGGCACGGTGTACGGAGTCCGCTACCCCGAAGCGGGCCTGAAAGCGGTCGCCGACGCGGGCTTGGATTTCGGCGGTCACCTACCGAATTATCGCGTGCCGATCGCCTTCGCGCAGCACAAGCTCACCGTGCACGTGCCGCGGCGTCCGTACGTCGAGGCGCTACCCGGTATCCCGACGATCCGCGTGTTCGAGGCGCTCGCGTGCGGCATCCCGCTGATTTCAGCGCCGTGGTCGGACAGCGAGGGCCTCTTCCGCAGCGACGACTTCATCATGGTGCACTCGAGCGCTGACGTACTCGCGGCGCTCCGCACCCTGCGGCACGACCCGGCCGCGCGCCGTGAGCTCACCCGGCGCGGGCTCGAGACCGTGCTCGCGCGGCACACGTGCTCGCACCGCGTGAACGAGCTCCTGCATATCGTGCGAATACTCGGGAAACAGAGCCCCCTAGCTCGCCTGACGGGCGAAGCAGGAGTCAGCGCATGGGATTGAACATCGCATTTTTCGGCTCGAGCCTCGTTTCTTCGCGCTGGAACGGCGCGGCCACGTATTACCGCGGCATCCTGCGCGCGCTCTACGGCCGCGGCCACCGCTCGGTGTTCTACGAACCCAACGCCTACGAGCGGCAACAGCATCGCGACATCGAGGACCCGCACTGGTCGCGCGTCGTCGTGTACGAGGGTGAAGACGGCGCGCGGCGCTGCCTCGACGACGCGGCACGCGCCGACGTGGTCGTCAAAGCGAGCGGCGTCGGAGTCTTCGACGAGCTGCTCGAGGCGAGCGTGCTCGAGCGGCGGCGCCCGCACCAGCTCGTCGTATTCTGGGATGTCGATGCGCCGGCGACGCTCGAGCGCGTCGAAAACGACAAGAGCGATCCGTTCGGCCGCCTGATCCCACGCTACGACATGGTGCTCACGTACGGCGGCGGCCGCCCCGTCGTGGACCGCTACCTCGCCTTGGGCGCTCGCGCTTGCGTGCCCATCTACAATGGCCTCGATCCCGCAACGCATCACCCGGTGCCCCCCGCTCAGAAGTTCGCGTCCGAGCTCGGCTTCCTCGCCAATCGCCTGCCCGATCGCGAAGCCCGCGCCGACGAGTTCTTTTTCGGCGTCGCAAAGCGGCAGCCCGAACGGCGCTTCGTCCTCGGCGGTAGCGGCTGGCAAGACAAGCAGAGGCCCGGCAACGTCAACTACCTCGGACACGTGTTCACGAGTGACCACAACGTGTTCAACACCTCTGCGGGCGCCGTGCTCAACGTGAGTCGCGATTCGATGGCGCGCGCTGGGTACTCGCCTGCCACCCGCCTGTTCGAGGCGGCCGGGGCGGCGGCGTGCATCATCAGCGACGCGTGGGAAGGCATCGACCAGTTCTTCGAACCCGAGCGCGAGATCCTCGTCGCCGACAGCGGCGACGCGGTGAATGACGTCTTGAACCGCTTCGACCGAGCGGCGCGCCGGCGCATCGGCGAAGCAGCGCACCGGCGCGCCATCGCGCATCACACCTACGCCGATCGCGCCCTCGACGTCGAGCGCGCCCTCGGCGTCACGGAGTGTAGGGAGCGCGCAGCTTCGGCTTAGCGCGCGTAGCTGGAGGATCGCTCGAATGATGACCGTGACTCAGGAAATCGGCGAACTTGGCCCGTGGTTTCACAACCTGCACCTGCCGGACGGCACCGAGACCTGCAAAGACCACCGCCTCGGTGACTTTCCGAACGTGAAATGGGCAAAGCTTGCCCCTCACCTCCCGCTCGATCTGAAGGGCGCCACCGTCTTGGACGTCGGTTGCAATGCGGGCTTTTACAGCTTCGAGCTCGCCAAGCGCGGCGCGCAGGTGACTGCCATCGATTCGAGCGAGCACTATCTGAGGCAAGCGCGTTGGGCCGCACACACTCTCGGCCTCGAAGATCGCGTGGAGTTCCGGCAACAGCAAATTTACGAGCTCGGGGCCGTCAATCGCCGCTGGGACATCGTGCTCTTCCTCGGCGTGCTCTACCACCTGCGCTATCCGCTCTTGGGCCTGGATATCGTGTCACGTTGTGTCGGCAAGACGCTCGTCGTGCAGTCGCTCGTCGCGCACGGCGAGCCGGCGCTCGTGCCACCTCCGGATCTCGAGCTTGCGGACCGCGCGCCGCTCTTGCGGCCGGGCTGGCCCCGGCTGTCCTTCATCGAACGGCGCTTCGCGGGTGATCCGTCCAACTGGTGGGTTCCGAACGAGGCTTGCCTTGCCGCGATGGTGCGCTCGGCGGGCCTACGCGTGCTCTCCACGCCGCTCGAAGAGTTCTTGCTCTGCGCGCCCGATCCCGACGGCGAAACGAGCATGTGGCGCTGGAATCAGGAGGAATTTTGGGCGGCCGTCGGTCCGCGCGCCGCGGGGCCCTGACACTACCGAACGCTGACGCTTGCTCAGCTTTCGCCCGGCGAGCGCGGGATTTTGAACTTGTTCATCCGATACCGGATCTGATCGCGCGTGAGTCCGAGTAGCGACGCCGCCTGCGTTTGATTGCCGCGAGACAGCGCGAGCGCCTGGACCAGCATGGCGCGCTCGAATTCCCCGATGTCGATGCCACTGCTCGGCAGCTCGTAGTCGACGCCGGCGCGCCCGCCGTCGAACGCCGGCAGGTCCGCCGCGTCGATGCGTCCTCGGCCGCTCAGCGACGCTCGTTCCAGCACGTTGGCGAGCTCGCGCACGTTGCCCGGCCAACTGTGGCTTGCGAGCTGCTCGAGCGCCACGGGCGTGAGGTACGGGCAAGAACCGCCCGCTCCTTTGGACCACGAGGAGAGCAGGTGCGACGCGAGCAACGGAATGTCGCTCTTGCGTTTGCGCAGCGGCAAGAGGTCGAGCAGCACGGGAACGCGGGCGGCAAGCTCGGGATGGACCGCGCGCTGCACGAGCCTTCCGAGCGATATCTGCTGTCCCGTGCGCATCAAGCCGATGACGAGCCGCACGGGAGGCGCGTTGAAACCCTCACAATCCGCGAGCAGTCCCGCGAGTGCGCGCTGCATCGTGCGTTCGATGGCCTCGATCGAAGGCAGGTACAAAGTGGCCCCAGCCTCGAAGGCCCCGAGGCCGCGCGCGAGCACATTTTCCAGGCGAGCCGGCGTCAAATGCACGAAGTCGTGGCGCGGGCTCGTGGCATGGTGGAGCGCGCGAGCCACCGTGTGTTTGCCGCTGCCGGCTTCTCCGCCCACGAGGACGTGCGTGCGCGGGCGCCCGGCAAGAAGGCGCAACGTCGCGCGTAAGTCGCGCATCGCCGTCGTTTCCCCCACGAGTACCGGAGCCGGCGCTGTCGCTCCGTGAGCAGGGCCGCTCTCGCCGCCCGCATAGAACAAGATATGAGGCTGCGGCGACCCGTCCATCTCCCGCAGCACGGCGGCGGCCCGCGCCGCTTCCCTCGCGGTCCAGACGAACACGGCGTCGACGCGCTCCTGACAAAGCTCGAGCGCACGTTGCTTGTCTATCTCCAGCACCTCATGACCGTCGCTACGGAGGTACGCCCCGAGCTCACGCCTGACACTTTCATCCGGTTCTACGAGAAGAAGTCGTTTCATTCGTCTCCTCACAGAATGCAGAAGCTCCGAGAGCTAGCGACCCCGCGACTCGAGCAACAACCGTACCCCGAGGCGACCTCGAATGTACATACCTTATCGCACGTCGGCTCTATGGTTGTGCGCGGGTGGAAGCGCCAAACGGACACGTGCGTTCTGCAACGTCGTGGCTCGATTGACTCACGCCCGCGCGAGTCGCGCGACGGCATGCCGGACGCGCGCGGCATAGTGTCGCTTTGCCGCGCGCCAGCGAGCGCGCTCGTCTTCTGCCGGTGCATCGCGTTCGGCAAAGTCGGCGACGCCGAGCCGCAACGCCGAGTACGCGAGCTTGTACGAGTCGAGACGCGGCCGCACGTCGTCGCCCGTGAGCGCCGTATAACGATGGACGAGCGAGTGTTCCGCCGCGGGCGGCAGGTTCCATTCCACAATCGCTCCGGCGACGTCCCAGGCAATGTCGACGGGGCCCGGATAGAAGTGATCGTCGCCGTGTTCGGCGCCGTCCGTTTTCAGGAAGGTGTCATGCGCCACGATCCACTCGTGAGGCATCATGTGCCCGTCGCACACGACCGGCTTCACGACGTCGAGCTCGAAATCTTCCGGCACGGTCGTGCCGGTCCCCTCCTGAACGTTGAGCCGCGCCATCGCCTCGATTTCGCCCCGTCTCGGCGCCGGTCCGGCGAGTTCCCCCGCCCGAAACGTCAGATAGCGGGCGAGGACTTCGAGCGCGTTCGCGCCGTCGACACGGCCCTGCGCCGGGCGTCCCGAAAGCCAGGGGTAGGCGAGCCATCCTGCCTCGGCGTGTTCCACGCTCGGTGCGAAGCCAGCTTCAGCGAGCAAGCTGGCACGCTCGAGCACACCCGATCCGTAGCGCGACAGTCCGGAAAACTTGTGCAGGCGCTGCCCGTCAGGTTCGAGATATTTCACCCGCTCGTGGAGCTGCCAGGACGGCGGCCACACCGGTAGGTCGACGTGACTGCGCCAGGCGCCCCCGGATAGATCGACCGTGCCAGGCGGCGGCAACCACGGCTCGACCACCTCACACGCAAAGCGCGCGAAACGACGTGGGGCATCCTCGGCCACGAGCCGCTCGGCGTCGATCGGGTGACTCGCCAGGAGACGGATCCGCGCGGCGGGCACTCCGTGGCGTTCGAGCGCCTCGGCCACGGCGAGAAACGTCGAGCCGCTCCGTCCCGGCCCTTCGTCCGCCACGACGAAGTCGCAATCTGGCGCGCCGCGTTCGACGAATTCGCGTTCGGCGGGCCCAAGCTCGAGGACCCGCGCCCAGGGGTGACCGCTCGGGCGCACCGTGATCCGGCGCGCGGCGACGCCGCTCCGCACGAGGCTTGCCCTGACGATGGCCGAAAGGCTCGTGCCAATCGTGCGCACACCCACGACGCACACGTCGCGTGGCCCGCGGAGCCGAGCCGCGGCCCGCGCATAGGCAGCGGGATCGAGCGCATAAAACGCGAAGCCCTCCGGACACTTGAGCTCGAGCTCCTCGGGCAGCGAGAGCCGCGCCACGAGCTCGTGCACGAGCGGCGTGGCGAGCTGCCGCAAGCCGAGCCACGCGTCGGCGAGCGCGTCGGAGAGCTGGCGCGCCACGGGCGCCGCCTCGTGGGCTCGATCCTCGAGCGCGCATTCGATTTCGGCGGCGAGCAGCAGGGCCGCGAGCGGCGCCTCGTGCGCTCGACCGAGGGCGCGACCGAGCTCGCTCAGCAGCTCGTGCGAGCGAACCGAGCGCCGGGAGTCGCGGAAGACGAGCATCGCCGTCCGGCGCCGGTCACGAACCGACCATCTTGGCGCGGTCGATCTCGGACGGAAGCTTCGCCGAGACGGGGCTGCTCTGAGCCGCGCCCAGCCTGCGCAGGTAACCTTCGAGCTCACGCGCGCGATGGAGCGCCGTGTGCTCGCCGAGGACGCGTTGGCGCGCGCGGCGCGCGATACTCTTGCGCTCCGGCTCGCGCAGCCGCTCGAGGTAGTCTTCGACTTCGTTCGCCTCACTCGCGAGCAGGATCTCTCGCTGGGGCTCGAAGAAATCCTCGATACCGGGCCAAGCGTCGCCGATGATGGGCACGCCGCACGCCGCCGCCTCGAACAAGCGCACGCTCGGCGAGTGCCCCACGTCGATCATGTGCGCGCGCGTGACGTTGAGCGTGTAGCGGAGCGAGCCGTAGAAGCTCGAGTGATCGCCCGGTGGGACGTGCTCGACGCGCTCGACGTTCGCGGGCCACGCCTCGGGCGGGTAGCAAGCGCCCGCGATGATGAAGCGGCGCTCCGCCATGCGCCGAGCCGGTTCGAGCAAGAGCCGTTCGAGTGCGGCCTGGCGATCCGCGCAGTAGGTCCCGAGGTAGCCGAGATCACGGCTCGGGGGTCGCTCGCTCGGCGCGTAGAGCTCGGGATCGACCGAGCAGAACAAGGGTAAGGCGATGCGCGCGTGGTACTCGCGTTCGAGGCGCGTGAGCGCGGCGCCGCCGCTGAACGAGAGGTACGCGTCGAGCTCGGGGATCGCTTCACGCGTGAGGTACGTCTTCTCTCCCGCTTCGAGCCGCGCGAGCGTGACGGGCGTATCGATGTCGTAGAAGATCTTGAGTCCGCGCGCCGTGTCGAGCACCCAGCTCAGCACCTCGACGCCGTCCGGCACGTACGAGCCGACCATGACGACGTCGGCGTCGCGCACTTCGCGCTCGAACGTCGCTTCGAGCTCTTCGAGCGTGCGATAGAGCTCGACGCGGCAGCCCTCCGGTCGTGCCTGATCGCGGTGCTCCGCGTACCAGGGCACGTCGCGCTCGAGAAAGAGCACGCGATGTCCGAGTGCGGCCAGAGCCTTCACGAGTGCCCGGTACGTCGTCGCGTGGCCGTTCCCCCACGACGACGTGATGGAGAGCCCCATCAAGACCAAACGTAGACTTTTCAAGAGGAGGTTTCCTTTCCTTCCCGAAGGACTGCTGCGCGCGTGAACGTCGGCCTTTGAACTGCCACGGCGGCTCTCGAACGCGGCACGTTGAGCAGCCGCCGGTACATCGCGAGGTAGCGGCTCGCCATGGCTCTGGCCGTGTACGCGCGCGCCCGGGTGCGAGCTCGCGCGCCGAGCAGCCGGCAAGCGTCGGCATCGCGCGCCAAGCGCCGCGTGACCTCCACCATGGCGGTGGGCTCGTTCACCGGCACGTAGCTTGCGGAGTCTCCCCACACCTCGCGCAGGCTCGGAATGTCGCCGAGCACGAGCGCGCAACCGGACGCGGCGGCCTCGAGCGGCACGAGCCCGAACGGTTCGTAGCGCGCGGGGTGCAAGAGCGCGCTCGCCTCCGCGAACAGGCGGAAGAGCTCTTGACGGCCGAGCGTTCCGACGTGCTCGAGCCGCTCCGAACGAGGCGGCCGCTCAGCGCACGGACCTGCGATACGGACCGGCCATGGCAGGGCGTCGGCGGCCGCGGCCAGTGCCGACAAGTTCTTCGCCGCATCCCAAAAGCGGCCCGCGGCGACGAAGTAAGGCTGTTTGGGCTGCGGCTGGAACGCAGACTGATCGATGCCGTTCGGGATGACGGCGCCGCCGCGGTAGCCGTACTCGTCGAGCAGCGTCTCGAGCATCGCGTGCGTGGGCGCGACCACGTCGTCGGCGGCGTCGAGGCCGGCGCGGACGCGGCGCGCGTATTCGGCGTACGCCGCGGGCGCGGATTCGCCGTGCACAGCTCGCCACCAGCCGAGCACGCACGAGTGCGCCACGACGAGCTTCGGCGCGCCGAAGTCGAGCGTCGCGTGCGCGTAGCCGTTCAGCTGGACCACCGTGGGCACGTACCGGCGCGCGAGGTCGCGCAGCCACTCACCCGCGGCGTCGACGTCGCGCCACGGCTCCTCCATCCACTCGAGCGCACCGGCGCGCTCGTCGAATGCGAGCCCGCGCACCGTGCGCAAGGTTTCACGCTGGTGCGGCGCAAGCGGCTCACCGAGCACGGCGAGCCTCACCTCCACCCCCTCACGCGTGAGCTCACGCGCGAGCTCGACTGCGTAGCCGAAGACCCCTCCCACGCAGTCGGCCGTCATCAGCACCCGCATCTGCCGGCCTCAGACCGCGAGGCCGCGAGCCTCGAGCTCGGCTTGGGCTTTGTCGAAATGGTCCACAGCCCGGGCGTCTTTCAGCCAGCTCGCGAGCTCGAGCATGCCCGCGTCGAGCGTCACCGACGGCTCGAAGCCGAGCAGTCGCCGCGCTTTGCCGATGTCGGCGAAGCAATGCCGCACGTCGCCCACGCGATACTTGCCGGTGAGCACGGCGCGCGGCTGGCGCTGTCCGAGAATTTCTGCCAAGCGCTGCGCGAGCTCACCGATGCTGACGGAGCGCCCGCTTGCGACGTTGATGGCCTGACCGTTCGCCGCGTCGCGCTCGAGCGCGAGCCGGAACGCACTGGCTACGTCCTTCACGTTGACGAAATCGCGCCGCTGCTGGCCGTCCTCGTAGACGAGCGGCGCGCGCCCATTCAAGAGGCGTGACGCAAAGATGGCGAGCACCCCCGTGTAGGGGTTCGAGAGCGCTTGGCGCGGGCCGTAGGTGTTGAACAGGCGCAGCGCGACGGCAGGCATGCGATAGGCCTGACCGAACATCAAGCACAGCCGCTCCTGATCGTACTTGGAGAGCGCGTACACCGATGACAGGCCCGGCGGTTTGGTTTCGGGCGTGGGCAACGGGACGAGCGGTGAGTCTTCGTCGTCGCGGGGATCCCAGCGGCCGTCCCCGAGCCGCTCGAGCGAACGCGCGGCATCGTCGACGCGGCGACCGTCACGCAGGCTCTCGTAGCTGCCCTCGCCGTAAATGCTCATACTCGAAGCCACGACGAGCTTTCGTACCGGTCGCTTCGCGATCGCCTCGAGCAGCACGGACGTGCCGACGGAGTTCACGTCCACGTACTCGCGGATCTGGTACATGCTCTGACCGACGCCCACCGCCGCGGCGAGGTGCACGACGGCCTCGACGCCGTCGAGCGCAGTTTCGACCGCGCTCCTGTCGCGCACGTCGCCGACGACGAGCTCGGCGCGCTCGTCGAGGTAGTCCGGTCGCCCCGCGCGCTCACCGTGAACCTGTCGCGCGAGATTGTCGAGGATGCGTACCGCGTAGCCGTGCGCGATGAGCTCATCGGTCAGGTGCGAACCGATGAAACCTGCGCCGCCCGTGATCAAAATCCGCTTCGACATTTCCACACTCCCGCTGCGGGTGTTCATGCAAGCCACGTTCTGCACCTGATAGCCAGCCTGTCAATTGGGTCATTTCACGCACTTGCCCGCTTTGGCAAACTGCCCCGCCCCGATTGGGGAATATCGCGCAGCAGCGTGACGAAGTGCGCTCTGCACGTTCGCGCACGACACGTTCCCGGCCGAAATCGCGCCAAGAAATCACGCTCGCGCTCGTAGGAAATTTCGCGAGCGCTGGTTGACAAGCACGCCGCTGATCGCAAGAACAAGCGCCATGCGCGACGCGACAGAACGTATTTCGATCGAGCGCGGCGGCGCCGCAAGCGCGAGCGGGTAACGGCCATGTGGGGCATCGTTCCGGCCGCGGGTCGCGGCAGCCGCATCCAACCGCTCGCGTTTTCCAAGGAGTTGTTGCCGGTCGGCAGCCGCAGCGACGGCGACAACGAGCGACCGGTCGCCGTGAGCGAGTACATCGTCGAGCGCATGCTGCTCGCCGGCGTGACCAAGCTCTGCTTCGTGATCGGGCGCGGCAAGAGCGACGTCGTCGAGTACTTCGGACAGCACGTGCGCGGCGCGAGCGTCTGCTACGTCGTGCAGGAGGAGCCGCGCGGTCTCTGTGACGCGCTGTTTCGCCCGCTGCCGTTCATCCACGACGACGAGCGTGTTTGCTTCGGCCTGCCCGACACGATTTGGTTCCCCGAAAATGCCTTGCGCCACGTCACGGAAAAACCGCTGGATTTCCTGCTTTTCCCGGTGGATCGACCCGAGCTCTTCGACGCGGTCGAGTGCGACGATGCCGGCAACGTGCTCAGGATGGAAGTGAAAGCACGCGCGGCGCGCAGCCGTTGGATCTGGGGAGCGTTCGGACTCGACGGGCGCACCTTGCGCGCCCTCTACGACCTCTGGTGCGCCCGCGAGCGCCGCGACGAGTACCTCGGAACGCTCGTCAACGCGTACCTGGAACAGGGCGGCACGGCTCACGCCGTCCCCGCGGGCGAAAAGTACGTCGACGTGGGCACGCTCAATGGTTACCGCGAAGCGACGCATCTGCTCGATCGCAGGCGGAGCGCTGGGGCGCTCGACCTGTGACGGCCACGACGCTTTTCCTCGTGCGCCACGGCACGACCGACGCCGTGGGACAGCGCCTGGTCGGCCGGCACCCCGACGTGCCGCTCAACGACGCCGGCCGCGCGCAGTGCGAACGGGCCGCGACGTTCCTCGCGAACCTGCCGCTCGCGGCCGTTTATTCGAGCCCGCTCGAACGCGCTCTGGCCACGGCGCGCGCCGTCGCGCGTCCGCACGGGATCGACGTGCGCGTGCGCGACGCGCTGATCGACATCGAGTTCGGCGAATGGAGCAACGAGAACCTGGCGGCCCTGCGCGATCGGCCGGAGTTTCGGCGCTTCAACGCGCAGCGCGCGGGCCACGCGCCACCGGGCGGCGAGCACGCCGCGCTCGTTCAGGCACGCATGGTGACCGAGCTCTGCCGCCTGCGCGACGCGCATCCCGGCGCGGCGATTGCCGTCGTGGGACACGCCGATCCCTTACGCGCCGCGCTCGCCTTCTTCATCGGCGTGGCGATCGATCTCGCACGCCGGCTCGAGCTCGATCCCGGCTGCGTGACGCGCCTCGAGCTCGGTGACACCGACGCGAGCCTGCGTTTTCTCAATCGCGAGCCGACGGGCGCGCCGATCGCGCTGTGACAACGCCGCACGCCATCGCTGACGACCGCAGCGCCCACGAGCTCGTCGGCCATTTTCACGTCGAACGGACGGCAGGATTTCTTCCGCCGCTTCACTTCACCAAGCGCGTCGGCGCAAACCGCCGCGGCGTCACCGCCGTCCTGGGACTGCCACTCTTCCCGTTTCACGTCGAGCGCACGGCAGAGACGCCTCGGGCGTACGTTCTCCGCTACGTCGCGTTGCCTGTCCGTGACGAGCTCGTGCTCACGCCGGACGGCTGGAACGGTCGCGGCCTCCTCTTCGGGCTCGAGTTTTGCCGCTTCCGTCTGATTCCGAACGCGTAGAAATGCCGCGGGGGTGCGGAGCTGTCCCGGCGAGGCGGACTGCGCGCACCGCGTAGGCCACGAGGCGCCGCAAGCCGGCACGCGATCTGCACGGCCGACCTTGCCCCGAAACCAACCCATCGGAGAACAGCATGGCAAACACAACGCAAGCAGGGACCCAGCGCGGCGGTAAACAGAGTGGCGGCCAGCAGAGCGGCGGCCAGCAGAGCGGCGCGCGCGCCTCCGGCCGGTCGGCGCAGGCGTCGGAGGGCGCCTCCGATCATCTGTACGGCGTGGTGAGCGTGCTCTACCACGCGCTCCAAGGCGCCCAGACCTATCAGCAATACATCGAGGACGCTCGCAAGGCGTCCATGCCAGCCGTCGAGGACTTCTTCAACACCTGCCAGAAAGAAGAGAAGCAGCGTGCCGAGCGTGCCAAGGAGCTGCTCCTGGATCTGCTCGAGGACGAGGAAGAAGACGAGGAAGAAGCGGCAGGCGACGACGAGGACGACGACGAGGACGACGACGAGGAGGAAGAGGACGACGACGAAGAGTGACGAACAGCGCGCGAGCCGGCGCGGCTTCGCTGCCGCGCCGACGCCGCGCCCAGAGCGCGGCGAAACGGCGGCACTTGACGGCGCGAAAGGCCGCGTGTCAAACTCACGCTCTCACATGGTTCGAGCACGCGCGCTCCTTGGCCTCGCCCGGCTGCTTCTTAGCAGCGCGGGACGAGGTGTGACGCGCGCTTGAACTGAAACGCCGCTTCCCCTCTCCCGCCAATCCGGCCGGAGAGCGAGGGCTACCGCGTTTTCTCCGGCAAACCCCGAGAAACTCGTCATGCCCTTCCATCATCATCGCTACTCCGCCCCCGCTCGCGTGAGCCTCCCCGACCGCACCTGGCCGGAACGCACGCTGACTCACGCGCCCATTTGGTGCAGCGTCGATCTGCGCGACGGCAATCAAGCCTTGCCCGATCCGATGGGCCACGACAGGAAGCAGCGCCTGCTCGAGCTGCTCGTGGCGAGCGGCTTCCCCGAAATCGAGCTCGGCTTTCCCTCGGCGTCGCAGACCGATTTCGATTTCATCCGCTGGTCGATCGAGAGCGGCGTGCTCGGCGAGCGCGTCGTGCCGCAGGTCATCACGCAGGCGCGCGAGGCGCTGATTCGCCGGACCTTCGAGTCCATCCAGGGCGCGAAGCGGGCCATCGTGCACCTGTACAACTCGACTTCCGAGCTCCAGCGGCGTGTCGTCTTCGGCATGAGCCGCGCGGAAGTGATCGAGCTCGCCGTGCGCGCGACGCGTCAAATCCGTGAAGAGGCACGCGCGCTCCGCGGCACGCACGTGACGCTCCAATACTCGCCCGAAAGCTTCACGGGCACCGAGCTCGACTTCGCCGCCGAGATTTGCAACGCCGTGATCGAGACCTGGTCTCCTACACCGGAGGACAAGCTCATCGTCAACCTGCCGTCGACGGTGGAGAACACGACGCCGAACGTCTTCGCCGATCGCATCGAGTGGATGTCGCGTCAGCTCACGCGCAAGGACAGCGTCATCTTGAGCGTCCACACGCACAACGACCGCGGCGCGGGCGTGGCGGCCGCCGAGCTCGGCATGCTGGCCGGCGCCGAACGCGTCGAGGGCACGCTGCTCGGCAACGGCGAACGCAGCGGCAACGTGGACATCGTGACCCTGGCGCTGAATCTCTATTCGCACGGCATCGATCCCGGACTCCGGTTTCCCGACATGAAGAACGTGGTGCGCGTCGTCGAGTCGTGCACGCGACTGCCCGTGCACCCGCGGCACCCCTACGCCGGAGAGCTCGTGTTCGCGGCGTTCAGCGGCTCGCATCAGGACGCCATTCACAAAGGGCTCAAAGCACTGCCGCCCGAGCCCGAGGCGCGCTGGGAGGTTCCGTACTTGCCGATCGATCCGCGCGACATCGGCCGGCAATACGAGCCCGTGATTCGCATCAACAGCCAATCGGGTAAGAGCGGCCTCTTGCACGTCCTCGAGCGCGACTTCGGCTATCGCGTGCCCCGCGAGCTTGCCGTCGCGTTCAGTAAACAGGTGCAGGCCGTGACGGACGCGGGCGGCGAAGAGCTCTCGCCCGAGGGCGTGCTCGCTCTCTTCCGTCGAACGTACGTCGAACGACCTGGTCATTTCACGCTCGAGAGTGCGAGCGTCGAGCGGCGCGCCCACGGCCGTGAATGCGCCGTCGTGGCGAAACTGCGCGCCGGCACGGAGCGACGGGAAGTCGCGGGACTCGGCGCGGGACCCGTCGAAGCCTTCGCGCGCGCGGTCGCAGGGCTTGCGCCACGCGCGTTCGACGTCGTCGATTTCGTCGAACACGCCCGCGGCGAAGGCGTCGCGGCGAAAGCGGTGGCTTACGTCGCCATCCGCGGCGGCGCGCAGAGTCCCGACCCCGGCGTTCGGGGCGACGTCTTGGCGCACGTCGTCGCGAACGACTCGGCCGCAGCGTCGATTTACGGTGTGGCGGAGCACTCGGACGTCGTCTTGGCCTCCTTTCACGCGCTGATTTCGGCCTTGAATCGCCTCGCCGCCGAGATCGGGGCTACAGTGTCTGCAGAGTCAAGCCCCCGCAGTGAGGAGCAAACGAACATGACGACGTCGAAACCGAAGCCCGACCACGCCGCGCCCGCCAAGGCCGAACCGGCAGCGCCGATCCGTCGCCGGGACGCAACGGGTCATCTCGATCCGGATTACGAGGCCAAGTTGCGTGCCGAAACCGGCCATGGTCAGGACAAAGACGACGCTCGCGCCTTCATTTCCGGAACGAAGACCAACGACGCCTTTGCCGAAGAGCTCGGTGAAGGCTTCGTGGAGATCGCGACGAGCGGAGAAGACGACAAGGAGGACGTGTTCAATCAAACCGTGCCGGAAGACGCGGGCGGCCCGTTCGTCGAGACGAGCGGCAAGACCGAGTTCGCGCACGGCACCGACGCCTCGAACATCAAAGGCGCGACGCGCGAGCCGTTCCCGAAGACGTAAGGCGGGATTCGAGCTCGGCGACGCGGGACCGAGCTGGAACACGGCGCGCCCCTGCCGCATTGGGCGGGGGTGCGACGAACCATTTACCGCTGGACGTTCCCGTTGCTGCCCTCGCTTGCGAGCAGTTGCATGTTCCTCGCTGGTGCTGCCGGCTGCTCGGCACCCACTGCTTCTGACGCTGCGTTGGCTTTTACGTCGCGCGGCCCTACAAGCGAGCGATGTCTCTCTATGGACTCTTGGCCGGCAGGGGCGCGAGCGGGTTCGGGTACGGTTCGACAGCGACCGACGTGACCGAAGGGCTCTCACTCGCGGGCCAGAGCATGCTCGTCACCGGCTGCAACTCGGGCATTGGCCAAGAGACGCTGCGCGTGCTCGCGCTGCGCGGCGCACGCGTGATCGGCACGGCGCGCACGCTCGAGAAGGCCGAGCGCGCTTGCGCGGCCGTCGGCGGGCAAACGCTGCCGCTTGCCTGTGAGCTCTCGGACCCCGCGAGCGTGCTCGGTTGCGTCGCGGCGGTGAAGCACGCGGGCGCGCGGCTCGATGCCGTCGTGTGCAACGCGGGTATCATGGCCTTGCCGGAGCTCCAGAAGGCACATGGCTACGAGCTCCAGTTCTTCACCAACCACGTCGGCCATTTCATGCTCGTCACGGGCCTGCTCGCTGAGCTCAGCGTGCTCGGCCGGGTGGTCGTCGTGAGCAGCAGCGCCCACCGGCAAGCGCCGCGGGCGGGCATCGAGTTCGAGAACCTCGACGGCTCGAAGGGTTACAGTCCCTGGTCGGCCTACGGCCAATCCAAATTCGCCAATCTCCTGTTCGCGAAGGAGCTCGCGCGCCGTCTTGCAACGTCGAAGCAGACGGCAAACGCCGTACACCCCGGTGTCATCAAAACGAACTTGCAGCGACACATGAGCGCACCGCTTTCCGTGTTGTTCAACACCTTCGGCCCGCTCGCCTTGAAAAGCACCGCCGAAGGCGCGGCGACGCAAGTTTACGTTGCCACGCATCCCGCGCTCGCGGGCGTTTCCGGTCGTTACTTTGCCGACTGTAACCTCGCCACGCCGCGCGCCGACGCCGATGACGCGGCGCTCGCGCGTCGACTCTGGGAAACGACGGAACACATCGTCGCCAAACTTCGCGCTAGCTGACGCCAGCGTCAGCGCAGGGCTGCGTGGGGCACGGGGTGCTGTCCGTCACACCGTGTCCAGCGCCTCCGCCAAGAGCGCGCTCACCGGCGCAACGACGCCCCGCGACCCGACCAGCTTTTGGCTGGCAGGATGCGAATCCGTGCCGCTGATGGACGCGAACACGCCGGCGCTCTCGAGCTTCGCGAACGAATCGCCCGGCAGGACGAGGTGGCTGGCGACGGCGTGCACACGGCGCGCGCCGGCTTCGAGATACGCTCGACCGGCTTGAAGCAGGGACGAACCGGTGCGGATCATATCGTCGTAAACGACGACGTCGAGGCCGCGCACGTCCGCGTTGACGCCCGTGACGCGGAGGGCGCCGCTGCCGCTATCGCGGCGCTTGTAAACGAAGGCCGGTTCGACACCGAGCGTCTTGGCGAGACTTTCGACCCATTTGGCGCGCCCGGCATCCGTGGCGCCGAGCACGAAGGGTTCACCCTGCACCAGGTTGCGCACGAGACGCGTGATGATCGGCGCGCCGTAGACGTGGCGCGTGAGGTGGCCGTCGCCGAAGTAAAACTCGATGCCGTCGGTATGTAGATCGAAGAGGATGACGCGCGTCCCGCCTTCACACGGCGGGATGGCCGAAATGAGGCGCGCGCGGGTTTTGGCCGTGACCACTTCCCCCGGCAGGACGGCGCGCTCCATGGTGGAGTAGCCGAAGTAGGGCATCACGATCGACAGCGAGCGTGCCCCCGCTCGCGAAATGGCAAAGCCGAGATCGTAGAGCTCGAGCCAGTCGAGGTCGCTCGGCGTGCCGCCGAGCAAAACGACGTCGGCGCCGCGCACGTCTTCGGCGACACGGAGGTAGCGTTCGCCGTCGGGAAACCATTTGCGCTCGACAGCCACGGCGGCAAGCTCGCTCGCGGCCGAAAAACTTGCTTCGAGGTACGCGTACGACGCAAGCGTGACGAGCAGGCGCGGGTGGGCTCGAGGGCTCATGTTCCGGTCATAGCGGGCTCGCGGGCAAAACGCGACTCGCCCGACCGCGCGGCGTCGAGCCGGCGACCGCCGTCGAGGGCGCGCCGCCTCAGCGCTTGCCGTGAGTGCGCTTGAACGGCGAGTCCTCGTAGCTTGCGAGGAGCTCACTCACGTCGGCGTAGATGGCGCGCGCACCCGCCAGAGCGGCGTCGTCCCAGCCGCCCGAGCGCACGGCCACCGCGCCGACTCCGGCGCGAGCCGCGGCTTCGACGTCGTACGGCGTGTCGCCGAGCATGAGGGCGTCGCCCGCGTCGACCTTGGCGCGCGCGAGAGCGGCCGCCACGATGTCGCCGTCGGGCTTCGAGTTCTCGGCGTCGTCGCTCGACGTCCGAGCCGACACCAGCCGAGAAGCGTCGCAGATCGCGAGCAACGGCTCGAGCTCGTCTTTCTTCGCCGACGTGGCGACGACCAAATCGATGCCGTCGGCGCGCAGCCGCTCGAGCAGCTCCGTTGCGCGCGGGAACGGCTTGATCGTCGGTAGATAGCGCTCCCGGAACAGCGCGGAGCGGCGCGCGGAGATGCGCTTGCCTTCCGGCGATTCGGAGTCGAGGCCGCTCACCTCCGGCATGAGCTTGTCGCCGCCTTTACCGATCAGCGGCCGCACTCGCTCGAACGGAACCGTGCGACCGAACTCCGCGAACGCATCCACCCAAGCGCGCGCATGCGCGTCATTGCTGTCGATCAACGTTCCATCGATGTCCAAGAGCACGGCACGGATCATCCCCCACGTGATGCAAGCTCCGCGCCAGCGGGCGAGCAGCGCGCGCTGCCGTTCTCCCGCTTCTCTTCCGCTCGTCATTCGGCGGGAAGAAGAGCGCCACGGCCGGGGTATGCTCGGCGCGTGGGAGTCCGCTGGGACCAATCCAGGGACTGAAAGGAGAAGCGATGATGAGGAGCTTGGTGTCGGGTACGGTGAGCTTGGCGATGGGTCTCGGTGCGCTCGGGTGTGCGGGGCCCCGGATGGTAGCGCCCGAAGACGTAACGCAAGGCAGCCAGGTGCTGGAGGTGACGGATCGGAGCTCGATGTCGGGCTCACTCGTCAACGAGTCGTTCAAGTTGGGGTCGTTCGCCGTGTCGGACGTGGATCGCGACTGGAACAAGAAGAGCAGCTTTTCCGTGGTCGGTTACTCGAACGCGACCACGACGACGGGCTATTCGTACAAAGTGAAAGGCGGAGCCGGCGCCTGGGACGGAAGCTGCGCCTCGTCGGCGAACGACAAGGGCGTCCACGTCATGGGCGGGTCGGTCGATTGGGGGAGCACCAAGCTCACCTGCGAGTGCAAGCAAGGCAGCACGAGCGCGTCAGTGGTCTTGAATTCGAGCTCGCCGGACAACGACAAAAATTCGGCGGGCGCACTGACGGTGGGCGACGCCAAATACAACGTTTCCCCCGTGAACAGCACGGACAAGACCAATCTCGGCAGCGGCGCGGCGGGCTTCCGCTACGACAGCGAAGAGGGCGCGCTCGGTGCCGTCGAAGTGTTGCGCCCCGGCCGCGTCTGGCTCAACGCCCGCTTGCCCGAGGCGCAACGCATGCCCGTCGCCTGTGTCTCGGCGGGGCTCATGCTCTACCAGCCGCCGAGCGAGCACTGACGCGCCCGCCGCTCACCCATCCGGCTAGCAACACCGAAAGATTTTGCTCTCAGTGCCGGCGTGGAGACGGCGAGCGGCCGGAACCGGTCCCACAGGTGCGGCCCGAGCGCCAAGGGGATGTTATGGTCCGGATCCGATGCGGCAGCTGACATCCCCTTTCCTTGGTCTCTTCCTGGCAGTTCCCTTCCTCCTCACCGATTGCGGTAACGGCTCGGACTCGCCGTCCAGTCCTGCGGGCAGCCACAGCGGTGGTGCGAGCGGGCAGGGAACGGGCGGCGCATCCGCGGCCGCCGGTAGCGGCGTCGTCGCGGCGGGCGGCACGGGCGGCTCGACCGGTGGCACCACGGGCGGCACATCGGCAACGGGCGGTACCGGCGGCTCGACCGGCGGCACGAGCGCAGCCGGCGGCACCGGTGGGTCGACTGGCGGCACCACGGGCGGCACGTCCGGAACCGGCGGCGCCTCCGCAACGGGCGGGACAGGCGGCTCGACGGGCGGCAGCGCCGGCATGGTCAGCACGACGGGCGGCTCCGGCGGAACGTCAGGCGGCGCGGGGGGGTCCGGCGGCAGCGCGGGCGGCTCGTCCGGTTCGGCCGGCATGGCCGGCGGTGCGGGCGCGAGCACGTGCGCTGCCATGGACGCCAACGGCAAAGCCAACTGGATGCCCGGAGCGACCACCTCCACGACGCGCGACTACCTCCGCTCCTGCGACGTCCGCCTCATCAACAACAACTGGGGCGCGCAAGAGCTCAACTGCAGCGCCGGGTCGAACCAGTACAGTGTGTTCGTCAATCAGGACGGCTCGTTCGGCTGGAACTTCAACCGCGGCAACTGCGACACGGCGGGCAAGGGCGACAAGCCCGATTTCCCCGAAATCGAGTTCGGCGTGCACCCATTCGGCAAAGGCAACTCGCTCGCCACCTCACCCGACTTCTCGTCGACCTCGCTGATGCCGATTCAGATTAAAGACATCAAGACCGCGAGCGTGACCGTCAACAACATGAGCATCCAGCTCCAGCAGAGCGCCTCCTGGGACACCACCTTCGAGCTTTGGGTGACTGAGCGCAATCCGATCACGGATTCGAACCCCGGAGTGTACGCGGAGCTCATGACGTTCTGGGGCTGGCAGAACGGGCGTTACCCCGAGCCGCCGAACGGCATGGGCCCCACCGGCAGCGGCGCGGGCGACCAGGTGTCCGCCGGCGCGAAGTCCTACAAGCTCGAGGTCCAGAGCGACAGTTGGGCGAGCGGGTGGCGCTACTTCCAGTTCCGCATGACGGACGGTCCACAGACGAACTTCTCGGGCAAAGTCGACGTGAAGGCGCTGATCGACTACCTCGTGACGAAGCGCGGCTACTCGACGGACTTTTGGATCAGCCGTCTCGAGGTCGGCAGCGAGATCGACGACATGACGCAGGGCAAAGTGACCGTCGATAGCATCAGCTTCGAAGTGAACGGCCAGACGCGCACGGCCGGTAAGCAGTAGCCCCTCTCACGGTGTGAGCGCGATGTCTGCGAGGTCGGTGCCGAGGGCGCCGAGCTTCTGGACTTTGATGCGATCGGGCGCGATCGAGTACACGAGCTCGTCGAGGAAGACGCTGCGCTTGACGGCGGAGGTCGCGTCGACCACCAGTTGGCGCAGCGCGCGTTCTTTGCCCCGTGGTCAATCGCGCCGAGCCGCTGGAAGCCCGTGTCGCTGCTCACGCGGTACACGAAGAGACCGCTGAAGCTCGCCGTCGTGCCGTAGCTGCCGTCACCGCCGCCTTCGCGGACGGTCATCGGTACCGCGAGCAGCCGAGAGCTCGAGCGTGCGCACCACGCGCGGCGCGGCCCGGTTCGCAATGTCGAGCACGAGGATACGCGTGGCGCTGCCGTCGCCCGCGAACGCGCAGTCGTACCCGTAGGTGCACGCGGTGCGGCCGTTGCCGCCCTCACTCGTGTAGACGACGGCGCGGTCACCGTCGACGAAGAGCTCCTTCACGCTGCCGCGCAGGCGAGTGACCGAGACGAGCCTCGGGTCGAGCGCCTCGACGATGCGGAGCGCGCCGTTCATCACGACGTAGACGTAGCGTCCGTCGTGCTTGACGAGGTCGGCTTCGTCGACGCTTGCGACTTGATTGTTCGTGCCGGAGGCGCTCGTGGCGCGGCGTGGTGAAGACGCAGTTTGGCGCGACCCGCCGAGGCGACCCTGCCCCGCGCCGAAGCCCTGGCCGGAGCCGAGTCCGCCGCCGCCTTCGCCAATACCGCTCAGACCGAGTCCCGCCGCGCCGAAGCTTTCGCCGAGCTCACGGAAACTGCGCCAGCAGTCGGGCTGCTCGCCGGCCCATTGGCGGTATTCCTCGTCCACGGCCTGCTGCATTTCGCGCACGCGCCGCTCCGCGAGCGACGATAATCGCAAACACCCAGCGTTCGTTCCGTGCGTGATGCATGAGTCTCCCCGGTCGTGGCACCGAGCACGGCGCCGGAGTTCCGCTCGGCTGGCTCGAGCACGTCGCAGCGCACGGCCGAGCACGCGAGTAGAGCCGAGCCCTCGCGCGCGCAGGAGGTGGGCGGTGGTGGCCTAAGGTCGGCTTGCGGCGCGAAGCGCGGAGAACGGCGGCGACGCCCGGGCGGTGGAACGGCTTGGCCGAGGGCCGTCACCCCCCGCGGCGCGGCGGTCGCCATCAAAAAATCGACTCATGTGACGAGCGAGTTGCCTGCCGGGAGGCGTTTCACGGCACTCGCCGCATCGCAAAAGCGGTATTGACGAGTAGGCACGACTCCGTTGCTCGCCACGCACGAGTCTCACCAAATGCGGTGTTCACCCCCCGGGGTTGACTCCGCCTTTCCAGCGCCAGAAGAGTCGCGCGTTCACACGCAAGCGGGCGTGACGACTGCAAAACTTGCCGAAATTTTCGGCATTTTTCGGCGCTGCGACGCATGTACGGCAAGTAGTCACCGAGTGAGACCGAGCCTCAGAAGTAACTACTGAAATGCGATCGTCGCTGTCTCTCAACGACTAAACGGCTCGTTTTTGGGTTAGATTAGCAAGATGCGACAATTCTCGGGCTGGCGCGCGATTCTGGGGGTGATGGTCATCGGCTGTGCGGGAGCGAACACGGGCGATGGGGCCCCGACGGGCGTGAGCACCCAGGCCTTGCAGCAGTGCCAGGGTGACGATGACGGCAAAGCACCCACACCTTGCGCGGCGCACCGCGATCCGGCGTTCGCGCTCGGGCGTTCGGCCTGCGAAAGCAAGCGCCTCGTCGGCGCGGCCTCGAACAACGGCGCCCTCGCGAGCGATCCGACCTACGTGACGACGCTCTCCAACGAGTTCACGTACGTCACGCCCGAAAACGCGATGAAATGGGGATCGCTGCAGCCCGTCGATGCGACGCACTGGGACTTCACGCAAGCGGACGCCGTCGTCAACGCCGCCGAAGCCGCCCATCAAGCCATCAAGGGCCACACGCTCGTCTGGCACCAGCAGCTACCGCCTTTCGTGACGGACGCGGTCGCGCCCGCCGACTTGCAGAAGATGATCAACGCCAACATCGACACCGTCGTCGGCCATTATCGCGGCAGGCTCCGCGCGTGGGACGTCGTGAACGAGGCGATCGACGACAGCGCGAACCTGCGCGACTCCGTGTTTTCACGCGCGTTCGGCGCGGACTTCATCGCGGCGGCCTTCAAGCGCGCGCACAAGGCCGATCCGAAAGCGAAGCTCTTTTACAACGACTACGGCACCGAGGTCGCGAACGCGAAGTCGGACGCCGTGTACGCGCTCGTCAAGGGCCTCGTGCAAGCCCGCGTGCCGATCGACGGCGTCGGCTTCCAGATGCACCTCGACGCGCGCTTCCCGCCCACGGAGCAGGCCATCATCGACAACTTCCAGCGCTTCGCCGCGCTCGGGCTGCGCGTGAACATCAGCGAGCTCGACGTGCAGGTGCGCAACGTCATCGGCACTCGCGCCGACAAATTGGCGCTACAGAAGCAGATCTACCACCGCGTCGTCGCGGCGTGCGCGGCGGTCTCTGCGTGCGAGGCCGTCACGACGTGGGGCTTTACCGACAAGTACTCCTGGATCGACGCCACGTTCGGCGCCGACGACCCGCTCGAGTTCGACGACAACTACGCCCGCAAGCCCGCCTACTACGGCATGGTCGACGGCTTCGAGGGCGTTCCCGCGGACCCGGAAGGCACGCCGCCGAACCTGCTCGCCAACTCGAGCTTCGAGGCCGGCACCGACGGCTGGTTCGGCTTCGGCATCCCGTCCGTGACGCTCGGTAAGCGCGAGCACACCGGCGACAACGCTCTGCTCGCGAGCGGACGCACCGACACGTGGCAAGGCCCCGCCATCGACGTGACCTCACTCGTGCGCTCCGGCTTCATCTACGACGCGTCGGCGTTCGTCTCGCTCAAACACGACGCGCACGACGCCCCCGAGCCCGTGCAGCTCTCGGCGAAGGTGACGTGCGACGGGCAGGCTCCGACATTCATCACCATCGCCTCGGGCACGGCGCAAAGAGACGACTACACGTCGCTCGACGGCACACTCACGCTGCCGCTCTGCACCATCACGGAAGCGATCCTGTACGTGCAGGGTCCCCCCGCTGGCGTCGATATCCTCATCGACGACGCGGCGCTCCGCACGATCGGCGAGCCGCTCGGCCCGAACGTGGTCACGAACGGCACCTTCGAGAGCGGCGTGTCCGGCTGGTTCCCCTTCGGTAGCCCGACGCTCTCGCCGAGCAACGTCGCGCACGGCGGCACGGGCAGCATGCTCGTGACGAACCGTACGGCGACGTTCATGGGCCCCGGCTATGACCTGCTACCGCCCGTCACGACGGACGGCGCGACTTACCTGATGAACGGCTGGATCCGCGTCAGCGGCGCGGCGAGCGCACCTGTTTCGCTCACCGTGATGTCGGTGTGCGACGGCACCCAGGCCTTCACGCAGGTCGCGAGCGGTACGGCCACCGACCAGGGCTTCATCAAGCTCAGCGGCAGCTACGTCGTGCCGCCGTGCAACAACCTATCGACACTCACGATGTACTTCGAGGGACCCGCGTCGGGCGTCGACGAAATCCTCGACGACGTCTCGGTGCAGCAGCGGCTCTCGATTCCCGTGCTGCCGCCGCCCCCGCCACCGCAGCGCACGAACCTCGCCGGCAACGGCGATTGGGAGCTCGGCGCGAACGGCTGGCAGTCCTTCGGCGGCAACGTGTCGCAGACGAACGCCTTCGTTCACGGCGGGAGCTTCGCCGGGGTGGACACGAACCGCACGGCGAATTTCATGGGTCCCTCCTACATCCTGCCCACGGGTCCCGCGAGCTACGACGTGAGCATCTTCGCCCTGCAAAACTCGGGCGCTGCCATCACGCTCGCGCTCTCGGCGAAGCTCACGTGCAACGGCTCCGATTCGTTCCCGTTCCTCGGCGCGGCGAGCACCGCCTCGGGCGCATGGTCGAAGCTCTCCGGATCGCTCACGATTCCGGCAGGTTGCACGTCGGCGCAAATCTACGTGCAGCAGTTCGACGGCGCGACGAACCCGGATATCTACGTGGACGATCTCGTCGTCAACGCGAGCAGCGTCACGAACTTCTCGGGTAACCCTGGCTTCGAGAGCGGCACGAGCGGCTGGTTCACGTTCGGCGGCGGCCTGTCGCAGAGCGCGGCGTTCGCCCACTCGGGCGGCTTCTCGGGCCTGAACAGCGGACGGACGGCGAGCTTCAACGGCCCGGCGTTCTCGTTCCCGACCGGTGCGGGCAAGTACACGGCGTCGCTCTGGGCCCTCCAAAACTCCGGCTCGACCTTCCCGTTCGTCCTCTCCGTCAAGACGCACTGCAACGGTGTGGATAACTTCCCGTTCCTCGGGCAGGTCAACGCGGCTTCGGGCACGTGGGTGCAGCTCTCGGGCTCGTTCACCGTGCCGGCCAACTGCACGGAGGTGACACTGTTCTTGAACCAGAACGGCGGCTCGACGTTCCCCGACATGTACGTCGATGACCTCGTCGCGCTGCCCGTGCTGCCGTGAGGTAAGGCGCCGCTTACCCGGTAAGCACGAACCGCCGCGCTCCTCCCTCGGGAGCGCGGCGTTTCTTTTTGACTGGAGGACGAGCGCCGCCATCTCGAGCTCGTGCGCGGCTGGATCGCCGCGGCGCAGAACGGCAGCGTCGTAGCCTAGCGTCGGGAACGCGTCCCGCGTGCATATCCGTCATTTGCACCCATGACTACGGCGACCGCAACTTGACGAAGAAGGACCCGTAGTCGGCGCTCACGCCTGGCCTGAAGGACCAATACAGGTTCCCGGCGGCGTCGGCCGTGACGGCACCGCCGAATCCGAAATCAGGCAGGCCGAGCACGTCTGCGGTCGAGAGCTCGCGCACGAGAGCACCCGTCGGGCCGAATTCCTCGACCCGCGGGATGAACGGGTTCACGTGCGTGCCCCCGACGGCAGCGTTGCCGAGCCCGTCCACCGTGAGACCCTCGAAATAGCTGATCTCGGTCTGGCTAGCGTAGACGCGCGCGCCGTTCGCGTCGAGCTTGGCGAGGTACGTTTGCCCTCCGTCTTCACCCGCGTCGAACCAGAACGTGCTGCCGTCGGGGAACGCGAAGCTGCCCTGGATTTCACCGGCGAAGACCACGCCTCCCGTCGTGTCCGCGGCGAGACTCTGGATGTTTGCACCGCCCGAGACGAAGGGCATGACTTGCGTCCAGAGCACGTTGCCCGCCGCGTCCCGCTTGGTGATCGAGAGAGCGTGGTCGCTCGGCGGGTCGTTGGTCGTGAAGACGTTGCCGTTCGGATCGAGCGCGAGCTCCGTATCCGGCGGCACCGTCACGGAGTCGTAGACCACGTTGCCCTCGCTATCGAGGCGCACGAGCTGGTTCGGCTCGAGCACGAACAGCACGTCGCCGCGAGGATTGACGGTCAGCGTGTACGTCTCCGGCGTGTCGTCCGTCGGACCTCCGACGCGTTGACTCCACACCGGGTTGAAGGCAGCGTCGTATTTGACGATGTAAGCGTCGACGCCCTCGCTCGTGAGCGGTCCCGTGCCGTAATCCACCGTGCCACTGAACTTGCCGAGCCGGTAAACGTTGCCGGCCGCGTCGGTCCGCAGCGCGACGTCCGCGGGCGCGGGACCGAGCAGCGACAGCGTGCCACTCTGCCGTCCGCGCGTGTCGTAAACGACCGCTTGGGACGCGTCGTAATCCAAGAAACGACCGTCGGGCAGCGGAAGCACGTGCGCCGGCCCGGGCATCGAGTGCAGGTAAATCGCATTGCCCGCGGGAGTGAACTCGAAGCCGCAGCTCGTGACCGCGCCGCTGTCCGACTCGATCACGAAATTGCCGAGCGTCGAAGCCGAGGCCTGCGACGTGCGGAACGCGAAATTCTGTCCGACTTGCGAGCCGTTGATCACGACGGCGTACTTGTGTAGGACGACGTCAATCAAGAGATCGAAGTGGTACGTCTGGCCGGCGACGTACGTAGGCCAAGACGGATTGACCTCGCGGTAAACGTCGCCGTCGCGCGCGTCGATGCGTCCGTCGGCGTTGAAGCGCACCGCGGCGGCGATGTCGCCGAACGAGCTCGCCGACTGCGGCGAAACGCCGAGGACCGTATCGATATTCGAGCCGCTCGGCGTCGCGTCGAAGGAGACGCTCACGAACGTGTCCTGCGCGGGGAATGCGAAGTTCACGAAGCCGTCGCTGTCGTCGGCGGGTGTGCAGGCTCGATCGACCTGGTTGATGTTACAAACGTCGAGTGGCCCACCGGCGTCGACCTTGAGCCCGAGGTACGGCACGGCCGACGCGTTGGCCTGCTCACTGCGGTATTTGAAGTCGCGCGCGACGTAACCGCCTTGTGAATCGCGCCGCGCGAGCAGCGAATACGTGTGAGCGTAGGTGTCGACCTCGAACGTCAAGTGGTGAGACACGCCGGGCTGGTACGCGATATCGGTGAGGGCGCGGTAGACGTCGCCGTCACGCGCGTCGAGCTTGCCCGCGTCGTTGAAGCGCGCGATCGCGGCCAAATCGGAGTAGGCGCTGGGACTCGCGGGCGCGAGACCGATCAGCGCATCTTCGCCGCTCGTGCCGGGAATCGCATCGAGCTCGAGCGTGAACCGCGCCGGCGGGGAGCCGATACTGCCGCTCACCCATCCGCTCGTAGTCGTCGCTTCGAGACAAGACTGCGACTCTGCTTCGGACTGCCTAGTTGACTGACTGGCTCGTTCCTTCGCATCCTCGGGCCACGTGCCCCCGCACGCGATCAAGAGCGCAGCAAGGCTCGAGACCGAATAGTTTGGTCTCATGACAACGCCTCTCCTTCCACAGGGCGATATGAGCAAGAGGCAAGCCAGAAACTTTCCGCCGCCATATCCGCGGCGCGCGACGGCGCCGACTCAGCCGGAGGCGCTTCGCCTCGCTAGGACAACTTGCCACCGCACGGCGCCACGAAGTTGTACAGAACCGGTGGCAGCGGGTGTGTAACACCGAAGTCCCGCGCTCTACGGCTGGAATGGCGCGACGTTGCGACAAATCGCCCCGGGCTCGCGTTCGGCTCGCGTGTCATATTCGCGGGCCATGAAGCTGCCGGTGTTCGCCGAGCCGCTCGGCGCCGAGCTCGACGCCTGCTCGGAAGTTGGCGAGCTCTGGACGCCGCTCGGCGACGGCGGCGTGCGCTGCGTCGCCTGCGCGCACCGTTGCGTCATCGCGGACGGCAGCCGGGGCGCGTGCGGCGTGCGCTACAACCGCGGCGGCGCGCTGCGCGTGCCGTTCGGCTACGTCGCCCGTCGCTACGTTCGCTCGGTGGAGACCAACACCGTCTTCCACGTCCTGCCCGGCGCGCAGGCGCTGACGTTCGGCATGTACGGCTGCGACTTGCGCTGTCCGTATTGCCATAATCACCGCATATCCCAGGCTCTACGCGACGGCCCGACACAGGAACACCCGACACCCATGAGCCCCGCAGCGCTCGTGGACGAAGCGCTCGGCGCGGGCTGCCGCGTGCTCTGCGCCGCCTACAACGAACCGATGCTCAGCGTCGAATGGATGGCGCGCGTCTTCGAGCTGGCGCGCGCACGCGGTCTCGTGACGGCCGTCGTGAGCGACGGACACTCGACGCCGGAAGCGCTCCGCTACCTGCGGCGCACCGCCGACGTCTTCCGCGTCGATCTCAAAGCTCACGACGAAGCGAGCTACAAGCGGCTCGGCGGGCGCCTGCAACCGGTGCTCGACTCGATCGCGCTCGCGCGTGAGCTCGGCTATTGGGTCGAGGTGGTGACGCTCGTCGTTCCCGGCTTGAACCAGGAGGCACGCGCCATCGCCTCGCTCGGCGCGCGCCTGCGGGAAATCGACCCCGCCATGCCTTGGCACCTGAACGGCTTCGTCCCGCGCTATCGGCTCGCGCGAGAGCCGTCGGCCGAGCCGCTTTTTCTCCTGATGGCGGCCGGTTCGGCCTACGCCCTCGGCAGCCGCTTCGTCTACGTCGGCAACGCGCCCGCCTGCGCCGAGCTCGCCCACACGCGCTGTCCCGAGTGTCACACGCTCCTGATTCGACGGCACGACTACCGCACGCTCGAAAACCACTTGCGCGGCGCCGCTTGCCAGCAGTGTGGCGCGGAGTTGCCCGGCATCTGGCGGCCGCTCGCCCCCGCCAGCCGGCCCCGTGATACGACACCGAACCCCAGCTGCGAGTTGGGCGATCTTGGAAGACCAGATCGCGATCGGCAAGAAAGACCGAGAGTCACGTGAAGAACCGGCGAGGCCGGCGCGTCGTGGGTCAGTGATCGGCAACGGACGCTCGACTTTGTGCGAGGTCGCCGTGCTCCCATCAATCCGAAAAAAGTCCGCGGAAGGGCTTGCCGTCGCCTCACCCGAGCGCGGCGACCGGGACCGACCTGCGAGCCACAATGCGCCGGCTCGCCGGTTCTCGCGTGCATTTTAGCTTCCTTGACGATCGTGATCTTTCCTGCCAAGACCGCCCACCTCGAGACTAGGTGCTTTCGCCGCAGAGATCCCGTCGTGCCCCGCGTTCGCGCGAGCGGCTCGTACTCACCGTCGTCACACTGGCCCACGCAGCCCTGACGCTCGCGTTCCTCCTCGCGCTCCGCTGCATCGGCGAAGCAAGCGTGCTCACGACGATCGGCCTGTACCTGCCGCGCTGGCCGTTCGCGCTGCCCTTGCCCGTCCTCTTGGTCGCGCTCGCCTGGAGACGCCGGCGCTGGCTCTTCGGTCTCGAGCTAGTCACGGGGCTGCTCTGGCTTTTTCCCCTGCAAGGCTTGCACCTCGCCAGCGCGCGCGCGGCGACCCCGGGCCACCGCACGCTGCGCGTCCTGAGCTTCAACATCCATTCGAACGCGCGCTCCCCCGCGCTCCTGTCCGCGCTGCGCGCGGCGAAAGCGGACCTACTCGTGCTCCAAGAAGGCGACTACGAAGACGCCGCCTTCTGGAAAGGCAAGCTCGGCGACTACGAGTGGTCGGTGCGCGACCAGTTCGTGCTCGGCAGTCGCTTTCCGGTCACCGTGGCCGCGAACCCATTCCAGCGGCACGGCGCGGCCTACGTGCGCTATCGCGTCGAGCTACCGGAGGGACCCGTGCAGCTCTATTCGTTGCACCCGCCGTCGCCTCGCCTCACGATGAGCGAGCTCCTGAGCGACGAGATCACGCGCAATCCGACGGAGCTCCGGCGCGCGCATGCCGACATCCGCGCCAACACGAGCGATCGCGAGCGACAACTCCGCACCGTCGCCGACGACGCACGCTCGAGCAAGCTGCCCGTGATCATCGCGGGCGACACCAACTTGCCGGATCTGAGTCCCGTCCTGGAGCACACGTTCACTGGCTTCAGCGACACGTTTCGCGAGCGCGGCTGCGGCTTCGGCTACACCTTTCCCACGAACCACGGTTTCGGACCCTGGATGCGCATCGACCGTGTGTTCGTGAACGGCGCCTTCCGCGTGCTCGACTTCACGACCCTGCCGCCGTCGGGGTCCGACCACCTGCCGGTCGTCGCCGTGCTCGAGCTCTGACGCGCGGTCCGGCTTACTGGCAGCCGCCGAGCGTCTCGTCACAGAGCGCGCCCATGCAGTCGGTGATCGAAAAACCCGTGCGGTCCGCGTTGCACGTCTCGTAGTTGCCGTCCGTGTCGCAGTGCGACTCGCCCACGGCGCAGGCAAGGCAGGCGCTGGTGTCACACGTCTTCGCGCCGAGCGAGTCCGTGCAGAGCTCCGCCGTCGCGCACGTGTCGCAGTCCGTGAACGCCGTGCGGTCGCTGTTGCACATCTGGAGCAGCGTCATGTCGGTGCCGCCGCAGCGGGTGGCGCCCGTGGCGCAGACGGCCGCCTCGCACTTGGTCTCCTTCTTCGAGCGCGTCAGCTCGCAGAGCCCGCTGGTCGGACACGTGTCGAGTACGGCGGCCTGCGCGCTGATGCGGCTCGCGGGACATTGATACAAGCTCTTGTTGCCGGTTCCGCCGCACCAGAGCTCACCGGCCACGCAGGTCGGCGCTTCGCACTTCGTCTCGTTCTTCGAGTGCGAGAGCTCGCAGAGCCCGTTCGTCACGCACGTATCGAGCAGCACCGCCTGCGAGTTGATGCGACTGCTCGGACACTGATAGAGCGCCGTGTTGCCGCTGCCTCCGCACCAGAGATCGGTGAGCGCACAGGTCGGCGCTTCGCACTTCGTCTCGTTCTTGGAGCGGGTGAGCTCGCAGAGTCCGTTGGTGGCGCACGTGTCGAGCACGGTCGCTTGCGTATTGATGAGGCTACTCGGACACTGGTAAAGCGCCGTGTTGCCGCTACCTCCGCACCAGCGGTCCGTCGCGCTGCACGACGGCGCCGTGCACGCCCCGGCTTTGCAAACGAACGGCTTGGTCGTGAGCGAAACCGAGCAAAGCTCCGGCGTCGCGCACGTCTCGCACGCCGTGTAGCCCGTCCGACCCGAATTGCACACTTGGAGCGTCTTGCCCTGATCGGTGCCGCTGCCACCGCAATGGGGTTCACCGGCCGTGCAGACCGGCTCCATGCACGACGTCGCGTCGCACGTCTTGGCAGCGAGCGAGGCGGCGCAGAGCTCGGCGGTTGCGCACGTGTCGCAGGGGGTCGGATCCCAATCGGTGAGGTCGTCGTTGCAGCGCTGGAGCCGAGTCGGATTTTCCGGGTCGCAGCGGAGCTGACCGGCGACGCATTTTTGGTCCCCGCAGGTACCGGACGCCGAATTGCAGAGCGCCACGCTCGCGCAAGCCGGGGCATTCGCCACGTAACCGGTGCGGCCCGGATTGCAGATCATGGGCTGTGCGCCCGTGCACTGGGTCTCCCCGGGGTCGCACCGCGGCGCCCCGCAGGTGCCGCTCCCGGCGTTGCAGAGCTCTGCGGTCGCGCAGGCGGGGCCGTTGGCCTTGAAACCGGTGCGGTCGGGGTTGCAGATCTGAGGTTCCGCATCGACGCACTGGGTCGCGCCCGCCGCGCACGCGGGCTTCACGCACGTCGTCCCGCTCGCACTGAGCGTCTGCTGGCAGAGCCCCTCCGTCTCGCAACTATCGACCGTACTCCATCCGCTGCTATCGGCCTTACACACTTGTAGGCTCACGCCGCTGCACTGGTACGCGCCGGGCGTGCACGGATCGTCCATGCACGACCCGCTCACGGCGTCGCAGTAAGCCGCGCCTTTGCACGAATCGACGGGCATCCACGCGGTCAAATCAGCAGGGCACGTCTCGAGCACGCCCGTATCGCTGCAGCGAAAGGCCCCCGGCGTCGTGCAGCCCGCCATGCCGCACGTTCCGGTCGTCATGTCACACAGCGCCGCGCTGTCGCAGCTCTTGACCATGTCGAAGCCGTCGAGCATGTCGTTGCACGTCTGGAGCTCGGCGCCCGCGCATTTGAACTCACCGGCGGTGCAGGCCTGCGTCGCGCAGCCATCCTTGCTGCAGAGCTTGGCCGAGGCGCACGTGTCGACGATCGTCCAACCCGCTTGGTCCGCCGTGCAGCGACGCAGCTCGGCGCCGTTGCACTGGAGCGTCCCGGCTTGGCACGGCTCGTTCGTGCAGCCGCTCTCGGTATTGCAGTGGCTCGCGTCGGCGCAGGCTTGGACCTTGGCCCAGCCGTCGCGCGTCGATTTACAGACCTGGAACTCCGCGCCCTCACAGCGCCGCTCGCCGTCGGCGCACGTCGCGAGCTTGCAGCCGTGCAGCGGGTCGCACAACGCCTCCGACGCGCAATGATCGACGTTCGTCCAGGCCGTACCCTCGGTGTTGCAGGTCTGAAGCACGTTGCCGAAGCACTGCATCGCGCCCTGCGCGCACGGCCCCTTGTCTACCTTGAAGTCCCCGAGCACCCACTGACAGCCCGCTACCAGTAAGGCGAGTACGAACACCGAGCGAGGGACCAAGAACCGCACCTACAGACACCCACCGCCCGCGTTACCGCGACGGGCGTTCTAGCGCAACAGCGGCGGGTGGCCCTCGCGCGCCGGCCGCAACTTTTGCTCACGCCTCGGAGCTTGACCGCGGGTGGTCCGCGTGGGTCGCCGGGGGACGACCCTTCGCAGCCATCCACGTCGAGAGCCGGGCGCTCTGGCGGGCGCGGCTATTCCAAGCGGGCAGGAACGTGAGCTCGCCGCAAAGGAAGCTCGTGACAAAGAGCGCGAGCGGGAGAGCCGGCAGCGGAAACACGCGGTAGTGCGTCAGGTGGTGCAGCCACACGAGCATGACGTTGGCGCACATGCCGTAAAACGAGCTGAAGAGAAACGTGACTGCGAGCAAACGTGCGTGCGTGAAGCGTCGTTCGGGCGCGGGACGCAGGAACGCGAACGGTCCCCACAGCGCGTCCGCGTCGCAGATTCGGTTCCACACTTCGTAACGCCGGCTCTTCTCGCTCGACATGCGTGACGAGATCGAACGACCGTTTGCTCGCGCTCATAACCCGTACCAGCGCGTGCCGAAGCGAGCGGTGTGCGAAAGCGAGCGGGCACCTTGTCCGATTGAGGAGCGGGTACCGCCGCACGTCCGGTGCGTCGAATGCTGCCAGCTCCCGTTCGCCGCGCCGGGGTCGATGGTCCGCCGCGCACGCGACGCCGTCGCACCCACGACTACCGACGCGCCGAAGACCGCGCCGTGTCGAGACTCAGCGGCGCACGCGCGCGTACGCCGGAACGCGCACGTACACCGGAGCACGCGGCATCAAGTTGTCGACCAAGCCCTGCAGCCACTCACGCACCTTGTTGCCGCGCGAGGGACGCGCCGGACGCTTCGGCGCAGGCTGATAGAGCACGCGAACGGCTCCCGCTTCCCCACGGTGCGAAAGCGACGGCTCGTCGTGTGCGGGGGCAGGCGCTGACTCGGATCGACCAAAGCTGAACAGTCCGGGGAGGCCGCGATGAATCGACAAAGTGTTTCCTCTCGGTATCGGTCGGGTTACTACAAGGTTCATCCTTCGGCCGAGTTCCGCAAGTGTGACACCGGCGCCATGCCGTGTTTCTCGATGTTTTTCGGCCGCGAGCGCTAAATCTCGTAACCTGCTCCGAGAAACAGCGCGGGGCACAGCGGCGGAAGCACGAGACGGCGCTCGGCGCTCGGGCTCGTTCCGCCGAACTCCACGTTACACGACAGCTCGATAGCAACCAATGCAGAGCATCTGGCGCTTCGTCGCGGGGCCGAACGGCAGCACGGAAGCGCGTTCGGTGGTCGACCAACGCTCTGAACGATTCTTGCAATTTCGCTCGCGCGACCGTCGTACGTTGCGACGAATAGCGACCTCGTCGTTGGAACGCCGCCACCTTGCCCGGCACGTGCGGCTTCGTCGAGCGCGGCTGCAAATTGACGTGGCGCTGATGTGAATAGCCGCCGTTGCGAGCCCGAACCTTCTGTGGATAAGGACAGAGGAGGTCATCCACCATGAATCGCCTTCGTGTTCGGGCGCTCGCGGCCGCGTCGCTCTCGCTGGGACTCTTACTGCCCGCGCGCGGGTGGGCGGCCTCCTTGACAGAGGTCAACCGCTCCGATTGGGCAGGCAGTGTGAAACTGCCGAGCTACGTCCAGATGTACATCTACGTTCCGGACAAGCTCGCGACGAAGCCGCCCATCATGGTGTCTTCACATTCGTGTGGATCGACGGCTACGGGGCAAATGGGCAATATTCCCCTGAGCAAGGCGGCCGCCGACAAGAACGGGTTCATTCTGATCCTGCCGGACAATCCCGGCCAAAACTGCTGGGACGTGGGCTCCGCGGCGTCGCTCAAGCACGACGGCGGAGGCGACACGCAGGCCGTCGCGCAAATGGTGAAGTACGCGCTCATGAAATACAACGGCGACCCAGCGCGCGTTTACGCGATGGGCGGCTCGTCCGGTGGGATGATGACGCAGGCGTTGATGGCCGTGTACCCGGACGTCTTCCGCGCCGGCTCCGCGCGCGCCGGCGTCCCGGCGGGGTGCTGGGCTGACGGCTACGACTCGAGCCAGCAGTGGAGCAACAACTGCGCGGGGGGCAACACGACCAAGACCGCGCAGCAGTGGGGCGACCTCGTGCGCGCCATGGATCCCGGTTACACCGGACACCGGCCCCGCCTGCAGACGATGCAGGGCGAGGCAGACACGACCATTAGCTACAAGAACACGGCCGAGTCCGTCAAAGAGTGGACCAACGTGCTCGGCTTGAGCACCGAGCCCACGTCGAGCGACAAGAGCTACAAGGCCGCGAACGCCACGTACGATCGCCAGTTTTGGCAAAACGCGTGCGGCTATGTCGTGTTCGAGGCCTGGTCGTCGCCCGGCGGCACGCACTCGATGGCGTACGAGGAAGCCGACATCCTCAAGTTCTTCGGTCTCGACACGGCGGGCGGCAGCGATCCAGAGCCGGACTGTCCGGCTGGCGGCGGCAGCGGCGGACTGGGGGGCGCCCCGGGCTCGGGCGGCATGAGCAATTCGGCAGGCTCGAGTGCGACCGGAGGTGCGGTCGGTTCCGGTGGCAGGGCCGCGCAAGGCGGGATGAGCGGCACCTCCGCAGGCGCGGGCGGCACCGCTCCGGCAAGCGGCGGCTCGACGGCCACGGGCGGCAGCAGCGGCAGCAGCGGCAGCAGCGGACACGGCAACGCCAGCGGCGGCACGACGGTGGCAGTCGGCGGCATGGCCACGAGCACGGGCGGCAGCGTCTCGGCAGCGGGCACGAGCGGAACAGGTGGAACCGGCGCGACAGGCGCAATTGGCGGCACCGGGACGGCACCCGGCGGGCAACCCGGCAGCGCAGGTGGCGTATCGAACAGCAGCGGCGGCATGGGCGCCGCGGGCAAACCGTCGCATGCCTCGGGCGGTTCCGAGCCTCCACCCGAAGCGGGCGGCTGCAGCCTCGTGAGCGCTAACGCAAAGTCGCGATACGACTACGCGAGCTTCGCGTTCGGCCTCGCGCTCCTCGCATTCCGTCGCCGCGCGCGGCGCTGAAGCAGCCCTGGCGGCGCGCCTCCCACCTCGGTGCAGTCTGCCCGAGGACCTTTTCGGTTTCGGTGAATCCCGCGACCAAGCAGTACTCAATGCTCGAGACTAAGGCGCACTGCGCGCATACCGCGAAATCGCAGTACAAGCACACACGGCAGAACCGAGTCGTTGTCTATTCCTAAAAGGTGGCTCTGCTGTTCGCGAGCTCTAGCATCGAAGCAGAGATCGTCGATCGAGCCGCGCCAATCGACTTGGGCGGCGCCGGCTGCGTTCCCGTTTGCCAATTGGCGAAGCTCGGCGCTCGAGAGTCCGCTCGCTAGTCAGACTACCAGATGTGGAAGCTGCCGCTGACGTGGAGCATGCCGAGCATGTAGAGCACCCCGTTCCAGTAGTCGTGGGATGGGACACCGGTCGACCAGAGCTTGTCCACGAAGGCTTTGCCCGAGGATGACGGCAAGCCGAACCCCAGCGTGGAGTTGCACCCCACCGATGCGCCGCCGTTGTTGCGGGAGCTGGAGTAGGAGCCGAACTTGGGCGCGTACGTGTCCTTCTGCCAGGGATCTTTGCCGAACAGATACCAGTCCATCATGAGGTTGACGGGGCATCGGGTCGAATCGGAATTGGCGGCTTGCGGGTTCGTGGCCGTAAGGCTGGTTTGGTAGGGACAGACGCCGTTGCTGTCCACCGCCTTCTGCATGTAGGCGCGCCCCGCGGTCGCAGAGTCCTGCCAGAAGGCCGCGTTCGCGGTGTCGAAGCAGGCCCAGACCTCGTAGAAGGCCGGCAGAACATACGACGGATCGACGTTGTTCGAGCTGGAGCCGAACTTGACCAGGTGGTATTCCGAGTTGAAGTACTTGGTCCGTATCAGGTCGAGAATCCACTTGGCCTCGGTCGAGTAGGCGATCTTGGCGGGACCGGTTGAGTCACCCCAGCGGTGCGAGGCGAAGATGAGGGCGGTCGCGAAGTACTCCTCGCCGTCCGGCGCTCCACCGCCGGCGCACCCCGAACCCGAGGTCGAGCACTTCCATCGAATCTCGCCGGTGCCGTTCGCCATGTGGTTCTTGACCCAGCTCCAAAGGCGGTCGAACTCGGTCTGATGGTCGAGCTGAACCGCGATAGTCATGCCGTAGGACATGCCTTCGGTGCGCACGTCATTGTTGTAGATGTCCTGGAC
>JAICTZ010000029.1 GCA_025936115.1 Polyangiaceae bacterium
AGTCACTGAAGACAGCGAGCGCCGCGGTGAGCTGACCGCTCGTGCAGAGCTCGGCGCTCGAGCACCGGTTTGCGCCGCAGTCGCTGGCGACGTTGCAGGTCTGACCGATGGCGCAGCTTGCCGCACAACTGCCGCCGCAATCGACGTCCGTCTCGGTGCCGTCCTTCGCGCCGTCCGTGCACGATGCGACGCAGACGCCGCCGACGCAGCTGTCGCTCCAGCAATCCGCGTCCGCGCCGCAGCTCTTGCCCTCGTCGCACGGCACGCAGCTCGGTCCGCCGCAATCGACGTCGGTTTCACCCGCGCTCTTCGAGCCGTCAGCGCAGTTCGCCGGTACGGGCGCGGCGCTCCCGTCGAGGCACGCCGGTGCGGTCGTACCGCCCGGCACCTTCACGGCGACGCGCACCGACGAACCGTCTTGGGAGAGCACGCGGACACGGACGCCCGCCGGATCGCCGAAGATCTTGCCCAAGCCGAGATTCGCGTCCCAAAACGGCCCGTTCGCGCTGCTCGAGCCCGGCGTCATGTCGAGGATGCTCGAGCCCGTGAGCCCCGAATTGCCGGACGGATCGACGTCGAAGTCGGTGTGAACCAGCACTCCGTCGTGCATCGGCGCGCTCGCGAACTGATCCGCGCCGTCGAAGCCGATCGGCTGCCGGTGCTCGAGGTAGTAGTAGCAGGGCCCGCCGATGCCCGGCGGCTCGGTCGGGAAGACCGGCGGACACAGCTCGGGCGCGAGCGGGACGCGGATGGCTTGGACGCCCGTCGACGAAAGCTCCGTAGGATCGAGCGTGAACACCGCGTCACGCGTGGCCGTCACGGAGTTGCACCCCGAGAACCAACCTTGCGTGAGCTTCTCGTACGCGTTGAGGTGCGTCGCCGAGCCGGCCATCGGATCGTACGGATCGCCGTATTCCGCGTAGAACTGGCACTGGCTCGACGTGCCGATGGCGCCGCCGCATTGATACGAATGCGCGTGCCAGAAGCCGAGGTTGTGCCCGAGCTCGTGCGTGAGGAGCGCGGGCGGGAAGGAACCGTTGTACCAGGTGCGGCGCGCCGGCGCGGCTGGGACGCCCACGTCGCCGAAAGCGGAGAAGTTACAGCCCGAGGTCGTCGCCACGAGATAGCCGACGTGCTCGTATTGTGAGAGATCGATGCCGGCGTTCGCGGCGGCTGCATCGGCCGAATCCGCGATGGTGTGGATGTCACAGCTCGAGGGTGCCGGGATCTGCAGCCAGTCGAAGACGTGGCCGTCGAAGGTGCGCTGCCCGTACGACGCCTCGGCATAGAGCGCGGCGGCCGAGCCCGGCCCACTGAAGAGCTCGGCGTCGACGTCGGCTGGCGTGGTGCTGTCAGGCCCATTCCACTCTACGAGCAGCATCGCCATGTGGCGGGTGCCCGGCGTGATGACTGCCTCGCGCTCCACGCCGAGAGCGCCGCGCTGCCCGAGCTCCGTATACGTATCGACGCGGAACGCGTGATCCAAAAGCTCGCTGCCGCGCACGCGAAGGACAGCGTGCGGCTCGAGCTTCGGCGGCGTGGCGAACTGCAGCTCCTCTTCGGAGCCGTCGTCTCTTCGTAACGCGTAACGCGTGACGGTGCTGCCGTCACGCAGGATCCCGGCTTGGATCACGAGCTTGCCCTCGTGCTCCCCAGCAGCCGGAACGTTGCCGCTGCAACCATAGAGAGCAGCGAGCAGGCCCGAAGCAACGAACTTCCCAGAAAAACCCCGAACGATTCTTTGTGCGGACATTTCCGCCCCTTTCGCGGTGGTCCTCGTTCATAAGCACCGGACGCGCGTCCACCAGTCCCCCGCCGAGTCGACGCATGACGCCCCACTTCGTCACGCGACGGGCGTCACGGGCTCGCCACTTGCGCGCTCGAATGCAGCGGACGGAGCCGTGCGGCTACTGCGGTACAATCTGCCACAGGGCGGCGCCCGCATTCGACCCGTTGCAGCGGATCCCTCGGGCGCGAGCTCCTTGACGCATACTGGCGTGTGTAATACTATCGTATGCATGCAGGTGGACCGCCTCTCCATCACCATGGACCCGCGCCTCGGCGCGGCAGCGCGGCGTGCCGCCCGGCGTGCGCGGGTGAGCCTGTCGGCGTGGATCGCCGAGGCGACGGCGGATCGGGTGCGAAATGAGGCACTGGGCCATGCTCTCGATCAGTGGGAGGCGGAGGATGGAACGTTCACTTCCAAAGAGCTCACCGCGGCCGCAGAGGTCTTGGGGCTCAAGCGCAAGCCGAGAGGCCGCCGCAAGTGAAGGCCGTCCTCGACACCGGTGCCTTCGTTGCGATTGAAAAGCGCGACCGGCGCATGGGCGCCATGCTGCGCGTGCTAGAGCAGCATCGGATCCCCGTCGAGACCAGCGCTGCGGTCATTGCGCAAGTATGGCGCGACGGGAGAAAACAGGTTGCGCTCGCACGCGTGCTCCCGGGCGTCAGCGTCCGAGCACTCGCGCCGAACGACGACAAGCGCACAGGGGAGTTGCTGGCACTGGCTCGGAAGGACGACGTCATCGACGCACACGTCGTTCTCGGAGTGGGCGACGGTGACCGCGTGTTCACGAGCGATCCCAACGACATCGAACATCTGTTGGCCGTGCGTAATATCGATGCAGCCGTGATCAGGACCTGAGCCGGCGTCGTCTGATGCGTGCGAGCGGTGCTGGCAGCATTCGACGCCAGGTCGCGTGAATGGGAACACCAGCAACCCGAGATCAGGTCGAACAACGCTCGCGATTCGCGAGCGGCAGCGCGCGCACGCTTTGGGCACGAGCTCGACGTCGACGCGCATCGCGTGGCATGAGTCGCCCTCGCGCTGGACGCAGACGTCGCCAATCTGGACGCGCTCGGGGTAGTAGCCGTCTGCCGTGATTTCGACGGCGCAGCTCGCCTCGAGGACCTATGACGTAGTTGGCCGCGTCAGAACTGCGTGAAGAACGCCCAGGACTCCTGGGGAATCCAGTTGGCGCTCGAGCCCGGGTCGCTGTTGATGTTCGTGTGGGGGCCGTTGAAGGTGCAGACTTTGGTGGGCGCGCCCGCCATGCAACCCGTGAAGTCGACGCAGAGATGCGGCCCCGACGTCCAGGTCGGGATGTCCGCGGGGACCATGCAGCCGTTGTCCGTCCCGTGCTCGATGGCGATGTACTTCGAGCCCTGGGTCGTGCTGTTGCCATTGATCCACGGACAGGTGGTGTCGCTCATCCCCGTGGTTTGCATCCAGGCGATGGGCTCGTGAGTCTTGGGAGGTACGTAGATGTTGTAGTTGGCAGGCGCGATGCCAACGGCCGCGCGAATGTCCTTCTGGTGGTTCACGGAGAGCGAGTAAGTCATCATGCCGCCGAAGCTGAACCCGGTCGCGAACACGCGCGTCGTGTCGATGCAGAGATTATCTTTGACGTAGGCGAGGATGTCGTCGAAGAGCACTTGGTCCGTGTTCTTCGACGTATCCCAGGTGCCGTTCGGATTCCCCGGCAGCGCCTGAGGCGCGAGGAAGATCGCGGCATTCTCTCCCGTCGCCAGCGGCTTGAGGAAATAGAAGTTCTGCTGCTGGACAGCCTCCGCCGTGCTGCTGATCCAGTGAGACGTATAGAAGAACCGATACGGCTTGTTCATGTCGTAGTTGGTGGGAATGTCGAGGATGTACGACCGCTCGACTCCTCCACTCATGATCGTCTTCTTGCCGCTGGTCAGCGTGCTGGCCTTGCCGCAACCGGCGCTCGGCGCGGCGGGGTTCTTGAGCGGCAGCATGCTCAGCGAGCCGCCGCCGGCCGTGCCGGATCCTGCTGTGCCGCTTCCCCCGTTTGCGGCTCCCGCCGTGCCTCCGCTCCCGCCGGTCGCAGTGTTTCCGCCTCCACCGGTCGCGCTCCGTCCGCCGCTACCCCTGCCGCCGCTGCCGGGTCTTCCAGAGGTGCCCGTCATGCCCGCGGAGCTCGTCATGCCCGCGGAGCTCGTCGTGCCACCTGAACTCGTCGTGCCACCTGAACTCGTCGTGCCACCTGAACTCGTCGTGCCACCCGAACTCGTCGTGCCACCCGAACTCGTCGTGCCGCCCGAACTCGTCGTGCCACCCGAACTCGTCGTGCCGCCCGAACTCGTCGTGCCGCCCGAACTCGTCGTGCCCGCGCCGCTGGGGGACGTTCCGCCTGATCCCGAAGGAGGCCCTTCGCTGCCTGCCGCGCAAGCGCCCGCAACAAGGGAGAAAGCGACAACCGTCAAGTTCGATGAACAGCGACCCTTGGTCATAGAATGCTCCTAACGTCCACGGCCACCGCTGAGGCGCGCCGATTGCGCCGCACGAGGTGCCTTGAATTGCAGTGGGATGCTTGCGCAGGTTCCAGTGCACTTAGTCGCGATTTGTGGTTCACATTCCAACGCGAGCGCGAACTTCCCGCCGAGGCAGATCGACGTACCGCGCTTCGATTGGAAGCGTCCGTAACGAATCAGCTGCGGCCTCGAAGTGACGTGGCCTCGCCTCACCGCGCGACTGGCAACTCGTCGTACCCGCGACCTCTGAACTCGAGCAGACAGAACCCGTTGCCGAACGGGTCGGATAGCAGTGCGAGCCGTCCGTAGGCGTGCTCACTCACGGCTCCCTCGAGCGTCGCACCCGCGTCCACCGCGCGTGCGAGCGCCCGCTGGAGGTCCCCTACGACGAAATCGAGATGCACCGGTGTCCAATGCCGAGCGTAGTTGCGGCCTTGCCGTGCTCCCACGAAGGGCGCGCTACCGGCGCTCTTCTGGAGCAAGTACAAAGGCACCTCGGCTCCGAGGAGCTCCACGAACTCCACGTCGAAACGCCGGCCCACGTGAAGCCCGAGCCCTTGCGTGTAAAACGCAATCGCCCGCTCGATGTCGTCGACGTCCAGATTGATCAAGAGGCGCGGCAGCGGTCCTCCTCCTCGCTCCATACAGGCCAGGCAATCAGCCTTTACCAGAGCATGTTCAGCGCTTCGCGCATCGGTTCCGTGCCGATGCGGCCGAATCCGGTTCCGATGACTCTCAGTGTCACGAGCTCGACGCTATCACTGAACGGCCAGGAGCCGGCCGATCAGCCGTAGGAGCGCCTGCTTCCCCTCGCGCGCCGGATGGCCGCAGGAGCCGTCCCTCACGATCGAGGTCCTCTACGGCAGCGAGCCGCCGCGGCAGCGCTCAGTCGATGCCCTCGGCGCGCAGGATGATCTCGGCGATTGAACACGTGAGGCCGTCGCTCGACGGGACGGGGACGGAGACGTAGTCGGTCTGCCCGCGCGCGGTCAGCTTGCAGTCGGCGGCGTCGGCCGTGCCGAAGGTGATCGTGGTGTCCGTGAAGATCACCTCCGAAACCGGCGCCGACGAGTACTCCTCAATCACGAAGTACGCGAGGTTCTGCGCTTGTCCGAGCATGTCGATGCTGTAGCTGACCTTCTCGCCGGTCTGCTGATCCGTCACGGTCTGCGTCCACACGGTCCCGGCCAGCGCCATGTCGATGATCAACGTGTCGCCGACGCCAACCGTCATGACAGTACCGCCCTGGCAACCCGTGTACCCCGGCTCGTTCCCGAAGGTGTTGACGTATTGACCGGAGATCCACCAGCTTGAATACGCGCGCGGCTGATTGCCCGGCGCGCACGACGAGCCCCAGGTGAGCACCGGCTGAAGCACCCCGTTGTCGATCGGTTCGAAGTTGGCGCCGTCGGGCTGGAGGCCCGGCCACAGGAACAGTGTTCCCGAGCGCGGCGGCTCGGGTGGGACGACCATCGTCGTCTGCAGACGCACCATCTGGTTTCGTGAGTTGGATTGAAAGAGAACGGTGCCGTAGCCGCTGACACGGCCGCCCGGCGCCTCGGGGCCCATCCCAGCGGCGCCCCCGGTGCCCGCGCCGGTCTGACCGCTCGCGCCCCCACGGCCAGCAGCCCCGGTCCGACCACCGCCGCCGTGCCCGGCCGAGTCCTTCACGCCGCCGCCGCCGTCGGCGCGACCCCCCGCGCCGGCGCGACCGCCGGCCCCGCCCAGGTGACCCGCCGCTCCGGCAACCGCGCCGCCACTGCCGCCTTCTCCGCTTCGTCCCCCGGCTCCAGCGCCGACGTTGCCGCCGCGACCGAGCGTCTCTCCGCCGGCTCCGGCACCGCCGCCCGTCGCGTTCGCCCCGCCGGCGTCAGGCGCGTGGCCGCCCGTCGCGTTCACACCGCCGGTGGCGTTCACGCCGCCCGTGGCGTTCATTCCACCCGTCGCGTTCACTCCCGCGGCCGCGTTCACTCCGCCCGTGGCGCTTCCGCCCGCCCCCTCGCGTTCAGGCAACGAGTCGCCCGACCCGCAGCCAACCAAGGCCTGACATCCAGCGACGGCAACGGCCCACGAAGCGAGCTTGATGCTCATCCTCCTACAGTTACCCCAAGGCCTCCCGAGCTCCAGATTTCCTGACGGCGCCGTTCGTCGCCGGCGCCCGGTGGGTGATAGCCGAGCGCGGCGCGCTTGCAGGAGGGCGGATCAGTGCTCGCAGCCGATGCGCTCGGATCCAATGGCGATGGCGTCGATCCAAAGGTCGAGCGGCGTCGAGAGCGTGCTACCCCAGCCAATTTCTACGTAGTCGATTTCGGGCGTCGAATATTTGCCGGAGTCGACCGTGCTCGCGAGAGCGGGCGTCGCATGCAGCGCGGGGCGCTCCACGTTGTTCCAGAAGACGCGTGCCTCGTCCGACAGCCCGTCGTTGTACCATTCGAGGCAAATCCATTCGCCGGCGGGGATTTGCGCGTCGGGCGAGTCCTTGAGCGACACGAACGGCGTCTGCAGCGTGTGCTCGAGCACGTTGCTCCCGGCGCCGTCGGAATAGCCACCGAGCGTCACGCCACCATTCGCGGGGATCGCGTCGTCGGCGCGCACGAGCGACCACGGCCCAATATCGCTCGGCAGTGCCTCGAGGTAGACGAACAGCCTGAGCCAGAAACGATCATAGGGCCGCGGGAACGCAGTCCACGATTCGACCGTGCCGCCGCCGAACGCGGCCGCGTTGTGCACGTGCAGGGCGTAGTCGCCGCGCGCGGCGTGCACTTGGTCGACGGTAATGTCGCCGAGCTTGGACCAGTCGCTGTCCAAGTCACCGCTCTCGAAGTCCTCGCATTGCACCGCGTTCGGGCTGCAGCGCGTATTCCCGCCAAAATCGTTGGGGTCGGTCGAGAACGAGCCGCCACCGCTGCCTCCGTTACCTTCGCCGCCGGCGCCGCCCGCGCCGTCAGAGGGCGGGCTACCGTCGGGCGTGCCGTGGTAAAGCCCGCTCGACGTGGCGAGATACACGTTCTGTGCGCTCGCGGCCCAGACGCCGGTGATGCGCGGGCCGGTCGCGGTACCGATGGCTTGGCCCGCACTGAACTCGTCGCCGTTCGTCACGTACAGCTTGCCGTTCTGCGTGCCCACGTAGACGAGACCGTCGCGTCCCCAGAGGCTGATGGGCGCGTCGCTGCTCAGCGTGAGCACTGAGCGCCACGCTCCGTCGCCCGCCGAGAACCAGATCGAATGGCTGCCGATGGCATAGACGTGACGCGCGTCGAGCCCGAACACCCGGCTCAGGTACTCACCCGTCGTCGCCTGGGAGTGCCACGTGCCGTCGCCGTTCGAATGGAAGACGTTCGGTTGGTCGAGTGACGCGGTGGCGACCGTGTACAGGTCGTTCGGCGAGCTGCCCCAGACGGAATTGGCAGGCGGGCCTTTGTCGATCTTCTGCCAGTTGTTCAACGTCCCGTGAAAGAGGGCTCCCGTCGCGAGGTACATGTCGTCGGGGCCGAAGCCGAAGACCTGATAGACCGGGCCAGATACGTTGTAGAGGTCACGCCGCGTCCAAGAGCCGGCGCCGCTCGCGTGGCCGAGCTTGCCGCCCGCGATGCCGACGTAGACATCCGTCGCCGAGCTGCCCCACACCGAGTAGAATTCGAGCGACGTCGTCGACACGTGCTCGCGGACGAAAGTGCCGTCGCCCGGATCATGCGCGATGGTGCCGCCGTACCCGACCGCGTAGACCTCGCCGCCGTCGGTGCCCCAGACGTCGTCGAGGGGGTCGCCGATCGGCTCGCGGAAGTAGACGAGCGCGCCGGGCAGCGCTACCGGCTCACCGCTGCCGACTCCGCCTTCGCCGGCCTGCATGCCGGAGCCACCACTACCCGCCGTGCCAGTGGACCCGCCCCGGCCAGCGCTCGAGCCGCCCGTGCCCGAGCCACCCGTGCTCGAGCCGCCGGTACCCGAGCCGCCGGTGCCGGAACCAGCCGTGCCCGAGGTGGCCGCTCCGGCTGCACCTTGGCCGCCCGTTCCGCCGGCCGCACGCCCGCTTCCCCCGCTGTCGCCCTTACCGCCGCTGCTATCCCTGCCAGCGGTCACCGCGCCGCCGCTCGCGCCGTGACTGGCACGAGCTCCGCTCGCGTCGCCGTCCCCATGGGAAGACGACCCACACGCCGCGAGCCACGCAGCAACGCTACTCGCCAGCACGAACCGCGCGTGAGCTCCCACTTCACCAACATAAGCCATCCTCCGGCCGCGCGAAACTCAGTTGTCGAAGCCCCCCGACCGTCCAGAAACCTTTGCAACGGACGGCGTTCATCGGCCCTGCAAGCGACTCACGCTAACACTAGAGAGTTGGAGGGGTGATGGCGCCAACTGCGGCTGAGTCACGGGGAGAGGCCCTCGCTTTGCTATCCGCCCAAAGATAGCGCATCGTTAGAGACAAGTAGCCCCATGTCCGGAGGTCTGTTTCTCTGCCGTGCTCTCGGGACAATGGTCTTGCTCGGCGCGGCAGGCTGCAGCTGCGGCGTCGGCGCGGATCCCGCGGGCACCAGCAACGCCGCCGGCAGCGTCGATAGCGGCGGAGGCGTGCACTTCACGCCGATCGCGAACGGCACGGCAGAGTCGTTTCCAATCCCCGTCAGGGAGAGCGCCGATACGAACGAGACGATCGAGAGTGCGAGCCTTGCCGGCAGCGGCGCTGCATCGTTCCAGATCCTCTCCCAGTTTCCGATCGACGTTCCCAACGGCCAGGACGTCGCGGTCGAAGTGCAGTTCGCGCCGAGCGCCGCCGGCACCTTCGAGGCCGAGCTGCTGCTGCAGACCGCGAAGATGGGCACCTCACAGATTTCCCTCGTCGGCACCGGTCTCTGAGTAACGGTTCACGCCTTCGCTCTGGCACCCAAGCGAACGGGTACGGAGCGAGTGAACCAGTAAGCTCACGCGCTCCGCGATCGGCGCATTGACGCCGTGCCTCTGACTTTCGTGACGGCACATCACGAGTGTCTTGCGCAGCTCGTATTCCGCTTCCGGCAGTCGCGCGGCTAGGGTGCGTCCGGCGCCGATACGTGGCCGAGGGCGCAGCCGTCACCGCGGAGGAGGAAATATGTTCGAGAAAGCGTTGCTGCAGATCGTCGCGATCGTCCTGACCGTACTGGGGGCTAGTCTGGCCGTCGCCGCAGACACGGCGACGCTCGGCGCGCCCGCGAGCGTGCCGGCGGGCGCCCGCTTGAGCGTTACCTGGACGGGGCCCGGGCGGCAATGGGACCGCATTGGCGTCGTGCCCGCGGGCGCACCCGACGTGTCCCCGGATACGCCGCAATCCACCTACGCTTCGAGCACACCCGCGTCGATCACTGCGCCGGAGCTGCCTGGCGAGTACGAGCTGCGCTACTTCGGGCGCAATCCGAATGCCGTGCTCGCACGTCGCAAGATCACGGTGTCGCCAGTTGCGGCCACGCTGGCGAGTCCCGCAAACGCTATTTCCGGCGCCACGATCGACGTGAAATACACCGGCCCCGCCAACTCACAGGACCGCATCTATATCGTGAAAGCAGGCTCGGCCGAAAAGACACGCTCGGATTTCTCGACGCCGGCTGGCGCAAGCCCGGTGCGTATCGTGGTGCCGGAAGCGACAGGCAAATACGAGGTGCGCTATCTCACCGGCCAACTGGCGCTCACGCTCGCACGAGCTCCCCTTAGCGTCGCCGGCACGGCTGCGAGCGTGGAGGGACCTGGCAGCGTGACGGCCGGGGCCTCCTTCAAGGTGAGCTGGAAGGGTCCCGGCAACACCTACGACCACATCGCGATTGCCCCGAAGGACGCGGGCCCAGACCAGTATCTGAAGAGCTTCCGCATCGGCGCTAGCCCCATGCAGATCCAGGCTCCACAGGTCACCGGAGAGTTCGAGCTCCGCTATCAGACCGGTCAGACGCAAACGACGCTGGCCCGCGACACGCTTCGGGTCACCCCGGCGCGTCAAGAACCGGGGCTGATTCGCGTGAACGTCGCGCAGAAGGCCGCGAGCAGCAACGGCGCCGTCGAGGTGATTTTGGACGCATCCGGCAGCATGCTGCTGCAAATCGGTTCCGAACGACGCATCGACGTCGCCAAACGCACGCTGAAGAACCTCACGAGCAACGTCATTCCGGCGGGAACGCCGTTCGCTCTGCGGGTGTTCGGCCGCGAGCCGAACTCTTGCCAGACCGACCTCGAGATTGCGCCACACCCGCTCGACCGCGCGGCCGTTGCCGCCAAGATCGACGGCCTGGCTGCCAAGAGCAACGCCAAGACGCCCATTGCTGCGTCGCTCGAGAAGGTCGCGAGCGACTTGAGCGAAGTCCACGGCGAACGGCTGGTGATCCTCCTCACCGACGGGGAAGAAACGTGCGGCGGCAACCCCGCCGTCACCATCGAGAAGCTCGTGAAGCAGGGCGTCACCGTCCGCATCAACATCGTCGGCTTCGCGGTCGACGACCGCAAGACGGCCGCACGCTTCCGCCAATGGGCGAGCGCCGGGCGCGGCGACTACTTCGACGCCCGAAACGCAGCCAGTCTCGATTCGGCTTTCTCCCAAGCGGTAAAGCCCGGTTTCGAGATCGTCGACACGCACAAGAACGTTATCGCCGACGGCGTGGTCGGCGGTGAGCCCGTGAAAGTCCTGCCCGGCAAGTACACGGTGCGCCTCAAAGGCACGTCGTCCCGCGAACAGTCCGCAGTGGTGCAGCCCAACGCGACGACGAACGTGGATTTCTGACGCTCGCTAGCACCGAGGCAATCTAATGAGCGTTCGAAACCGCCGTTTGCGCCCAGCGAACGTTTTCCCTCCCGCTCTCACGGGTGCTTCACGTCGTAGCGCACTAGGCCAAGATCGCGATCAACGGCGGCTCGACGAACGGCGGCTCGAAACAGCTGAACGAATGATTTCGCGACCGAGGGCACAGCGCCAGTCATCCAACTGCCGGCGCGAATGCCGGCCAGAGAGCGTGTCAGAGCCTGGGCGCCCGTCGGCCCTCAACGTCGATCCACAGCCAACATCGTATCCTACTGGGCGCATGCCGCGCATGGAACGGGGTGGCACCTCTCGGGGTGCCACCCCGTCATCCCGTCTCGAGGAGCGCGCAGAACCTCGAGTCGAACACCCGCATCGATTCAGGTTCGACAAACCGAACGCGACGGGCGCGTCTCGCCGTGAGCTGCGGCGGCTCGTGACCCCGGCGCTGTCGGCGCCGAGCGCGTTCAGTGCGTCGACGAACAGTTGATGGCCCACTGCACGCCGAACTTGTCCGTGAAGTTGCCGTAATGGTCGCCCCAGTGCTGCTTGGCAAAGGCCACGGTCACGCGGCCGCCGGCGGAGAGCGCGTCGAACAGCTGGGTTGCCGCCGCGACGTCCGTGAGCTCCAGAAAGAGCGCGCAGCCCTTCATCGGCTCCGAATCGGGACCGTCACCGGCATAAAAACGGATGCCTCGACCCTCGAAGAGCGAGTGCAGCACTTTGTCGCCCCATGACGCGCCGTAACGTCGCTCGGCGGGCGTTCCCGCATAGCGCCGGAGCTCGCGCACCGTGCCAAGGCCGTGTTCCGTGTAGAAGGCGAGCGCGTCGGCGCAAGCGCCCTTGAAGTAGAGGTAGGGCGTGCAGGTGGCGCGGAGGCTCATCGTGGTCGTTTTCATGAGGCGCTCTCTCGGTAACCGCAAGCCGCCTCACCGGTATCCCGCGCGGGCACGGCCCAGGTGACTCAGCGCCGACGAAATCTCCCACCCCAGCTACTTCCTTCTCGGCGCTCCGGGCTCCTTCGGCGCCGGCACGAGGTAGGCGACGCGCGCCTGCTTGCGATCCCAAACGAACGACCCGGCGGGAGCCGACGCCGCCTTCAGCGCCTGAGTGATCGTCGCTCCTTCGCCGAGTATGATCTGCCCGAGCTCCGGATCCGGTAAGAGCTTCCCTTTGCGCGGATCGCGCGGATCGCACACTGCGTAGCGCGGCTTCGCGGGCACCGGAGCAGCGTAGCCTCAGGGCGTTTCGCAGGTATAGGGAGCAGTGGTGGCGCACAGCACCGCGACCCACGCGCCAGTGCCGTTGAGCTTCGCGCAATCGGAGGCCGAGGGAGAGCCAGCCGGCGACTTGAACGCCCAATTGTCGTAGAGGCCCCCTTGGGGGGCGCCCGTGTCGTCGCCCAACCAGAACAGCGTACCGTCCTCCCATCGCCACTCGCCTTCGACGGCCGCGTCGCTCGCGCCGATAAAACTGTTGGGCACGGTCGCCAAGAGCCAGTCGTTCTCGGCTGCAGAGTCGACGCGAATGAGTTGCATTCCCATCGACGCGCAGTTTGCGACCGCGACGTCATGGATCGCACCGGTGGGGCAGATCACGTAGGCGCCCGACCTCGAGCATCCCGCGACGATGCCGCCAGTGCCGCCACTTCCGGAAGCACCTGCAGTCGCGCCGGCGCCGCCATTGGTGCCGCCTGCTCCGCCGTTCGTCGTGCCCGCTCCGCCGCCCGCAGCGGTAGTGCCCGCGCCGCCGTTGGTCGTGCCGCCGTTGGTCGCGCCGCCATTGGTCGTGCCGCCGTCGATCGTGCCGCCACCTCCGTCCGACGGGACGCCGGCCATGCCGCCTTCGCTGGTCGTTCCGCCCTGAGCTTGTGCACTTCCGCCCTGGTTCTCCGACGTCCCGCCACTGCCAGAAGTTCCCCCACCGATCCCGCTGCCGGCCCCGTCGACACCGGCCTCACCTCCAGCCGAAGCTATCGTCGTCCCGGCAGCGCCCGCGCTACCGGCGGGCGGAGACGGCTGTGGACCTACGTCGTAACCGATTCGGCAACCCGCGAACGCACCCATGGCGCAGCAAGCAGCGAGAGTCGGAAAACGAGGAATCACCTTGGAGCGAACCCATGCAAACGCCCGGGCGTGGGTCCCGAGAGCACGACGAGCATCAGCATAGCAGTATCATGCTCGCCGTCTCGCGCGGCGCCGCCCCACATCAGCTCACTCGACGGCACATTGGCGGCGCGCCGATGCGACCACTCACAGTGCCTGAGTAGCAACGGGACGCCTCGAAGATTTCGTACGATCCGACGTTGATGCGGCCCCACGGTGGAGTAGTTTGTAGCTTGGATGCAAGCGATTGCGGCAATGCGACTGCGACTCGTCGGTGCGTGAGTCGCCGTGAGTGTCCTTCGCTCGTTCCTCGGTACGACCGTCATGGCCATTCCGCTCGTGACCGCGGCGCCCGCGGCTGGCGAGCAAAGCGTGGGAACGGCCTCCGACGCCCAGCCCGGCGCTCATCGCATCGGCGTGCCCGAGCCTGCCGCTCCGAACCTAGTCGGCACGTTTGCGTACGGCCTCACGGAAGCACAAGGCGACGCGCGCGGCCTTCATCAGCGCTTCGCCCTACGACTTGCCGGCGCGGCCGCGGTCCTGCCTTGGCTGAACGTCGGGGCCGCCCTCGACGGTCGCTTCGACGTGCACTCGCATGATAGCGGCGCCGTTCTCGGTGGCCGCGTAGCAGCGCGCGCCTTCACCGAGTGGCACAAGCTCGAGCTCGGCGCCGAGCTCGCGGGCTGGGTACCGGGCTCGGAGCAGCTCTCCACGCTGGTGCGTTCCGCTTCCGTCGATGCGCGGGCGCTCCTGGCAGCACGCTTCGCGCAATCATTCGTCGCCTTCAACGCCGGGTATCGCTTCGATCGGAGCGCGGCGGCGGGGGCGAACGCCGCCTTGCTCAGCCCCGGAGATCGGCTGGCACTCGGCGTGAGTGACTTCGACGCCGTCTTGCTCGGCATCGGCGGCGGGGTCGATGTTTCCGGTACGGAACTCTTCGGCGAGGCCTCGTGCGATTGGCTGATCGGCCGCGGGGCGCCACCTTTCTCGCAGTCGCCGCTTCGGCTCGCGGCGGGAGCACGTCGCGCACTGTCCGACGCAGTCTCCGCGGAGCTCGTGCTCGAGGCACTGCTGAGCGGGCGGCCGCAAAGTGGACCGCCCGCTCCGCTCGTTCCGCGCGAGCCGCGCGGGGCGCTCTTCGTCGGCGCAACGTACCGTTTCGACGCGACCCGGCGCGGGGCGGCCCTCACGAACGGGACGCCGGCCCCGACGCCCGACGCATCCAAACCTGCGCCACCGGTCGCTCCTCCTCCAGCGGCCGTCACCTCGCTCGAGCTCACCGTAGTCGATGACACGGGAGCGCCGCTACCGGGGGCGCGGGCGCACGTCTCGGTGGGAACCTATGAACGCGATATAGAGCTCGACGCGGCGGGGCATCATCGCGAAGAGCAGGTGCCGCTCGGCGCAGGCAAGATCGTGGTCACGGCTGCCGGGTTCGAGACGAGTGAGCGCTCACTCGCGCTCGCGGCGGGCGCGCCCGGCGAGCTGCGCGCCGAGCTCAAGGCGCTCCCGCCACCGAGCCAGGTGCGCGGCTTCGTGCGCAGCTTCGGAGGCACGGGGCTGGCAGCGAGGATCCGCATTGAACCGCTCGGCGTCGCGGCCGCGACGGGCGAGGACGGCCGCTTCCAGATCGACGTGCCACCCGGTGGCTACGACATCGTGATCGAGGCGAACGGCTATGTGCCTCAGCGCCGCAAAATCACGGTCGACGTGCAGGGAGTGGTGATCGTCAACGCGGATCTGAGCAAGAAAAAATAGCGAGCCGCTAGTCGTCCAAGAGTCCGGCGCAGGAGGCCGCACTCGCTACCGACCATTCCCGGCACACTTTTTCCTGGCAGTTATCGGAGAGGCACTCGTTGCTTTGGTTACAGGCCGCGCCGTTCGCCTTGACCGGAATGCACGACCGTGTGGCGTCGTCGCAATACGACGTATGCACGCATTCGTTGTAGTTGGGGCATGGGCCGGTCGAGACGCCGGCCATGCAAATCGAACCGCTACAATAGCTGTCTGCTGCGCAGACATACTCCGGACACGCTTCACCGACCTTGGGTAGCGGCGCGCACACCAAAGCCCTGGTGCAGTAGAGACCGTCATTCTGCCAGCAGCCGGCGGTACTTTGGGGCGTCGTCGTGCCGGAACCCGCCGAGCAGCCGGATTCCGCACACGTGTAAGCGCAGGCTTCGCCGAGCTTTGCGTGGACCGTGGGACTCGCGAGGAAGTCCGACTGGGGTTTGCACACGCCCGTATCGCACTCCACGTACGAGGCGCCGGGAACGTCGGCGCAAGCGTCGTTCGCCGTGCATGCACCGCCTTCGGGCACCGTCCCTCGAAACACGTGCTCGCACGCGTCGTCGAGCGCGTCGCCGAGCTGCTGGTTGGTGCAAGCCTTCGTGGCCGCTCCATAAGCTTCGACACAGCCGCCGGCGGCCGCCTCGTCGAAGACGACGCCTTCCGCTTGCAGCTCCGCGCTCACCACCGCGTCCACGTACGCTTTGACGGCCGTCTCGCACGACGATTGCGTGAACGCGTAGCCTTCGCGCTGACAACAGGGGCCGATGGCGCAGAACGCGGTCGCGAACGACTGGCCGAAACTGGCCGCCGCAACGGGAATCGCGGTCGTCGTATGGCCGCCACTTCCGCCACTTCCGCCACTTCCGCCGCCTCCGTCGTCGCCTGCATCGTTCTCGCTCTTACCCTTGCAGCCCGCGAGCGACGCCGCCGCGAGGATCAGCAAGGCGACGTTCAGTGCGCGCCACGCCGACCCCCGAAGACGCCTGACACCACCGCGAACGTTCACGCCACCACCGTTCATGACGGGAAAGGGTATCACAGGCTCTTTGCGAACATGCGCTGACAACCAAAGTACACGAGAAATCCCGCTGCTGAGCGCCGCACATCCCAATGCACGCGAGTGCGCGTATGTAGGCGTCGATTCACAGATCCATCGTCGCCGAGCGGACACGCACGAGGCCGCATGCGCTGTTTGGCACTGCGGTCACGGCGACGTTTTAGCGTGTAACGCTGGTGAGGAGTGGTCCGGCGGCCGCGGCGGAGCCGGACCACTCAATCGTTGGGCACCCAGCTACAAGCTCCGTCGGATTGCCCGGGCGTGGCACGCGCCTCACCTTCCGTGAGCGGAGTCTGCTGCGGAACAGGCTGTGCCGGGCCTCGGGCTTGTTGGCACGAGTACACGAGCGACTGACCACAGCCGGAAGCGCGAGCGGTTCGCGGCCCCCAGTCTTCCACGTGAACGCGCGACTCGGGGCATGAAAAACGCCGCGCCGCATCGGAACGAACGACGTTCTGGCCTGGGCTGCCGCACCCGGCAACCAGCGTCGCCGCGCTGGCAAGGCCGGCGAGGATGCTTCGTGAACCATGCTTGAACGCTGACGTCGCCACCGGCGGCCTGCGTATCATTCTTCGGAACGGGTGTCAGCCCCGCGTGCGGCAGAGCTCGTACGCAACGCGCCGGCCGTTGACATCGCGCGGTACATTTGGACGCAGAGCTTCGTCGTGCGCGCCTTTCGCTTCTTTCAGCCGCCGAGACCGCGCCCGCCGAAAACGGTGCCGCCGCCTTCGCGCCCGGCCGCGCCCGCACCGCGACCTTCGCGGTGCCGGTGGCCGCACCAGACGATGGCCCGGAACCGCCGTCCATTTCCGAATCCTGACCCGCTCGAGCGCCGTTGCTGGCCGCGCCGCTGCCACTCGACGTCGGCCTCGAATAAATCGCTGGGCTGATCGCCGGACTGCTGGATCCACGAGAGGCACGCGATCTTGCCGTTCGGCAAGACGGTGAGGTCGTGATGGCAGCGCGCCACGAGACCGATCACTCCCGCACGACAATCTGCTCGGCGCGCGACGGAACCGCTCGCGCGCCGGAGCTCGGCGGCGTTCCGCTAGGGGAACTTGAGCGTCGTGTAGAACGCCTCGGCGTTCATTTTCAGTGCTGCCGCATCGGTCGCGCTCATCAGGGCATTCGTGATGAAAGCCTCACGCATGAGCACTGGGTCGGGCTGGCTCAGGTCGCCGCCGCCACCGACGTGGATGGCCGTGCCTGCGTTGATCTGCGCCTTGGGCGGCGAGTGCGAAAGCACCTGTTTGCCGTTCAGGAAGGTGACGACCGCGTTCGCGGCCGGGTCGAACTGCGTGATGACGAGGGCGTTCTCGACAGGCGACGAACCGTAGTCGTAGAGGTCGTTGTTCTCCTCTTCCTCCGCTCCGACGCAGTACTTGTTGGACGCCCCACAGTTCACGGCAATGCAACAGCCGCCCGAATCTCGCCACCCGTACGCCAGCGCGAGCATGAAGTCGGTGCCGAAGGTATCGTTCGCGTTGTACTTGTGGGTAATACCGAAAACACCGCAGCAATACACCGTGTTGGCGACCGGCTTGCCGTTGTACATGAGGCCAATGGCCTTCGAGCCGCCGTTGACGCCCTGGGCGAAGTTGTCGCCCGCGAGCGCATATTCCTGCGGCGAAACCGTCGTCAGGATCGGTAACTTCGTCGTCGACTCGATCGTGAATTTCGCCGCGCAGGTGTAGCCGCCGGCACTGCAGTCGGGTTTCCAGGGCGTGTTCCACACGCCCGGCGTGAGGTCGTTCGGCCCCGTGTGGATCTGGGCGTAGATTTTCGAAACGACGCATTTCGACTGGTCGCCGCCGCAGTAGGCACTCCAGGTCGTCATGTCCGCCGTGTGGTCGGCGGTCTGGCCGATGTCGAGTTGCTTCGCGTTCTTGTCCGAGGCGAGCCCAATCTGAAACAGCGCCCCCTTGTAGTTCGCCGTCATCGCCCTGGTCATGCTGAACGCCTCCGCGCAGCCACCGGTGAGCAGGTCGCAAGGCCCCTTGTAAGCGGTTGCGGCCCCGGCGCTACCGCCAGTTCCAGCCATGGCCGTGGTGCCGCCGGTGGCCGTGCTTCCCCCGTGCGCGGTCATTCCGCCGGAGCTCGTCCCGCCCGTGCCTGGCTGGCCGCCCGTGCTGACGCTGCCGCCGGTGCTGCTGGTGCCGCCCGTGACGGCGCCGCCGGTTGCACCGCTGCCGCCCGTCGAGGTCGTGCCGCCCGTTGCGGTGGTTCCACCGGTCGTCCCGCCGGTCCCGCCGGACCCGCTTGCCCCACCTGAACTGGTGCTGCCGCCGGTGGTGCTGGTCGTGCCGCCCGTAGTGCTGGTCGTGCCGCCCGTGGTGCTGGTCGTGCCGCCCGTAGCGCTGGTCGTGCCGCCGGTGGTGGCCGTCGTGCCGCCGGTGCTGGCCGTCGTGCCGCCGGTGGTGCTCGTGCCACCCGTGGTGCTCGTCGTGCCACCGGTGGTGCTCGTGCTGCCGCCCACGCTCGTCGTGCCGCCGGTGCCGCCGTTGCCGCTCGGGCCGGTGCAGTCCGCGAGACCCAAAAGTATGGCCGCACTTAGCAAGAGAACGCTCGTTTTCATCGGGTCTGCTCCATCGGAAGGTTAATGCGCGCTACGGTCGAATGGCTGAGTCCAGCGTCCCGAGTGCAGCTACTGCCCTGAAGCATAGCGGCACATAAGCCACGTGGATTGTATTTCGGATCCCCGCCAGCGCTCTTCCTCTGCGACGAGAAGATTGTGGGCCGGACAGAGGCAACTACCGTCGATCTTAGTAGCTCGGCTGTCGGGAGTCCTCGCGGAACTGGCGCCATTTCGCGCTAGTCACGGACGCGGCGCGCAACGAGGTAGAGCGGCCCGGTCAGCGCGTAACCCGCGGCGCCCATCAGGATCACGGCCGAGAAGCCCACGTTGGTAATGGCGGTCATCGCCCATACCGAGCCCCACACGGACGACAGCGTGGTCATCGCGTAAGTGGCGGGGACGGCAGCCCGGCGCCCGGCCTCCACCACACGTTCGACGCCGAACGGATAGAACATCCCGAGGAACGTCCCCGCTGGCAACACGCACAGCGCCATGCAGAGGACCTTGAGTGGCAAGGGCAGAGACAAGAAGTGCACGTTGCAGACGTGCGTGGCGAGGACACCCCATGCGATCGCGACCACGGTCGGCAGCACGAGCGTCGCGGGACCGCGGAACACGCGCCGGCGGCCCTGTAAGTACGCGCCCAAACCGTTCGAGGCCAGAAATAGCGCCAGGATCACGGCCACGGCGTAGAGCGGGCTGCCGAGGAGCAGCTCCGTCTTGGCGATCAGCCCGATCTCCACGCACATGTACGATACGCCCGCGATGAAGAAGTACAGCACCCACGGCCAAGGCACGCGTCGTTCCCGGTCGCGTCGCAAGCCCACGAAGGCCATGACGGCCACCGAGAGCGCGCCGAAGAGCAGGACGGTGAAGACCTTGATCCAGCTCGAGGCATAGAGTTGGTCGATGAAGCGCGTCTTCGCCGGCAGGAGCTCGAAGTCTCGCCAGCTCACCTCGTGCACGAACGGGCGATCGTCGGTAACGAGCCGCGGGCGCGTGCGCCCGAGGACGGCGTCCACGAAGCTCGGCTCGCCCGCGCCGGACGGCGAGTAGAGCACCCTGCGCGCGTACGGCCACGCCGCGAGCTTCCGCTCGATGGCCGCGATCTCGTCCGGCGTGAGGCCGCTCGGCTTGACGACCATGCTGTCTTGCCCGCGTGTCTCCGGCGCGCCGAAGGCGAACACCGCCTTGCCGAAATCGCCGAGCGCGCGCTCGGCGAAGAGTCGCCGCAAGCTTTCGGCCTTGTGGAGCACGGGCTGGTTCATGAACACGAGCATCGAGTCCGGCCCGGGCGCGAGGTGGTCGAGGTACGACGCCATGGCCTCGTACGTATCGAGGTATTTGCGCGTGTCGCCCGTGCGCTCGGCGTTGACCGAGCCGTTCGTGCCGACGAACACGAGATCGTAGCGTCGGCGGTCATGGTTGAGGAAGTCGCGTCCCTCGCGCACCACGAGGTGCATGTTGGGGCGCGCGAGGAAGGCGCGCAGGTTCATGCCCGCGAGCAGCGGATCCCGGTACAGCTCCACGACGGCGCGGTTCAGCTCCACGCCCGTGATGTCCGCCCTACCCTGCGCCAGACAGTCGAGCTCGACCATGTCGCGCCCCACGCCCGCGAACAGCACGAGCATGTGCGTCGGCTCGTGTCCCATGAGGAACGGGAGCGCGTGGTGCAGACTGTAGGGCAAGAGGTCCCGAGGCTTGGCCGTCGGATCCCAGGGCATGACCTTCACGTTGCTGAGCCCGTCGTCTTGCACGATGCCCCACGCGTCCCCGCGAGCGTCTGGGTTGCCGCTCCCGGCCCGCAAGAGGCTCGTGCGAGCGAGGTCGTTCCATCGCACGCGCACCTCCTCCACGCGAGTGCGGGCGTGACCGCTCAGCACGTAGCGCGACAGGCGCGCGGCGTCCGGGTGTTCCTCGAACACGCTCCCGCGAACCGCCAGAACCGCAATCACGCAGTACCCGATGACGCCCGCGCCTAGCGCGAGCCGCCTGCGCTCGAGCGGTGTCACCGCGAGGAGCGCGAGCGCGCCGAAGAGCACCGTCATGATAGCCGGCGGCAGACCCGCCCAGGTGAGCACGAGCGGCGCGAGCAGGCAGCCAGACGCCGCACCCGCGAGGTCGAAGCAGTAGAGCCGCCCGATGTTTTGCGCTCCCGCTTCGAAATACAGCGCTAGCAGCGCGCCGAAGATCGCATACGACGGCAAGAACATGCCCGAATAGGCCAGCAGTCGCGCCGCGTCGCCGTAAGGGTTCTCGAGCGAGACGTGGATGACCGGGAAGCAGACGTTGGCCACGACGAAGAAGCCGACGAATGCAGCGGCGAGCACCGGCAGTACGAGCGCCTGCAGGAGCGCGATCCAGCGTCGCGCGTCGCCTTGCCGCTCGCGGTGCGCGAAGAGCGACCCGAGCGCAAGACCGAAGAGCGCCACCGGGATGGCGAGGAAGTTCGAGATGCTGCCGAGGAAGAAGGCCAGCATGCGAGTGTGCAGGAGCTCCAGCATCAGGCACACGAGCCCGACGACGAAGATCCCGACCTCGGCGTCCCGTCCCGGACGCGCCGGCTCGGCCGCTTCGGTGTGCTGCGACATGCCGTAGCCTATCGCGCGCTCGTCGGGAACGCGCCGGCCATTCGCGACGGCACGCGAGCTCCCGGCTGCTAGGCTCACGCCATGGCTGACGACCAGATCGTCGAAACCGCGATCGCTTGTCTCGAACGGGAGTTTCCGCCAGGTTTAACGTCGTTTACGGCGCTCGACGACCGAGTGAACGCCGAACTCCGAGCGCGAGGCATCAGCGTGGGGCCTGAGCGCCTCGTGGAGCTCATGGCCGACGATCCGCGCGTGCTCGTGGAGTATCGCGACGGTGACGCGAGGCCGTGGGTCCGGCTGCGAAGCGCCGTCACGGACGAGGACGCGCGCGCTCGACTCGTCGAGCTTTTGTTGGAAGCGCGCACGTTCGATGACCTCTGGGCGAGCGTGACCGCCGAGTCCGCGGTTCCGTCGCACCCGCTGTTCCGCGATGCGTTGCGCTTTCTCGCCGAAGGCAAGCCGAACTCGCTCGACGACCCGCTAAAAGAGAGCTTCGCGCAGGCGCTCGACCGCTTTGCCGACAATCCTCGCGCTCTAGAGCTCGCCGGGATCCTGCGCGCTCGTGCCGAGGACTTGCGCCGCTAGCCGCGGTGAGCCGAGCGCGTCACGAGCGCGCGCGGTGCTGCCCCGAGCGTGAGTGAACGCTTTGCACGGATCGTCATCGTTTGCGCGGGGTGTGAACCAAACGATGTCGACCGCGGGAGCGCCGTCGGGCGCCGCCGGCACGTAGCGGCTCGGCTCCGTCTGACCCGCTTGGACCTCGACGAAGTCGAGACTCAGGACCGAGGTTTCACCCTCCAGCGCCAGGTAGTACGGCACGGCGCGATCGCGCCGGACGTGGCCGCCGCCCGCAATGAGCACAGCGGGCACGTGGTCGCCGCCGTCGAGCAGGGCGCGCGCCATTTGCGCGTCGCGCGCGTGCTGGGCGAGCGCCATGGGCGCGAGCAGGGACGGCGGCAGCATGCCGCAATGGTCTTCCCCGAGCTCCGCCTCGAGCGCGCTCTCGAGCTCGGGCGGGAAAGGCCGATCGAGCCGGAGCGATGCCGCGCGCTCGGCAGTCAGCGCGGCGAGCCCTGCGTGAACGAGCGCACGCGCCAGTTCGTGCTCGAGGTTCGCGGCGACGACCGGCAGTTTGGCCGCGAAGGCTACCTCGAAAATCGGCTCGTACTCGTGAAAAGGCGGCCAGCCGCTCTTGTCCCAGTCGACGGCCACGCCGAAGCCACTCGCGCTCGGGCTCGGCGTCGCCAAGTACGCGGCAACGGTCGGCTGCACATCGACGTCCAGCATCTCGAGCGCGACGCGCGGGCGGCGCCCCGCCTCAACCAACCGCGCGAGCACGAGCGCCTGCAGCCGATGGTGCTCGGGGTTGTCGTGCTTTTCGCCGAGCAGCACGAAGCGCTCCCGCGCCGCACGAACCATCACGCTCGCCTGGTCTACGAAGGCTCGAGCTCGCGTGTCCCAAATGCGCCCGGCGAGCGGCTGTGTTCGCGCGCTCTGCGGCTGCGTCGCGCTCGCTTCGTCGTGTCGCGGCGTGACGGCCGCCGCTGGCGTGGCCGTCCGTGCGCCCGCGCACGCGCACGTTACGAAGGCGACGGCCAACCAGCGCGCGAGCCGAGCCCAGCCGGGGGTTTGCAGCATGGCGTTCCCGTAGCGCATCTCGTCGTCGGCGCGCAGCCGGCCGTGCGCCAGCTGCAACTCTTCGAGAATGCGGCTCAAATCGCGTTGATGCTGAGCACGCGCGTTCACTGGAACTGCGTGAAGAACTTCCAGACTTCGCCCTTGGTCCAGGTCTTGGCGCCGTCGTCGCCGCCGCCGTCGACGTTGCCGGGCGTGTGACCGCCGTCGAACGCGCACCATTCGACGGGATAGCCGGCCTTGCAGCCTTGATAGCTCGTGCAGATGTGCATCCCGCTGCCGGCGCTCGGTTCCGGTGGATTCATGGCCATGCAGCCGTCGTTCATCACGAACTTGTCGCGCATCGAGCGGCCGCCCGAGATGTTCAGTGTTCCGTCGCTGACGCCGTGAATGCCGATGTACGCGATGGGCGCGGTACCGCCGTCGCACCCGCTGAGCACGCCGCCCGAGTAGACGGCGACGGCGCGGAACACGGTCGCTCGCGCGCACGCGATCGCGTAGCTCATCGACCCGCCGTAGCTGAAGCCCATGGCGAAGAGCTGGGTCGTGTCGACGCAGAGATCGCCTTCGATGAGCGATATCATGTCATCGGTGAACTTCACGTCCGCCCCGCCCGAATTGCCCCAGCCGTTGCTGATGCCCTGCGGAGCGACGAAGATGGTGCTGTTGTTCGCCTGGGCCCTGAGCCCGTAGTACGACCACGCGGCGCCGCTGCTCCCACCGCCGTCGACGTCCTGCATCGTGCCGCCCACCCAGTGGTACGCGAAGATGAGCCGGTAGGGGTGACTGTTGTCGTAGTTGTCGGGGATTCGAAGGATGTAGCTGCGGCTTTGCCCGCCTGTCTGAATCGTGCGGCTTCCGCTCGTGAGGGTCGGAGTCTTGCCACATCCGGGACTCCGCATGCCCGTGCTCGAGCCGGCGCTCCCCCCCGTGCCGCTCCCCGCACTCGTGCCGCCACTCGCGCCGCCACGGCCGCCCAATCCTGCGCCGCCAGCGCCGCCGCCACTGCCTGGCACACCGCCGCTTCCCGGGCCGCCACCATTGCCCGAAACACCAACACTCCCGCCACTTCCGGCGTGCCCCGCGCCCGCGCGTCCGGCCTCGCCCGCAGCGCCCGGCATACCTCCCGCGCCCGAGCCTGTCGTGCCCGCGACGCCCGTTGCGGCTGACCCCGCTGCTCCGCCCGCGCCCGCCCCGCCGCCAGCGGGCGTCGTCCCGCCCGCTGCGGTGACGCCGCCGCCCGAGCCCCCCACCGCGCCGTTGCCACCGCCAGCTTGCGCGGGGCCGCCTCCAGCGGCCGGGATGCCGCCCGTGCCCCCCGCCGCGCCCTGTCCTGCAGTGCCGGGACCATTTTCCGGCCCAGTGGATGAACAGGCGCCGGCGAAAACCATCAGCGCCGCGACGGAGGAACGCACGCCGCGTCCAAGTGTCATGGGTAGCCTCACGGGAGGGGTAGACGCTCGGATTCGCGAAAACCGGGTCGGAATTCGTCACGTGGCGGCGCCGGTCGTTCGGCGCAGCGATGAGGCCGGTCGTCAGCGCAGAGGTTTTTGATCGGGTGTCACTCGCGCTGCACTACGCTCCGCGCGAAGCAGCTCGATGCGGCCGGGCGCAAGCATGGACGGAAACGCCGAGACGACCGCAGCAGAAGACGAGCGGAGGACATTTCGCGCTCACGTGGCGGCCGCGCTCGTCGCCGTTCTCACCACGATCTTGATGACATGGCCCCTGGCGGCGCACGCAGGCCATTTCGTGCTGCGCGCGATCTACTACTGGGACGCGTACACCAACGCCATGATCATGGGGAGCCGGGTCGATGCGGCCTTCGGACGCGCTCCCTTATCGCTCTACGACGACTACTACTTCGCTCCGCTCGCTCGCTCGATTGCGTTCAACGAGAACCTGTTCGGCCTTTCGCTGTTGTTCGCGCCGTTCTACTTGCTCGGGCAAAACCCGCTCTGGGCCTACAACGTCACGCTCCTGCTCTCGCTGGCGCTGTCGGTGTTCTTCACGTACTTGCTCGTGCGCCACCTGACGGGCAACGCGCACGCGGGCGTCATCGCGGGCGTGGCGTTCGCGTTCTGCCCGTACGTCTTCTTCGAGCTCGGGCGCATCCAGCTCGCGGCGACGCAGTGGATCCCCGCTTCCTTCCTGTTCCTCCACCGCGCGCTCGAACGGCAGCGCGCGCGGGACGTCGTCGCGTTCTGGCTCTGCGTCTTGTTGCAGATCGGTACGGGCCTTTACTACGCGATGTTCCTCTTGCCGCTCATGGCCGTCGCCGGATGCGCGTTGCTCGCGCAGCACCGTCCCGAGCCACGGTTCTTCTACATCTTCGGCGCCGCCGCCGTCGGAGCGGGAATCGTGGCGCTCCTCATGGTCTATCCCTATTTCTCCGCGCGAGCGGCCTTCAATCTCGAGCGGAGCCTCGCGTACGCGTCCAGCAACGACGGCAAGCTCGGGTTCTTCGCCAACGTCCACCCGACCAATCGCACGTTGACGAGCCTGCACCACCTCGCAAAGCCCGGACGCGCCGACGACGAAATCGCATTTCCGGGCTTTACGGCGCTGGCGCTCCTGATGGTGGCGCTCGGGGTCCCCCTCTCGCGCGCCGTGCGGCGGTCGGGCGCCGAACGACTGGCGCTCGGGCGTTGGCTCATGCTCGCGTTCGTTGCGACCGGCGTCACGCTCCTCACGCACAGCATGTTGCCCGGTGTCGTGGCCTTCGGCGCGGGGGTTTGGTGGTTTGCTCGCCGCGGGATGCCTCACCCGTTCGGCGGCAAGCGCGGGCTGTACCTGGCCGTGCTCCTCGTGGCGCTCTTGATGTTCCTCGGGATCCATCCGCTCGAGTGGCACGGCGCTCCCGTGAGGGGACTCTACTACTACTTTCACGCGTATTTCCCGGGGTTCAACGGCATCCGCAAGGTCGCGCGCCAGGCGGTGATGACGAGCTTCGTCGTGTGCGTGCTCGCGGGCTTCGGCGCGGCCTGGATCTTCGCGCGGCTGCGGAGCCGTGGCGAGCAACTGCTCTGCGGAGCGTCGCTCTTGGGTGCGCTCTGCTACGAGCTCCGCTGCTACCCGCATCCCCTGGAGCCCGTGTGGGCGGGGGAGGACGTGCCCGCGGTGTTGCGCTTCGCGGCTTCGTTGCCAGGGCACGATCTCGTCGCGTCGCTCCCGCAGAACAGCGGGCAGCAATGGTTCCGCGCGGACGCGGGTATGGCTCTTCACAACTACCTTGCGCTCTATCACCGGCATCGGTTCGTCAACGGACAGTCGAGCTGGCAACCGCCCGTGACCGAGCTTGCGCTGCGGGCGGTCGAGAGGCTGCCCGACGCGGGAGCACGACGCGCACTCTTGTCGATCGGGACACGCCACGTCATCGTGTTCGGCGGCGATCTCGAGCCCGCCCGCGCCCATCTCGCCGAACAGCTCCTCGCACGCCCGAGCGAGTATCACCGCATCTTCCAGCACGGCTCGGACAGCGTGTTCACGCTGCTCGACGGCGGCGACCGGACGCTCGAGCTGCTCGAAACGCCTGCATTACCGAGCGGCGCGCGCTTGGTTCCAGCGGCCGAGCTCCGCGCAGGCGCCAGCCTCAGGTCCGGCAACGCCAAGCTCGCGCTCGACGATGACGAGAGCACCTATTGGACGGGAGGCCGCTTTCAGGCGCCGGGGCAGTCGTTCGCTCTCGAGCTGCGCACGCCGCGCCGCCTCGTAGCGCTCGAGCTCGACGCCCCGGGGCGCGTCATGGATGTTCCCGTGTCGTTTCGCTTGAACGCCAGTCTGGGCCAAACGGAACTCGGCGTGGTGGCTGAACAACCGCTACTTCGCTTTTACCGCGCGCAGATCTTCGCGCCGGCAACGTTCGTGCTGCGCGTGGTGTTGCCGCAGCCAGTCACGGCCGATCACCTCGTCATCAGCGTCGTGCAGCCGGTCCCGGGCAGTTACTTCTCGATCCACGAGCTTCGGCTGTACGACGCAGGTGGTTAGCGCGAGTTACTGAGGCGCGCCGCACTTGGCCCAGACGAGGACCTGCTTCTTTTCGGCGTCGGTAGCGGCGGGGAGCCGGGAGTCCTCCGGAGGCATCGCGCCGCGCGCGTCCTCGTAGAGCTCCTGGGCCGCGGGGATCGCGGACTCTTTTGCAGCCATGTACGTGTCGTAGTTGATGTTCACCGGAGCTGCCTCGGCGCCCATGCCCTTGCGAGCATCGCCCGTCTTGGTCGTGGAATGGCACTGCGTACACGTGGTCTGGAACAACGTGACCTGCGCGTACGTCGGAACGGTCTCCTTGGTGCAATCCACTGCCGGGAGCTGCACCTCGTCTTCGCTTTCCTTGCTGTCGTCGTCGCCTCCACTGCAGCCGCCAGCAAAAATGATCAGACCGAGAACCAAGAGTCGCTTCATATGATCCAGTGTCTCCGTTCGCAGGAGTAACCTGACGCGCGGGATGTAGGCTAGCTGGATCGCACTGCCGACCCTTCAACGTTGCCCGAATTATGCGGCAGCGGCGGCAGCAGCGGGCACGCGTACTGACGGATTTCTGTGCAGACCGCCACTGCAACAGGTGCACTGGATCACGATCGGCCGCTCCACCAGCGTCCTCGCGCTGTCCGCTGCGACCGGGTTCGGCTGCGCATCGAACAACGGCACTGCCGGTACCGAACCTAACGCCGGCGCCGCTGGCGTGTCGGCGTTGGCGGGCGGCGGTGGCGTGAGTCCGAGCGGCGCAGCTGGTCAGGCTCCCGTAGGCGCGGCAGGAACCGATGGCCTCGGAGGCACTGGCGTAGGCCGCGGCGGTAGCAGCTCCGGTCAATCGGCGAGCGGGGGAAGGTCAGGCGCAGACGGCAGTGGGTCGGGCGGCGGCGGCACTGCGGGACGCGGCGGAATGGAGGGCGGCTTTGCGGGCAGAAGTGCGGGTGCTGGTGCTGGCGGGAGTGCCAGTGGTGGAAAAGCGGGTGGTGCCGGCGCTGGAGGCGCCAGCGCGGGACGAGGGGGCTCGCTGAACGCAGGCGGCGCGGGAGGTGCATCGGGTGCCGGCGGCATGGCGGGAGCCGGAGCCATGACCTCGGGGCCGCCGATGGGCTGGGCTTCCTGGAATACCTTCGCCGCGAAGATCAATTACACGGTCATCAAGGGCCAGGCGGATGCCATGGCATCGAGCGGCCTCAAGGCGGCAGGATATCAATTCGTCAATATCGATGAAGGCTGGTGGCAAGGTACGCGCGATTCGTCGGGGAACATCACCGTCGATACATCGGATTGGCCGGGCGGCATGCAGGCAATTGCCGACTACATTCACGGCCTCGGGCTCAAAGCCGGCATTTACACCGACGCCGGCAAGGACGGCTGCGGCTACTACTACCCCACGGGGCGTCCCGCGGCGCCCGGATCGGGCAGCGAGGGACACTACGATCAAGACTTTCTCGCGTTCTCGAAATGGGGGTTCGATTTCGTCAAAGTGGACTGGTGCGGCGGCGACAAGGAAGGCCTCGACGCAGCCACCGCCTACAAAGCGATTGCGAGCTCGATCGCGAAGGCGACGGCGCAGACAAGCCGACCCATGGTCTTATCGGTCTGCAACTGGGGCAACCAGAGTCCGTGGAACTGGGCGCCCGCCATCGCGACGATGTGGCGCACGAGTCAGGACATCATCTATTACGGCAACGCACCCGAGATCAGCAAAGTCTTCGGGAACTTCGACTCGGCCCAGCACGCAACGGCGCAAAGCCCGGGGCACTACAACGATCCGGACATGCTCATCGTCGGCATGTCCGGCTTTTCGCAAGCGCAAAACCGCACGCACTTCGCGCTCTGGGCCATCTCGAGCGCGCCGCTCTTGGCCGGTAACCAGCTCGACACGATGAGCAACGACACGAAGAGCGTCCTCACCAACGCCGAAGTCATCGCGATCGATCAAGATCCCCTCGCCCACCAGGGCACGAAAGTCTCCGACGACAGCGGGCGGCAGGTCTATAGCAAGGTGCTCTCGGGCACGAACCGGCGCGCCGTCCTACTGCTCAACCGGTCGACGTCCGCCGCCATGATCACGGTGCGCTTCGCGGATATCGGGCTCGGCACGACGGCCTCGGTGCGCAACGTTTGGACCGCGACCGACCTCGGCAGTCAGACGACGAGCTACGCCACGAGCGTTCCCGCGCAAGATTCCGTGCTGCTCGTCGTCACGGGCGGCGCGTAGGCCGGCACGGTCGCTCACGACCGGTCGAAGGCGCCCCACGCGCCAGATTTCGGCGCCGCGCGATTGTTGAACCGAAACGCTTGGCTCGCGTCGTCCGCGTCTACGATGAAACATGTCCGAACGGCGGTCGCAATCCTGACGACGGCGTGTATTTCGTGTTCGAGCTCGGAGAACGCGCCGGGGACGGCGGGCATGAACGCCGGCGCGACGGCGGGCACCACGGCGCACGGAGGAAATGCAGGAGGCTCGGGAGCTCCCGCCGTGTCCGGCGGCGTTGGCGGTCGCTCTGCAACCTCGGGCGCCGGCGGTCGCTCTGCAGAATCCGGCGGGGCGGGCGCGAACACTGCGGGCGGCAACGCCGTGGCCGGCTCTTCGGGTCGCGAGCAAACGGCGGGGCGGGGCGGCATGTCGGCCACTGGCGCGGGCGGGAGCGGCGGCGTCGCCGGGATGGGCGGGAAGCCGAGCACCGCTGGCTCGGCGGGCAGCGGGGGCGGAGGGGCTGGCGCAATGGCTGGCGCCGGCGGCAGCCCTGCGACGGACGGGAACGTTTACGTGTCGCCGACGGGAGATGACTCGAACGCGGGCACGCTGGCAGCGCCCGTGAAGACCCTCACGAAGGCGCGCGATCTCGCGCGAGCGCTCACCGCGAACATGAGCGCGGACGTGAAAGTGGTCTTGCGTGACGGCACCTACCCGGTGAGCAGCACCCTGACGCTCGCCAATGCGGACTCAGGCAAGAACGGCTTTTACGTCAAGTACGTCGCCTATCCAGGCGAACGGCCGCTCATCACGGGAGGCAAACCCGTCACGGGCTGGCAGCCGGCGGCCGGCATGGCTGGCGTCTATTCGGCCTCGACAGGGACGGCGCGGTTTCGACAGCTCTACGTGAACGGCGTCAAAGCGATCCGCGCGCGCACACCGAACCTCGACGCGAGCGGCGCCGCCAATTTCTATCGACTCACGGGCTGGGACAAGACGGCGCACAACGTGCAGCTCTCGAGCTCCGACGTATCAAACTGGAACAATCTCTCGCAGGTCGAGATGCACTTGATGGTGGCCTGGGCAGACGCCACGTTGCGGCTTGCGTCGATCGCCAATTCTGGCGGGACCGCTAGCGTCAAGTTCCAGAGCGCCGAGGACGCGCTGCTCTTCACGCGGCCGAATCCACGACTGGATCAGGTGGGTTGGGGCTCGGGTCGCGCGCTGTATTTCGAGAACGCGCTCGAGATGCTGGACCAACCCGGGGAGTGGTACCTCGACGAGACGGCCAACGTCCTCTACTACAAACCGCGCGCGGGTGAGGACATGGCGACTGCCACCGTGATCGCGCCGATGCTCGAGACGCTCATGAGCATCACGGGCACGAGCACGTCCGATCAGGCGAGCTACCTCTGGTTCGAGGGCCTTACCTTCGCCCATTCGACCTACCTGCGCCCGAGTCAGTACGGTTATCTCGACGCCCAAGCGGGCCAGTACAATCTCACGGCCGACGCCAACAATAATCAGACCGTGGGGCGGCCGCCGGCCGCGGTGAGCGTCACGAACGCCAACCACGTGCACTTCGAGAAGAACCTGTTCACCGAGCTCGGGGCGACGGGCCTCGATTTCGTCTCGGGCACGCACGACGACCTCATCATCGGCAACGCGTTCACCGACATCGCCGGTAACGGCATTTCAGTCGGCAAGTTCGTCGCCAGCGACACGACGGAGTTTCACGTCGCGTACAACCCGAGCGACAAGAACGAAATCTGCACGCGCGACACGGTCAAAGACAACTTCATCGACAACGTCACGACGGAGTTCCAAGGCGCATGCGGCATTGCCGCCGGCTATCCCGCCTACATCGACATCGAGCACAACGAGCTCGCGCACACGAACTACACCGGTATCTCGGTCGGCTTCGGTTGGACGGCGTCACCGACCGCGATGACCAACAACAAGATCAACTACAACAACATCCACCACGTCGTGCAGGTCCTCGCCGACGGGGCCGCCATTTACGTGCTGTCCAATCAGGGCACGGGCTCGGAGATGCAGTACAACTACTTGCACGACTATTCGACGAGCAACTGGGCCGATTACGGCTCGAATGGTCTCTACCTCGACGAGAAGACGTCCGGTTACACGGTGGCTCACAACGTGATGGTCAACTGCCCGACCAACGTCGCGCAGAACCAGACTGGAACGAACAGCATCACCGACAACGGCGCGAACCCGAGCGGCGCCCAGAACACGATCGCGACGGCCGGCATCGAGGCGAGCTACGCCGACATCAAGAAGCTCGCGATCGTGCCGGCGAAGTTTTAGCGGGTGCCGGAGCCGTGCCGTGACGCGTCACAGCTCGACTCGAATCGCACGTCTCTCGAAAATTGCGGCACTAGCGCAGCTGCGCGCGCCACTCCGCAGGCTGCGCGTGCATAGGCCCGCGCACCGCGCGTCCGATGCGAATTTCGTAAACTAGCGTGCGCGCCGCGACAGTAGTCCACGGAATGGAACGCAAAGCTGTCGTGGGCGGCAGATGGGCGCGGACGCCGTTTGCTCTTCTAGGCGTCCTGGCGAGCTGCCTCGCCGGCTGCTCGACTACCATCGTCCGCGACGCGCCCTCGGGCGATCCTGGCGGCTCCGCTGGCGCCACGTCGCCGAGCGCGACGGGCGGCAGCTCCGGCGCACTCGGCGGCAGCGCCAACGGCGCGGGGGGCTCCTCCAGCGTCAACGGGGGCGCCTCGGCCGGCCAAAGCACGGGGGGCAACAGCGCCTCGAGTGGCGGCACGGGCTCGAGCGGCGGTACGGGGGCGACGGGCGGCAGCGGCACCACAGCGCCGCCGCAAAGCCAATGTGCGGACCAATCTGCCGTGATGCCCGGCCGCGCGCCGCTCCGCCGCCTCACGAAGGTCGAATACAATAACACCGTTCGCGATCTGCTCGGGGACACGACCCAGCCCGCTTACGCGTTACCAACCGAGCTTTCGGGCAACGGCTTCGGCAACGATGCCGACCAGCAGCCGGTGCCCGAGGTGCTGGCTGAAGGGTATGAAAGCCTGGCCGCCGATATCGCCTCACGCATGACCGCGAGTCCGACGCTGCTCGGCGCGCTCGACGCGTGCGCTTCGAATCCGACGAGCGCAAGCGAGTCGAGCTGCGCGCGAACCATCATTCAAAAGTTCGTCCCCAAGGCCTACCGGCGGCCGCTGGCGACGGGCGAGGCGGACGACTACGCGGCGCTGTATCAGAGCGTGCGCGCGAACGATACCTTCGCGAGCGCCATCGCCGCCGTGATCGAGGCCGTGTTGCAATCGCCGGAGTTTCTTTACCGCGTGGAGTTCGGCGTAGCGGACGCCGCCAATCCGTCGCTCAAGCGCCCGACGGGTTACGAGATGGCGACGCGCTTGTCGTACTTCTTTTGGAAAACCATGCCGGATGCTGAGCTCACGGCGGCGGCCGAGCGCGGCGACCTCGGCACGAGCAGCGGTGTCCGCGCACAAGCCGAGCGTCTCGTTGCCGACGCAAAGACACGCGACACCGTGCGCTTCTTCTTCGAGGGGCTCTTGCCTCTCACCGGCGTGACGGACGAGGCGCGCGATCCCTTGCAGTATCCGAGCTTCAGCTCGGCGATCGGCGCGCTGATGCTGACCGAGACGCGCACCTACCTCGACTATGAAGTCTTCGACGGGCCGGGGACCTGGAGCGGGATTCTCACCGAACCGTACACGTTCGTGAACCAGACCCTCGCGACGTACTACGGCATCCCGGGCGTGACCGGCGACAGCTTCCAGAAGGTGCCCGTCGATACGACGCAGCGCCTCGGTTTGCTCACGCAGGGTGCGATCATGACCGGCACGACCGTGACGAATTTCACGAATCCGGTGCGGCGCGGCGCCTTCATCCTCAATCAGCTCATGTGCCGCAATCTGCAAGTGCCGATCGGCCTCATGGTCACGCCGCCCGATCCGTACTCGGCGGCAACCGCACGCGAGCGTTACTCGCTTCACAGCAAAAATTCCGCGTGCGCCGGTTGCCATCAACAGCTCGATCCCATGGGCTTTCCGTTCGAAAACTACGACGCGGTCGGGCTCTATCGCACGACGGAGAACGGCGAGACCATCGACGCTTCCGGCGCAGTCCCAGACATGGACGACGGCGAGGTGAGCGGGCCGCTCGAGCTCATCCAAAAGCTCGCGCAGAACGACGAAGTGCAGGCCTGCTTCGCCTCGAAATGGCTGGATTTCGGCTACGGGCAGACGCTCAACGGGGGCAGTCCGGACGACGTGTGCACGCGCGAAGCGCTGGCCGCGAAGTTTCGCGAGGGCGGGTTCAACGTGAAAAACCTGTTGGTCGAGCTCACGCAAACGGACGGCTTTCTCTACCTCGGAGCTCAGGAATGACGACGAACAAGTTCCGTTTGAGTCGGCGCGCCGTCATTCGTGGCGCGGGAACGATTGCGATCGGGCTTCCGTGGCTAGAGTGCATGGAAGACGACGTCAAAGCGCAAGCGGCGCCCGCGACGGCGCAGCGCTTCGTGGGCGTCTACCAGCCCGGCGGCACGGTGATTGACAAGTGGCGACCGACGGGCAGCGAAAGCGCCCCCGTGTACGGAACCATTCTCGCGCCGCTCGAACCGGTGAAGGACAAGCTTATCGTCGTAGACGGCCTCGAGATGAAGTCGGCGATCGGCGAGCAGCACCAGTCCGGCATGGTTGCGTTCTTGACGGGAGCCGTGCAGGCCGTCGCGCAGAAGTATTCAGCGTCGAGGCCCGGCGCCGACAGCGCTTCTCTCGATCAGATCATCGCCAGCAAGATCTCCAAGAACGTGAAGCCCATGGCGAGCCTGCAGGTTGCAGTGCGCTGGGCGACGGGGAAATCACACGGTCTACTCAGCCCAATCAACGCGCTGAACTTCGAAGATACGACGGCCAATGCGCCAATGCCGCCACGCCTAGAGCCTTCGGAAATCTGGACCGCGCTCTTCGGCAGGTTGAGCCCCATGACCGCCACCATGGATGAGGCCCTCTTGCGCAAGAAGTCGATTCTGGATTTTGTCGACAAGCGCTATACGGCGCTCGCCACGCGCATGGGCGCCAGCGATCGCGCCAAGCTCGAGGATCACCTGGACAAGATCCGTGAGATCGAAAACGGTCTCACGGAGACCGGCATGCCGGTCATCGCCGCCTGCAAGCCGCCGACGCTGATCGACACGAGCGACTACAACGCCAAGTCCGGCCTGAATTCGGCCGATGACGGCTCGCTCAAGGACACGCAGACCGATCAGGCCATTCCCAAGGTCGGAACGCTCATGATGGATATGCTCGTCATGGCCCTCGCGTGCGAACGCACGGCCGTCGCCACCTTGCAATGGAGCGACAGCGAGGCCAAACACACGTTCCCATGGCTCAACCTGAGCGAGCACCACCATTATTACCAACACGACGGCGGCTTCAACGCTCCGGCCTGCGAGAAGATCGCCATCTGGTACTCGCAGATGCATCTACATCTGCTCCAGTCGATGGCGGCCGTCGACATGGGCGGCCACACGCTGCTCGACGAGAGCGTCGTGCTTTTCGGCTCCGAGATCTCGGATCCGCCCACGCACAAAAAGCAGAACATGCCGTTCCTCGTGGCGGGCAACGGCGGCGGACTGCGCACGGGCCGCTGGCTCAAATATTCCGGCGGCTCACACAGCAACCTGCTCGTATCGATCTTGAACCTATTCGGAGATAGCCGGAGCAAATTCGGCAACACGCAATATTGCGACGGCCCGCTCACGAGCCCGAGCTTGACCTGAGACTACGGAGTCGCTCGCGGACGCGGCAAAAGCTCAGGGCTCGCGCGCTGCGTCCGCGACGATGGGCACCCGCGCAGCCGCGTTACGGCTTGCCCACGAAGGTCGTGATCGATTGCGCGCCGAGCGGCGCCGAGAATCGCGCGTCCGACACCGCGATCGGCGTACCCGCGGTCAGGTTCGAGCTGGAAGACGTGACGTACGGCGTGACCGACGCGGGCCAACCCGCACCCGCGACGAAGAACGACACCTGCTGCGCGCTCGACCCGCTGTTCAGCGCGACAATGACGGTCGTCCCGTCGAACGGGCTCACGAACGGCACGATCTGCACCGCAGACGGCGCGCCCGAAAGGCCGACGCGCACGTACCCGGGGCGCACGAATTTGCTGAAGTTTCCCATCGCCCACACGCGTTTCGGAGGATTGGTCGCACTGCCTCCGTCGAGGAACGACTGCGTCCACCAGTAATGCCAGCCGTTCACGCCGCCCGCGGTGACGCCTGCGTAAATCCCCCGCGCGATGTCGAGCCCCGCGTTGATCGCCGCGCCCGACGAATACGTGATCTCCGTCTCCCACACGCGGTGAGTCATGTTCGCACCAGCCGGCGGCGACGGACGCGTCGTAGAGCTCGTGTTCGAGCCATAGTCGTGGGTCGCGATGACGGTCACGAGCGGGCTCACGCTGGAGTCGTTGAGGATCGCCGTGCCGTAGCTGTCACCGCTCCAGAGGTTGTTCCAGACGTCCGGCTCCGCGGCGAGCAAGCCGACCGGCGGGTTCAACGCCGCGAGCTTCGGTGCCAGCACCTTGATGAAGTTGTTCATCTGCGTCTTGTCGTAGAGGCACGACTGATAGCTCGCAGTGAAGTCGGGCTCGTTCTGAGCCGAAACGGCGTACAGATCCACGCCGCTCTGCTGCTTGTAGTAGGCTGGGAACGCCGCCAAGACCGCTGCCCACGCGTCGTAGCTGCCCGTCAAGAGGTGGCCGCCATTGTTGACGTTGTCGTTGTCCTTCATGTTGGCCGGCGGCGACCACGGCGCCGCCCACACTTTGCCGCCGAACTTGACGATGGCGGGCCCGTCGACGAACGCGGCGTCGCCCATGATGTTGGGCTTGCCGCTCGTGCCGTCGATGCCGATGCGCAAGAGCGTGAGACCGATGCCTTGGTCGGGATCGAAGAGCAGCGTCGTCAACGCCGAAGTCGAGCTCGACTTGTTCTGCCAGACGTCGGCGATGCCGAAGCCGTCCATCGTTTGATAGGTCGTCGATGGACTGACGGTGATGTCACCGGCCTGGGCCGTTCCTGGCGTCTTCATTCCTACGTACATGCCGCCCGAGCCGCCGCTACCCGCGCCCGAGCCGCCCGCGCCAGACGCGGCTCCGGCCGTGCCCCTGCCGGACGCGCCCGCGACGCCACCGCTCGCAGTACGACCACCCATTGCGGCTCGGCCACCCATGCTCGTCGTGCCGCCCGCCTGCATCGCGCCGCCGCTCCCGATGCGCCGCCAGGACTCGACGCACCGCCCGAGCCCGACGCACCGCCCGAGCCCGACGCACCGCCCGAGCCCGACGCACCGCCCGAGCCCGACGCACCGCCCGAGCCCAACGCACCGCTCGAAGCCGCGCTGCCGCCCAAACCAGCTGAGCCACCCGCGTTGCCAAGCGTGCCTGCGGATCCGCCCGAGCCGATGTAACCAGCTGTCCCACTACCGCCGAGTCCCGCAGCGTGCCCCGCGGTCGAGACAGTGCCGCCGAGCCCGTGCTTGCCGCCAGCCGTGGAGGTCCCGCCACTATTGTCCGGCGGCGTCCCGCCCATCGATGAACAGCCGAGGCCGCAGGTCAGAAGCGCGACGAACGGGTACGAGCGCAGCATGCAATTTTTCATCGTGTTCCGCGTGGTGCGAAAGAAATTGGAACCGGTTCCAGCTCGACGCGCAGGGCCGCTTACCTCGTCGCACATCCGCCGGTGATTGCGCGCGAACGCCACGCCAGGCAATTCGGCTTCAGTGATCGAGCGAAGACCGCGCCGGACGTCTCAGCAGTGGCGCAAGCGCCACGGTTCCGTCAGCGGCAGCGACTCGTCCGGGGGCTACGGTGCGTTGGTTCCGACTTCGGCCTGGATGCGCGGGAGCAACACGCTGCGCGGGAAGCGCCTCGCGAAGGCGTGAGCAGCGCGCTGAGCTTCGCCCGTCTGTCCGGAGCCGAGCAGGCAGCGCACGCGCAACGCTTCGCGCTCCTCGGCGAGAAGTCCAGCCGGGAACCGACGAGCGTGCTCACTCACCAAGACGAGCGCGTTCGCGAACGCATGCGCGGCGTAAGCCGTGTGCGCGCCGCGCATCAGCCTGAGCTCGGCGTCGTAGTCTGCCCGTGGCTCCGCCAGCCGGCGGCCGTGTGGCCGCGCCGGGTCGATCCGTGCCGCGTCGTCCGACTCCGGCCGTGAACTGGTCGTGGCCGGTGGTAGCGCTCCCGCGCTCGAGGCCGTGACTGCGGCGGACGGTTCTGCGCTGCCCCTCACGCTGGTCACGGACGCCGCGCTGCTCGTCGGGGACGCGGAGCCCGCCGGCTCGTGCGCGCGCGACCAGCGGCCGCTCAACGCATACACGGCTCCGGCGAGCCCCAGCACCAGCGCGCCCGAGGCGGCCAGCGTGACGGCGTAGCGCGGCACCTGCAGATGGGCGGAAGGTACCTTCGCCGTTGACGGCACCGGCGCCGCAGCCGCCGCTCGAGCCCGCGCGAGCACACGCGCGCGCACGGACTCGGGTTGCCGAGGCACTTCCTTGCCGCTCTCGAACAGAGCTTGCAGGTCGATCTCGCTCGAGGACTCCTGGCGGCTCATCGGGGCGCTCCGTGTCGTTGCTGCCGTCGCACGGCGGCGGCAAGCTCCTTATGCCCTTTGTGGAGCCGCGCGTATGCGCCGAAGCGCGTGATCGACAGCTGCTTCGCAATCTCGGAGATGGGAATGCCGTCGAGGTCGTGCATGATGATCACCGCGCGACGCGTGAGCGGCACGCGTTCGAGGGCGGCCCAGAGCACGCTTGCCGCTTCTCGAGCTTGGACGGTGCGCTCCGGGCTCGGACCGGAATCCTCGGAATCCGCGGCGGGGTGCGGGACTTCGCGCAAACGACGCCGGCGGTGGGCACAGACGATACGAAAGGCGATGCCGAACAGGTAGGGCCGGAGCGGCCGCTCGGTGTCGAGCGTCGCCCAGTTTCGCTGCAGGACGACGAACAGGTCGTGCGCCAGGTCTTCGATGTCGCCGTGTGGAGCCCCCAAACGACGCAAGGTCGCGAACACGTAATCGAGCTCGCGATCGAACGCTTGGAGGCACGCGTCCACGGGGACGGGCTCCGCCTGGGCGGAGCGCACGAGGCGGAGGTACGCCATACTACTAGGCACTGTTCCTCGAGCCGGTAATGTTGACAGAAATCGGGGCGCTCGGGGCTGCCTAGGCGCAGGAGCGCGCACGAGCGCGGCGGAGGAGCGAAAATGCCCGGTCATCCTGGAGGAACATTGTCCCTCCGGGGTGCCGTGTTCATTCGAAAATGGCGCCTACGTCGAATCCGACGGTTCCGGCGAGCACCGGCGCGGTCCAGACCGGCATCCGATCGAGTGTCACGGTCCAACGCGTCAGGTTCGCGAGGCCTTCGAGCCGTTCCGCGATGAACACGACGCTTCCGAGGCGCTGGCGCGCACCAAGACGTACCCCGGTCAGAAACAGTTTTCCGCTGGGTGACGCGGGGACGTCCACGCCCTCCCCTTCGACGTTCACGGCGCCGCCCTTCGCGAGCAGACCGACGCTCCATGGTCCCCAACTTCCGTATACGGCCGCGGTCAAGAGCCAGGCCTGGCCGATGAAGCGCGCTCCGTCCGCGCGCTTTGCACCAGCTTTCGTGCTGAGCTCGCCCCCGAGCTCTAGCGACGCATGACCAAAGCTCGCGCTGGCGAACATGCGGCCGAGCGCCGTCGCTTGCGGCAACAAGCCCATGCCGAGTGAGCCGCCTGCGCCGAGCGCGAAAGCCCAACGACTGCTACCCCGTCGTTCGTTCGAAGCGCGAGCGGCTGCAAGGTCAGCGTCGTCTGCGGTCGTGGCGGAGCGCGCCGCGGGAGCGCGTTTCGGCGCGACGGCCCCCGTCGTCGCTGCAGCTTTCTTCTGCGGGGATGCGCCAGTGCTCGCGTCCTCGCGTGCTTCGTCGTTCGCGGCAGCAGGTGATTGCTCGATCGTGAGCAAGTTGATCTGCACGGCCAGCGCGAAGCCCATCGTGTGCGCAAGCTCGGTGCAGTCATTCTTGTCCACCGGAAACGTCTGATCCCCCGCCCAGTTTCCGTGCTCGTCACGCCACTCGAGTCTTCCCTCGAGCGAGCGCTCGCGGGCCACGACCGATACGAGCACGTGTTTCCTCGCCTCGTTGCTGAACGGATCGAACCCGAGCCTGCCCGTGACGATGGTCTTGAAATCGGTGACGCTCGGACACGCGGGCGGCACGACGTATTCGAGGGAAACCGAGAAAACCCGATCCTCCGTCCTCGGCTCGGCGCACGCGTGACGCGAGACGCCGAGCGCCGCAGTTAACGCGAAGAGGATCGACCGGGCTCGAAACACTCCGCGAACCTTATCCCAGGCCGAGCACGCGGCGAAAACGCCGCGCGCGCGGGCTGCCCGTAGGGACGCGGTCGATTTCTCTACAAAACGATCCAGTGGCGACAGTTAGGGTTATCCCGCCGGAGTCTGTCCGCGCGGGCCGTGGTTGACGAAAATCATGCTCCCTCGCTCAGAGACGACGGTTTTACTCAAGTTATTCGGGCGCCGCTTGCGCGCGCATGGCTTGGCGTTCGTGGCGGTGCCCGGCCTCATCCTAGCCGCATGCAGCTCGAGCTCGCCCGCGCCGGGCGGCGGCGCCGGCCTCGGGGGTTCGAGCAATGCTTCGGGAACGGGCGGCAGCTCCGTCTCGGCCGGGGGCGCAGGTGGACGCTCCGTGAACCAGGGTGCGTCGGGCTCGTGCTCGAATGGCGCGCCGTGTGGTGGTGACCTGGTCGGGACCTGGACGGTCACGTCATCGTGTTTGCGCGTCGGCGGCGAGCTCGGCCTATCGCTGGTCGGCACTGGTTGCCCGTCCGCGCCGATCAGCGGAGCGCTCGACGTAACGGGAACGTGGACCGCAAACGCCGACGGGACCTACACCGACAACACGACGACGAAGGGCGACACACAGCTCACGCTCGCGCCTTCATGCCTCGTGATCTCCTCGACTCCGGTCACCTGCGACGGGGCCGCGAGCATCATCAAGAGTCTCGGCTTCGCGTCGCTCGCCTGTACGCCCGCTGCCGCCGGCGGGTGCAACTGCTCGGGCACGATCAACCAGCTGGGTGGGCTCGGAGTCATGTCCGTCGCCCCTTCGACCACCGGCAATTACACGACCGCGGGCAACCTCGTCACGATTACCGGTGATGCGGGCGATACGAAGTACTCGTACTGCGTTGCGAGCGACACGCTGACGGTGACGCCGCAAAGCACGAGCGCCACGCTGACGGGGACGATCGTGCTGCGAAAGGCGAGCACTCCGGCAGCGGGAGGCGCTGGAGGCGGCAGCGGACAGGGAGGCGTACCCGGATCCGGCGGAACGCCGGCGTCGGGTGGTTCGGGGGGTATGGGCGGTAACCCCGGCGTGGCCGGCATGCACAGCAACGGCGGTGGCACGGGAGGACGCAACGGCAGCGGCGGCGCTGCCGGCTCGAGCGGCACGACGGCGATGGCCGGCGCGGGCGCCGGCGGGAGCGCGGGCGCGAGCACGGGCCCGTGCGACATCTACAAGAGCGCCGGCAATCCGTGCGTTGCGGCGCACAGCACGGTGAGAGCGCTCTTCGGAGCTTACAGTGGAAAGCTCTACCAGGTCCGTAACGCGGCCGGCGCGACGCAAGACATTCCGACGCTCACGCCGGGCGGTTTCGCGGACGGGCCCTCACAGGACGCATTCTGCATGGGCACGACCTGCGTCATCACCGTGGTCTACGACCAATCCGGTAAGGGGAATGACCTGTGGTACCAAGGCTCGACTCAGGTCCCCGGCTCGCCGTCGAGTAGCCCCGCCAAGGCAACGAGTGAAACCCTGACGCTCAGCGGTCACAAGGTTTATTCACTCTATATCAATCCCGGCAACAGCTACTGGGTGGACGCTTCGAAATCCGGCATCGCGCTCGGCGCCGAGCCCGAGGGGATGTACATGGTGACGAGTAGCAAGCACTACAACAGTGGTTGTTGCTTCGACTACGGCAACAGCGAGTCCGATCGCAAGGCGGACGGCTCTGGCGCCATGGACGCGCTGAACTTCAGCTCGATCACGGCCTGGGGCACGGGAGCCGGCAGCGGTCCCTGGGTGATGGCCGATCTCGAGTACGGCGTCTTTGCCCAAAACAATACGAACAAGAATCAGAACGACCCGACGCAGACGGCGCCTTACGTCACGGCCGTGCTGAAGAACGACGGAAAGACGGAATTTGCGCTGAGGGGCGGCAACGCGACGACGGGGAGCTTGGGCACGTATTACAAGGGGCCTCTACCGGGTGGCTGGAGCCCCATGAAGAAGCAGGGCGCGATTGTCCTCGGCAGCGGCGGAGATTGCTGCAAACCCGACGGCGGCGCGAATCTGAGCGACGGTACGTTCTACGAGGGATGCATCGTCACGGGCTATCCGTCCGAGGCGACCGAGGACGCCGTTCAGGCGAATATCGTCGCAGCCGGATACGGCAAGTGAGCCGCGCAGTGCTCGACTTCTTCCACCGTGGGAAGCGAGCAAGCTTTTCATCCAGTGTCGTACTCGCGCTGATGCTGGGCGGGTGTAGCGGCTCCGGCAACGCGGGCTCGCACGACGCCGCAGGCGGGACGTCAACGGGCGGGGCGGGCGCCGGCTCAACCGGCAAGGGAGGCATGACGAGCACCGGCGGCACGATGAGCACCGGCGGCACGACGAGCACCGGCGGCACGACGGGCATCGGCGGCGCGACGAGCACCGGCGGCAACATCAGCCTGGGAGGAGGCGGCACAGGTGTAGGTGGCACGACAGCGCCAGGAGGCGCCGGTCCTGTCGGAAACGGCGGTGCAGCCGGTTCCGCGTCCGCTATGGCCGGCAGCAGCGGGGGCGGCGCTTCGGGGAGCTCCGGCAGCTCGGGGATGGCCGTCTATTACGTGGCGGCGAACGGCACTGGAGCCAATTGCACGAGCGCCGCACCCTGCTCGCTCACGCAAGCTCAAACCGTCGTACGAGCCGCCGCCGCCGCGATGAACGCAGACCTCGTCGTCGAGTTGGCGGACGGAACGTATCGGCTCACGGCGCCGTTGGTGTTCACGGCCGCCGACTCGGGCGCGAACGGTCACACGATCAGCTGGCAAGCTGCGTCAGGCGCTCATCCGGTGCTCTCCGGCGGCACTGCGATCACGGGCTGGACGCTCAGCGATTCCGCCAAGAACATTTGGAAGGCCTCGGCGCCGAGCAGCTTCGCGACGCGCCAGCTCTACGTGGGCGGCAAGCTCGCCACACGCGCCCGCTCGGCGTCGATCAGCCGCGCGGACATGACCTTCACGGCCAGCGGGTGGACCTTCTCGAATAGCAGCCTCGCTTATCTGAACAATCTCGCGCAGCCCGAGCGCGCCGAGCTCGACATCATCGGTTCGTGGACGGATCGGTACTCACCGATTCAAAGCGTCGAGAGCAACTCGGTCACGATGAAGCAGCCCGCGTGGGACCAAAACACGTGGGGCTACGACACCGCGCAGAGCCCCTACCGCCAAGGACCGATTTACGCTGAGAACGACTACACGCTCTTGGATCAACCCGGCGAGTGGTATCAGGACACGACGGCGGGCGCGCTCTATTACATCCCGCTCGCCGGGCAAGACCTGACGACGCTCGACGTCGAGCTCCCGAAGCTCGAGGTGCTACTCACCGTAGGCGCCGCGTGCTCGTCGAGCCCCGCGAGCGGAGCCGCCTGCGTCCAACCAACGGCTGCGAATCCGACGCAAGCCGTGGCGTACGCGGCGCCGGCAGCCGGCGACCCCTATGCAAAGCCGGCGCACGACTTGGTCTTCAGTGGCTTGACGTTCGCTCACACGAGCTGGCTCAGGCCGAACGCGGATGGCTTTGCCGATCAGCAGACGGGCGGATTTCTGGTCGGCCCGAGATCGGACTACCCGGGCGGCGGGCAGACGCCCATGTTCGAGGCGGCGCGTCCGCACTGGCTGCAAATGCCCGCCGCCATCCAAGTGTCGGCGGCAAACCACGTCTCCTTCGTGCGCGATCGCTTCGTCGAGCTCGGACAAGCGGCGCTCGGCATCGGCAACGATCCGAGTGCTCACGCGAGCGGCGTCGGCCTCGGCGCTCACGACATCGCCGTGACCGGCTGCGTGTTCTCTCAGATCGCAGGCGGCGCGATCGTGGTCGGGGGTATCCAGGCCTGGGCGCACCATCCGTGCGGCGACAAAGTGTGCTCGTCGACCGATCCCGGCGCACGGCTCGTCAATCAGAACATCACCGTCAAGGACAACCTGGTTCACGATATCGGCATCGACTATCGCGATTTCGCTGGCATCATGTTCACGTACACGGAGGGCGCCGTCGTTGCCCACAACGAAGTGTACAACGTGCCGTACTCCGGCCTGAACAGCGGACTCGGCTGGGGCACCAACGATGCGGGCGGCAACAACGAGTACAAGACGCGCGCCACGGGCAACCTGTACGCGTACCAGCCGCTGTACGCGAGCGCGACCGTCGCCAAGAACAATACGATTTCTCAAAACTACGTGCATCAGATGCAGCTCCAGATGAACGACGGGGGCTGCCACTACAACCTCGGATTTCAACCCGGCACGGTCGTCACGGAAAACTACTGTGAGGGCAAGGGCTCCGGCCCTGCCGGCACGATCTGGGGCGAGTACAACGACGAAGGCTCGGCCTACATCACGGAAACCAAGAACGTATACGCGAACTTCAGCGCTTATGTGACCGCCAACGCCAACGCCAACAACAACACGGGCCACATCACGTTCACGAACAATTGGGGCAGCTCCGCGCAGCCGGGGCTCGGTGGGACGGCCAACGTGGTCACGGGCAACGTGGCAATCAGCGGCGACAATTTCCCCGCCGACGCCCAGAAGATCGTGGATGCCGCGGGGCTCGAGTCGGCCTACGCCGACCTGAAGTCCAACCCCTAGCACTACTGGTAGAGTCTTGGAGGGCCAGATCACGATCGGCGAGAGAGACCAAGAGCCACGCGAATGCTCTGGCGAAGCCAACGCCAAACCTCTTCTGAACGAATCGGTCGCAGGGAGGCTCCGCAAGACCGCTCCAAAGCAGAGCGCTCGCGAAGGCCAAACGCCGCGAGAAATGCAGATGTCTGACAGTACTAGTGGAAAAGCCAATGACGAACACCCGAGAGCGCATGACCTCTATTTCATCCTCACACTCCATCGCGGACTGCGCATTACTCCTCGCGAGTCTCACGCTGGCGTGCTCGAGCGGCACTCCGCCCGGCACTGACAACACGGGTGGGTCCACGCACAACCCGGGGTCGGGCGGCGGCGCCGCCGTGAGCGCCGGTGGTAGCTCCGGAGCGAGCGGCACGGGCACGGGTGGCAGTCCCGTGACGACCGGTGGAACAAGCTCCGGCGCGTCGGGCGGCACGGGTAACAGCGGCTCGGGAGGCACGAGCAGCGCTGCGGGCGGCACCCCGGGAACGGGCGGAATTGGCACCGGAGGCGCGGCAGGTACGCTGGGTACGGCGGGTGGCGGCGGCACGGCGGGTCGCGGCGGCACGCCGGGCACGGGCGGCACAGCAGGCACGGGCGGCACGGCAGGCACTGGCGCGACGGCAGGCACAGGTGGCCGCGGAGGTCGGAGCGGCATGGGAGGTGCTGGTGGCGCGGCGGCGGGAAGCGGCGGCACGATGTCCGCGGCTGGAACGGGCGGGGGTGCCGGCGCCGCGACGGGTGCGCCGAGCGCCGGCTGCGGCAAGACCTCGACGCTGACGTTCGGCATGGTCCCGGGCGAGAGCGCGAGTGCCTCTGCCTCGTCGGGCAACGGCGTCGGTCATGGTGACGGCGGCTACGTGACCATTCAGAGCTCCGGCAAGAGCCGCGGCTTCGCGCTGCGTCTCCCCGACAACTACGACAAGAACAAACCCTATCCCTTGATCTTCGGATTCCACTGGAACGGTGGCAATTCCGCGCAAGTCGACAACGGCGGAACCAACGGCTACTGGTGGGCCTATTACGGACTCCAGAGGAAATCGAACAACAGCGCGATCTTCGTCGCTCCCGACGGGCTCAACGCCGGTTGGGCGAATTCGGGTGGACAAGACCTGCAGTTCACCGACGACATGCTCAAACTGATTCAGGACAATTACTGCGTCGACACCTCCAACATCATCACGTCGGGTTTCAGCTACGGCGGCGGCATGAGCTATGAGCTCGCCTGCTCCCGAGCGAAGGTGTTCCGCGCGGCCGTGATCTACGAAGGAGGGCAGCTCAGCGGCTGCGACGGCGGCAACGACCCGATTGCGCTCTGGCAAGTGGAGGGTCTGACGGACACGACCGTCAGTATGGGTCTTGCCACGCCAATTCGAGACCGCTTCGTCAAGAACAACGGCTGCACGGCGCAGACTCCGCCGCAACCCGCCAACCCTCCGCCGTATTCGAACCCCGGTGGACATATCTGCACCAACTACGCCGGATGCTCCGCTGGGCATCCCGTCCGCTGGTGCGTCAGTCAGTCAGGTCACGGTCCGGGCCCCATCGACGGGACGTCCGACCTCTACAATTCGTGTGCAACGGCGCCCAAGACTTGCTCGACCTCGTGCCCGTGCACTTGGACACCCGACGACGTGTGGACTTGGCTCAACGACCCGAGCTCGAGCGCCCAGACTCCGAACGCAACGAAGTAGAACGTCCGCCGCCTCAGGCGCGACCGGCAAGCCGGCGCGCCTCGGCTAGCGGCCGTAACCTGCAGCCGTTGCCCGCCGCGCCCGGCCCTGCCGAACCACCCGCACTGCTCATGCCGCTCACCCCGCCGCGCCCGCCGAGCGCGCTCTCCCCCGCGCGTCCCGCGAACGTGGCTCCCGCGGCGCCGTTGGCACCGGCTGGGGGTCCATTTCCCGAATATCCGAACGCCACGACGCCGAACACAGTGACCACGCCGAGCGGCGCTGCATGAATCCTCACCTGTGCAACCTGTCGCGAAGCGAGCGAAAGTTAATGTTTCTTTCGAGTCCGAGCGGATCATTGAACGAAACGCTGCGAAGCGACAGCTTCGGGTGTGAACCGGTTACTCTCCGCGCGCATTTTCCTCGGCACGCTCTTGCTCGTTGGCTGCGGGAACGGTTCTCACGGCGTTACCGCCGGAGGCGGCCATGACGCGGGCGGGGCGTCAGGCGTAGCCGGCGCTGCGCACGGCGGCGCTGCACACGGGGGTGCGTCGGGCAACAGCTCGAGCGCAGGCGGCGTCTCGGGAAACGGGCCGCTCGGCTCGGGCGGCGCGTCGGGCAAAGGCGCGGCTGGCTCGGGCGGAAGTGCTCAGGGCGGCGGAGCGGGTAAAGGCGCGGGCGGCGCGCCTCAGACCGGCGGCTCCTCCGGTCTGACGGGCGGCATGTCGGCGGGCGGCGGCGCGGGCAGCGCTGGCGCTCCACCGATGCCGGCACCCGGCGGCGGTAACCTCTACGACGGCGCGCGGTCGACCACGACGAGCTTCGACACCGGCTGGAAGTTCCATCTGGGCGACATCACGAGCGCGCAGGTGACGACGTTCGACGACAGCGCCTGGACCGAGCTCAACGTGCCGCACGACTACAGCATTTCGCAACCCTTCTCGCAAAACTCGGCCTCGGGCGCCGGGGGCGGCTACCTCGACGGCGGGACCGGCTGGTACCGGAAGTCGTTCTCTTTGCCGAGCTCCGCCTCGGACTCGCGCGTCTTCGTGCAGTTCGACGGCGTGTACATGGACAGCACCGTGTGGATGAACGGCACGCAGGTGTGCGCCCGCCCGTACGGTTTCATCTCGTTCGAATGCGACGTGACCTCGGCTGCGAAATTCGACGCCGCGAACGTGCTCGCGGTTCGAGTCAATAACCAGCTTCCGAGCAGTCGCTGGTATTCCGGCAGCGGCATCTACCGGCATGTCTGGCTCAAGACCGTGAACCCCGTGCGGGTCGCGTACACGGGCACGCACGTGACCACACCGCAAACCTCGGCGTCGAGCGCCAGCGTGAGCGTGACCGTCACGGTTCAGAACGATACGGCGTCCTCTCAATCGGCGACGGTCGCAAGCTCGATCCGAGACGCTTCCGGCATGGAAGTCGCGGAGAACACGGCACCTGCGACTGCGGTCGCGGCGGGCAAAACGAGCGACGTAGCTCAGATGCTGATGGTGACGAACCCGGCGCTTTGGTCACTCACGTCGCCGACCTTGTACACGGTCGTCACCACGGTGTCGGTCGCTGGCACGGTCGTGGACACGTACACGACGCCGTTCGGGATCCGCAGCTTCGCGTTCGACGCCAACAAGGGTTTCACGCTGAACGGCGAGAGCGTGAAGCTCAACGGGACCTGCAACCATCACGACCTCGGCAGCTTGGGCGCGGCCGTCAATTTCCGCGCGATTCAGAAGCGTATGGAGCTGCTCAAGGAAATGGGCGTCAACGCGCTCCGCACCTCGCACAACCCGCCCGCGCCGGAGTTCCTGTATCTCGCCGACAGCATGGGCTTCCTCGTGATGGACGAGGCGTTCGACTGCTGGGACCAGTCGAAGGTCAAATACGACTACGCGCGCTTCTTCAAGCAATGGGGAACCGTCGACATCGCCGACATGGTCGCTCGGGATCGCAACCACCCGAGCATCATCATCTGGAGCATCGGCAACGAGATCCCGAACCCGAACCCCACGACCGCTCAAAGCCTGATGACGGCCGTGAAGACGAAGGACGCGACGCGCGTCATCGCGCAGGCCTTCAACCCCTACAATTCCTCGACGGCCGCGGTGGAGGACCTGGTCGGCATCAACTACAACACGAACCTCTACGATTCGGTGCACTCGGGCAACGCGAGCTGGAAGATCTTCGCGAGCGAAACGTCCTCGGCCGTGCGGAGCCGCGGCATCTACAAGCTGCCCGTCACGTCGAACGTCCTCACCTCGAGCGACACGCAGTGCTCGTCTTACGACAACAGCATCGTCAGCTGGGGCGCGAGCGCCGAGCAGTCGTGGGTCAACGTCAACACTCGCGCCTTCGTCGCCGGCGAGTTCATTTGGACCGGCTTCGACTACATCGGCGAGCCGACGCCGTACAGCTGGCCCGCCAAAAGCTCCTACTTCGGCGCGCTCGACACGGCTAACTTCCCGAAGGACATCTTCTATTTCTACAAGAGCCGCTGGGCCTACGCGGGCCCGCCGATGGTTCACGTCACGCCGATGGACTGGACCTCATGGACGGCTGGGCAAGCGGTGCCGGTTTTCGTCTACAGCAACGCCGACAGCGTCGAGCTCTTCCTGAACGGAACCTCGCTCGGCTCGAAGAACGTCGTCGCGACCGCGGGCCAGCCGAACGCCGGTCACCTGTCGTGGACGGTCAATTTCGCGACGGGGACGCTCGAGGCGAAGGCGACGAAGGGCGGCATGGTCGTCGCGACGGACGAGGTGCAGACGGCGGGCGCGGCCGCGGCGATCGTCCTCAAGGCGGATCGCTCGATGATCACGGCCGATGGCCAGGACCTCGCGTTCGTCGAAGCCGACATAGTGGACGACAAGGGTGTCCTCGTCCCGCAGGCGGCTAGCGAGCTCACGTTCGCCGTCTCCGGAGCCGGCACCCTCGTCGGCGTGGACAACGGCAATCCCATCGACCACGAATCCTACAAGGGCACCAAGATGGCCGCGTTCAGCGGGAAAGCGCTCGCGATCATCGAGTCTACGACGACGGCCGGGAGCGTCACCTTGACCGCGACGTCCGGCAGCGGAGGCACGGCGCTCACTTCGGGCTCGGTGATGATCACGACGCAAGCGCCTTGAGCGCCGTCGAGCCTCAGTGTCCAAACGTGTGCGGGTCGAGCAGGAGCTCCCAAAACCGCGCAGTGGCGAGCGGCCCCTGGCTCTGAGTCACGAGCAACGCGCTACCGCGTGAATCGTTGACCAGAGTGGGCCCAGCCGTCGAGGTCACCGCGCCGCGCGCGAAAACCGACGACACCGCGGCCACGAACGACGGCAGGCCCGCAGCGAGGACGCTCACCTGATCGGAAGCGACGTCGATGTCGTAAATTTTCGGCTGTTTCTCCGCAATCCACGAGCCGAAGACGTTGCTCGGCAGACCTGACCGGCGCGAGTCCGGCACGTCGTCCAACTGATCGTAGTAGGCGCTCACCTGAACGTAGCGCAAACGCGTGCTCACGATCAGATCAGCCCAGGGATCCATCTCGCCGTTCGGGTTCGACATCAGCGCGCCCGTGGAGCTGAGCGTGCCGAGCGACGACACGACGACGATTTTGTCGGCGATGCTGGGATCGAGCAGGTAGGCGTCCGCTACGTCGGTGAGCCGCCCGCCCGTCGCGACGGTGAGGGGGCGGTACGGCAAGCTGAGCTCGTTCGCGGTGGCGAGGATGAAGCGTGCGCCGTCGGAGCCGTTCGGCGTCGTGTCTTCGATCTTGCCGCTCGCGGGCGCTACGAGCAGGGCGCTGTCGCTCGGGATGACGCCCGCGCTCGGATCCGGCACGTCGAGCCCGCTGTCCTGCGCCGCAGTGAGGAGCCCGCGCCACCCCGTCACGTTCTCATCCATGTCCGGCCAGGGGGAATTCGCATTCACGACGACACCCACCAAGGGCGGCCCGCCGCCGTTGGCGAGCAGCACGGCGTACTCGCCTTGCCAATTGTCCTTGAAGCCGTCGTTCACGAGCACGAGCGGGTTACGCTCGTCGACCGGAAGGAGACCGTGGGGTCGGGTCGAGCCGGCATCGAGCGTCTCGGTGCATGCGCCAGTGCCCAAGGTGACACCGAGCGCGAAGGCGCACGCACGTAGCCAGTGCCGGGAAGCGTTCGACGGTTCTGAGCGGACGGGCACAGTCCCCTGAATGCTGTCTCCGGCGGCGCTCGTGTGCACACGAAAACGATGGCTTCGCGCGAAAGCGCCGAGCGACGGCGGGGTCGCGCAGGAAAAAAGAAACGTGCCCCTGCGCACTTTCGTTACACTCCCGCTCCGCCGCCCGCAGAAGTGCTCATGCGGATTCGCTCGGCGCTCGGCGTCACCAGTGTACTCGGGGGAGCTCTGTTCTTGGCGGGTTGCGGGTCAGACGAGCACGGCGGGAACAGCGGCAGCGCGGGCGGTGTGCCAGGGGCGGGCGGCATGGTGTCCCACGCGACTGGCGGTGCGGGACCTAGCGGCGGCGTTACGGGTAGCGGCGCCGCGGGGGGCACTGCCGGCGTGGGCGGCACCGGGGGCACGGGGGGTGCGGGCGGCTCGTCCCAGCCAGCGGGCGCGAGCGGAACCGGCGGGCTCAATGCGGCAGGGGGTGCGAGTGGGCGTGACGGAACGAGCGGACACGCGGGCGGCGCAGCGGCCGCGGGCGCGACGAGCTCTGGCGGCAGCGCGGCGGGCGGGAGTGCGGGCCTGGCGGGCGCTGGCGGCGGAGGTCAAGCGGGCGCCGGCGGCTCGATGCCGTTGACCTGCGCGAGCCCTGCCCCGACGGGCACGGCCTATGCGGTCGATACGCACGGCGTCACCTTCACGCTCACGGGCGGAAAGATGCGCGTCGAGGTCTGTAAGGAAGACATCATTCGCGTCGAATACACGAGCGCCTCGGCGATTCCGGACAAGACCTCGCTGTCCGTCAACGCCATGTGGGCCGCGACGCCGTTCTGCGTCACCGAAGCTTCCGGGACGCTGACGATTGCGACGGCCCGCATCAAGGCCAAGGTCGACGAGAGCACGGGCATCGTCAGCTATACCGATGCGAGCGACCATGCGCTCGTCGCGGAAACGAGCAAGTCCACGGCGGCCGCAACGGTCGAAGGCGTCGCCACGAAGACGATCAAGACGGCGTTCAGTTCGAGCGCCGACGAAGCCTTGTTCGGCCTCGGCCAGCACCAGGACAGCGTGCTCAACCGCAAGGGCACGAAGCGTCAGCTCCTGAACTCCAACACCGAGATCGATATTCCGCTCTTGGTATCGAACAAGGGCTACGGAATCTTGTGGGACAACTACTCCACCTCGAACTTCGACGGCACGGGCAGCACGTCGTACAGCTACTCGTCCGAGGCTGGGGACATGGTGGACTACTACTTCTTCTATGGTCCGAGCATCGATCAGGTGGTCGCGCTCTATCGCGTCACCACGGGCGCCCCGCCCTTGTTTCCCAAATGGGCGTACGGTCTGTTTCAGTCGAAGGACCACTACGGGAGCACGAAAGAGCTCATTGCCGTCAAGGACGGCTACCGCAACGCCAAGATCCCGGTCGACGTCATCGTGCAGGATTGGGATTATTGGGATCCGAACTCGTGGGGCTCCCACTACATGGATTCGTCGCGCTACGCCGATCCCGCGAGCCTCGTGACGACGATGCACGACGCCAACATTCACCTGATGATCTCGATTTGGCCGCTCTACCAATCGATGTCGAACCCGCCGACGGCAGGTGATCAGGACAACTACAACGCGCTCAACGCCATCGGCGCGCTCATCCCGAGCGGCGGCTCGCATCACTTCTACGACACCTTCAGCGCGGCGGCGCGAACGCTCGTGTATCAACAGATTCACGACCGCCTGATCGCCAAATACGGCTGGGACGCCATTTGGGCCGACAACACGGAGCCGCAGGCGTACCCCGACTCCATCAACCCGAACGGCAACGGCCTGCGCGGCTTCACGACGGCGCTCGGCAAGGGGGCGCTCTACATCAACGCCTACCCGCTCCAGCACAACAAAGGTTTATACGAGGGCTGGCGCAGCGTCGGCCCCACGAACAAGCGCGTCTACGTGCTCACGCGCAGCGCGTTTGCCGGCCAGCAGCGCTACGCGGCCGGCGTCTGGTCAGGCGACATCAACGCCGAATGGGGCGTCTACACGGCACAGGTGCCCGCGGGCCTGAGCTACGCGGCCTCGGGGATGCCGTATTGGACGACCGACATCGGCGGCTACTTCGGCACGCCCACGGAGGAGCTCTTCACGCGCTGGTTCCAGTTCGGAGCGTTCTGCAGCACGTTCCGCATCCACGGCCAAGCCACCAAGGAACTCTACGGCTCGCAGTGGAGCGCGACCGGCAAAGCGAATCTGCTCGCCATCGACAGGCTGCACTATCGACTGATGCCGTACATCTATTCGCTCGCGTGGAAGATGACGAACGAAGGCTACACGCTGATGCGGCCGCTCGTGTTCGACTTCCAGAGCGACGCGATGGCGCTCGGCATCAAGGATCAATTCATGTACGGCCCGGCCTTCCTCGTGAGTCCCGTCACGACCCAGGGCGCCACCAGTCGTTCGGTGTACCTGCCCGCCGGCACTTGGTACGACTTCTGGACGGGCTCGACGACGAGCGGCGGCAGCAAGGTGACCGCCAGCGCTCCGCTCAGCCAGATCCCGCTGTACATCAAAGCCGGCTCGATCGTCCCCATGGGGCCGGACATCCAGTACGCGACCCAGAGCGCCGATCCCTTGGAGCTCAGGATTTACGGCGGCGGGGACGCTACCTTCACGCTGTACGAGGACGAGGGCGACGGCTACGCCTATGAAACCGGCGCGCACGCCGAAATCACGTTCAACTGGAGCGAGGCCGCGAAGACGCTCAGCATCGGCGCACGGACGGGCACGTACACCGGCGTCATCGCCAAGCGCACCTTCAACGTCGTTTGGGTCGGCGCGAGCCACGGCTCCGGCATCGATGCGACGGCGACGGCCGACAAGGTCGTGAGCTACGACGGCTCCGCGATCGTCGTGAACGCGCCGTAGCACCGACAGCTCCGTAGAAAACGCGCGAAGCCGCTCCACGCGGGAGTCGCGCACCACGCCGAAAGTATGGCGAAATTCGGCGGCGCACTCGCCCGGTCATCGCGGAGAATGGCGGGGGCGTGTTGGTGGTAACTTTCTGAATGCGATGAGCCTCGCTACGCGCAGGGACCGGCGGTGATGTCACGAGGGGGCAAGCCGTAATGTCGCGGGAGGGCAGCGAGGAAATCGAGCGGCTCACTCGCCTCTACTCCGCGCTCAGCCATATCAACCAAGCGATCGTGCGCAGTCGAACGGACATCGACCTGTTCGCACGGACCTGCGAGAGCCTCGTCGAGCAGGGGGGCTTCGGAATGGCTTGGATCGGGTGGCGCGATCCGGAAACGGAACAGCTCGTGCCCGTCGCAAGCGCGGGTGACAAACACGCGGTCCTCGAGAGCATCGAGATCTTCGCGGACGAGCGCGCGGAGGGTCGCGGTCCCTCGGGTTTGGCCTTTCGCGAGAACCGACCGTACATCTGCAACGATCTCTTCGCCGATCCAGTCACGATCCGCTGGCGTGGGGAGCTCTCGCGCCGGGGGTTCCGCTCCTTGGCGGCGCTGCCGATCCATCTGGGCGGCGCCGTCGCCGGAACGCTCAGCGTCTACGCCTGCGAGCTCGGGATCTTTCGCGACCAGGAAGTCGCGCTGCTCGTCGCAGCCGCTGCCGACCTCTCATTTGCGCTCGACAGTCACGCGCGGGAGGCGGCGCGGGAGCGAGCGGAAGCGACGCTCGAGAGCGAGCAGCGCTTGAACCGCGCGCTCGTCGAGGCCATGCCCGGCATCCTCTATCTCTACGACGAACACGGCCGCTTCCTGCGCTGGAACGCGAATTTCGAGCAGGTGTCCGGGTACTCGGCGGAGGAGATCAAAGGGATGCACCCGCTCGACTTCTTCCCCGCCGAGGAGAAGGGCCTACTCGAGCAGCGGATCGCCGAAGTCTTCGCCGCAGGCGAAGCCACGGTCGAAGCCAGTTTCGTGGCGAAAGACGGCCGCAGCGTGCCGTACTTTTTTACGGGCAAGCGGATCCTGCTCGACCGAGCTCCGCACCTCGTCGGCGTGGGAATAGACATTCACGAGCGGCGCCGCGCGGAGGATGCGCTGAAAAAGAGCGAGGAGCGGTATCGGACGACGCTCGATACGATGCTCGAAGCGTGTCAGCTCTTGGGCTTCGACTGGCGCTACCTGTACCTGAATCCCGCGGCCGCCAGCCACAACCGCCGGCCGAACGCCGAACTCTGCGGCCGGACCATGCAGGAGGCTTGGCCCGGGATTGAAGGCACCGAGGTCTTCGCGCTTCTCAAGCGGTGCATGGAGGAGCGAGTTGCAGCACACAGCGAGATCGAGTTCGCCTTTGCCGACGGGTTCAGGGCGTGGTTCGACGTGAGGGCACAACCCGTGCCCGAGGGGATCTTCATCGTGTCCATCGACATCAGCGAGCGCAAGAACGCGGAGCGAGCGCTGCGGGAGCTCAACGAGAACCTCGAGCGCAAGGTCGCCCAACGCACGCTCGAGCTCGAGACTGCGCGCGAGCGCGCGGAGGCGGCCGACCGCCTCAAGTCGGCGTTCCTCGCCACCATGTCGCATGAGCTTCGCACGCCCTTGAACTCGATCCTCGGATTCACGGGCATCGTCTTGAAAGGCATGGCCGGCCCACTCAATCCCGAGCAGAACAAACAGCTCGGCATGGTGCAGGGCAGCGCGCGGCATCTGCTCGATTTGATCAATGACGTGCTCGACATCTCGAAGATCGAGGCCGGACAGCTCGAAGTTCGGGTCGAGCCCTTCGATCTGCGTGCTTCCATCGAGCGCGTGAGCGCGTCCGTCGCGCCGCTCGTCGAGAAAAAGGGGCTCTCCTTGCGCGTCGCCATGCCCGAGCGCGTGGACGGGATCGTGAGCGACCGCCGGCGCGTCGAGCAGATCCTCATCAATCTGCTCCAGAACGCGATCAAGTTCACCGAGCGGGGCGAGGTGAGACTCACGGTCGATCTCGAAGGCGCGGCTGACCCGGCTCGGCCTTTGGAGCACCGACTGCGCTTGGTCGTCGCTGACACGGGCATCGGCATGAAGGCAGAGGACCTGTCGCAGCTGTTCGTGCCCTTTCGTCAGCTCGACTCCGGGCTTCAACGTCAGCACGAGGGGACGGGACTCGGGCTCGCCATCTGCCGCCGGCTGGCAGAGCTGCTCGGCGGAACCATCCGCGCGGAGAGCGTTTGGGGAGAGGGAAGCACGTTCACGCTGCTCTTGCCGATGAAGCGAGGCGAACCTGCATGAGCCGCTCCATTCTCCTCATCGAAGACAACGAGCAGAACCGCTACCTCCTCACCTTCTTGCTCGAGAAAAGCGGGTACCAGGTGCGAGTCGCCAGCGACGGCCCCGATGGCATCGAGGCCGCGCTAGCGTCCGTTCCCCTGCTGATTCTGCTCGATATCCAGCTGCCGCGGATGGATGGCTACGCGGTCGCGCGCGCCCTCAGACAGAATAGCGCGCTCGCCGCGGTCCCCATCGTAGCCGTGACCTCCTACGCCATGCCGGGCGATCGGGAGAAGGCGCTCGCTGCCGGCTGCACCGGCTACATCGAGAAGCCGATCAACCCGGACACGTTCGTGGCGGAAATGGAGCTCGCCTTGCCCAGATCGGGGGTCGGGGATCGATGACGCGCGTGCTCGTCGTCGACGACAAGGAGGAGAACCTTTACTACCTCCGCACGCTGCTCCAGAGCGATGGGTGGGAGGTCGTTACGGCACGCCACGGCGCGGAAGCATTGACGCTGGCGCGGGAATCGCCGCCGGACCTGGTCGTCTCCGATTTGCTGATGCCCGTGATGGATGGCTACACCCTGCTCCGCCACTGGAAGGAGGACGCGCGCCTGAAGGTGGTCCCCTTCGTCGTCTACACGGCGACGTACACGGAGCCGGAGGACGAGCAACTCGCCTTGAACCTCGGCGCCGATGCCTTCATCTTGAAGCCCACGGAGCCGGACGATTTCCTCGCTCGGCTGCGCACGGTCAGAGCCCGTACGGCGGCCGCGGGTCAGCCCGGCGTGCAAGCTGCGCTCGAGCCGGAAGTCGGACTGCTCCGCGAATACAGCGAGACACTGATCCGCAAGCTCGAGCAGAAGACGTTACAGCTCGAGGAGAGCAACCGCGCGCTCGAGAAGGACATCGCGGAGCGTGAGGCGACCGAGGCGACGCTGCGCGAGACGGAGCGGCAGCTGCGTCACGCGCAGAAGATGGAAGCCGTAGGGCGGCTCGCGGGCGGCGTTGCCCACGACTTCAACAACCTGCTTTCCGTGATCTTGGGTCACTCGGCATTCGTCCTCGAGGAACTATCGCCGGACGATCCGCTGCGCGAGGAGATCGAGGCCGTGCACGATGCCGGAGAACGCGCGACACACCTGACCAAGCAGCTGCTCGCGTTCAGTCGCCACCAGCTGGTGGAGGCTCGCCCGCTCGATCTGCGCAGGGTGGTCGAGGAAACGGGGAGGATGCTTTTACGGCTTCTGGGCGAGGACATCGAGCTCTTGCTCGTCACCTCCGCCCCGGCCGATAACGTGCTGGCCGACCCGAGTCAGATCGAGCAGATCATCATGAACCTGGCCGTCAACGCCCGCGATGCGATGGTCGACGGGGGCCGGCTCACGCTCGAAGTGGGCAACGTCGAACTCGACGCTACCTACGCGGCGAACCACGTGGACGTCGCGCCCGGCCCTTACGTCATGCTCGCCGTGACCGATACGGGCACCGGAATCGACCCCGCGACACGGGAGCGGATCTTCGAGCCGTTCTTCACCACCAAAGAGCCGGGGAAAGGCACGGGCCTCGGGCTCTCCACCGTGTTCGGCATCGTGCAGCAGAGCCACGGCCACATCTACGTTTACAGCGAGCTCGGGATAGGCACGACGTTCAAGCTCTACTTTCCGCGCACGGATCGCGCGGTAGAAACCATCCGGCCCGTCGTTCACTCGACCGAGCCGCTGCACGGCAGCGAAACCATCCTGCTCGTCGAGGACGACGCGCTCGTTCGACGCCTGCACGCCTCCATTCTGCAGCGCAACGGCTACCACGTCCTCGAGGCGGAGAACGGCGCCGAGGCGCTGCTCGAGAGCGCGAAGGTCGCGCAAGGGATCGATCTGCTACTCACCGACGTCGTGATGCCGCGCCTGAACGGAAGGCAGTTGGCTGAGCAGCTCCGAGCCCAGCAGCCCACGCTCAAAGTCCTCTACGTGTCGGGCTACACCCGCGATTCCGTCATTCACCACGGCCTGCTCGAGCCCGGGATTGCTTTCGTTCAGAAGCCCATCGCACCGAACTCGCTGCTACGCACGATTCGCGAGCTACTCGACGCTCGCTCGAAGCTTTAGCGCCGGCACGCTCTCGCGCGCTTTGCTCGAACCAGGATCGGCTCGTGGCCGAGACTCCGTCGTCCGAAGTGCTACGCTACGCGCATGGTGCGGGCATTTTCGACGCTGGTGGCTTTGGCGATGGTCGTGCTCGGGTCGTGTTCGGAGGAGCACGCGTGCACCGATATCGGCTGCAGCGATCAGGCAAGCTTTACGCTTCGGCCGGCGGGGAGCCTTTGGGATGACGGCGCGTACACGCTCGAGCTCACGTTCGACGGCACGCGCTACAGCTGCGCGTTCGCGGTCCCGGACGCGCTGCCAAGTACGGGCTCCTGGCAGCCGGTCGACTGCACACCGGCGCTGCAGGTCTACCTCACGCCGGAAGTAGATTGTGAGGAGCACAAGGACGGCGACACCGTGAGTCAGGTCTGCACGCCGATCCCCGATCAATATTACCTGCAGGGCTCGATCCAAGGGACCCCCGCCACGCTCGAACTCACGCTAGAGCGAGACACCTCCGCCCTGCTGCACGAGACCCGCACCCTCACGTATCAGACCACGCAGCCGAACGGCCCCGAGTGCGGTCCCACGTGCAGCCAAGCGTCGACCGAGTTCACACTGCCGTAGGACTCCGGTACACCGACTGCTTCGATTTGTCTTGACGCCTTTCGCGAAGAGCTCGCTCTGCTGAGCGCTATTCAGTGCAAAGGCCGCGCTCTCGTGCCCTGTAATTCGCAGTGAGCGTCTTCACGGCGTCGGGACGACTCGACTCGCATTCGCGCGCCCTTTCGCTCGCGAGTGGGTCACAGAGGAGCTCCTAAAACAAGGGCGTATGGTGCCGTTCATGAACGCGAATGCGAACGTCGCCTGTTCTCTGTCGTCTTCCAACCTCTCGCTGGAGCTCCTGTCGGACGGCGAGCTCCTCGCCAGTACCCGCCGCCTCGTGGGCCGCTCGAATCTGCTCCTCGCCGAGCTCCTCGGTCACCTCGCTGAGGTGGAGGCGCGCGGCATTCATCGGCTCTGCGCTTGCGCGAGCCTCTACGCCTATTGCATCTACGAGCTCCGGTTCTCCGAGGACGAGGCGTTCCGACGCGTTGCGGCGGCGCGGCTCGTCAAGCGGTTCCCCAGCCTGATGGCGAGCTTGGCAGTCGGCGAGCTGCATCTCACGGGTCTCCTGATGCTCGGACCACACCTCACCGAGGAGAACATCGCGGAGCTCCTCGTGCGGGCCAAGCATCGGACGAAGCGCGAGCTTGCCCGACTGGTTCGAGCTCTCGATCCGCTGCCCGCGGTGCCTGCGCGGATCGAGCCGCTCGGACCCGCGCCGGCGCGGGTCGTACCGAGCACGCCTACGTGGTCAGAGTTCATGCAGTCGTTCTGCCCTGTCCGAGCGCTCGAGCCCGGCAACAGGCCGCGCGACTGGTCGGAGAACGCGAACGACACCTCGTCTGGCAACGCAGACGATCCTGAGTCTGCACGGTCAGTAATGGTGGTGCCGGCAGGCGCCGATGCGAAGCCGGTGCAACCGCTCGAGCCTGAGCTCTTCAAGGTGCAATTTACAGCTACGGAAGAGTACGTGCGGCTCATCGACGAAGCGCAGGCGCTGCTTTCACACGCGGCACCCCGCGCCACCCTAGAGGAAATACAGCTGCGCGCGATGCGTGCATTCGTGGCCTCGCTGAAGAAGCAAAAATACGCCACGCAGGAGCCTTCCGGCACGGTCGACGTGACCTACGCACCTCTCTCCACGACCGATCTGCAAGCTGAATCGGGCTCGCCCTCGTCCTCGCGGTCATCGCGCGCACCGTCACCGGCGGCACCGTCTTCGCACCCGCGCCGGCGCGGGCGCCACATCCCAGCCCGTGTCCGGCGCACCGTCTCCGAACGGGATGGCCAGCGCTGCACGTACGTCGATGCGACGGGACGGCGCTGCGCGGCGACGCATCGGCTGGAATTTCATCACGTGCAGCCGTTCGCCCTCGGAGGGCAGCACACCGCCTAAAACCTCACTTTGCGTTGCGCGGCGCATAATGCGCTGGCGGCCGAGCAAGACTTTGGCCGCGAGACGATCGAGACGGCGAAGGGGTACGAGCCGCCGAGCTGATTGCAGACCGTACGGCTGGCGGCATGCATCGTCATGTTCAACCACCGTCTGCAAGCGACCGTGAGTGGGCTCTGCTCGGAGCTGTCGTCGCTGCTCGCCTCGCAGCAGATGTTCCTGCCGCCACCGCCTGTCGTGAACGGCGGGTTCATGTCGGCAGGGAATGCGTGGTGGCCGGCGGAGCTCGGCAGTCCGAGCTCGAGCGGCGGTCAGAACGACGCGCGCTACGCCTATTTCCCGCGGCCGCGACGGCTCGCGATTCAGCGCCACGGCCAGGTGACGCTCTACGACACGCTGGACCATCAAATTGGCGGCGTGCAACAGCAACAAGGCGGCGCCGACGGCTCACTCTCGTTCAGCAGCCAGTTCGGCACATTCACGGTCGATAGCTTACCGCGCGCGAGCGGCTCGCCGGGACCCTCGCAGAACGCCGGCTTGGGTCAGACCTTCGGCCCAGGTCAGCAGCAAAGCTACTCTCAAAGCCAACAGCAGAACTTCGCGCCCGCCTCGAACAACGCGAACTTCACGCCCGCGCCGCCCGTCGCCAACACCTCGCAAGTCGAAATTTTTAGCTCGCTCGAGCGCCTGGCGCAGCTGCATCAAAGCGGCATTCTCTCGGAAGACGAGTTCAAGACGAAGAAGGCCGAGCTGTTGTCGCGGCTTTGAGCCACTGATCGTTGCCGAGGGTGTGTGGCGCAAGCGCTCCAAACCCGTTCGGCGAAATCCAACTTTTGTCGAACCGACGCCCGTGAGCTCTGTCAACGAGCGCGGCGTCGGTCTCGCCCTCACGCTTCCCCTCACGTGACCGCGAGCAAGCTGCTGAAGCGTTTGGCGTCGTTCACGCGCGGGATGTTGTTGAAGAGCACGTAAGCGTCCGGTGGCGTCATGTCCGCGAGCCGCCGGAGCTCTTCGTCCGTGTAGACGTGACGCGCGCCGGCCACGCCGTGCAACCGCAAATAGACGGGACCTGACGTCCTGCGAATTGCGTCGACGAAGGGATCGACGACGTAAACCAGGCCGAGCTCTCGGCACAACTCAATGGCGAGCGCAGCGTGCTCTGTCCACGCCCTGCCCCGCGGCTCCCACGCCAGCCGTAGACCCGGCGGGCATTGTGGCTGCGCGACGTGCACGATGAAATGGCGGAGGCGCTCCACGTTCTCGGGCTCGGGACGAAAGCTCGCCGGGCATTGGAAGAGCAGCGTGCTCGCGCCGAGCAGCTTCGCGCACGCAAGCGTGCGTTCGAACGCGGCGCGCACGACGGCGCTATCTCGAAACGCCCCGCACGACGCGCGCTCCTGCTCCGTGAGCGGGCGTTTCAGACGCCGGTAGGTGGGACTCTTGCCTTCGTGGGTGATGAGCTGCCAGGCCTTGAGCGTGAACTCGAAGCCGGGCGGCATCGCGGCGAGCCACCGTTGCATGACCGCGTCGCTCGGCGGTTCGTAGAAGGTTTGCTGTACCTCGACGACCGGGAAGTAGCGGGGGTAGTCCCGCATCGCCAAGGTGAAGCCGCAAAGACCGACCTTCACCATCAGCCAGCGTCTAGCAGGAGTCGTACCAGGTTCGGGCGCGTCACCGAAGGCGCCGGCACGCCCGCGCCACGCCGCGCTAAACCTTCGGAATGCGTAGGGTGCTGATCATGGCACTGCCGCTCACCGCGTAGATGAGCGCCAGCGGGTGCAGCGTGAGACCTGCGAGCTCCAGGCTGCCGAGCCACAGGTGTTCGCCGAGCAGCGCGTGCGCGTCGAGGATCGCGAGCAGCCCGACGATCAGGACGCTGGTCGGAATCGGTGTGCCCTCGAAATACTTCACCTTGCCCGAGCCGTCGGAGAGATCCGGGGCCGTGACGTTGAAGCGCGCCAAACGGCTGATGCCGCACGCGACGAAGTAGATGAGGATCGCCACGTCGAGGCTTCCGCGAAGCCCGACGGCGAACCCGAGCGCGGCCGGCGCGAGCCCGAAGGAGATCGTGTCGGCGAGTGAATCGAGATCGGCGCCCAGGGCGGACGATTTGCGCCGCCAGCGTGCGACGCGGCCGTCGGCGACGTCGAAGATCAACGCGAGCGGCAAGAGCACGAACGCCACGACGAGCCAGCGACGCTCCGCGGAAACGAGGTACTGCATCAAGGCGAACACGCTGGCGGTGCCGCAGGCGCCGTTCGAGAGCGTCAAGAGATCCGCCAGCGCGAACGAGCGGATCATCGAGAATCGGCCGGTCTTCAGGGGCGGCGCGGGCGGCTCCATCGCTGTCGAGGGAGTCGTGCGACGAGCGGCCGGGCGACGCAAGCGCGTTGCCTCAATCGACGCGCTCGGTGCGAAAGCGCCGGCCCTTGATGCGGCCCGCGCGCAGGCTCGCGAGCGCCTTGTCGGTCACGGCGCGCTTCACGGCCACGAACGAGAAGCGGTCGTGAATTTCTATCTTGCCCACGTCGTCGCCGGCGAGCCCGCCGGCTTCGCCCGTGAGCGCACCCAGGATGTCGGCCGGTCGCAGCTTGTCTTTGCGGCCACCGGAGATACGTAAAGTGTCCATCGGCGCCGGCTTCGACGCCGACGTTTCCCGAGCCAGGGAAGACGGCGCGCGGCGCGCCGCGGGGCGTTCGAGCTGCACGGGCTCGAGCCGAACGCCCGTGTACGCTTCGATCGCCGCGAGCTTGGGCTCGTCGTTCGGCGCACAGAGCGAGAGCGCGAGACCCGAGCGGCCCGCACGGCCCGTGCGCCCGATGCGATGCACGTACAGCTCCGGTTGGCTCGGTAAGTCGAAATTGACGACCAGTCCGAGGCTATCCAAATCGATGCCGCGTGCCGCGACGTCGGTCGCCAGAAGGACGCGCGTGCTCCCGTTGCGAAACTTCGCCATCACGCGCTCTCGGTCCCGCTGCTCGAGGTCCCCGTGCAGCGCGGCCACGCTGACGCCCGTTGCCAGCAGGCTCCGCTCGAGCTCGGCGACGGCGAGCTTGGTGTTCGCGAAGACGAGCGTCGTCGCGTGCGGATGGGTCTCGAGCGCCCAGCGCAAGAGCTCGCCCTTCTTGGAAGCGTCGCCCCGGAGCACCGTCTGGGCGATGTCGGGCAGCACTTGCGTTCGTTCTTGCGTCCCCACCCACGCCGGATCGGTCTGGTGTTTTTCGCTGAGCTCGCGGATGGAAGCCGGGAAGGTGGCGGAGAAGAAGACGGTCTGGCGCGGGCTCGGCAGTGCTTTCAGGATCCGTTCGATGTCGGGCAGAAAGCCCATGTCCAGCATGCGATCGGCCTCGTCGAGCACCACAGTCCGCACGCCGTGAACCCGCAGGGTCCGCCGCGCCAGATGATCGAGCACACGCCCGGGCGTGCCTACGGCAAGGTGCGCGCCGCGTTCGAGCGCTCGGGTCTGCTCGCGCACGGGCTCGCCGCCCGAAAGCACGACGACCACGAGCCCCGATTTTCGCGAGCCGAGCTGCCGGAGCTCGCGCGCGACCTGGGCGCTGAGCTCGCGTGTCGGACAGAGCACGAGGCCCTGGAGCTCGCGCGTCTGGAGCTCGACCTGCTCGAGCAACGGCAGCGCGAACGCGACGGTCTTTCCGCTGCCCGTTTTCGACTGCCCCACCAAATCTCGACCCGCCAAGAGGAGCGGCAGACTCTGCGCTTGGATCTCGGTCAGCAGCTCGAAGCCGCGCTCGCCGAGTGCGGCCTGGAGCGGCGCTGACAGTGGGAGGTCGGCAAATTCAGTCCGCTTCGCCGGCACGCCCGAGTCATCCTCGCGCGCGGACGACGCCGGCGCACCCGCAAGCACACGTTGAAAGCCGTCGTGCCCGAGCGCGCGCAAGGTAGCGACGTTCTTTTCGTAGATCTGCGCCGCCTCGGGAAAGGCCGCGACGGCGCGGGTCACGCTCGCTTCTCTGAGCAGGTGCAGTGTCGGGTACGGCGAACGGTTCGTGCAATTTTCGACGGCGTTCGCCGCTCCATCACCGAATTCGTAGTGGGGGTGAAAACTCGCGATCTGAAGCGTGCCCTCCAGTCCGAGCTCCTCGAGCGCTCGCGCCGCGGGCGCGAGGAACGCGTTGTAGTCGAGGAAATCCCCGAGCATGCGCGGCGCGACGAGCAGCGTCGTTTCGACGACCTCGGGATCAGCCGCGGCCAGCGCGCTGAGCTCCCGTCGCAGATCCGAAAGCAGCTCGACCGCCGTTTCTGCCGGGCTGATGCAGTAACGAACGAGACGCTTCGCGTGGACCCCCTTGGCGAACGGGCAGAGCGAGAGGCCGATCACGGCGCGTTCGAGCCACTGTTCGGTGGCCAAGAGCACTTCGTCGTCCGAGGGTGATTCGAGCACGGCCCGCTTTACTCGCCGCGCCGTGTGCACGCCAGCCGGCGAGATTTCAGCGTCGCGAGGCTGCCCAGACGACTTCGACGTCCCCGCCCTATACTGCCCAGCGTGCCTCGCGACCACGCCTATCCCCCTGATCTTGCTCGTTTCGTCGAGGCGCGCTGGCCGCGGGAGCTCGCCCCGCTGCGCCTCTCGTCCCGCGGGCTCGAGGAGGCGCTCTCCGTCGCCTTTCAGGCGTCACTCACGACCGAGGAGACGCGCCCGACGCGTTTTCGCATGTTGCTCACCCCGCCAGACCAGCTGCCCGAGCTCGGGGTGCCGAATCAAGGCGTGCTGAGGCTCCGTTTCGAGCAGCGCCGCGCCCTCCACGAGGACGAGCTCCGGCGGCTCGCGCCTGCCGCGCCGTTCGAGACCTCGCTCATCGGCGTGGAAGAGGAAGCGGAGGGCAAGCTCGCGATCTGGGGCGTCGCGCATTCGGGACCGGCGTGGCTCGCGCCGACCTGGGGCGGCCGCAGCCCCGTGCCCAACTGGACGTACGATCCGATCGTGCACGTGACGGCCCCCGGCAAGATCGCGGTGCGTTCGGCAGGCAGGTTGCTCGGGGCGCTCGAGCGCGGGCTGGTCGTGGACGCGACGGTCGATGTGTTCGAATCCGCCTGGTTGCCCGCGCTGTTCGAGGACGAGCGCGAAGCGATTCGCGCCGAACACGCCGCGACACAACGTGAGAGCGTCGTGCCGACCTTGGTCGATCATTCCCTGGTGGGGCGCGTGAGCCAGCACATGCTACGGCGCGCCATTCAGCTCATCCGCGGCGCGCGACACGGCGGCATGCTGCTCGTCACGGGCGCCCCGAACAGCCTCCCCCGCGGTTTGCGGCTCAAGTACCGCGTCAGCCAGGACGAGCCGTCCCACCGCTACGGCAGCCTGCAGCTCGAAATCTTCGAGACGCTCGCCGCCGGCACGACGAACCCGTCCGTCGGCTGGGACGACTTCGTCGCGAGCTCGCACCCGCGTCTCGAGGAGCTCGAGCGACAGGTCTTCGAGTTATCGCGCGCGATCGCCAACCTTGCCGCCATCGACGGCGCCGTGCTCCTCGACAAGCGCTTCGGTGTGCTCGGCTTCGGCGCCGAAGTGTCGGCGGACCTGCCCCCGCCCGAGCGCGTCTTGCGCGCCCTCGACAGCGACGGCGCCGTCCGCGTGCCCGACGACGTGGAAAAAGTCGGCACGCGTCATCGCGCCGCCTATCGCTTCGTCAACGACCATCCGGCGTCGCTCGCCATCGTCGTGTCTCAAGACGGTAGCGTGAGCTTCGTGACGCGCCAAGCCGGCGACGTGGTCGTCTGGGAGCAGTCCGTGAGCCCGTGAGCCGGCTCTACGCGTGGAACCGGCGACGGCGAAGACGCAGTTACAGGCTGGCGAAGAAGTCGTACGTCGCCTTCATGGCGAAGCAGGGCACGCCGTGCTCGGTGCCGCTGTAGCTCGGGTCGTTGTGCGAGCACCAAATGGTCGGCACCGCGCAGCCGTCGTAGATGATGCAACCCGGATCGACGAGCGGATGTCCGGACTCCGTGCTGTTGCACTGCATGATGGCCGTGTACGGCATCGAGGTGTCCATGCACGAATTGGACGCTCGGAACTTGGCGACGGTGTTCTTCGCGGAGTCGGCGCTCCGCTGGTTGTCGTTCTTGCCGTCGATGTAGAGGACCGGCATCGGGATGGCCACATTGTACGGATCGGCAGCGACGGGCGCGATGCCCCGCAAGTTCAGATGCTGGGCGTCGGTCTTGTGCGACAAGATGTTGACGAGCATTTGAGCACCGGAGCTGTGGGCGATCGCGAACACGCGGCTCTTGTCGATGCAGTAGTTGTTCAGCACCTCGTCGTACTGCGAGAGAATTCTGGAAACGTCTCCGCTGTAGCTGCTCCAGCATTGCCCGCTGTCGGGCGTGTTCGGGAACGAGCGGACGTACTCCGTGTCGAGGCCCGTGCCGTTCGTGAGGCTCACGAACTCCGTGTTGGCATTGCCGCACGCGTGCAGTGCGATGAGCAGCGGGTACGGTTTCGTGCCGTCGTAGGCCGTGGGGAACATGTAGAGCGACGTATTGGCGACCGAAACCTGGCCGCCTGAGGGTCGACCGCTCTTGCCGCATCCGGGACTCGGGTCGGGTGTACCCATGTGAGTGCTCGCGCCCCCCGTGCCGCCGCTGCCGCCCGTGCCGGCGCTCACCGCGCCGCCGCTGCCGTTGCCCCCGCGCCCGCCGCGTCCACCCATGCCGCCGCTCGCGCGACCCGCCGTGCCGCCCGTCGTCTCGGTCATGCCGCCGCTGCCGCCCGCGCTGGAGCCGCTCGTGCCGCTCGTGCCGCCAGTTCCGCCGCTGCCGCCAGCTCCACCGGAGACTGGTCCCGTGCCGCCGCTCGAACCACCCGTGCCACCCGTGGCCGAGCCACCGCTCGAGATCATGCCGGCGCCGCCGCCCGCGCCGCCGCTCGAGGGCGCGGAGCTCCCGCCGCTACCCACGTTCGTGCCGCCGCTGCCGTTGCCTCCCGGAGGAAGCCCCGTGCCGCCCGTCCCACCCGTTTCGTCGGTCGGAGGGGACGTGGGCGCCTCCGACGAACAGCCGGCGGCGTACGCCGCAGCCAGACACGTCGCGAGTAGACCGACTGACCCGAAGTGGGCCGGGCGGAAGAGGCGGAGCGAACGAGTAGAAGCGTTTTTGACGATGCGCATGCAGGTACCCATCATTGATCCATCATCTTTTGAGTGACCTGCCAAGCTGCGTCGGTGCAAAGCTTGCAGGAAGCGCCATAGAACCAGGAGCGCAATGCGGTGTCGCCCATGAGCTGCACGCGCATCCACGCGGTGACCGCCGCCTCGACCGGGCTCGGCGTCGTGCCGCGAAAGGTGATCCAGCTCGCATGATCGGCCGTCAGGTACGAGGCCAGCATCACGGGCTGGTTGTTGATGCCGTCGAAGGTCTTCTGGATCGTGCTGCACGGAACGGTCGTGTCGGCGCCGCCGCAGAAGAGCAGCGCGGGGCCGTGCAGGTTACGCTGCGTCGACGCTCCGCACAGCGCGAAGATCGTGGTGACGTGGCTGTCGCCGCCAGCGGTCGTGGTCGCAAAGCCGCCCTGCGAGTGGCCCGTCGCGCCGACGTGCGACGTATCGATCCGTTGATAGAGCTCGCTCGTGGGGTCGTCGTTCTGCGCGAGCACCCAGGTCACTCCTGCCACCATCGGGGGCGGATCTCCCTGCCCCACGTTGGGACTATCCGAGGCAATGACGACGAAGCCGTGCGAGGCGAGCTGGTTCAGCAGCACCTTGTAGAGGCTCGGGTTCGAGCCCGTGCCGTTGCCCCACGTGACCACGGGATGGCAGAGGCCGCCCTCGGCGAGATCCTTGGGCCGGAACAGCGTGAACGCGACGGGTGCGCCGCCGTCTGCGCCCTCACCCGCGGCGGGGCCGACGTTCGTTTCCGTCACCGTCGCGAAGGGCCCGGCCACGGTCGGATCGGCTGCCGGCCATGCACCGACCGTGCAGCCGCCGCTCGAGCCGCCTGCACCCGACCCTGCCACGCTGCCGGACGTGCCGCCCGAGGGAGTGGACGGCGAACCGCCACTCCCGGCACTGCCGCCACTGGACGCCGCGCGTCCGGCGCCGCCCGGCGACGTAGTGCCCGCCGCTCCACCTGCACCGCCGCTCGCAACGGCAGCACCGCTACCGCCTGAGCCACCGCTGGCGCCCGAGCCATTACTCCCGCCGGAAGTACTCAGCGTGCCGCCGATCGCTCCGGTGTCGTCGCCCGCTGTGCCGCCGGCAGCAGCCGACACGCTCCCACCGGCTCCAGGCGTCGAACCACCGCTGCCCGAATTGCTACAGGCTACGAGACTGACCACCGCCGGTGCCGCGAACCACGCGAGCCATGCGAGCCTTGGAATACTCGCTGTCTGCGCGCGTTCACGCCTTGACAGCCGCGATGTCCTTCCCGCTGCTCGAGCCGAAGTTGGGGCTCGCCATGCCGGTCGCCGCGGTGATGATCGTGTTGTAGAGCTGCGCGTTGTTCGCGCCCGCCGCGTCGACGTATTGACCCTGCTTGAGCAGGCCGCCGCCGTTGCCCCACAGAATGAAGGGCACGTTCCTCATCGTGTGATTACCCTCGGCGACGTGGTTCGTCCAAAGCACGATGGCGTTGTTCTGGAGACCACGGTCTGCAAAGTGTTTGAACGAGCTGGCGAGCGTCTTCATGCGCAGCTGATCGATCTCGGCGTGAGCGGCCTCCGCCGTGGAGTTCGAGCCTACGGCGCCGTCGGACTGGGTCCGGTGGCTGATGTAGTGGAAGTTCCAGTTACCGAGCGTCGTGTTCGAGGGGACTTGATAGATCGTGTGGTCGGTGCCGTCGCCCCACTGCAGCGTCCCGGTGCGGTTGTAATCGCAGGCGAATGCCAGCGCGACGAGGCCCATGTGGAGGTCAACGATGTTCTCGATGCCGCCGTTGGGGACGTTCGTTGCGTTGTACTTCCAGGTCGAGAGGGCGTCGTAAACCGAGGTGTCGATGCCGTCGAGCGTGCAGCCGATGGTCGCCATTTGCGTGCCCATCTGCATCATCGTGTTCTCGCTGTCGCGGATCGCGTCGAAGTGCTGCTTCAAACGCTGTACGTCCGCGGCGCTGAGCTTCGGATTTTGCATCAGCGAGTTCAGCTCCGCGCGCACGAGGTCGTTCACGCTGTTGCGCTTCTTCACGAGCTCCTCGGCCAGCGGATTCGACCCGCCGGTGCCGCCGGTCCCGGTGCTTCCCGTGCCGGCGGTGCCGCCGCCGCTACCCGCAGGCGACGCAAGGCCCGTGAGCTTTTGATAAAGCTTGTACGGATTGTCCACCGACGCGCGCACCTTCGAACTGGCGTCGAACGACAAGCGATCGGCGATGAAGCCGTTCTTGAGATTGCCGGCGTAAAGCGTCATCGGATCCGTGCCCATCGGATTGACGACCTGGGAGATGACGAAATCGACGGAAGGTCCGGTGGCGGTGGCTTGGCTGCCGTTGCCGGTCGGCGTCTTCCCGGTGAGCGCCTGCGAGAGACCCTGCGCGTGACCGCAGCCCGTAGGCCCGGTGAGCGGGAAGTTGATGCCCTTGACGATCAACAGATCCTTCGAAAGGTCGGCGAGCGCGTCGACCGCTTTGCCGGACGCGAGGAGCCCGCTGAGAGCGCCCGTGCTCGCCGGCCAGAATCGCTTCGGCTCGACGCCGCAGGCGGCGCACATGAAGAACGTGAAGATGGGCTGCGCGTCGGCCGCCCAGGCGGACCGCTCCGGCAGACCCTCGAGAAATGGCAAGCCGATGGCCACGCCACCCGCGCCGTACAGGAACGCTCGACGGTTGACGACCTTGCGACGATTGATGCGCGGGTTCACGGGTTACCTCCGACGTGCGTCCGGAACGCGTCGTTTTGTACCAAGGCGAGCATCACCGCTTTGAGCGAGCCGCCCGACTGCAGACTGACCGACCCGAGCTGTTCGACCACGGGGCGCTCCGTTTCCACCATGTCGCGCTCGAGCGCGTAGCTCGCCATCTTCTTCGCCCAGCATTGGTGGGCTTGCGTGCCGTTGGCGATGATTTGCAGGAGCTCCGGAGCTCCGCTGTAAGACTGGGTTCCGTCGGCGAACGGGTAGCTGCCCGTCGTGTCCACGGGCTTGCCGTTGTCGGTCGTTCGGTAACGGCCGACACCGTCGAAGTCCTCGAACGCGAAGCCGACCGGATTGATGTACACGGTGTGGCAGGGAACGCCACAGGTGTTGGTGAGTGATTCGTAGCGCTCCCGATTCGTCTGGTTCGTCTCGAGCGCCGGGACCGCGGGAAGCATCATGCTCGGCGGGCCGAGCTCGACGCAGAGCGTATCGAAGTTGATGCGCACGCCACGGTGAATCGAGTCGGGTTCGTCGTTGAGCGCCCACAGCGTGAGGAACGGCGCCTGTGAGTACCAGCCCATGCGGTCGGAGAGCGCTACTTGCTGCACCGCCGTCCCAGTGACCTTCACTCCGTAGAGTGACGCCATGAGCGGGCCGGCAAACCCGACGTTGGTGGTCAGGATGTCCTTGACGCCGAGATTTTGGGAGTAGACGAAGTCGAAGAAGGAGTTTGCCGCGGTCGTGAACTCCGCCTTCAAGCCGTCGCTGTAGCCCTGGACGTTGTCCTTCGTGATGGTGTCGATCAGAGCGATTTTGTAGAGCTGGTTGTGCATCTCGCGGATCGACGTGACGGCCGCGGGATCTTCGAGCATCGTTTTCGCTTGCGCCGCGGCGCCCGCCGCCGTGTCGAACGAACCCTGAGCGGCCGCGTCGAGCATCGCGTCGCTCGGCGTCGTATTGCGGATCCAGAGCGACAGCTTGGCCGCCATCTCGTAGCCGGAGAGCGGCGCGCCGTTGTCGCCCATCTCCATGCGATAGAGGAAGTTCGGTGACTGCAGCATCGCCGTGATCACGAGCGCAGCGCCCTTCGTGAAGGCGGACTGCGAGCCCGAGTAACTCGAGCCCGTGTTGAACAGCGTCGTGTACGACGTGACTTCGGCTGCAGTGAGATCGCGCCGGAAGGCTCGGCGCCCGAACGTCTTGATGAACGTCGCCGCATCCGTCGTGGAGACCACGGCCTTGATCGCCTGGTCGGTCGCCGTCACCTGTGCGGCCACCGCCTCCGCGGCGCTCTGGAAGTCCGACCAATTGTTGTTGTCGATGATGACGACGCGTTCGTTGTTGTCGAAATCCGTCAGACCAGGAACGGCATGCAAAAATTGATCAGATTGCCCGGTCGGTGCGTTGAGCTTCAAAATATCTCTAACGCTGTTTTCCCACTGGCTGTTGGTGAGCCGGAGGAAGCGACTGTAGAGCGGCATGCCGGACATGGACACGCCGTTCCCGTCGGCCGACGTACCTGACGTGCCGCTCGTACCTGACGTGCCGCTCGTACCCGAGGTGCCACTCGTACCGGACGTGCCGCTCGTACCGCCGGTACCGTTCATATGGCCGGTGCCGCCGCTCCCGCCGGCATTTGGGCCGTTGCCGCCCGTGGTCGAGGTCGCGCCTGTTCCCGAGGAGCCCTGGCTCGGCCCAGAGACAGTTGCCGTGCAGGCGAACGCCGCGCCGGCGAGAGGCGCGAGCGCCAACGCCAGCCACGTCGGCAATCGGACCGGATGCGATTTTTTCACGAGCACGCCTCCAATTGGGATGTAACGACCATGATCTCTTCCACCGGTCTCGCAGCAGTGCCCCTGACCGACCATTTCCGTCGACGCATGTGCTCGTAATATCCGAGGGTTTCAGCGCGCGAAGAATAAACCTTCTGAGTTGTATTATTCGACGCGACGGGCCGCTCGACCCAGCGCAGCGGGCCCGTCCGGTTAGTAACCAGACGCTCAAGGTACATGCGCGGATTTCACTTCCCACGCGCTGTCGGTGCAGTACTTACATGTCGCACCGACGAGGGCTCCTTTGCCCGTGGCAGTTTCGTCACCCTTGAGCCACCAGTTCAGCCAGGCAAGATCGATCTTCGTGAAATCACCTCCGCCGGCTTGGAAGAGGTCGCCGCCGTGGCCAAGGTCCTTGCTAAACCACATGACTGGAACGTCGAGCTTGCTGATGGCGTCGTAGCCTTCGGCGCCGCCGTCGTAGGCGATGTCGTCGGGGCCACCGAGCACGAAGAGAACGGGCGTGTGGATCAAATCGTAAAATGACTGATCAGCGCCGGCCATGCCGCTGCTGTTGACGCCCCAGGTGACGATGCGCGGGTCGAGCACCGTGCCCTGCGACATGAGTCCTCCGCACGAGAAGCCGTTCGAGGCGACCTTGGTCGTGTCGAGACTCTGGTAGTACGCGCTGCACGGCTTCGCGTTCTCGGCGATCGCCCAGTCGATGTACGCCATGAGCGGCGCGGCCATCTCGGCGAGCTTCGAGCGATCCATCGTGATGTTGCCGGTGCCGTTCGGCGTTCCGTCGGCGACGACGAAGTAACCGTAGGAGGCGATCTCGGCCATCGCCGTCGAGTTCGAAAGTCCGTCCTGCGAACAGCCGCCCTCGCCCCAAACGAAGATTGGATATTTTTCGCTGCCGCCGAGATCACTCGGCCTGAAGATGGTGCCGGATTTGATCCCGCTGCCCGAATTGGTCTCGACCGTGACCTTGTGAGGGCCGCTGCCGCTGACTTTCGTGTTCACGGGCTGCGACGCCGTGCACGTTCCCGACGCTGTCGTGCCCGCGCTTCCCGCTGCTCCGGAGCCGCTGCTTCCACCGAGTGCGGCTCCTCCGCTGCCACGACCGCCGCTGCCGCGACCACCGGCGCCGTTGCGCCCCGCGGTCGCCATGCTGCCCGCGCTTCCCGCGACGGGCATACCGCCGTCCCCACCCGCACCGGCGCGGGCTCCGGCGCCAATACCGCCGGAACCCGCGTTCATGGTGCCCGCCCCTGCCGTCCCGCCCGCGCTGATCGAAGCGCCGGTGCCTGACGCGCCGCCGCTCGAGCTGCCCGCAGTCGCGCCCGTGCTGCCTGCCGCACCAGGTTGTCCGCCTGCCGCACCAGGTTGTCCGCCTGCCGGTACCTGGCTGCCGCCGGTTCCGAGCGTGCCGCTGCTGCCAAGTGCACCACCCGTGTTCAGCGTACCGCCGGTTCCTCCATTTCCGTTTCCATCGCCGCCGCAGCCGTAGGCGCCGAGCACCAACGTGGCTGCGAAAAGCATCGCGCGTGATTCGTGGTGCATGATCATCTCGTGGTGCGGAGGACTGGTTTCGTCGTGCTCAGGGCAGGTTCGCGGATTTTACTTCCCAGGCGCTGTCGCTGCAGTACGTGCAGCTCGCGCCGACGAGGACGCCTTTGCCGGTCGCCGTCTCGTCGCCCTTGAGCCACCAGTTGAACCAGCCCAAGTCGATCTTGGTGAAGTCTCCGCCGTTCTTGCCGAAGAGATCGCCGCCGTGACCGAGGGCTTTGCTAAATAGCATGATCGGAATCCCCATGCCGCTCAGGTTCGTGTAGTCGCGTTCGCCGTTCTCGTAGGCGACGTCGTCCGACCCGCCGAGCACCACCAACACCGGCGTGTGAACCGTCTTGTAGAACGCTTGGTTCGCGCTCAAGAGCCCGCTGCTGTTCAGTCCCCACGTCGTGATGCGCGGATCCCCAGCGGTCCCTTCCGACATCAAGCCGCCGCAAGAAAAGCCGTTCGCGCCGATCTTCGTCGTGTCGAGGCTCTGGTAGTAGGCGCTGCAAGATTTCCCGTTCTCGGCGACCGCCCAGTCGACGTAGGCCAAGAGCGGCTTGCCCATCGACGCAGGGTTGGACGAGTCCATGGTGCGCGAGCCGCTGCCGTTCGGCGTGCCGTCCGCGATCACGAAGTAACCGTGCGACGCGAGCTCGGCCATGGCTGCCGAGTTCGACAAGCCGTTCTCGGAACAGCCGCCCTCACCCCATACGATGATGGGATACTTTTCCGCGCCGCCCAGATCGGTGGGACGGAAGATCGTGCCTTCGCTGATGCCCGCGTCGGAGTTCGTCTCGACGGTGACTTGATGCGTGCCGCTGCCCGAGACCTTCGTGCTCGAAGCTTTCGACGCCGTGCACGTTCCCGAACCGGTGCTGCCGCCCGCAGCTCCTGCTGCACCCGAGGCTCTGCCGGCAGCGCCCGCCGAGCCGGCCGCCATGCCTCCCGAGCCGCCTGCATCACCTGCTCGTCCCCCGGTCGTTTGACCCGCGCCGCCGGCACCCCCGCGACGCCCGCCGTTGGAATTCGCGCGGCCCCCGTTGCTGTCGGCGCCACCCGTTCCGCTACCGCCCGCTCCAGCGCCCGCAGCTGCTGCGCCGCCGCGTCCTACCGTGCCGCCGCTCGCTGATTGTCCGGAGCTGCCGCCGCTCGTGCCCGTGCCGCCGGTGCTCGTACCGCCGGTGCCCGTGCCGCCGGTGCCCGTGCCTCCCGTAGCCGATGCTGCCGCGCCGCCGCTCGCGGGTGGGTTCGTCGTCCCACCTGAGCCAAGGTTACCAGTTCCGCCCGTGCCGCCAGTTTGCACACCCGTCGTACCGCCGGAGCTCGGAACGTCACCGCCCGAGTCGCTGCAGCTCGAGAGAGCGAGTCCGAATATCCCAACGAACCATGACGCCAACAGAGGGGCTGCCGCTCTCATCGAATAACTCCGCGCAGTTTGGAATGATCGGCTTTACATTGCCGATTCCATTCGCAGTCGCGCGCGCGGCGCAGGTTGGTCCAGGAAAGTGACTCACAGCGTGTGGCGTTTGAGCACTGGCCACGCAACGTTCGGGTCACCCGGATCTTCGCCGCCACCCTGTTTGGTGCAGAGGATGACTTCGCTCCCGCCGCCGCAGGTCGAGTACGCCGCGCAGCCGTTGGCGTCGGGTGCCGAGGCCGTTCCGGTGCACGCGTCGATCTCCGCCCATTTCTCGAACGTTGCTTCGGCGCCGAGGAACGTGAGTGGCATGCCCGGCACGAGTGAGGACGGGCCGCCCGCGTACGGCACGCGCGAGTCCGCGGTGCCGCGGAAAGAGATCACCGTGATCGGTCGCGGCGGAGTGCAGCCGTCGATGTTCTCCGCCAAGAGATCGAACGCCGCGGGCGCGACGGCCGCGAACACGTCCGCGGCGTGACAGCCCAAGTAATGAGCCATACCGCCTCCCGTCAGCACACCGACGGCGTACACGCGCTGCGAATCGATGCACGCGAGGCCGCGCACTTGCTCGACGAGCGCGCGAGCAAACGCCACGTCGTCGACGTTGGCGACGCAGCAGGGCCCGACGTTCCACGCCGTGCCAGCGGGTCCCTTCTTGCCGTCGGGGAACGCCATCACGACAGCTTCGGCATCGAGTACGGGCGGGTACGGCGAGTTCGCGAGCTCGTTCGCGCCCGAGCCGCCGATGCCGTGAAAGTCGAGCACGAGCGGCACTGCTTTGGTCCCGTCGTAGCTCGCTGGGGCGTGCAACACGTAGCTGCGCGTCACGCCGTCGACGACGACGGTTCGACTACTGTCCCCCGCAACGAGCGTCGCCGATTTGCATGCGACCGCGCCGCTGCCGGAGCTGCCGCCACCCGCGCCGGCTCTTCCCGCGTTACTCTCGCCCGCATTGCCGTTGCCCGAGCTGCCGGCAGCTGTGCCGGAGCTGCCGTTGCCGGAGCTCCCGTTGCCCGTGCCGGCCGCGCCAGCGTCGCCGCTGCCCGCGTGGCCGCCCGCGTTCTGCGCTGCGACGAGCGTGATCGCGTACAAGTCGTCGCGCGAGCAGCCGGCGAGGGCGGCAGTGACGAGCGCGAACGCAGTCGTCCGCCAGCACGCGCGCGCCTTCACAACCAAGCTCCGAGCGTGAGGGTCAAGAGCAGCGAAGGACGCCCGATCGTGGTGACCACCTCGTCGACGACGTGAACGTCGGCGTACGGTTCGGCGAGCTGTACGTGAGCGGCGAGCGTCAGAAAATAATGCGGCGAGAGTGCGGCGCTCGCCCCGACGCTGCCGTCAATCAGGAAAGCCCAGTGCTCGAGGCGGTGCCCGACGTGCGGCAAGCTCGCTTCCGCGTCGAGCGCCGTGCGCAAGAAACCTGCGGAGAGCGCGAGCAGCGGAGCGATACCCGATCGCGAGCCCGGCGAGGCAGCGAGCCCGAGCAGCCCGAATTGCTCGGCCAGGTGCACGACGCCCGCTTCCGTTTCGAGCGCCGGACGATTGACGGAAGCCGCGCCGGTGACGCGCAGCGCGAGCCACGCACGGAACGCCCAATCGAAGCGACCGAGGGGCAGGAGCAGCGGACCGACTCCGTCGCGAGGCATGCGCACGCCGAGTCCAGCTTCGAGGCCGAACGCGGCGCTCGGTTGCGGCTTCTTTGGCGGAGGCAGTGGGCGCTCCGGCACCGCCGCGCTCGGCGGTGGCTTCGGCGTCCAATCGAGCGCGACGAGCTTCGAACGTAAGACCTCGAGGGCGCGGATCGCGAGTGTCCCCGCCGCGTTCTGCGTGTCCGGTTCGAGCACGACGCGCGTCACCGTGAGCTCGCGTGGGGTAGGCGGAGCCGCGTTTTCGTTCGCGGAAGGCGCGCGCTCGTCGAGCCAGACTTCGACGGCTACGGGCTTCTGCTCGCCGACCACGTCGAGCACGGCGTCGAACCCGCGCTCGTTCGCCATTCGGTCGAGCCAGGCGCGCGCGGCAGGCGCCGCCGTATCGCCCCCGGGCGGTCGCTCGGCGAGCGTCACGCCGAGACCGACGGCCAGGAGCTCGCCCTTCAAGCGAAACAGCGCTTCGTTGATCTCCGGCGCCGAACTTTTGGGGCGCAAGATGGCGACCGCCGCGGCACGCGCGTGCGCGGCGGTGAAGAGCACGAGGGCCGCCGCGAGCACGATACACCTCAAGCGATTCACCGACGGCCTGCGCCGGAGCATTCGCGTGGCTCGTCGTCTGCCGTGCCGATCGTGATCTGTTCCTCCAAGACTCTCGCAGTAGTAGCGCTACGGGACTCGCTCCAGCGTTCGCGCCGCCTCCGCGTAGCTCCCCTTCGGAAAGCGCCGCAGGTACTCGCTCGCGATTTCGCGCGCGCGGTCGGGGCCGTCGGTGGCCTTCACCAGGATCATTTTACGCCCCAACGCTTCCGCCGCGTAGGTGCCGGACGGCGCACGAGCGAGGTACTCGTCGTAGCGTGCGATGGCCTGCGCGCTGCCGTGGGGGCGCAGCTCCTCGACGCGACCGAGCATGAACACGGCGTCGAGCGAGCGCGGCGAGTTCGGAAAGCGCTCGCGCTCCGCGAGCAACGCCGCGCGCGCGAGATCCGTCCGGCGCCGGTAGCGTGCGGCGTCGGCCAGCACGAACAGGTCGTCGCTCGACAGCGTCTGCAGGCTCGCCGCGACGCCCGCGCGCTCGACGTCGTCGAGGATGCGATCCCACTGTCCCTTCGCGAGCGCCTGTCGCCAGCCGTGCTCGACCGACGACAGACGCGCCGCCGAACTCGGAACGGGAAGCGACGAGGGACTCGGGCGCAGAGCAGGCGCGGGCGTCAGCGACGCGCTCGGCGCGGCGGCATCGGCCGCGGCCGCAATCCCAGCTGAAGCAGCAGGCGCCGAGTCGAGACGCGTTTCGCTGATCGTGGTCTCCGCTCGTTGCAGGCTCACCGCCAGATGCTGGCCCGGTCGCAAGCCGAGATCGTCCCCGACGACCGGACCGCTGACGGTGACGCGCCCGCGCCTGAGCTCGACGTCCAACCGCTCGGAGGTCGGATCCCAGACCACTGTAAAGTCGGTTCCCCTCACCGACACCAGGAACGGTCCCGCCTCGACGACCCAGCGTCGTTCGGCGCTCGGGGTGATCCGGAACGCCGCCGTCCCGTGATCTACCTCGAAGCGTGCTCCGTCGGCGCCGAGGGAGCGCAGGCGCCCACGCGTGCCCGGCGTCAACACGAACGTGCTGCCCTCGTCGAAATCGAGCTCGACACCCCGATGGCCGATCTCCGAGAGGTAGCCGCCCTCGAGCACTTGGCCGCCCACGACCCGCGTCAGCGCCACGGGCTTCAGGGGGGCTCTCGGGTGTGGCCACAACGATCGCACGAGCAGCACGCCGAGCGCGACGCTCGACAGCGTCAGCGCGAGCGCCAGCCCACGGCGGAGTACCAAGCGCGGACGCTTGCGCTCGACGCTGAGCCTCGCTCTGAGCGCGTTGAGCCCGCGCTCGAGCGCGAGCGCGCCGTGCGGCTTGGCCGTCGTCCGCAGGTGCTCGGCCATGGCGTCGAGCCGATCCGCTTGCGTGCGTTCGGGGTCCTTCATCCCGGCCTCGCCTCGAGCTTGCCGTCCAAACGGTCGGAGAGGGCGGGGTCGGCCGCGATCCAGCGGGAAAGCCGCTCGGACGCGTGAGCGAACGAGCGTTTAACCGTCGAGATCGAGATATCCATCGTGCTCGCGATCTCTTCCACGGTCATCGCGTCGACGCGCCTCAAGATGAAGACCAGCCTGTCGCGCGGCGATAGCCGATCGAGGAGGCGGTACAGATTCCTGACGAACTCGCGGCCCTCCACGTCCTGCACGGAGTGGCGGAGGTCGAGCAGAGTCTCCGGCTCGCTGAACGATAGCCAATGGCGGAGTTTGCGATAACGCAGGTGAGACCTGAGCGTGCGGACGGCGACGGAGTAGACGAAGCTTCGGAGACTGTCGCGATCCCGCAGCCTTTTGACGTTGCGAAACACGCCGGTGAAGACTTCTTGCGTCACGTCCTCCGCGTCGCTCTTCGAGCCGAGCGCGCGCTCCGCGGTCATGAGGACGAGCGGCGCGAAGCGGTGCCAGGCCTCCGTGATGGCCCAGTCTTCCCCTAGCGTCAGCCCTTCGGCCACTTCCGCGTCCGATACGTCGCGACGGCTGCGGCCGGTCACGAGGGCTAGGGGCGTGCGGGAATGGCTGGACATCGTCGCGCAGTACGTGGACCGAGAGCAGTCGCCGGAGCGCCGCGAAATGGTTCATAGGCCGATCGGCCCGCCGGTGCGGAAGCCGCCCGCACGTGAGCCCCACAAGATGGCACGCGAGGTCCCTCAAATCGAAGAAGCGCCGCCGTCCAGTGGCAGACGATTGCCAAATCGAATACGAGAGCGACAGGCCGATCGACGGATCGGTCGAGGTGAGGCCACTGCGCCACGTGGGGTCTATCCCTTGCTCACGCGCTCCGAATCGGGCCTCACGCGGCTCGGGGTTGATATCGCTTGCTGGCGTACTGGCGCTTCTCTTCGCGTGTAGCAGCGGCTCCGATGGCACGGGGAATCCGACTGCGGGCGCGCCCGGTAGCGGGGGTGGCGCGGGCGCCGGCGGACGTGCAGCTCCGTCAGCAGGCGCTGCTGGGACGGGTGCGGGAACAAGCGCCAGCGCAGGTAACAGCTCGGGTAACGGTGGGGCGGGCGCGCGCGGCGAAGGAGCAGGTGGCGCCGCGGGACACGCGGGCGGTGCCGGCGCCGGATTAGGAGGCGCGGGCCACGGCGGGAGCGCCGCCAACGCCGGTGGACGTGCGGGAACGAGCCCGACCGGCGGTCGTGCTGGCTCGGGGGGTGCCGGGGGCATGCCTTCCAACGGCGGCCAATCAGGCGCGCAGGGTTCCGGCGGCGCCATGGGCGGGACCGGCGGTGCCGCAGGTGGCGGCGCGGGTCGTGCTGGCGCCGGGGGTCGCGCGGGCAGTGCGGGTAGCGGCGCCGCGGGCACTGGCGGCACGTCCGGTTACACGCCTTGTCCCGCGACGGGTGCGTGCAAAATCATGCCCTTCGGAGATTCCATCACCGAGGGCTACAACGTCGCCGGCGGCTATCGTGCTCCGCTCTTTCAGCGCGCGCACGCCGCCGGTCACGACATTACCTTCGTCGGTTCAGCGAACGACTACTCGGTCCCGACGGTCGATGGCGTGGCGTTCCCGCCCAACCACGAAGGGCACGGCGGCTACACCATCGACGACGAGCCGTCGCATAACACCAAGGGGATCTCCCCCTTGGTCTCCAAGAGCATGAAGTCGTATGCGCCCGCGATCATCACGCTCATGATCGGCACGAACGACATCAACGGCAACATCGATGTCTCGACCGCGCCCGATCGGCTCGGCGCGCTGCTCGACTCCATCTACGCCCAGGATCCCGACGTGCTGATCGTGCTCGCGCAAATCGTGCCGACCGGCAGCGACGGCACGAATCAAGCCGTCCAGAAGTACAACGCCGCGATCCCCGCCCTCGTTTCTGCGCGCACGAGCATGGGCCGTCACCTCGTCTTGGTCGACATGTATTCGACGTTCACGGCGCACTCGAACTACCGCACGTCGCTCATGGGCGACAATCTGCATCCGAATCAGGCCGGCTATGATCTGATGGGTGCGACCTGGTACTCGGCAGTCGCACCCTTTCTTCCCTGACCTCCCCTAACGCGCGACGGCAAGCGCGCGGGCCGAGCGGCGCGAGACGGAATTGCGCGGCTAGGACCACTGCGAGAGGTGATTAATCGCACGTGTGACCGGGATTCCGCGCATGCTTGAGAATTCCCACCCAGCAGCACGCCGAGGGTTCGGCTCATCAACCGTCAGGGTGATGAGCCTTGCGTTGTTGTTTGGTTTCGCGGGCCTGCCAGGTTGCGGGAACACGCCTCCTCCCATCGACCTCACGGGCGGTACCAACGCGACGGGCGGCTATCATGCGAGCGGAGGGTCCTCCACCACGGGCGGCACCGGGTTGCCGGCGGGCAACGCAGGAGGGCCGGCAGCCACGGGCGGAACTGGAACGGGCGGGACCGGTGGCTCGGGCGCCGCGGCGGGAACTAGCGCCGGCGGCAGAATCGGCTCCGGCGGCTCGACGGCCGCGAACGGCGGCGCCGCTGCCGGCGCGGGCGGGCCACACGTCGGCGGTGCCACGGGAAGCGGCGGTATGTCCGGGAGCGGAGGCCGCTCGGCGCAGGGCGGTCGTGCGGCGGGTGGCTCGTCGGCGCAGGGTGGTCGCGCGGCGGGCGGGGCGTCGGGCTCGGCCGGCAGCGGCGCCGCTGCAGGGTCGGTCGCGGCAGGTGGCAGCCCCGGACACACTTTTCCGCCGAAGTTCGCAGGCAACATCGACACTCGCGGTTCGATCCGCACCGACTTCGTCCAATATTGGGATCAATTCAGCCCGGAGAACGCCGGCAAATGGGGCTCGGTACAGCCCAATTCGCAAGACTCGTTCAACTGGACGTCGCTCGACGCGATGTACAAGTACGCGAACGACAATCACATCATCTTCAAACAGCACAACTTCCTCTGGGGTTCGCAGCAACCGAGCTGGACCTCGAGCCTCACGAGCTCGAACGGCCCTACCGCCGTGCAGAACTGGATGAACGAGTTCTGCAAGCGCTATCCGAACACGCGGATCATCGACGTCGTCAACGAGCCCCCGCCCCACACGACCCCGAAGTACATCAACGCGATCGGCGGCACGGGCTCGAGCGGCTGGGACTGGATCGCGAACGCGTTCAAGTGGGCGCACGCAGCTTGCCCGAACGCGATCCTGGTGTTGAACGACTACAACAACATCGAGCAATCGGGTGACCTCCAGCACAGCATCGACATCGTCACCGCGATCAAGAAGGTGAACGCGCCCATCGACGCCATCGGCTGTCAAGCGCACGGCGTCTCGGGCATGTCCTCGGCCACGATAAAGGCCAACATCGACAAGCTCGCGAGCGGGACCGGCCTGCCCGTGTACATCACCGAATACGACCTCAACATCTCCGACGACACGAAGCAGGCCTCGGTGATGAAGGATCAATTCACGATGTTCTGGCAGAACGATAACGTGAAGGGCATCACCCTGTGGGGTTACGTCGTCGGCGCGACCTGGGAGACGAACAGCGGGCTCATGCAGAGCAGCGGCACGATGCGGCCTTCCATGAGCTGGCTCATGGACTTCCTCGGTCGTTGACGCGCGGGCGCTCACGCGAGCGCCGTCGCGACGCTGCCACGCGAAAAGGGTAGCAAAAATGCCGATGGAACCGAGTGTCAGGTGCCACTGCCTGTTGGATGGCAACTCGCTCGCGCATCCGCGCAGCGCTTGACGCCACCACTGCGCCGCCCTTCGGCGCCTTGGCCGGCGATAGCGGCCGACAGTCGCGATTTGGCTGCTTGGAGAGCGACGTAGTCGACGTCCCGGGGCTGTTCGGGACGACCACGCCGAACGCCACCTCCGGCTCGCTCACGAGCGGCATGGCGACCGTCTCCGCGAGCGCGCCCTAGCGCAACGCCGGGGAGTCTCGAGCGAGCGAAGCGCACGAAAAAACCTCCGAACATACAGCCGATTCCCGACAGTACCGTTAACGCTTGGTTTGCCGCCCGGGCGGCCGAACGCCCCCGTCGATTGATTACCCACTCAAGAAGAGAAAATGACGATGTCCTCGAAGAACTCGGTCTCGGTTACGCGCCGCGCGATTTCGGCAAGCTGCGTCATGGCGTGCCTGGCCTTCGCGGGCTGTTCGAATTCGGCGGAAGAACCCGGCACCGGCGGAACTGGGGGCACCGGCGCGACTGGAGCGACCGGCGGCACGATGGGGCACGCGGGCATGAGCGGAATGACGGGCGGCAGCGGCGGAGCAGCTGGCGCCGTGGGTGTTGGTGGAGCTTCGCAGGCCGGCGCGAGTGCGGGCGGCCGCGCAAACCCGACGGGAGGTGCGCCGACGGCAGGTAATTCGAGCGGCGGTCACGCGGCGATGTCGAGTGGAGGCGGGGGTGCCGCTGCAGGCGCCGGCGGACGACCCGCGAGCGGAGGCAGGGGCGCGTCGGGGGGCACGGGTGCGCTCGCTGGAGCCGCCGGCAATTCCGGCGGGAGCTCACGCGGCGGCGCGGGCGGTGGTGGTGGCGCGGGCGGCGCGAGCACAGCGGGGAGAGGCGGCTCTGGAGCGGCCGGCGCGCCGGCGGGCGGTGCCGGCGGCCAAGGCCCCTGCGACATCTACGCAGCGGCGAACACGCCGTGCGTCGCAGCTCACAGCACGTCTCGCGCGCTCTACGCCGCGTACACGGGCCCGCTCTACCAGGTGCGACGTGCGTCGGACAAAACCACCAAAGACATCCCGGCCACGGGCGGGTTCGCGGACACGTCCGTGCAAGACGCGTTCTGCAGCGGAACCACCTGCACGATCTCGATTCTCTACGATCAAACGACGAACAAGAACGACCTCGTCAAATCCCCTGTCGCGCATTGGTTGACGAACGGCGGCACGGAGTCGAGCGCCACCAAGGGAAAAACGACGCTGAGCGGACACACCGTCTACGGGATCTACGTTACCGGGTACAGCGACAACGTGGCGTACCGCAACAACGCCACCAAGGGTGTCGCCAAGGGCGACGCGGCGGAGGCCATGTACATGGTCGCCGACGGCAAGCGCTTCAGCGACCAATGCTGCTTCGACTACGGCAACGCCGAGACGAGCGGTAACGACGACGGCAATGCCACGATGGAAGCCCTCTATTTCGGCTCCGACATCACCTGGGGTGGCAAGGGCGACGGCAACGGCCCGTGGGTGGCCGCCGATCTCGAAAACGGCGTGTTCAAGAGCGACAAGGGTGGCTGGCAATCCCAGTCCATCATGGTCCCGAGCGCCAAATCGATCGTCGCGACCTTCGCGACGGGCATGCTCAAAGGGCCGTCGGGCAATCACTTCACGCTCAAGGGCGGCAGCGCGCAATCCGGCACGCTCACCACGATGTGGGACGGAGTTCGGCCGTCCGGAGGCTACAGCCCGAAGAAGCTCCAGGGCGCCATCATCCTCGGCACGGGTGGCGACGGCAGCAACGGCGGTACCGGCACGTTCTACGAGGGCGCCATGACGAACGGCAATCCGCCCGATTCGGTGGACGATGCCATCCAAGCCAACATCGTTGCTGCGGGTTACGGACACTGACCTTGGATCAGCGGGGTCTACTGCTCGCGAGCGCATTGCTGCTGGCGGTCTCTGCCTGCGGCACTGCGCCCGACACGAACGGTCCCGCCGGAAACGGCGGAACGAGCGGCACGGCGGCAGGAGCCGGCGCTACCACCATCGCTGGCGCGCCGAACGCAGGTAGGAGCGCTGCGAGCGGAGGTCACGGCGGCAGCGCGGGCGGCAATGCTTCAGAAACGGGCGGGAGCTCAGGCACGACCGGCGGCAACACGAGCGCGAGCGGCGGCAACACCAGTGCGGCGGGAGGGAGCGCGGGCACGAGCAGCACCACGGGCGGCAGCGCGGGCACGAGCAGCACCGCGGGCGGCAGCGCGGGGAGTTCCGCGCATGGCGGCTCGGCTGGAATGGGGACTGGCGGAGCAGGTGTTGCGGGCGGCGGCGGAACGGGCGGGATGCCTCCTTTAGGGAAGGCGTATTACGTGTCCCCGACAGGAAGTGACGCGAGCGCGGGCACGGTCGACGCTCCGTTTCAGACCATGACCAAGGCGCGCGATGTCGTGCGGACCGTAAACGCCAGCATGACCGAGGACATTCATGTCTATTTGCGCGGAGGCACCTATCGGTTGTCGAGCACGGCGAGCTTCGGCCCGCAGGACTCCGGCACGAACGGACATCGTATCTTTTATCAGGCGTACCCGGGCGAAACACCGGTATTGAACGGCGCGACACGAGTCACCGGCTTTATGCCGTCGAGCGGCAATATTTATGCTGCGCCACTCAAGCGTTCGACGAAACTCCGCAACCTCTACGTCAACGACGCGCGCGCCCTGCTGACGAGCAAGACCGTCACGGCCCGAGGCGGTACCGGCACCTATTCGGTGACCGCCGGCCAGGCGAGCTGGGCGTGGGCGAGCGGCAGCAACAGCGACGGCGTAAAGTACGACACCAGCGCCGTGCCGAGCATCGCGAGCAACAAGGACGATCTCGAAATCGTGAACGGCACGACCTGGAACGAAAACATCGTTTGCGTTCGCGACGTCGTCACGACCTCCGACAATTACCGCGGGCTCCTCTTGCAACAGCCGTACGGTGCCATCGCGCAGCTGCCGGGATGGAGCGCGGGCTTCAGCACGTCCGGCACCCACACGATTTACAACGCATTCGAATTCTTGAATGCGCCGGGTCAGTTCTACTTCGACAAGACCACGGGGACACTCTACTACTATCCTCGCGCGGGGGAGGACATGACGACCGCCGACGTCGAGGCTCCCGTGCTCGAGAAGCTCATCGACATCGCGGGCACGTCGAACGCGAACCGCGTCAAGAACCTGACCTTTCAGGGCATCACCTTCGCGAACACCGACTGGGCGCTGTCGAAAGTCGGCGACTCGTACGGCAAAGCCAGCGTGCAGGGCGCGACCGTGTACATCGCATACGGCGACGGCAACTGGCACAACAGCAAGTACGAAATCACGGACACGCTACCCGGCATGATCACCGTGAACGCGGCCGATTCCGTCAGCTTCAGAGGCAACGTGCTCGAGCACAGCGGCAGCGAGGGACTGTCACTGATAAACGACGTCGTCGACTCCGACATCACCGGCAACTACATCACGGATATCGCGGGCAGCGGCATCACCATCGGCCACCCGCAGCACGTCTATTTGGGCGACGGCGGAACGCACGCCAAGTTCGCCGCCGGGGTCGAAGGCATTTGCACGCACGACTCGATTACGAACAACGTCGTGCGCGACGTGAGCGTGCAGCCTGGCTTCGGGGGACACGCCGGCATCACGGCGTTCTTCGTGGACACACTCGCGATCACGCACAATCACATCCAAGGCACGGCGTACAACGGCATCAACCTCGGCTGGGGCTGGAGCAACTTTCCGGACTCCACCACGTGCAAGAACAACTCCGTGAACGCCAACCGGCTCATCGGCACCTTGAACCGACTCCACGACAGCGGCGCGATTTACACGCTCGGGCAGATGCCGGGCACGACGGTCAACCAGAACTACGTCAAAGGCATTCCCCCGGCGACCTCGGGCCCGACCTACGGCTTGCACAACGACGAGGGCAGCGCGTACATCACCGAAAACGACAACGTGCTCGACATCGATCCGGGCGTGAAATACACGATTAACTGCGAAGACTACGGCAACAAGCACGATCTCACGATTCGGCGCACGTACGCCACGGTCAACAAGATGGGAGTGAACCCGCCGAAGAGCATGATCGATGCGCCCGTGGCCGTGCCCGACAACGTGTGGCCGCTGACGCAGTACACGACGTGCGTCGCTGCCGGCGTCGAGGACGCGTACGCCGCGATCCTACCGAGCGGGCTCTTCAAAGCGCCGGACTACGCGTTCCCCGCGAGCGCTGCCGTGGCGGCTGGCGGCGGTGTCAGCGTGACCATTCGCAGCGTGGGGGACGCGTCCGGTAGCGTCTGGTTTGCGCCCGCCGGCACGACGAAGTTCACCGAGGGCACCAGCATGACGAAAGCCGCGGGCGGCGCGACCTCACTCGCCGCGCCTTCGGCCGCGGGTACGTACAAGCTCGTCCTCGTCGACGCGCAAGGCACCGCGCTCGGTGAGTCGAGCGCACAGCTCAGGGTAAAATAGACGCGAGTCACGCGATAACGGGCGCGAGCCTCGACACACTGCGTGAGCAGCCTGCTCGTGCTCGCAGCGTGAGCTACGGCGGGGTCATCCTGGGCGCTCGTCGGGGGGCGGAGGGGATGAACGGCCAAGACGCCAAAGGCGCCAAGAGTTCGATCTTTCGCTGATGCCCGGCGCCTTGGCAGTCCTTAGCGTCCTTGGCGGTTAAATCTCAACCGCGAGTTGGGGGCGTGATCTCACGCGTTAGGCATGTCGGCCTATTGCCCGACCGCATTTAATCGCGAATACCTAGCTAGCCGACGGCGGCTCTTAAACGCAGCTGGTTCTTGCAAGGAATCTTACGGCTCCATCTGATTTCGTTCGCCTGCCAGTTGCGCGCAGCGCTGCAGTTTCTAGCGAGAACTCAGCAGAAACGAACGAACCACACTCAGCCCATCGCGGCAGCGAGAGATACCGCTGTCGCGGCCGGAGCACTGGCCTGCAGGCCGCTACATGCAGCGAAAACTATTATAGTATACACGGACCAACTTCGAGTTTAGCTGCTGCGCCGCAGCATTCACCCGCTAGCCACAAAAAATCTGGCTCCGCCCTTGTCGATGCGCTGCCTGGCTGGACACCCTAGAGCTACTATAGTAGATATCGAGCCCCCTACGAGGAGCGACCCGCCAATGTCGAATCAAAGCTTCAACTCTCAGCGTGCAGAGCGGCTGTCAGCGCACCCGGCCATGACAAAAGCGAAAGGGAACACGCGAAAAACCACGCTGTCCGCCGTTTTGACGGTGACCGTTGCGTTCGGCATCGGTCTCAACGGCTGCGGTAACAACGAGCCGACACCACCCGGTACCGGCGGCACGACCTCGACGGGCGGCACGACCTCGACGGGCGGCACGACCTCGACGGGCGGCACGACCTCGACGGGCGGCACGACCTCGACGGGCGGCACGACTTCAACGGGCGGCACGACTTCGACGGGCGGCACGAC
>JAICTZ010000058.1 GCA_025936115.1 Polyangiaceae bacterium
CACGGTGTGATGAAAATGGCGATCGAGCGCGCTCGAGTATTTCTCCTCGTCGATCACGTCGAGGTAGATGTAGGGCGCGTCGCGCCGGCCGAGCTGCGCGATGATCGTCGAGGTGCCGAGCGCCGCGCCGCTCTCGCGGTCACAAATCAAGAACACGAATTTGCGTTTGCGCTCCGTCACCTCGCCGCGAAAGCTCTTCTCGCTGTGCTCGAGCAGCCGCCGCACGTGGTCGCGATCGTTCGGCAGGTTGACGCTGTTCAGGTGCCGGGCGAGCGCGAGCAGCGCCTCCTCGTCCGACAGGAGCGCGCCGCGAATTTCGTGTTTGATCATGGCGGCGGGGCTCGAGTTTGGCAGTCATCGAAGCCTTCCCGAAGGCTGCCCGTTCGAGAGCTTTGTCGGATCGAGCGCCGTATCGCCAAGTTCTCCGCCGTCGGCTGGAACGGTTTCGGTCGGTGGACCGGCTCGACGCTCGGCGGTCGCCGGTATAAACTCCTAAGAACCCGTTAATACTCGAGGTTTGCGGTTGGCCTGCGAGCTTTGCGCCCGGATCCCGGCAACTCGCGCGAAACTTTCGTGATAAACGACCCCGCCCCATGATCTCTTGGCCCTTTCCGCGCGCCGAAAACCTTCCCACTTACGGCTTCGTGATCACCGACGCCGTCAAGGCTCGGGTTCGTGCGACGGGCGCCGACATCATCGACCTCGGACTCGGTAATCCCGACCGTCCGACGCCGGGGCCCATCGTCGAGCGGCTGCTCGAAACCGCCGTCATCGGCAAGAACCACCGCTATCACCCCGGGCGCGGACTCTTGCCGCTGCGTGAGGCGGCCGCTGCCTGGTACACGAAGCGCTACGGCGTGCGTTTCGACGTGGAGCAAGAGCTCGTGATCACGATGGGCGCCAAGGAGGGCATGAGCAATCTTTGTCTTGCGATCCTCGATCGTGGCGACCTCGCGCTCGCCCCCGATCCCTGTTACCCGATTCACGCTGGTGCGCCGCGCATCGCGGGCGCCGACGTCGCGCTCTACCGCGCGGCGCTCGATATCGCGCCGGCGGACGCGGTCGCCGAGAGCATCGCGCGCGCCGAGAAGAGCGGGCGCCGCGTGAAGCTCGTGATCGCGAACTACCCGCAGAACCCCACGGGGCAGGTGATTTCGCGCGAGCAGATGGGAGCGCTCGTGCGCGTCGTGCAGCGCTCGGGGGCGATGCTGCTCCACGATCTCGCGTACGCGGACTTCGATTTCAGGGCCCGCAACGCGCCGAGCATTTTCGACTGCGGCGTGCCGGCGGACGAAGTGAAGGCGTTCGGTGTCGAGACGTTCTCGATGTCGAAGAGCTACAACATGCCCGGCTGGCGCATCGCGTTCATGGCGGGCAATGCGCGGCTCGTCGGCGCGCTCGCGCACCTCAAGACGTACCTCGACTACGGCACGTTCGCGCCGCTCCAGTACGCCGCGGCCTGGGCGCTCGAGCACGGCGACGGTTTCGCCGAGGAGCTCCGCGAGCTCTACATGCGCCGCGCGCACGCGCTCGTCGGCGGCTTACGCCACGCAGGGTGGGAAGGCGTGACGGAGCCGAGCGGCACGATGTTCGTCTGGGCGCCGATACCGCGCGCGCTGTCGCAAAAGGGTTCGCTCGACGCGACGACGCGGCTCATCGAGCAGGCGCACGTCGCCGTCGCGCCCGGGGTCGGCTTCGGTCCGGGCGGCGACGGTCACGTGCGCTTCGCGCTGATCGAGGATCCGCCGCGCATCGCGGAGGCATGCGAGCGCATCGGCCGGCTCTTCTCCGTGCCGCGACGCGCCGCGGGCGCGTGACGAGTCGCGAGCGGCGCCCCCAGCTCGAGCAGCTGCGACTGCCGGCCGCGAGAGCAACCATGAAACGAGCTTGGCTTTTGGTGTTGGCGCTCGGTCTCGCCTGCTCGAGCGAACGCGTGGACGGCGACTCTGTCCGGAATACGGGACGGGGTCAGGGCGGGAGCTCTGCGGGTCAGGGCGCGAGCTCGGCAGGCAGCGCGAATGAAGCTGCGGGCGACACGGGGAGCAGCGACGGAACCGGTGACGGCGGCCGGGCACCCGGCACTGGGACGGGCGGCGGTGGCCCGGGTGAACGCCCGCTGGTCGAGCTCTTGATCGACGGCTCGTCGAGCATGTTCGAGAAGGGGATGTGGAATGCGGTGTACGCGACGCTCGTGACCCACGGCCTACTGAGCGATTTCGCGAGCACCCTCGAGATCGGGCTTTCCGTGTTTCGTGGGAATGGAAGGGCGGTGAGCGAGACGTCCTCCGACTGCGCCACGATGACGGACGTGGCAATCGGCGCGAGCACTGAGGCGGCGATCGATGCGGCGCTCATGTCGGTTCAAGGTGAATACGCGGCCGGCACGACGTGGGAAACGCCGACGGGCTTCGCCGTGCGTCATGCGACCGCGTCGCTCGCCGCCCTCGACGTGCCGGCAGGGACGAGGAAGTACCTCGTGCTCGTGACGGACGGCCCGCCCGATACGTGCGAGGTCGCGGCCCCACAGTGCGGACAGGACAACGCGATCGCCGCCGTCCAGGCCGCACGTGCGCAGGGCATTCGTACGGTCGTGCTCGGCCTCGTGCCGCTGCTCGACGACGATAGTGGCTGCGAGCCTGCTTCCGCCCGCTGCGGCGTCGCGTATTTGCAGGATCTCGCGAATGCCGGCGCCGGCAGGCCCGTCGAGCCGCCGCCGGACCCGTATCGCTTCCTGCCCTGCGTCACGGGCAGCGGACTGCTCGCGACTTACGCCGACGCCGGGGGTGGCGATGACGCGACGTACTACGAGAGCGCGGATGGGACCACGTTCGGTAGCGATCTCGGGGACGCGCTCGCGGCAATCTTCGACGGCCGGCTGCGGTGAGGCGCTCAGGCGTGATGCACGGGTGCCACCTGCGGGCGGTGTTTCCCTTCGGCGAACTCCTCGATCATTTTGCGGTTGAACGCCGGGATGTCGTCCGGCTTGCGGCTCGTGACGAGCCCGCGATCGACGACGACTTCCTGGTCGACGACGTGTGCGCCGGCGTTCCTCAAATCGAGGCGGATCGACGGCCAGGACGTGACGGTGCGGCCGTTGGCGACGCCTGCGTCGATGAGTAGCCACGGGCCATGGCAGATCGCCGCCACGGGTTTGCCGGCCTCGAAGAAGCGGCGCACGAAATTCACGGCGTCCGGCTCGAGGCGTAGCTTGTCGGGGTTCATCGCGCCGCCGGGCAAGAGCAGCGCGTCGAATTCGGACTCGCGTGCGTCCGAAAGCTTCATGTCGACGTTGAAGGTGTCGCCCCAATCGGTGTGCTTCCAGCCCTTCACCTTGCCGTCTTTGGGCGAGATGATGACGGTCTTCGCACCTTCTTGTTCGAGTGCCTTTTTCGGCTCCGTCATTTCGACTTGCTCGAAGCCGTCGGTCACGACGATCGCGATGCGTTTTCCGGTGAGTTTGGCCATGCCTTCGGTCGAGCAAGGGCCGGGCCGCGCGGAGCGTCAGGTGAAGGCGCAGAGCGGGATTGAGGGCCGCCGCTGCGCGCGGGCGCCACGCTGAGGCAGGTGGGTGCGTGCGAAAATGCGCTGCCGAAACTCAGGCCGTGCGTTCGAGGGCACGGTGGAAGACTTCAGGCAGGAGCCCTTCGTCTTCGGCGAGGGCGATGAGTCGCGCGTTGGCGGGCAAGTCCGTGAGAAACAGCCGCGCGTACGGAGTCCCGGCGAGGCCGAGCAGGCGCCGCTGAATCGGCGGGATGCCGCGGCGCACGACCTCGAGCGCTTCGTCGGTCTTGCCGTCATCGACGAGGGCATCGTACAGCGCGAGAAAGACGGCCGATTCGTTGAGCAAGCTCGGCGCGCCCTGCTCGACGAGCGCGACCGCTTCGCGCGCGAGATCGAGCGCCGTCGCGAGGTTGCCGCACGCGCGCTCGGCCTCCGACCACGCTCCGAGCGCGACCGGCAAGACGTCGCGGTGGCCGGCCGCGCGATACGCCTGCGCCGCCATGCGCAAAAGGCCGAGCGCGCGCCGCGCAGAGCCTTCGACCTTGGAGCGCAAGAGCTCGCAGCCGCGGTAAAAGAGTAGACCGAGGTTCGCGCGATCGGGTGCGGCCCAGATGCCCGAGCCGGCGGCGTCGGCGTTGGCGCGCACTTCCGCGAGGTGGGCGTCGATGGCTTTGTCGGTGCCGAAAGTGCACGCCCAGCCGAGCAGGATCATCTGGCCGTGGCGCACGGCGCCTTGGCTGCCGATGGCGTCCGCGAGCGCGAGGCCGTTTTCGATCGCGGTGCGCGCTTCCTGACGCGCGCCGATGGTCGTGAGCGCAAAGCCGAGGTTCGTCGTGAGCATCGACTCACGCTCCCGCAGTCCTGCGGCCCGGGCGGCCGAGGTGGCGTTGCGGCGCGCGTCGAGCGCGGCGCTGAGCGCCCCTTGCGTCTGGCGCACGATCGCGAGCGTCTGGTAGCCGTCGACGGCGGCGTAGGCAATGCCGCGGTGGGCGAGTCCGAGCAAGCGCCGCGCCTCGGCTTCGGCTTCCCTGAATTGCCCCGCGAAGGCGAGGCGCGCGGCGAGCACGGCCGAGCAGCGCGCTTCCTCTTCCGAGAGCTCGAGCCGGGCGGCTTCGTCGCGGGCTTCCGCCAAGCGCCGGCTGATGTCTTCGCCCGAGCCGCGCGCGTCGTCGTACCGTGCGCGCGCGCCGCGCGCCCGCACCTCGCTCGCTTCGTCGAAAACGTTGTCTTCCATGGCGTGCACGGCGCTTTCGCGCTCGCCCGAGCGTGGATCGAGCCGGCTCCAGGCCTCGTCGAGGTAGCAGGCGCGCTGGAAGGCGCGCGGCGGGTCCTCGGCGAACGCGAGCGAACGCTCGGCCATGCTGAGCGCGTCTTTCAATGCGTTCGCCGCGAGCGCGCGCTGGGCGGCACGCGCCCAGTGCTCGGCGGCTTTGACGTGCTCGCCGCCGAGATCGAAGTGCCCGGCCACCGTGGCGGCGTCTTCGCCCATGACGGCGAGCCAGGCCCCTGCGAGGCCGTGGAGCTGCTTGCGTTCGGCGTCGCCGAGCGAGGCGTACGCGACCTCGCGCACGAGCGCGTGCTTGAACGTCCACTCGCGCGCGCCGGTGAAGCGCGAGACGTTTTGCTCGACGAGCACCTCGGCGGCGACGAGCGCGCGAATCACGCCTTCGGCGCCCGGCATGCCGAGCGCCTCGAGCGCGGAATCCCAGCAGGTGAGGCCGAACACGCTGAGGCGTCCGAGCGCGTCGCGGCATTCTTCGTCGAGCGCGTCGAGGCTCGCCTGGATGGCGGCCTGGATCGTCGGCGCTTGCTCCGCGGAGCGTCCCGTGGCCGTCAAGCGTGCGAGCTCCTCGGCGAAGAGCGGCAGTCCCGCGGCCTGCTGCGCAATGCGCTCGACGAGCTCCTCGGGCGCGGCGTCGCCGAGCACGGCGCGCGCGATGGTGCGGGACGCGCGCTTCGAAACCGGCCGGAGCTCGATGCGCACGTGATCGCGACCCGCGAAGCGGTTCGGCCCCGCCGTCCAAAATTCGGGTCGCACGCACGCAACGACCACGAGCGGCTTGTGGCTCGCGCGACCGAGCATGTGGTCGAGCCAGCCGATGCTCTCGGGATCGGCCCATTGCAGATCCTCGACCAGGATCGCGACCTCCTGCTCGGAGGCGACTTGGAGCACGAGCTCGGTCATGGCGAGCCAAAGTGCGTCGCGGGCGCCGCGCGGGTCGAATCCGGCGGGCAGCGCTTCGTTGGCCAGCAAGCGCGCCAAGAGATCGCGGTTGTGCGCCGTGAGGTCGTTGCGCGTGGCCGCGCCCAGGCTCGAAACGATCGCCATTTCCGCTTCGAGCCGCGTCGCGCCCTTCGGCAACTCCACGAACGCGCGCAGAATGTCGGCGGCGGCGCCGAGCGCGTGACCCTGGCCGTACGCTTCCGAACGCTGGAGCACGACGAGCGGCGCGGCGGCGAGCGCGCTGATGCGGGCCATCACTTCGCGCCGGAGCCGGCTTTTGCCGATGCCGGGCTGGCCCGTGATGCTCACGAGCAGCGGCGTCGAGTTGTTGCGCGAACGCTCGAACGCGCCGAGCACTTGCGCGAGCTCGGCGTCACGCCCCACGAACGGCGCGCCGCCCGAGCGCTCGCCGCGCATGCCGCGCACCGGTTCGCCCACGATGGCGGAGCCGTCGTCGCGGGCGCGAAATTCGTAACGGCCGCGTCCGAGCTCGCTCGTGGTCGCGTCGACGAGCACGCCGCCGTTCGTGGCGTCGCGCGCGAGCGCCGCGGCGCGGTCCACGACCTCGCCCACGGGACGCGTGTCGCCGTCGGGGCGGAAGCTCATGCGCGCGCGTCCGCTCGCGATGCCGACGCGCGCACCGGAGCGCGCGAGCCTGCGGCCGAGCTCGAGCGCGGCGGCGGCTTCGTTCCCGACGGTGCGCCGCGCGCCGAGATGCGCGACGACGGCGTCCGACGCGATGGGCGCCGCGTCGGCGCCGCGCTGGCGGAGCTGCTGCAGGGCGCGATCACGCACGAGGGGCGTCGGAAAGCGCACCCCCACGATGGTCGTCACCAGGCGCGAAATGCTCGTGCCGAGCCGCGACGAACGCGTCGACGGCTCGGGCTCGTGCCAGCTCGACCGCACCGCTTCGTGCGACGCCTCGGCGAGCAGATCGAGCACCTCGCGCATCGAGCTCGGTCGCCCGGCAGGATCCGTCTCGAGCATGCGACAGACGAGCATGTCCACGAGCGTCGGTACGTCGGGGCGGAGCTCGGAGAGCCGCGGGGGCGCCGTGGTCACGAGGCGCGCGAGGGTCGCGATGGCGTTCGGCCCGACGTGCGGCGGGCGTCCGGCGAGGAGCTCGAACAGCGTCGCGCCGAGCGAGTAGATGTCGCAACGCGCATCGATGGGCGCGTCACCGCGCGCCTGCTCGGGCGCCATGTACGCGGGCGTGCCGACGATGTCGCCCGTACGCGCGAGCTGTGCGTCGGTGTTGGCGGCCACGCCGAAGTCCACGAGCTTGGGCCGGCAATCGAGCACGGCGCTCGCCGCGCCGCGGCACAGGAAAATGTTGCCGGGCTTGATGTCGCGATGGATGACGCCCGCTTCGTGCGCGGCCTCGAGCGCCTGTCCGACGTGCTCGCCGAGCTCGAGGGATTCGGCGAGGTTCAGCGGCTCACGCTTTTGACGCGCCGCGAGATCCTCGCCTTCGAGCCACTCCATCGCGACGTACGGCAAGCCCGAGTCTTCGAGCAGCCCGAACGCCACCGTCTTGACGATGCCCGGGTGATTGAGGTTCGCGAGCAGCCGGCCCTCGCGTTCGAGTCGGGCTTCCTCCTCGGGCGCGACCCCGGCGTCGGCGGCGACCACCTTGAGCGCGACGACCTGCTGCGTTTCGAGGTCGTACGCTCGATACACGACGCCGACGCCCCCGCGCCCGACCTCACGCTCGATCGCGAACCGGCCGCCGAGTCGGCGTTCGCTGTCCGGCGCGTAGTGGATGGGGCTCTCCAAGGTCGGACAGCGTACTGCCGCGCGCTGCGCGCAACAATCGTCCGGCAACGCCCGAATGTTTCAGCGGTTTCTCGCCCAACGCCGGGGCGCGCGCCGGCGCGTCGCGGGCGGCGGCGGCGTCGGATCCGGACGCGCAGCCGTGCGCTCCTCGAAGCCGGCTCGGCCAAGGTCGTCGGGCGTCACGGCCGGGCCGCGCGCAACGCGGGCTGCGCGCAAGAGGACGCCCGTGAGCTCGAGCTCGTTGCCCGGCCAGGGATGCTCGATCAAGAGCCGCAGCGCGGCCGCATCCACCCCGAGCGGCTCGCGGCCGAGCACGAGACTCGTGCGCGACAGAAAATCGAGCACGAGCGCGCGCAAATCCTCCGCGCGTTCGCCGAGTGACGGCAACGCGAGCTCGCTCGCGAGCAAGCGGGCGAGCGCGGGCACGACCTTGCCGAGCTCGACCAGCGGCGCGAGCGGCGCGTGCACGCTCGCGAGGAGCACGGGCGCGGCGACGGCGTCTTCGCCGGGGGCGCGCGTGAGCAGCGTCCGCGCGACGTGCTCCTGAATCGGCAGCGGCAGCGCGTCGATCGCGAGGACGAACAAGGTGCCGCCTTGGGCGAGCCGGCTCGGTGCGTGCTCCGGGTCGTTCCAGCGCTCGAGCGCGCGATCGGCGGGGAGCGTTGCGTCGGCGACGACGAAAGGGCCGCCGGCGCGCGCGCTCGCGAGGTGAGCGTGCGCGGCCCAGCCGATTGCGTCGACGCCCGGAGGGGTGACGAGCGCGGCGCCGACGCCGGCGCGTCCGAGTCGCTCGAGGCCGTCGAGCGCAAGGCGTGCAGCCGGCGAATACGCCGCGCTACGGGCGCGTTCCGCGTAGCGTTCGGCGACGGCGCGGTGCCGCCCGGCGCCGCCCGCGACCGCCGCGGCGAGCCGATCGCGCTCGGCGGTGAGTGAGCCGAGCTCTGCTGTCGCGCCCTGTTCGCGCTCGCGCGCGCGCGAAAGCGCGGAGGTGACGCTCAAGAGCGCGCTGATGCGATCGGCGAGCACGCGTACGGCGCGTGCTTCTTCGAGCGTCAAAAGCGACGTGCGTTTTGCGCGCGGCAGCAGGATGAAACCCACCGGACCGTCTAGGTCCACGACGATCGTCGCGGCGAACGCGTCGCGCGCTTCGAACCACGCGAGCACGCCGCGCACGTCGGGACGCCGTACCTCGACTTCACGCAGCGCATCGACGCGCAGCGTGCGCTCCGGTTCGCGCAGCGCAAGCTCGTAGAGCCGCTCGGGCGCGTCGCCGGGCTCGACGTGCAGGTAGCCGGCCACATCGACGCTCAGCACCTCCGCCGGATGGTTGCGCCAGATCTCGGCGTGGCCGTTCTCGTCGCGTACGGCGCGATCGAGCGCGTAGAGCGCCGCCGTGAGCGCCGCGTCCGGCTCGGGTTCGAGCGCGCTCCGACACGCGCGGTCGATGGCTTCGAGCCAGCGCGACTGTTCGGGGCCGAGCGGCCGCGCCACGGCGCGCGCGAACAGGCCGACGACGATCGCGAGCGTCGACGACCCGAGCACGATGGCCCCGCTGTGCTGTGGCGCGTCGCGCGCGAGCACGGACGCCGCGAGCGTCACGGGCGTGCCGAGCATCATCACGGCCAAAATCCCGCGCAAAGCGCTCGATACCGTGGTCGGCTCCGCGATGGTCGAAGCCCACGTCGAGAGCGCCGCACCGAGCGCCACCGCGACCGGCAGCACGCGATCCGGAGCCGCCACGTCGAAGGCCGCCGCCGGCACGGCCACGCTGAACGCCGTGATCGCGAGCGCGAGCACACCCGACGCCCGATCACCGACACCGAGCTCGAAGCGCCGGAGCACCCGCAAGCGATAGGCCGCTGCGATCGCGAGCATCAGCGTCGCGATCGCCGCGCTCGTCGTCGCGTAGTCGATCGCGAGCGGATCGAGCAGCACGCGATAGCCCGGCAAGAGCGCGTAGGTGAGCGCGAGCGCCGTGGCGACCCCCCACAAAAAGCCGGCGAGCAGCGCCGCGTCGAGCGAGCGCGCCGCGCGCGGCGGCGCCACCATGCCGGCAACGCCTTCGACGCGCGCGAGCGCCACGAGCCCCGCGACGGCCGTCGTGCCGACACCCGCGTTCGCGGCGGCATCGAGCGCGGCGTTGCCGCCGGGGCCGACCCGCGCCGCGACCCAGAGCGCGAGCCCCCACGCCGTCGCCCGTACCACGGGCGCGCCGCGCGCCTGCTTCGACTCCGTCTTGCGCCAGACCACCCACAGCAGCGGAAAAAGCAGCGCGCCCGTGAGCCACGGTCCCGGTGTCCCGCCGACGAGCGAACCCGCGACTCCGACGTAGCCGACGGACGCGGCAGCCAGCCAGAAGCTCCTCGGGGCGGACAGCACGCGGGGACTTTATTACGTGCCGGGCCGCCCGGCGAAAATCCCACTGCTTCTCGGAAGCTAAGTGAGGGCCGCGGTTATTCAATTGCCGGGGGAGGAGCGAAGCGGTATCCGCGGACCCCTCCGGTTGGCGGGAAAAGCTCGCCCTCGGTCTCGTCCCGATGAAGAAGACCTACGTCCTCGACACCAACGTCCTACTCCACGACCCGCACGCCATCCGGAAATTCGAGGACAACGATCTCATCCTCCCGATTTACGTGATCGAGGAGATCGACCAATTCAAGCGCGAATCCAACGAACGCGGCCGCAACGCCCGCACGGTCGTGCGCCTGCTCGACGCGCTGCGTGAAAGCGGGGGCTCGCTCTCGAAGGGCGTGCCCGTGGGCGACGGCGGTACGCTGCGCGTCTTCGTGCCGGAGAAGCGGCCCGAGCTCGCCATCGCGCTCAATCCGAGCTCGGGCGATCACGCCATTATCTCGACGGCGCTCCTCCTGCGCGACGCCAAGCCGGATCAGCCCACCATCTTCGTCACGATGGACGTGAACTTGCGCATCCAAGCCGACGCGCTCGGGCTCGTCACGGAGGCGTACGAAAACCAAGCCGTCGATTTCGAACGCCTCGAGACGGGCATCGTCGAGCTGCCCGTGAGCGTCGAAGACTTCGACCGCTTCTTCCAAGACGGGGCCATCGCGGCGCCGACGGGCGAGCGGCTCTATGCAAACCTCTCCGTCATGCTGCGCGATGACGGCGCGCGGCCGCGCACCGCGCTCGGCCGCTACCACGCCGACAAAGGCGAAATCCGCGCGCTCAAGACCTCGCGCGATCCGATTTCCGGCATCAAAGCGCGCAATCGCGAGCAAGCCTTCGCGCTCGATCTCCTGCTCGACGAAAACATCAAGCTCGTCACGCTGATCGGCAAGGCCGGCACCGGCAAGACCCTGCTCGCGCTCGCTGCCGGCGTGAAGCGCACCATCGAGGAAGGCGCCTATTCACGCCTGCTCGTGAGCCGCCCCGTCATGCCACTCGGCCGCGACATCGGTTTTTTGCCGGGCGACCTCGACCAAAAGCTCAATCCGTGGATGCAGCCCATCTACGATAACCTCGAGTTTTTGCTGGTGGCCGGCGGCAAGCGCCGCGGCATGCGCGGCTTCGAGGATCCGTTCGCGAGCGGCCAGCTCCAGGTCGAGCCGCTCACCTACATCCGCGGCCGCAGCCTGCCCGGCCAGTACGTCATCGTCGACGAAGCCCAAAATCTCACCCCGCACGAAGTGAAAACCGTCATCACGCGCTGCGGCGAAGGCACCAAAATCGTCCTCACGGGCGACCCCTTCCAAATCGACAATCCGTACGTCGACGCCGCCACCAACGGCCTGAGCTTCTGCTCCGACCGCCTGCGCGGCGAATCCATGGTCGGCCACATCGTGCTCAGCAAGGGCGAGCGCAGCGAGCTCGCGAACGTGGCCGCGAACAAGCTCTAGGCCCAGCGCTGCACGCAGCGTGAGCCTTCCGGCGCACGAGGCACGACGCCGCCTCGACGAGTTGCGTCAAAAGCAATGCTTTTCGGGGAAAAGCCGCGCAGGGGCCTCGATCCGAGTCTCACTCGAGGCGACCTACCGGGTGAACGGCGGATTTGTTCGGTTCCCCAGCTCGGGCTAGGCTTCAATGGCGTTACTTTTTTGGCTTGCGATTGGCAGAGATGACGAGACTTCGCACTTTCTTCGGTCACGCCCCGCTATTTTTGACAACAATCGCCGCGTGTAGTGCTGGTGGCGGTGGCAAGAACTCTGGTCTCACGGACGACGGCAACACTCCCGCGGGCGGCAGCGCGGGCACCGTAGCTGCCGCGGGCGGCTCGGGCGCGACGGGCGGCAGCACTGCCTCGAGCGGCAGCGGCATGATTGAGCTCGGCGGCTCGAGCGGCGACAGCGCCGGTACAGCGGGCGCCCCCATTTGCCAGGGCCTCACGGCCACGTCGACGCAGCTCACCTCGACCGTGCTCATCCTCGTCGATAACTCGTCGAGCATGTTCGACAAGACGAGCACGGGCTCGACGTCGTGGAAGCTCCTCTATGACGCGCTGATGGATCCGAATACCGGCGCCGTGCGGGCCCTCGAGGGTCAGATCCGCTTCGGCTTTGCGAGCTACAAGGGCCACCAAGCCGCGAGTGAAGACGATCCGGCGTGCGCGACGATCACGCCCACGATGTCGAGCTTTGCGCTCGACAACTACGACGCGATCAACAAGATTTACACCGAGCTCGGCAACGAAACGAACAACGGCGCCAACTGGGAAACTCCGACGGGTTACGCGATCAAGACCGTCGCGCCCGAGCTCGCCGCTTTCAAGTCGGATCCTCCCGGCCCCAAGTTCATTCTGCTCGTTACGGACGGCAACCCGAACACCTGCGAAACGATCAATCCGCAGTGCGGCCAGGATCGCACGATTAAGGCCGTTGAAGACGCGTTCGCGCAGGGCATCGGCACGATTCCGATCGGCATCGGCGATATCACCCTCTCGGACGACGGCTGCAATGTGATGCAGGCCCGCTGCGGCAACGACCACTTGCAGGACATCGCGAACGCCGGGGCGGGGCTGCCCGTGCAAGCGCCGCCCGCCGAGTACAAATACCAGCCCTGCATCCAAGGTGAGGGCGGCACGCTCACCGCGACCTACGTCGACGCGGGCCAGACGACGGGCACCGCGAAGTACTTCACCGCGAACGACAGCGCCACACTCCAGCAAAAACTCGGCGAAGCGCTCATGGCCGTGCAATCGTGTACGTTCGATCTCGACGCGATCGTCACCGGCAATCCCGCAGGCGGTGTCGTGACGTTGAACGGCAACGCGCTCACCTTCGGTGATACGACGAGCGGGTGGACGCTCGAGGCGAACAAATACCAGGTCACGCTGCAAGGCACGGCCTGCTACACGTTCCGCACGAGCCCGGGCAGCACGCTGAACGTCGAGTTCCCGTGCGACAAGATGGGCAAGCCCATCGCCGAACCGCGCTGAGCCGGGCAGGTTCGGCGCGGCGCGCGCTGTCGGCGTTTCCGAGCGGGTGCGCCCTCGTCTCAGCACTCGCAAGCGTCGCCGCAGCCGTCGTCTTCGCCGCACGCTTTGCCGGCACATTGCGCCGTGCAGAGCGTGATGCCGCCCCACTCGTCGGCTGCGTAGCGGCTGAGGCTCGCGATTTCGCTGCCGGACAGCGTGTCGGGGATCACGGCGAGCTCGGCGAGATAGCCGTCGAAGCTCGAGGGCGCGAAGTGTCGCGCGGTGCCGACCAGAAGCTCGTCGGGTGTGAAGGCACCCGGCGGCGCCGCGCCCGTAAGAGCGGTGCGACCGTCCACCGTGAGCTTGGTCGTTTCGGGTGAGTAGCGCCAGATGAGGACGTGGCCGCCCGTGCCGAGGTCGCCGTTCGTGGCGCCCGTGAACTCTTGCTTTTCGCCGTTGTCCGTCATGCGGAACAGCTCGAGCGCCGTTCTCCCGGCCGCCTGCTTGAACTCATAGGAGACGAGGCTGTAGCCCTCGTGCCGCGCGAAGGCCGCGACGCCGGCACTCGAGCTCGGATTCGCGCGCAACACCGCGAAGAGCGTGAACGCGGTGTCGGAGCCGTGGGGAAGGGCGGTCCAACCCGTGCGGCGCAGGAGGTGATGGCCGCCGAACTTGAGCGCCGGGCGGTTCACGCCGTCCCAGCCGTGCGCGTCCGCGGTGGGTCGCCCGTCGTAGAAAGCCTGGGAGAGATCGAAATGGTTCGGCGTGCGATCGAACCAGGTGGAAACCCCGCCGTCGGCGAGCGCGACCTCGGCTGCGCCCGCGTGGTACCAGGCGAGCGGCGCGAGCTCGGCGGGGCTACCGGCACGCGCTGCTGCACCGGCGCAGATGCCGGCTGAGCAGTGATCGGCATACGTGTGCGCGTCGCCGTCGTCACAACGTGTCGCCTCCGGACTCGGCGCACCGTCGGCGGTCAGGCACGGATCCTGGTTCGCTGTCGCCGGCAGATTCGGCCAGCTGCGGCGCGCGTACTCGGTAAAGGCCGCGACGTCCGCGTCCGAGAGCGAGTGATCCACGAGCACGAGCTCGGAGATATCGCCCACGAAGACGCCCGTGGGTAAAAGGCTGCGCGCGCCGATGACGAGCGGCATCTGCGGCAAGCCGTCGATGGGGGCAAGCTCGTTGCTTTGCGTCGTCGTGCCGTCGACCGTGAGCCCGATGCGTTCGCTGCTCGAGTCGTAACGCCAAGCCACGACGTGCGGCGCGTCCCCGAGATCGCGGGGGCTCGTGTACATCTGGCCGTCGGCGAGGGAATGCGTGCGCGTGAGATCGAGCAGCGTGAGGCCGCTCGAGCCGTTGAGGCCCGCCCAGGCGACGCCGCCGCCGTTCGGATCCCAAAAGCCGGCGATCGAAGCGGTCTGCGCCGCAGCGCCGGAGCGCATGACCGCGAGCACGCTGAAGTCCGCGCGCGCTCCGAAGGGCGCCTCCGACCACGCCGCCGTGCTCAACAAGCGCGTGCCGTCGAAGTGCAAGGTGGGCGCGCCGAACCAGCCGTCTTCGACGAGCTCGGGTGCGCCGCCGATCGATGCTTGCGTCGCGTCACGCGCGTGTCCGCTGCGATCCGTCCAGCGCACCGCGCCGTCGCCTGTGATCGCAAAGTCCTTCGCCGACGCGACGTACCACGCTGCCGGTTCGAGACGCTCGGGCGTGAAACCGGCGCGAAGCGCGCGTCCGCTCGCCACGTCGCGCTCATCACCGGGATCACTGGCGCCATTCGACGCGATTTCACTGCAACCGAACGAAGCGCTGGCTAGGAAGACCAGCGACCCCACGAACGCCGGCACATTACTTCGTCGCATGGCGAGAGACCTCCGGGTCGCGCCAGGATACCGCGCCGCCCGCCCGCAGGCCACGCGCGCGAAGCGCACGAAATCGCGATGCAACTCGTACCGCGGGCTGACCGATGCCTACGGCCATGGCAGAATCCACTGAACGCTCCATGGCGCGCCTGGATCGAGTCGAAGCCTCACTCGCCCACGTCACCGAGGTCCTCGTGCTTCAGAGCGAGCGGATGGACATCGGCTTTGCGAGCTTGCGCGAGGAGCTGCAAGCCAACCGCCACGAGATCCGCGGCATGAGTGAACAGACACGGCTCATGGCCGAACAGACGCGGCTCATGGCCGAGCAGACGCGATCGATGGCGGAAGAGGTCCACGGCTTGCGCGAAGAGACACGTGCGACGCGTGAAGAGACGCGCGCCATGCGCGAGACTTTGACGGACCGGCTCGATCGCCTGATCGCCATCACGTTGAAAGAGCGCACCGTCGGAATCGAGCGGCTCGCGAACATCGAGCAACGCCTTGCGCGGCTCGAAGAGCACGTCGGCGTTACACCGGTCTAGCGCTCAAAATTCGCCCGCGGCCGTCAGCGAAGCGAAGCCCGCCGCGACGCGCAGGTTTCGTAGCGGACCAAACGCTCGGCCGCTCGACGCGTGAGGTTCGGTCGCGAGCAAGACGATGCCGGTCCCGAGCGCTGCCGCAGTCGCGGCGTAGAGCCCGATGGTCCAATTGCGCGCCGTGTCGGCCTTGCTCTCGTGGTCTTTCACGGCCAATTGCTGATCGTCGCCGCACCCCTCGTACGTCCAGTCACACGCGTCGCGCGTCGCGGTCGCTTCGTTGCGGTTACGGAACGCCGAGGCGGCAAAGTAGGCGCCGACTCCAGCGCCAACGGCGGCGAGACCAAAACTCGAATACGCAACGATCCGCCGGGCGGAGCTGTGCTTGCTCGCTCGGCCGCGATCCGGCTGAACATCGTTCGTGCCGGCACTGGACGACTGATTCGATCCCGTCGGCTCCATGCCGCTCGGAGCGGGGTCGCGCAGCGTCAACTCGACGGACGTATTGCCCCCTTCGCGTAACGTCACCGTGCGCTCATCGCTCTGGGCCTCGCCGGCGCGTGCCGAAAAAATGTGGGGACCGGGATCCATCGGTATCGGAATGCCCTGCTCCGCGGCCGGAACGTCCGCTTGATCGATACGGAGCGCTGCAGTCCCCGCGCTCGCGCCGTGCACCGTCACGGTGACGTGAGCCAGCCGCGCTTCGACGCCGCCGATCTCGTTCTCCGCTTCGGTGCGCGCCGTCTTGAAGGCCCTGGGCGCGTCGGCGGCGAGCTGTTCATTGATGATCTTCATGTATGCTTCATGCGACTCGACGAGCCGTCCGAGCTTCGCCAATGAACGCGCCATGAAGAGGAGGTGAGTCGGAGCATGAACGAGCTGCTCGGCGCGTCCGAAAAGTTCGAGCGCCTGCTCGTAGCGCCCCTGGTCGAACGCGTCTGCTCCCGTGTCGGCTGCCGAGCGCGCTGCCGCTCGATCTCGGTCCGTTTCCGCCCGAGCGAAATTCGGCGACGCGACCGCTAGACCCACTGCCAGCGCGAACATGAACCTCCGAGCCCTGGACGACACAGCCGCGCACCATAGCTCGAGTTCCAACTCCTGGTGCTGGAGCGCCCACCGGTTTCGCCGAGGTACGCATTCTGGCGTTGCCGTTTTGCCCGGTGTGGTGAACCGGTTCGAGGACATCCGACGCCAGCGGCACCGACGAGCAGCCGAGCCGGCATAAGGCGATTTTTACGTGGGCGGCGGCGCCTGACCCGGGTCGCATCGTGAGTCGCTGTGAGCCGGTGCTGCTTTTCGATTTGCCTTGACAGAGTTCGTGGAGCTCGCCTGCGCGGGGCTGCCCAAGACCGAAACGTGGCGCGAGCGGTACGCAGCGGACGCGCTGCTGAGCTCTTACGCCATTGGACGATTCGCGTCGTGGTTTGGTGCGCCATCGCCCGCGAGCGGGCGTTTAACGACCGCCGAAAACACGGGGTTACCGTAGCGCATGCAGACGAACACCTATGTCGAAGCGTCCGATCCACCTGCCCTCACCGCGTGCGCCGCTCCGACCACGTCCCGCCATTCGCTCGCGCAGCTCTCCGACGCGGAGCTCCTCGAAGGGACCCGTCGCCTCATTGGTCGCTCGAACCGCCTGCTCGCCGAGCTCCTCGTCCACCTCGGCGAAGTCGAAGCTCGCGGCATTCACCGCACGCGCGCCTGCTCGAGCCTCTACGCATACTGCATCTACGAGCTCCGCTTCTCGGAGGACGAAGCTTTCCGCCGTGTTGCCGCCGCTCGTCTCATCCGGCGCTTCCCCGCGCTGCTCGACGCACTGTCCTCCGGCGAGCTCCACCTCACGGGCCTGCTCATGCTTGGCCCGCACCTCACCGAGGGCAACCTCAGAGAGGTCCTTGCGCGCGCCAAGTTTCGGACCAAACGCGAGCTCGCACGACTCGTGCGTATCCTCGATCCGTTGCCCGCCGTTCCTGCGCGCATCGAGCCTCTCGGCCCCGCGCCGGCGCGACTCGTGCGTCCGAGCCAACGTGGCACGAGTTCATCGATTCGACGTGTCCCGTCCGAGAGCTCGCGCCGGGGAATCGGCCGCGCGAATGGATGGAGAGCGCGAATGACGCCGTCCCGGGTTCAGAGGAGCAGGTGCGAAAAACGGCGGGCGGCAGTGCGGGTGCGGGTACGAGTGGGCCTGCGAGTGCGGGCGCGGGTGGGTCTGCGAGTGCGGGCGCGGACATAGGTGCCTCTGATCACCGTGAGCAGACCACGGTCACCGCGCCGGCGCGGGCGGAGCCGGCACCCGTGGAACGTCTCGAACCTGAGCGCTACAGAGTCCAGTTCACCGCTACCGAGGAGTACGTCCGCCTCATCGAGGAGGCGAAGGCGCTGCTTTCGCACGCGGTTGCGAACGTGACGCTCGAGGAGCTTCAACTGCGTGCCATGCGTGCGCTCGTCGCCGAGCTCAAAAAGAAGAAGTACGCCGCAAGCAGCGCGCCTGGCTCGTCGAGCGCACCGTGCGGAGTCAACAGCCCGGGCGCACCGGCGCGCGAAGCGGATACCGCCGACATCTTGCCTCACCATGAGCAGCCGGACACGCGCCAGCGCGGACGGCACCTTCCCGCCGCCGTCCGCCGCTCCGTCTTCGAGCGCGACGGCACCCGCTGCACATACGTTGACATGAGTGGCGCGCGTTGCCGCGAGACCCATCGCCTCGAGTTTCACCACCTCAAACCGTTTGCCACGGGCGGCGACCACCGCGCGGCGAATCTCACGCTGCGTTGCGCGGCACACAACGCCCTAGCCGCCGAAGAAGACTTCGGGCGCGAGCTCATCGAAAACCGGAAAGCCTTGCGCCGGCACGAATCTTTGGGTTCCTCGGCGTCGCTCTGTTCCCGCGCTGCACCAAGCGAGCCCCCGGTGTAACCTCCGGGCCGCGTCGCGCCATGCTCGAGATCGGCCAAACCCTGTACGAGAAGTACCGCATCGACCGGCTCGTCGGTAAGGGCGGCATGGGCCAGGTTTTCGAAGGGTTTCACCTGCTCATCGGTCGCCGCGTCGCGATCAAGATCTTACTCCCCGAGGTTGCGGCCTCCGAAGCCGGCAACGCGCGCTTTGCAGCCGAAGCGCGCGCGGCGGCGAGCATCAACAACCCTCACATTCTCGACGTTCTCGACGCCGGCGCATTGCCCGACGGCTCGCGCTTCATGGTCAGCGAGTTCCTCGACGGAGAGCCGCTCGAAGCGCGCCTGGCTGGCGGCCGTCTGACGGCGCAAGAAACGGCCGTCATCACGCTCCAGCTCCTCGACGGACTCGCCGCCGCGCATCGCGCGGGCATCACCCATCGTGATCTCAAGCCCGACAATATTTTCCTGAGTCGCAAGGCTGGCCGCCACGACTTCGTCAAAATCATCGACTTCGGCATCTCGAAATTCGCGCCGAGCGCCGACGAATCGATGCGCATGACCACGACGGGCGTCGTACTCGGCACGCCCCAATACTTTTCCCCCGAGCAGGCGCGCGGCGAGCGCGTCGACCCGCGCAGCGACCTCTACTCCGTGGGCGCGATCATGTACCGCTGCGTCGCCGGCCACGTACCCTTCGCGGCCGACACGGTCCACGCCTTACTTTTCCGAATCGCCCTCCAAAACGCTCCGCCCCTCGCTGCCATCGTTCGCGGACTCGACCCGGGCTTCTCCGCGTTGACGGAGAAAGCCATGGCCAAAGATCCGGCGGCGCGTTTCCAGAGTGCGCACGAGATGAGCCACGCCATCAAAGCCTGGCTTGACCGCTCCCACCGCTGGGCAGAGGCCCGGGCCGACACGCTCAGCCTCGCGTCGGACTCGGACGGCACGAGCGTGGCGGCGCCAACTCCGTTGCCCACGTCGGATAGCTTCGAGTTGGCGGGCCAGACCCCGCCGTTTACTGGGCAGTCGCGCAAACGCTTGACCCTCATCGCCGCCATCGGGGTCGGCGTGCTCCTCGTTGGAGGAACCCTGCTGGCGCTCCGGCGCGCGCGGAATTCAGCGCCTGCAGCGATGGATCAGCCAAGCCTCGCGTCCGCACCCTCCGCGCCGACCTCTGAGCGCACCCCCGCGTCCGATACGGCACTTGCGCCATCGCCGCCGGCGTCAACCCTCGAAGGCGTTCGTCAGGACGCGCGGCCCGCGCCAAAACCGCCTGCTAACGACGCAACCGCCGCGGCTTCCACCCTGTCGAGCGCAGCCCCGCCGGCGACCGCACCGCCTGCGCCCACACCGCTCGCGCGAAAGCCTCCCCAACGGCGTCCACATCCGTCCGAGCCGCAACGCCCCTCGTCGAGCACTGCGTCCCCCGCACCGACACCGAGCGCCACGGCGCACCACCGCCGGGACTTCGGCTACTGAGCGGTGTGCGCAGCTTGCTGAGCTCCCCCAAAAAAAACACGCAACTGCCACCGCGCTCCGCCCGACCCCAGACGGTGCGACCGAGCGTCTCGGCCACGTCACGAACGTCGCGGCAACGCGCCTTTGATCAGGCCAGCATGGTACTAAGTCCTCGCGGAGAGCGGAAAATGAGCCGAGTAAACGCAGGGTGGATATTAGGAATAGGAACGCTCGTCATCCCGAGCTGCGCGACACGCGTCACGTTTCGCGACCACCATCATGCGGCGGGCGCGGCGGGGGCTGCGGGTGCGACGGCAGGTGCGGATGTTGGCGGTGCTGGTCGCGGTGGGGTCCCCGGGAGCCGGCATTAGTGGGAGTTCGGGGCAGGGTGGGAACTCGAACGACAGCGCGGGCCGCGTGGCGAGCGCTGCGTCAGCGGGGGTCGCGGGCACGGAATCCGCGGGAGCGAGTGACGCGGACGCGGGCGGTGGCGGCAGCCATCAGTGCAACTTCGAAAGCGATTGCCCTGGTTCGTGTCAGACGTGTTCGGACGGAAAATGTGTCGCCGTCACCTCGGCGGATGATCCTGACAGCTGCGTGGGCACCTGCGACGCAGGTGGCAAATGCAAGAGCAAACGCGGCCAAACGTGCTCAATAAGTGGCAACGGGTGCGTTGCCGGATCGGTCTGCGCACCAGACGGATACTGTTGTGATACCGACTGCGCAGAATCGTGTCAGGCATGCGACATCAGCGGGTTCGAGGGTACGTGCAAGCCAGTGCTTTCCGGAAAACCGCATGGCGGCCGCGACGCGTGCACAGACGACGGTATGTGTGGTGGAAGCTGCACGGGTCGCGGCGACGGCAAATGCAGCTACCCTACGAATGAGTGCGGAAGGGGGCCGACGTGCTCCGGCGCAGGTTTTGTCGGGCAAGGCCAATGCTCGAACGGCGCATGCCTTACCCCGAAGACGAAGGCGTGCGACAACGGTTTCGCGTGCAGCGGAGATGCGTGCAAGACCTCCTGTGGTTCTGATTCAGACTGTCAGTCGGACTATTTCTGCCAGTCTGGCGGATGTCATTCGGCCGCGATTTCGATTGCGACCCGGGGGCACGTTCTCCGCCGCCGTGATATCTGATGGTTCCGTGTATGCCTGGGGCTACAACCGCCAAGGCGTAATTGGCCCCCAGGGTCCAGATATCAACGCCTCGGTCAACCCGGTCCAAAACTCCGCCGTCAAAGTGACGGGTCTTGGCCGAGCACAGATGATTGCTGCGGGTTCAGCGCATGTCTGCGCGTTGCTTACGAACGGAGAAGTCTGGTGCTGGGGCTCAAACCTTGAAGGCGAGCTCGGGGATGGCGAGGTCACCACCAACTACAATCCGACTCCCATCAAGGTTAGCAGGCTGCCGAATGGCGTGACCGATCTTGCCGTGCAGCAATCAAGCACCTGCGCGCTCGTCGGTTCATTGGGTGAGGTGTATTGCTGGGGAGCGAACTTGGTAGAATCGGGCAACGATGTTTCCTTTTCTGTCACGCCTACCAAAATGGCTGGGCTGGGCAAAGTGAGTCAACTATCGGTGGCGGATCACGCCTGCGCGATCGTGGGTTCGGTGCTCTACTGTTGGGGGAATAACCGCGACGGCGAGTGCGGACAGTCCACGGCAATGTCCGAAATCACGACGCCAACAGCTCTCGGCTTCGGATTGTTGGGCGCGCCGCAACAAGTTGCGGCGACGGGCGGTCACACCTGTGCGCTACTCACTGGTGGCGACGTTTACTGTTGGGGGCGGAATACTTATGGCTGTCTCGGCGATCCGGGGACTGCCGTCGATGCGAGCGTGTCACAGCCCGTACAGGTCGCAGGGCTCAGCGGCGCGAAGCAACTGGCTGGGGACGCGTTCGATAATTGTGCCGTTCTTACGAGCGGCGCCGTGTGGTGCTGGGGTGTTCGCAGGTTCGGGGCTCTCGGTGACGGAAAGATCGACAACGACGACTATTCCGTCAGCCCCGTCCAGGTTGGTAACGTATCCAATGCGGTTGCGATTAGCTCGAACCAGCAGCACAGTTGTGCATTGCTTGCCAACGGCTCAATCAAGTGTTGGGGGCAGGGTGCGGTTGGCCAGCTGGGCAATTCGCTGTCGTCGAACTCCGGCGTAGCGGTCGACGTGACCGCGACCTGGTAGAATGAGCCCACCCCTTGAAGAGGCGGGCTCAATGCCGAGCGCGCCCGCGTTACGGCGCCGGGTAGTTGCCGCTCATCATGAGGAGCGTTAGCAATCCGACCGTGGATGGGAAGTACGTGTGGTTGAAGTCGCCGCTCTCGAGGATGTCGAGCATCGTGCGGAAGGCGCGATCAAGCATGACCTGGTTCTTCATCGCCATGGCCGCGGCGCCCATCGGCCCAATGAACGACCCCTGCATGTCCTTGGCGGTGCTGAACGGGCCGTCCGACTTCTTATACCAGCCGGCTTTCATGAGATCGATGCTGGCGCCCATGTCGTACTTGCCTGCAAAGTAGCTCACTATCGCGCTCAACCCGGACGTATCACCGTTGTTGAGACAGGCGTCGAGTGCGAGGCGGAACGGCACGCGCGCCGCGTCGTAACCCATCGCGCCGTTATTGCCGTCCTGGATGTCGCTCGTCACTTGCGCTCCGCCGGGTCCCGACGGAGCGCCGCTGCTCTTATCAGCCCAGTCCGTCGGAACACCCGCCTGGCTGGCCTTGATGTTGTTGTTCACGAGGGTGTAGTTCTGGTTCACGAAGCCCGAGAGTGCGGAAAGCTTTCGCATCGCCGCGGGCGCGAAGTACGACGGGTTGTAGTTCGCGGACGAGAACTGGCTGCCGCCCGTGAGAATGCCACCGGAAACGTCTCCGCCCGAACTCGCGCCGATTCTGCTGCCGAGCGTGTTGCCGTTGTAGCCGCCGCTCGACCATTGGCCCGCGGCCATGAGAAGCGCGTACGCTTGGTCGAGGTCTGCGTCCGTGGCCGAGCCGCTTTGGCCATCTTCCCAATTCATGAGCCCGGTGCCCGCGCCGTTATCGGAGGCGTACTTCCAAAAGGCGTCGAACGCGGTCTTATCGCCCATCGCCGCGGCGATGAGCATGCCGTAGCCGATCGCTTCCGAGGTGACGTGATTCTGCTGCTCGGGCGCGAGAATCTTGCCACCCTGCACGAAGTTCTTCGTCCAGGTCGCGTAAATCTGGGCGATGTTCGCCGCAAACTTCGAGGCGTTGGTCGCTACGGGGCAGCTCCCGACCATCGGGCTGTTCTGCGGAAACGCCTTCGCAGGCGAACCATTCGACGGCGAAGTGACCTTGTTCGGGCAGTCGCCCGTGAAGAAGCTCACATCGTCAACCCAGAAGTCGAACGGGAGCTGCGGCTGGAACTTCGGGTACGTCGTCGCGTAGCCGCCGCTGTAGTCCTTAGCGTTGTTGAATTGGAATTGGACCTTCAGCATGTTGGTCGCAATGCTGTTGCGCTGGTCGGTCGTCAGGTTGCTCGGCAGCGACAGCGGGTAGAGGTCGCGGTCGAAGCAGAAGGTGTAGGTCTGCCAGGAGGAGGTGAGCTGGTTCGCCCCCGTGCCCGGCGGCAAGAACTTGCCGACGTGCTGGTAGCAGTCCCGCGCAGCCTTGGTCGTGGTCGCGGTGAGCGTGGTCGCGTCGCACTGCCCACCCGGGTTCGATTTGTCCTCGGTCCACGGCGTCGAGATGTTGAAGCGCACCGGGGACTTCGCGTCCGCGCCTGAGCCGAGCTTGGCTTTGAAGCTGATGCCCGTGAAGCCTTGCATCTGGGCGTTGTAAGGAGCCGGGGTCTTCGGCATGCCGACGAGGCTGAAGCCGACGCCGGCGCCCCAGGTGGTGAAGCCCGAGCCTTTGACGTGGAGGGCGTATTGGTCGCAGACCGCGGTGCCGCCGGAGGATTCGACGGTCATCGTTTCAGTGGCGCCGGAGGTTGCGTCGTTGAAGGTTTCCCAGCCGCCAGTGCGGCCTTCTTGGACGATGACGGCGGGAGGTGCCGCAGTGCCTTCCTCGAAGTCGGAGATGAGGCCCGGCTTCGTCACGGTGCACGCGCCGCGCGTCACCATGGAGCCCGTGCCCGCGCTGCCGCCGGTGCTCATGCCCGCGCTGCCGCCGGTGCTCATGCCCGCGCTGCCGCCGACCGACGATTGGCCGCCCGTGTTGCCCATGCCGCCCGCGCCGGAACCGCCCGTGCAGTGACCGGCCGAGCAGACTTGGCCGGGCGTGCAGGCGACGTTGCAGCCGCCGCAGTTGGTCACGCTGGTCATGGTGTCGGTGCAGACGCCGTTGCACGTGGTCTGGCCACCAGCGCAGACGCAGGAGCCGCCGGCGCAGGACTGGCCGCCCTGACATTTGTTGGTGCACGAGCCGCAGTGGGTCGGGTCCGTCGCGATGTTTGCGCAGCTGTTGCCGTCGCAGACCATTTCGCCCGCCATGCACGAGCCGCTGCACACTCCGGCCGAGCACACGAGGCCACCCGTGCACGCATTGCCGCAAGTCCCGCAGTTCGTGCCGTCCGTCGCCGCGTTGACGCACACACCGTTGCAGTTCGTCAGGGTCCCCGAGCACACGCACGCGCCCGCCGAACAGGTCTGGCCTTGGCCGCACTGCTTGTTGCAGGCGCCGCAGTTGTTGTTGTCGCTGAGGACGTCGACGCACATCGCGTTGCAGACCGCTTGCCCCGCCTGACAACCATTGCCGCGCGCGCCGCCCGTCGCGGCGCCGCCCGACCCAGGGCGCCCACCCGAGCTAGTGCTCCCACCCACGGGCGACGAGTCGTCATCCGGATTCGGCGTCGAAGATCCGCAGCTCACCGCCGCCAGCACGAGGCTCGCGGCTCCAAAGAAGGCCAACAGAGAACGCATGGCGCTTGCTCTTGCCTAACTCCGCGCCCCACGCAAGCGTCCGAGCTTCGTTTTTCTCGAGGGGGAGCGAGGCCAAGCTGGTCAGGAACGACGTTTCGAGCGGATCATTCCGCCGCGACCGCGAAACCGGTTCCAGGAACCGGCTTAGAACTCGTCCCGGGGGACTTCCCTTGACCCCCCCGGGGCCATCGCCTAAAAATCCGCGCCGATCGCGGATACGCGGCGAAACGCGCCGATCCGGGGATCTACCGGTTCGTTGACTTTCGCTCACTCACCCTGGGAACGCCATGGCCCGACGACCTTTTGCCTCCGCTGTGATTGCCCTCGCTTGCGTCGCCGTGACGCTGCTCGGCTGTCGCAAGCACAAAAATAATTCGCCCACAGCGTCGAGCTCGACTGGCGGCGCGCAGACCGCGACCGGTTTTGCGCGCAACGAAACTTTATACGTCGGCGGTAGGCAGTGGGGCGAGCCGAGCTCGTTCAATCCGCTCGCGGGTTGGCAGGACTGGCCCGTCAACGACATGAACCTGATCTACGAGACGCTCCTCATGTACGACCCGCTCGGCGGCAAGCTCGTGCCGCTGCTCGCGCAGTCGTACGAGGTGAAGGACGACTCGATCGAGGTGGTGATGAACGCCGCCGCGAAGTGGAACGACGGGCAACCCGTCACGGCCGACGACGTGAAGTACACGTTCGACCTCGGCAAGGAGTTCAAGAGCCTGCTCATGTCGCCGCTCTTCACGAGCCACTACGTGAGCGACGTGAAGATCACCGAGCCGGGCCACGTCGTGTTCACCCTGGATCCGAGCCAGAAGAACGCGCTGCCCGTGCTCGACGCCTGCGTCGAGATCCGCATCGTGCCAAAGCACGTGATCGAGCCGATGCTCAAGGCCGCCAACGGCAACATCGACGACTTTTTGAAGCAAAAGTTCGACAAGGATCCGGTCGGCTCGGGCCCCTACAAGCTCAACTCGTACTCGAGCGAAAAGATCGTGACGGTGCGCGACGACAACTACTGGGGCAACAAGGTCTTCTTCGAGGGCAAGCTGCCCGCGCCGAAGTACGTCACGCACCCCATCTACAAGAGCAACGACCATTTTTCGATCGGCTTGCAGCAGGGCAACATCGACGTCTCGTCGTCGTTCGTCCCGCGAATCCAAGAGAAGAAGGCGGTGAAGGCCTGGTACGACAAGGAGCCGTACTTCGTGCCGACGGCCATCCCGATGCTGTGGCCGCAGGTGCTGCACAAGCCGCTCGACGACGCGCACCTGCGCCGCGCGATGGCCTTCTCGATCAATTACAAGGACATCCGCGACCTTGCGGTGTCCGGCTACAGCGACCCGATGGAGAGCGGGCTCATCCTGCCGTTCGGTCTCGAAAAGAAGTTCTTCTCCGCCGAGGATTCGAAGGAGTTCGGCGCGACGCGTTACGACGTCGAAGCGGCCAAGGCCGAGCTCAAAGCGGGCGGCTATACGTCGGTATTCAAGGACGGCGAGCTCGTCGAAACCCGCGACAAGGCCGGCAAAAAGCTCGAAACCCTGTTCATCAAGTCGCCCACGGGCTGGACCGACTGGGAGTCCATCGTGCGCATCGTCGTGAAGGGCATGCGCGCGGCCGGCATCGACGCGCGCGAGAGGTTCATCGACGCGAACCTGTTCTGGGGCGACCTCTATTCCGGCAACTTCGACCTCATCATGTTCACGCCGACGCCGCCGCCCGCGCCGTCCAAGCCCTGGTCGCGCTTCGATGTCGTCCTGAGCTCGAGCGAATGGGCGCCGCAGGGCGAGAAGCGCTACAAGAACATGGGCCGCTTCAACAACCCCAAGGGCCCCGGGTACATCGCGCGCATCGACGAGCTATTGAGCCAGATCCCGCGCATCAAGGACGATGCCGAGCTCATCAAAGCGTACCGCGAGCTCAACGTCCTCTACATGAAGAACCAGCCCACCATCCCGCTCGTCTACCGCCCGAACCAGTTCTACGAGTTCACCGAGCAGCATTGGAAGGGCTTCCCCACGGCGGCAAACCCCTACTTGCCCCCGCAAATGCCGGGCGAGCGTCTCGGTACGCGCATCCTCTGGCACCTCACGCCGGTAGGGGGTAGCTAGCGCCGGGACCCGGTTTTTTTACCCGGGTCCGCGCCGCTCCTCGTCTTCCCATGCTCCGAAAGAATCCCACTCTGCGGCACATCCTGGGCCGCGCCGCTTGGTACTTCGTCACGTTCCTGGTCGCGGTCACGGTCAATTTCTTTTTGCCCCGGCTCGGCGACGCGAACCCGATCGACGCCATCCTGGCGAAGACGAATGCCGGTGATTCCGCCGGCGCGCGCGAAAAGGAAGAGGCTTACCTGCGTCAGTTCGGCCTGGCCGAGGTCGACGCGCAGGGCAAGGTGATCCGCACCGCGGACGGCAAGCCCGTACGGACCGGTCTCGGCAAGCAGTTCGTGAGCTACCTCGGGCTCACGCTCCAGGGCGACCTCGGGACCTCGTTCCTGCAGTTCCCGAAGCCCGTGAGCGAGATCATCAAGGATGCGCTGCCCTGGACGCTTTGCTTGCAGCTGCCGACCATCATCTTCGGCTGGCTCGTCGGCAATCTGCTGGGGGCGCTCGCGGCCTACAAGCGCGGCGTCTTCGACCGCATCATCTACCCGCTCGCGCTGCTCGTGAGCGCGGTGCCCGCGTTCTGCGTGGGCATCCTGATGGTCTATTACTTCGGCATCAAGCTCGAGTGGTTCCCCGCGGTCGGCGGGTACGACGCCGGCACGACCCCCGCGCTTTCGAGCGATTTCTTGTCGAGCGCCGCGTACTACTACGTGATGCCGTTCCTCTCGATCTTCATGATCGTGGTCGGCGGCCAATCGATCGGCATGCGCTCGATGGTCATCTACGAGCTTGGCACCGACTATGTGAAGTACGCAAAGCTCCTCGGCATCAAGGAGAACAAGATCCTCCTTTATACCTTCCGCAACGCCATGCTGCCGCAGCTCACGGGACTTGCGCTCGCGCTCGGCGCCATGGTGGGCGGCGCGCTCATCACGGAGATCATCTTCAGCTACCCGGGCCTCGGCATGGCGATCCTCACCGCCATCCAAGGCAACGACTACCCGGTGATCACGGGCTGCACGCTGCTCATCACGGTGTGCGTGCTCGTCGCGAACTTCAGCGTCGATATCCTGGTCGGTTTGCTCGATCCGCGCATTCGGGCGGCACAAGCCGCGGAGAGCAACTGATGCAGCTCGTCAAGGGTCTCTTCAAGATCCCGGCGTTCCTGCTCGGGCTCTTTCTGTTCGCGGCCACGCTCGCGCTGGCGTTCCTCGGGCCGCTCGTGTTTCACGTCGACGTGTCGACGCGCGTCGGCGATCCGTACATGGCGCCTTCGGCCGCGCACTGGCTCGGCACCGATCACCTCGGGGTCGACATGCTCTCGATGCTCGTCATGGGGCTGCGCGCGTCGCTTTATGTCGGGTTTCTCGCCGGCGTCGTCGCCACGATCGTGGGCACGTTGATCGGCGTTTACGGCGGCTACAAGGGCGGCCTGCTCGACGACATCCTGACGGTGCTCACGAATCTGTTCCTCGTGATCCCGACGCTGATCGTCTTGATCCTGCTCTCGAGCAGCATGGACAAGGGCCGGAGCCTCACGCTCATCGCGCTCATCATCGGCGGCACGACCTGGACCTGGAGCGCGCGCGCCGTGCGCGCTCAATCGTCTAGCCTCCGCGCTCGCGATCACGTGGCGCTCGCGCGCATCAACGGCTTCAGCACGCTCGAAATCGTGCTCGAGCAGATCCTGCCGTACCTGCTCTCGTACATCTTCATGGTGTTCATCCTGCAGACGGCGACCGCGATCCTCACCGAGGCGACCATCAGCATGCTCGGGCTCGGTCCGTACGACTCGATCTCGCTCGGCAAGATCCTGAACGACGCCAAGACGAACGAGGCGCTCATCGGCGGGAAATGGTGGGCGTTCATGCCCGCGATGGTGCTCGTCACCGTGATCGCGTTTTCGCTTTACGTCATCAACACGGCCATGGAGGGCGTGTTCAACCCACGCCTGCGAAAGTAACGATGACCGTCAGCGCACCCGTCCGCCCGCTCGAACAGGCCGCCTCCGGGCCGACGCCCAAGCCTGCCAAGAGCAACGCAGTCCTCGAGGTCGAGGATCTGCGCGTTCACTACGTCACGCGCTTCGGTCACAAGATCCAAGCGGTAGACGGCGTCAGCTTCAGCCTGAAACAGGGCGAAATCCTCGGCATCGCCGGCGAGTCCGGCTGCGGCAAGACGACGCTCGTCTCGGGCTGCATGGGGCTCTACATCCCGCCGCTCTTCCACACTTCAGGCGACGTGCGCATCGACGGCAAGTCGATCGTCGGCATGACGCTCGAACAGAACCGCAAGGAAGTGCTCGGGCAAAAGATCGCGATGATCCCCCAGGGTGCGCTCAACTCCCTGAATCCCACGCGCAAGATCAAGGACATGGCGGCCGACATGATCCTGAGCCACGACGAGAGCGCGGACAAGAAGAGCATCAACGATCGCTTGCGCGAACGCTTCACGCGCATCGGTCTCGATGCCGATCACGTGCTGAACTCGTACCCCGTCGAGCTCCCCGCAGGCACGAAGCAGCGCTGCGTCATCGGCATCTCGACGCTCTTGAACCCGAAGGTCGTCGTCGCCGACGAGCCGACGAGCGCGCTCGACGTCTCCACGCAAAAGGCCGTGATCAAGCTGCTGTTCGAGCTCATGGATCAGGAGATCATCTCGAGCATGCTCTTCATCACGCACGAGCTGCCGCTGCTGCGTCACGTCTCGAGCTCGATCGCCGTCATGTACGCCGGCGAGTTCGTCGAATACGGCACGACCGAGCAGGTGATCTTCGAGGGTCGCCAGCCGTATTCGCGCGCGCTCATGGGTTCGATGCTCTCGGCCGAACCCGGCCAAAAGAGCCGCAAACCCGTCGCGATCGAAGGCGCGCCGCCCAAGCTCGACAAACCGATCCCCGGCTGCCGCTTCGCCGAACGCTGCCCCGTCGCTCAGCCCGATTGCAGGACGACCGAGCAAGTCCTGCGGATCGTCGCCGGCCGCCAAGTCCGCTGCAAATACGCCGACACGGAAGTGGTCGAGCAAGTGGGCGGAGGCCTGTGAGATGACCGACGCCCTCAAGTTCCAGGCAAAAAATATTTCCCGGGTCTTTGGCCATGGGAAAAAATCGGTCACCGCCGTCGACAACGTCACGTTCGAAATCAGAGACCGCGAGATCATCTCGCTCGTCGGTCAGTCGGGGTGCGGCAAGACGGTGCTCGCCAAGATGCTGCTCCGGCTCGAGACGCCGACGAGCGGCGAGCTCTTGTTCAACGGCAAGCCCATCACGGCCACGGGCGATCCGCGCAATCACTGGCGGCAGGTGCAGGCGGTCTTCCAGGATCCGTTCTCCTGCTTCAATCAGTTCTTTACGATCCGCTCGCAGCTCAAGTCGTCCTTCCGGCTGTTCGAGACCAAGCCGAGCCCGGGGGAAATCGAGGAGCGCGTCGATCAGGCCCTGCTCGCCGTCAACATCAAGCCCAAGGAAGTCGAGGGCAAGTACCCGTTCGAGCTCTCCGGCGGCCAGATGCAGCGCATGCTGCTCGCGCGCATCTTCATTTTGAAGCCCCAGGTGCTGATCGCCGACGAGCCGACGAGCATGGTCGATGCGTGCAGCCGCGCGAGCATCCTCGACTACCTGCTGAAGCTCAAAGAAGAGCTCTCGATGACGATCGTGTTCGTGACGCACGACATCGGCCTCGCCTATTACATCTCCGATTCGCTCTACATCATGCACAAGGGCAAAATGGTCGATCGCGGCGCGCCCGACGACGTGATCAAGCACCCGACGAGCGACGTGACCAAGCAGCTGCTCGAGGACATCCCCGACGTGCACCGCCAATGGATCGCGCGCGGCACGCCGGTGCACGCCGCCGAGTAGCGCCGGAACGTCACCGAGGAACACGCCGTGGAGAGCAAGCACGCCGATTGGATCTTGCTCACCAAGATTGCATTCCCGTGCATCGTCGGGATGAACGAAGACGAGCTGCGCACGCCGCAAGCGCTCGAGCTCGAGCTCGGGATCGGACTCGATTTGGACGCGGCGTTCGGCGGCGAGCTTGCGCACTCCGTGCACTACGTCGCCGCGCTCGATCAAGTGCAATTCATCGCCGAGGAAGGGCGCTGGCGCCTGCTCGAGTCGCTCGCGGGCGCGATCGCGCGTCATCTCTTGCGCGAGCCCGCCGCGGGCGAGGGGCGAGCGGCGATCGACCGCGTGCGCGTGCGCGTGGGGAAACCGGGGTACCTCGCGGGGCGCGCGCAGCCGTTCGTCGAAATTGCGCGCGAAAAGTCCTGGTTCGGCGCCGCGCCGAGCGCGCCCGAGCCCGGCAGAACACGTGTGCTCGAGCTACAACACACGCGCCACAGCGGCGCCTACCACGTGGATCTCGGCCGCGGCGCTGAGTTCGCGCTGCCGGACGGCGTGTGCGCGCTCGTCCTCTCCGGGCGGCTCGAGCGCGACAACGGCCGGGAGCTCACGCGCGGTGCGACCCTGCGCGGCGGCGAGAGCGCGACGAACGCTCGCGATGCCGACGCGCGCCTGCTCGCGGTCGGCCGCCCGTTGCTCGCCGCACTTTGACGGCTCGTTGCGCCGAGCCGCGCCCGCGCGTTCAAGGCTATTGAGTTTCGGCGCGAATTTGTGTAATGATCCTCGATGCAGCCGCCGAGTTCTCGGGCGAACGCGAACGCGCAGGGGCACGGACAGGGCGAGCGCGCCGGCATTTTCTATGCGCGGGCGCCGAGCGGCGTCGAGTTGCCCATCATCGACGTGACGCATCCGGCGTTCGCCGTCTCGCTGACTGCCGATGAGCAGCGGACGCGCGTCGACGCCTTCCTGCGGGAATCGCAGCCGTTCGACAAGCTGCCGCCGCTCCTGCGCCGTCCACTCCTGCGCTTCCTCTTGCGCGGCTCGCTGCTCGCGCGCGCCATGAGCTCGACCGGGAGCTCGTACCTGAGCGGCATGAACACCTACTTGTTCAAGCTCGGTCCCGACAATCTGAACCTGCCGGACATCACGCCCATCGACCGCAAAATTGCCGCGTCGCTGCCGGCTTTCGCGATGCGACTCAGGGTTTGCGACATCGCGCGCTTGCTGGCCGACAGCGCGCGCACGGCGCTCGAGGGCGTCGCCGCCGAACGGCCGCTCCATCTGCTCAACATCGCGGGCGGTCCCGCCATCGACAGCTTGAACGCGCTGATCTTGCTCAATCGCGAACGTCCGGACCTGCTCACTGGCAGGCAAATCGAAGTCGTCGTCCTCGATCTCGATACGGATGGCCCCGAGTTCGGCGCGCGAGCTCTGCGCGTTCTCCTCGCGCCGGGAGCTCCGCTCGCGGGACGTGAGGCGCGCTTTCGGCGCGTGCACTACGACTGGTCGAATCCGACCGACCTCGTGCCCGTGCTCGAGGAGGCGCGCGCGGCGCATGCCGTCACGCTCGCGTCCTCCGAGGGCGGGCTCTTCGAGTACGGCTCCGACGAGCAAATCGTGGCAAACCTCGGCACGCTACGTATCGGTACGGGAGCCGGCTTCGCGCTCGTGGGCTCGGTGACGCGCGCGGACGCGCCCATGCAACGGCTACGTAGCTCGAGCCGCGTGCCGACGCGGCCCCGTGGGCTCGCGGTGTTCAGCGCCCTGATCGAGCCGTCGGGCTTCAGCGTCGAGCGCGCCCTCGAGCGGCCGTTCAGCGACCACGTCGTTCTCGTGCCCCGCGCGTCGACGTAGGCGGTGGGCCTTTGCGCGAGCGGTCGAGCGCTTCGTCGGCTTCGGCGCGCATGAGCTCGCGCGCGAGCGTCGCAAGTCCGGGTGACGGCGCGGGCGGGCTTGGCACGGCGAGCTTGCGCGGTTCGCCGGTCGGGCTGCGGGGCGGGCGCACCGTCGGGATCTTGTCCTGATCGACGAGAGGCTTGGACTTGGAGCGGAGCGTCTTGGGCATGAGTCGCCTCGGCAGAAAGGCAAAGGGCGTGTGCTGCGTCGCGTCGTGCAACGAACGAGCCATTGGCAAACGGCAGGAACTGCGTAAGTTCGGTGCCAGATCGGGAATTCCGTGTCCGAGACGGCGGACGGCGATCCGAGAATCAGGATCTGAACGCGCGCAGTCGAGTGCTCAATCCGAGCAATCGCGCTTCGATTTCACATGTGCGTCTTGGCGCGTGGCTTGCACACACCACGAGGATGCTGAGCTTACTCGTAATAGACGATTCGAGCGCGAAGCGACGCTTGCTCGTCGGCACGCTCGGCGTTTCGCGCCTGCCTCCGCACGAAGTGCTCGAAGCTGCAACTAACCAGGAAGCGCAAGCCGTGCTCGCCGCGCGCCACGTCGATCTGGTCGTTTGCGCACTCGATTCACGCACGGTCGACGCCCGCGCACTACTCGAGAAAATGCAGACCGAGCCGGTCCTCGCCAGGCTGCCGGTCGTCCTGGTCGGTTCCGAGCCCAGCGCTGAGCTGCTCGGCGAGCTCGAAGCGCTCGGCATGCGTGGCTTCTTGCGCGAGCCGTTTCGACCCGAAGCGCTCGGCCAGCTCGTGCGCGAGATCCTGCGCCTCTCGGAGCCCGCGTGATCCGGCGTCTCACTGACGACGAGCTCGCCGTGCTCGCCGCGAGCATGCTGGCCCAAACCGCTTTCCTGCTCGCCGAGCCCGCGGCGCACACCTCCATGCACGAGGATTGGGCCTGTGCGCTCGTCCCCTTCGAAGCCGCAGTGCGCGGCCGGCTCGTCGTGGCGGCGCCCGTTGCCGTAGCGGCGCAGGTCGCGGCCGACGCGCTGCTCGTCCCGCCTGCCGACGAGGAAGCGCTCCTGCACGCCGGCAACGCCGTCGCCGATCTCGCCGGCGTCATCGCTGGTGCGGTCGTGCCCGAGCTCTTCAAGACGAACGGCCCGTTTCGAATCGGCCTGCCGTCCGTCGTCGTGTGCGAGCCGCCGCTCGCGCCCGGTGAACGGGCCAATCGCGTGACCCTCGTCAACGAAGTGGGTCAACCCGTCCGCGTGGAGCTCGTGCTCGCGAGCGACGCCTTCAGCGCCTAAATCGTCAGCATCCGTACGCGCTCACGGCATCACCACGTCGAGCTTCGGATACTTCCGGCGCATGAACGCGAGCGCGACCGCGGTGTGACAGTGCTTCGCGTCGGGGTTCCAGCGCGTCGGGCAATTGCAGCCGAGAAACACGTCTTCATCCTTTGCGAGCTCCGCTAGCTCGTCGAACGGTCGCCGGTTGCGCGTGAAGCGTTGCTCGATCGTCGCGCGGTACGCTTTGGCAAAGCGCGCGAACCCCCCTGCGCTCGGGTCGCGAATGAAGGCTTCGACATCGGCCGCTTCGGGCCGCAGGACATGCCGCGTGTGCTTGCGCGTATCGATGCGGTGCCCCTTCGGTAGAGGGTTCCCTGGGGGCCGCTTGCCGCGAACGATTTGGTAACGAGCGAGCATTCGCTAGTTGTGCCGAAGGTGGGAGTCGAACCCACACGAGTGTAACCTCAACGGATTTTGAGAGCGAACCTCGGCAACGCGAGGAGCGCGAGCAGCCGAAATCGGCTGAGCTCGTGCACGAGGAAGCGCAGGCAGAGCGACCAGGCCCACCCGTGGCCCACCCGACCGGGCCCACCCCAGCGGACCCGGTTGATGCTCTCGGCGTGCTCCTGCGAAACCTCGACCGAGCGGGTGCCGCCGGCGCGTGGGACGCCGTCGCGCTGCTCGCTGCGGAGGTCAAGGCTTGGCGGGAGGCGCACGCCGGCGTGGTGTCGCTCGAGGCTGAGAGGGCGAAGCGCGGCGGGCGGTCGTGAGCGGCGGCGCTCCGGGGTGGCCCGAATGGTCGCCTGGCGCAGGTTCGGACCCGGCGTGGTGGTTCGTCGCGGCGGCGGCGGCCGTCTACGGGGTTCCGGTCGTCGCCGCGCTCGTTTTCGAGCTCCGACGATGGCAGCAGCGGCGGTAGGCTCGGGTGTAGGAACGCCCGCGCCGCTGCAAACGGCCGGGCGTTGTGGCTCGATGAAGACGAGCGGTCCGAACGATAAAACAGACGAGGCGCGCCGCAAGGCAATCGAAAGATGGGCCAGCCGCGTGGCCCGCGCGACCATCGGTCAATTCAAGGGCGTCGAGCTAACGCTTCTCCAAAAGCGTGCGATGGCGACGGTCCACAATCTCGCCGTAACGCTGA
>JAICTZ010000082.1 GCA_025936115.1 Polyangiaceae bacterium
CGTCGCGACGGCTCGCAAGCTGCTCACCATCCTGAACTCACTGCTCAAAACCCGGCGCCCATGGACGCCCCAATTGGTGGCTTGAGCCATGCCCCGGTTGACACGGTCCAACGCACCTGCTCGCCGGTTTTTTCGTAGCCCGTCTCCACCCGCGCCGATCGTGATCTGGCCATTCAAGACTGGCGAAGTAGTACTACGCGTCGTCCGTCGAAATCGGCAGCGCTTGTCCCGTACGATGCTGCAACCGCGCGAGCGCCGTTTCGACGATGGCGCGATCCCCGGGATCGACCGGCGAACGGCGCGAGCGAGCCAGCGAGAAGCGCAGCGCAGCCGCCTCGAGCGGCGAGAGCGCGGCTGCGCGCGAGAGGCCGAGCTCGGCCACCCGGTAGCGCAAAAGGCGGCGACCGTCAGCGAGCTCGAGCTCGCCCGTTACTTCGGCGCCGGACGTGAGCTGGCGCAAAATCCCGCGCACGCGCGCCGCGCGCCGGCGCAAGCGCCGCACGTCGGGCTGCTCGAACAAATCGAAGAAGCGGTTGCGCGAGAAGGCGTCGGGCGCGAGCACGAGCGCGCAGAGCAGCGCATCGTGATCGGGGATGCGACCACGCTGGCGTTGCTCGACGTCGATGCGCGTCACGACGGTGCGTCTTCCTTCTGACTCTGCTCCAAGAGCTCGGCCTGATGATGCGCGGTGAGTGCGTCCACGAGCGGCTCGATGTTGCCTTCCATCACGCGATCGAGCTCGTGCAAGGTGAGTCCGATGCGGTGGTCGGTGATGCGATTCTGCGGGAAATTATAGGTCCGAATCTTGTCCGAACGATCGCCGGATTTGACCATGCCGCGCCGTTCGTCTCGAATGGCAAGATCCTGCTTTTCGCGCTCGAGCTCGAGCAAGCGGCTGCGCAGGATCTTGAGCGCCTTGGCCCGATTCTTGAGCTGGCTGCGCTCGTCCTGGCATTTGACGATCATGCCGGTCGGCAAGTGCGTGATTTGCACCGCGCTGTTGGTGGTGTTCACCCCCTGGCCGCCGGGGCCGCCCGACGCCGCGATGTCGAAGCGCAGATCTTTGTCGTCGAGCTCGAAATCGACTTCGTCCGCTTCGGGCAGCACGGCCACGGTCGCGGTGGAGGTGTGGATGCGTCCCTGGGCCTCCGTCGCCGGTACGCGCTGCACGCGGTGCACACCGCCTTCGTGTTTGAGGCTCGAGTAGACGCGCTGCCCGCTCACGAGCGCGATGACTTCTTTGAGCCCGCCCGCGGCGGCTTCGCTCTGGCTCAGGATTTCCACGCGCCACCCGCGCCGCTCCGCGTACTTCGCGTACATGCGGAAGAGGTCCGCCGCGAAGAGCGCAGCCTCCTCCCCGCCCGTACCGCCGCGGATTTCGAGGAGTGTGTTCTTTTCGTCGTGCGGGTCCTGCGGCAAAAGCAGGAGCTTCAGGCGATCCTCGAGCGCGCTCAGATTCGCTTCGAGCCCGGGCAGCTCTTCGCGCGCGAGAGGCCCGAGCTCGGGATCGCTCAATGCCTCGCGGTCCTCCGCGATCGAGCGCTCGATCGCCCGGTAGCGATCGAACGATTCCACGATCGGCGCGAGCTGGCCGCGCTCGCGGTTGAACGTGTTCATGCGCTTGATGTCCGAGAGCACCGCCGGATCGCACAGCAGCTGCTCGAGCTCGGCGTGGCGGCGTGCGAGTCCCTCGAGCTTCTGGCGTGGCAGCATCTCAGCCGGCAACCACGGCGCCGAAATCGGGGAAGGCGCGCTCCCCCGCGGGCGCGGCGTCGGTCGCGTGCTCGCGCTTGGCGGCTACGGAGAGCGCCGCGAGCGCCACCTCGAGCTGCGCGTCGTCTGGCTCGATGGTCGTGATCTTTTGCACCAAAAACCCCGGCCACAAGAGGACGCGTAGCGGCCCGCGCTGGGCATAGCGAGCGAGCAGCCGCTGGAGCTCGAACGTCACGGCCGCGATGAACGGCAAGAACGGCAGCTTGATCACGAAGAAGAGCAGGTTGTCGCCGAGGCGCCCGAGCCCGACGTTGGGCAAGAGCGGGCCGAGCGCCGTGAACGCGATGATCGACACGAGCGCGACCATCACGATGAACGTCGTGCCGCAGCGCGGGTGCAGCGTCGTCTGGGGTCGCGCTCCGGCGATGCCGAGCTCCTTACCGGACTCGTAGGCGTAAATCGATTTGTGCTCGGCGCCGTGGTACTGAAAGACACGATAAATCTCGGGGATGCGCCGGATGGCCAGCATGTACCCGATCACGATCACGAGCTTGGCGGCGCCCGTGATGAGCTGGAACGCGGGACTGCGAACGTCGAGGTTCAGCCCGAGCAGCGAGCTCGTTCCCTGCGCGAATGCTTGCGGCAGCGCGACGAAGATCGCGAGCGCGAAGGCGACGGAGAGCCACGTCATGGCGCCCCCCTTCTTGCCGTCCGCGGGCGCGACGCTCGGCAAATCGGGCTCACTCGTGAGCAGGGCGATGATCGGTAGGGACAGGAGCGAAAGCAGACCGGGTTTGGCCCTGGGCTTGTCGCCTTCCTCGAGGTCGCGTTCGTACGTCTCGGCCGAGAAACGCAGGGCGCGCGAGCCGAGCTTCAACGCCTCGACCAGCGCGACGACGCCGCGCACGAGCGGCAACGCGAGTGGACCCTGCCGCAAATCGCGCATCGCCTCTTCCCGCACGAGCAAGCTGCCGTCGCGTCGGCGCAACACCGCGGCGAACGCGTGCGGCGACCGCATCATCACGCCCTCGATCAGCGCCTGTCCGCCGATGTAAGGGCGAGCGACGCCGTCGGGACCAATCACCGCGGGCTGATTCGACATCCTGAGAAGTATAACGCCGAAGCGCCGAGGTCCAAGACGCCCTCGACTGCTTCGGCGCTCGCTCGAATCGTGACGAGAACGTGACCCAGCAGCAGCGACACCGTCGCTCCGCTCGTCGCGTGTCTCACTCCGTTCACGCCTTGGCGGCGGTGCCGTACTTCTTGCGGAAGCGATCGACGCGACCTTGCGTATCGATCAGGCGCTGCTTGCCCGTGTAGAAAGGATGGCAGGCCGCGCACACGTCGACCGTGAACTCTTTCCGGGTCGAGCGGGTCTGGAACGTGTTGCCGCAGGCGCAGGTCACGCTCACGAAGTCGTATTCAGGGTGGATGCCGTCCTTCATCTTCCAATCCTCGGGCCCCGCGTCTTTTTCGGGGTCCGGGAACCTAGTCACTGATTGAGCCACCTTCAACCCCGCGCTCGAAGTTTCTGAGCTACGGGCCGGCGCAGAGCCCGCGCACCTCGACTGCGTCCGCTCCACACCCGTTCAGTTGAGCCGCCCTGCCGGGCTCCGCCCACCCAGGCAAATGTCCTGCTCTGTGCCAAATGCTCGCAGGGCTCTTGGCACAGGCTTGGGATTTTCTGCCATCATAATGGCCACTCGAGCGGCGGCCCGGCCGGTCCGCTTTTTGCTCGGTCTGCGCCCGGTGGGAGCTGGTGGATGACGACCTTACTTGCCAAATTCAGAGCCTTCGCTCTTGCGGGCGCCTCGACGATTCTTTGTGTCTGGTTGACGGCGTGTGCTCGCGACGAGCTCTGGACCGACTTTCCCGACCAGTCTCAAGGCGGCAGCGCGGGGGCTCACGGCGGCAACGGCGGAAAAGGTGGTGCCGCGGGCAAGGGCGGCAGGGGTGGTACGGGCGGCACCGGCGGGACGGGCGGCACGAGTATGGGAGGTACGGGCGGCGGCCCGGCTGGTAGCGGCGGCGGACACACGCCGGTCTGTGGCGACGGCATCTGCGAGCAGAACGAGCCCGCCTTTTGTTCGACCGACTGCAAGAAGCAGTGCGGCGACGGCAAGTGCGACCCGAACCAAGGGGAGACGACTCAGAGCTGTCCCGTCGATTGCCGGGCGCAGGTGGTGTGCGGCGACGGGTACTGTGACGCGGCGGGCGGTGAAAGCTACGCGTCGTGCCGAGTGGATTGCCCGAACGGCGCGTGCGGCGACAAGAAATGCGATTCGTTCGAGCTCGGCTGGTGCTCGGATTGCGGCGCGCGTTGCGGCGACGGGCTGTGCCAGCCGGGAGAAGAGGGTGTGTGCCCGGAGTGCAGCTCGAACACGTGCGGCGACGGCTCGTGTGACGGGCAGCTCGATTATGCGATGTGCCCCTGGGAATGCGGCGTTTTCAGCTGCGGCAATAACGAATGCGATCAGTCCGACTACGTCGCCTGCCCCTGGGAATGCCCGAAGAACACCTGCGGTAACCTGACGTGCGACGGCCTCGGCAACGACGCGGATTGCCCGTGGGAATGCAACGCGACGACGTGCGGCAACGGTCAATGCGACGCGGGCGACTACCAGCAGTGCCCGCTCGAGTGCGGCATCAACTCCTGCGGTAACGGCCGCTGCGAGTACACGGATTACAGCGGCTGCCCGTGGGAGTGCAACAACGCCACCTGTGGCAACGGCCTCTGCGAGGCTGGCGACGAGCGCACCTGCCCGTGGGAGTGCTCCGGCACGTGCAACAACGGCGTCTGCGACAAGGACGACTACATGTCGTGCGCGTGGGAGTGCACGTGCGGCAACGGTGTTTGCGATCCGACCGACACTGGACACTGCTCGAAGGAGTGCGCGAGCACGTGCGGCAACGGTCGCTGCGACGACGCCGACCGCGCGAGCTGCCCGTGGGAGTGCGTCATGAGCACCTGCGGCAACAAGCAGTGCGACATGGCCGACTCCCAGAACGGCTGCCCCGAGGAGTGCAAGACGTGCGGCAACGGCAAGTGCGATCCTACCGACCAGAACTGCCCTGACGAGTGTGCGCCCGCCGGCTGCGGCAACGGCTTCTGCGAGCCCGACGCCGACCAGCAGTGCCCCTGGGAATGTCAGACGAACACCTGCGGCAACGGCCGCTGCGACAGCGCGGATTGGCAGAGCTGCCCCGCGGAGTGCGGCTACACCTGCAACAACGGCATCTGCGACGGCAACGACTACCTGTACTGCCCGAGCGAGTGCGGCAACTACTGCGGCAACGGCAAGTGCGACCCGAGCGACCTGTACGGAGGCTGCCCGTGGGAATGCCCGTTCGTGTGCGGTAACGGCACCTGTGAATTCAACGAGAGTCCGTCGAACTGTCCGTCCGATTGCTACTGTGGTGACGCGACGTGCTCGCTCGGCGAGGAGACGAGGTGCCTCTACGATTGCGGCACGTGCGGGGACGGCACTTGCGGCATCCGTGAGGATGCCTCGAATTGCCCCAAGGACTGCACGACCTGCGGCAACTACCGCTGCGAGAACGGCGAGACACCCACGACCTGCCGCAACGATTGTTTCTGCGGCGACTACGTCTGCAGCCCGGGCGAAGAGAAGACATGTCTCTTCGACTGCCCCGTGTGCGGGGACGGCTTCTGCTCGACCGCGTTCGAGAGTCAGTTCAGCTGCCCGAACGACTGCACGTCGTGCGGCGATTACTACTGCTCGACGACCGAGTCGCGTTCGAGCTGCCCGGGCGACTGCTTCTGCGGTAACGGCACGTGCGACTCCGGGGAGTCGGCGGCGACCTGCGCCTTCGATTGCGGCTACTGTGGAGACGGCTTGTGCGGCAACGGGGAGAGCTACTGGTGGTGCCCCGAGGACTGTACGAGCTGCGGCGACTACTACTGCGAGGCGACCGAATCGCCCACGAGCTGCCCGCACGATTGCAGCTGCGGCGACGGCATCTGCAGCACCGGGGAAAACTGCCCCTTGGACTGTCCGGTGTGCGGCGACGGCACCTGCTCGTTCGCCGAGTCGGCGAGCACGTGCCCGGGCGACTGCACCCGTTGTGGGGACGGCTTGTGTACGGCCAGCGAGACGCGCACGACCTGCCCGAGTGACTGCTACTGCGGCAATTACACCTGCGACTCGGGCGAGACCAACACGAGCTGCACGTTCGACTGCGGCACGTGTGGGGACGGCATCTGCCAGGGCGCCGAGATCGGCCGCTGCTTCGTCGATTGTGGCGGCGGGGCCGGTGGGTCCTTCTCGTCCGGCGGTGCGGCGGGCAGCTTCGCTTCGGGCGGCCGTCCGAGCCCTGCCGCGGGCGCGGGCGGGGTACCGGGGGCCCTCTAGGCTCCGGCCGCTCGCTCGGCGCACCGCGAGGTGCATGGGGTGGCCCGCTTGGGCTATCCTCGTCGCGATGGCGGTCGGCACCTCCGCACAGCGCGCCATGGCGCTGCGTGTCGCCAAGTGGTTGATCGAGAAGGGTCGGCCTGACGAGGGCGTAGCCGTGCTCGTGGCCTATGCCGCGAACGGCCCGAATGACCCCGAAGGGCAGGGCCTGCTCGCCGAGGCGCTGCGCGTGGATCCGTCGTCACGCCTGTCGCAGATGGCGTTCGAGCGCATGGAGGGTGTGCCGGGGGACCACGCCGAGCTCGACGCCGTCATCGCGCGCTACGCGCCGAGCGAGCTCGCGAAGCTCGAAGCCGAGATGAAGCGGCCGAGCTTTCGGCGCGCGCAGATGGGCTTCAACAACAACATCAAGTTCCACGAGCAGGTCTTCCACGTCCAGACGGAGGACTCCGGGCTCGATCAGCCGCACATCATCACGCACCTCTTCGCGGACGGCGGTCGCGTGATCAAGAGTCACAAGCGCTCGTATGCGTCCGACGTGCAGCGCCCCGACGTGGCCGAGTTCGTGCGTTCGCTGATGAAGGCGCAGCACCTCGAGATGGTGCTCAAGCTCCGTGACGGCAGCTTCGATCGCGTGATCGCCGGCCAGGAGCGCGGCGGCATGGACGTGCTCACCGAGCCGCCCAAGCTCGACAACATCAAGAAGCTCGCCAAGAAGAAAGAGGGCTCGCTCACGCCGCCCCCGCCCGAGCTGACCCCGCCACCGCCGAAGCGCGCCCCTGCGGCTCCGGTGCGGACGATTTACACTTTACACGTGCTCCGGAGTCTCACGGGCGGCCCCGAGCGTTACGACCTACCCGTCACGGCTTCCATCATCGGCGCCGAAGGCGAAGTGAATCTGCCCGGCGAACGCTTCTGTCACCCGCGCGAGGCGTCGCTCAGTTTCGAGGCGGGCCACGTCGTGCTCGAGGATCTCGAAGGCGGCAACGGCGTCTTCTTGCGCATTCGTACGCCGGTAGAGCTCGAGCTCGGCGACGAGTTCGTCGTCGGCGATCAGCTCCTGCGCATCGAGCGCAATCCCGTGGCTGACGACGGCCCCGATCCGGATCCGACGTACTTTTATTCCTCCCCGAAGTGGCCTTCCTCGTTCCGCGTCGTGCAGGTGTTCGAGGGCGGCGCGATCGGTTGTTCGGTCGTAGCGCGCGGCAACACGCTTCAGATCGGCTCGGCCGTCGGCGATCTGATTTTTCCCGACGATCCGCTGGTCGCCGATCAGCACTGCCTGATCGAAGAGCAGGCCGGCATCATGGTGCTCAC
>JAICTZ010000003.1 GCA_025936115.1 Polyangiaceae bacterium
CTCGCGATACTGACCCTTCTCCTGCTGCCCGTCGGCGAGCTCGACGATCCGCTGCGCCTTCAAGCGCTGGATGTCGAACTGGATGCGGGTGAGCGTCTCGCACTGCTCCTTGTTGTCCTCGAACTTCTGCCCCTTGCAGTAGAGCTCGAGGAACGTGGGCACGTCCTTGCCCATGTCGTCGAAGCAGGCCGGGCGCGGCGGCTCCGCGCGCGAGCCGAGCACGTTGATCGCCTCGAGATAGAGCTGCGCCGCGTAGATACCGGCGTCTTTGTCCGAGTGGTTGATGGCCACGTCGCGGAACGCGAGCGCCGCCTCTTCCCAGTGCTGCGCCTCGAAGTACGTACGCGCGCGGGCGTACTTCACTTCGACGTACTGCTCCTCGGACTCTTTGTCGCCCTTGGTCGGCTTGATGTAGCAAATGTAGCGGTTGAAGGCCTGGACCATGCCCTTCTGCTGCGTGGTCATGTCCTTGGGCTTGAAGGTGTCCCACTGGCCCTTCTTCGCCGAGCGCTCCTTCTCACTCGCGCCCTTGAGCGCGAGCTCGTCGCGGCCCTTGCGGTCCGCGTCGCCCTTGTACATCTGGTCGTACATCTTCTGGTAGCAGAGCACCGAGGCGTACGCGGCCTCGGCCGCTTGCTCCGCCTTCGGGTTCTCCGCCACGACGGCGTCGAAGGCCGGGCCGCAGTCCTCCCAGCGCTGCTGGAAGTAGAGCAAGTCCGCCATCGCGTACTTGATCTTGTACATCGTCGGCCAGTCGTCCTTGACGATGCGCGGGAACTGGAACTTCGAGAAGTCGTCGGCCGTGAAGTTCTCGCTGACCTTCTTGTAGAGGTAAGCGGCAAGATCCATCGTCTTCTTGTCGCCGGTGCCGCGCACGCCGCCGGATCCGACGGCTTCCAAGTGCCAGCTCATCGCCGTCTCGGCGAGGAGCTCGGCCGTCTTGTTCGAGCACTCGAACTTCGACTTGTCGCTCGTGCCGCCCTTGGCGAACTCGTTGCGGACGCGGAGCTGGTTGTCGAGCTCCTTCCTGACCGCTTCCTTGTCGCCGGAGAAGAGCGCCTGCGTGGCCGCCGTGACCTGCGCCTGGTAGTAGCAGCTCTTTTCGCCGGAATCGCGGCCCATCAGGTCCTTGTAAAGGACGATGGCTTCCTTGTAGTGGCCGGTATCCATGTAGGCGCTACCGAGCTCGTTCATCATCCCGAGCGTCGCCGTGTTCTCGCCGCCCTTGTCACCGGAGATCGGCTTCAAGAAGTTGTACGCCTTCTCGGGCGCGCCGCTCACGGCGTAGACCGGGATCAAGTCGCGTCGCGCGGCCTTGGCGAGCTGTTTGGCGTTCGGCAGATCCGAGTACTGATCGCCGTACTCGATGACCTTTTTGAACTCGTTGAGCGCGTTCGGGTAGTCGCCCTTGTTCCAGTGGACGTAGCCGAGCTTGTAGCGCGCGTACCCGTACACCTTGTTGTTCGGCGGCGGGTACTTGATGACTTCCTTGTAGGCCGCTGCGGCGAGGTCCCACTTGGACGGATCGCCTTGCGCTTCCTGGAAGAAGAGCTCGCCGAACGCGAGGTACGCGTTCGGGATGTACGGAGACTTCGGCGCCTTGTCGATGAGCTCGAGGTAGACCTCGCGCGCCTTGTCGTAGTTTTGCGCCTGCTCGTACTCGTACGCGAGGTAGTAGAGCACCTCGTCGATCTTCGAGTACTTCGGGTACTTGTCTTTCATCGCGGTGTAAAACGCGATCGCCTTCTGGCGCGCCGCCTTGACGATCTTGTCGGCCGCGGCGGAGTCGCTGCGAAACTTCGAGGCGTCGAGCTTCTTCGCCTTCGCGTCTTGCGCCTGCACGTCGGCGGCGATCTTGTCGCGGAGCGCGGCGCTCTCGAGCTCGACGTAACCCTCGGCGAGCCGGCGCGTGAGCTGCGGCTTGTCGGGTGAGTTCTCGGGCGTGTTCTTGTAGAGGCGCTCGAGGCCCTGGATTTCCGTGATGAGCAGGGCGCGCGCTCGCGCTTGCAAGCGCGTCTTGCGCGTGTCGCGCTCGGCGTACTTCTTGAGCTCCTCCGGGTTGACCGGCTTGGAGTCGTCCTGGCGCTTCTTGATGTCGACGGGCGGCGGCGCGCTCTTGAAAGCCGCGCCGTGCTTCTGCTTGCCCTCGAACTTCGAGGGGCCGCCGGGACAAACTTCGAGTGTCTTCGGCGCTTCGGTGCCGATGCACTCGACGCTCAAGTCGCTCATCTTCGCTTCGGGAGCGGCGCTCGCGCCGAAGGCGACGAGCACCACGCCCGTCAGCGTGGCGAAGAAGGAAATAGCTCGATTCTTGGGACTCATCATCTCATCTCCCACACGCGGACTCGACGACCTGGCGATAGAAGCCGAGCTCGTCACGCCAGTATTCGCCGTTGAACGGCCAGATCACGTGCTCCTCGTCGGGTTTGACGACGCCGTAGATCTTCGCTTCTGCCTTCGAGACCTGACCGGTCTGGATCTTCGTATCCAAGATGTTTCTCTGCGCGGCGGTGATATCGATCAGGATCTTCTCACCGTTGCGCATGTGCTCTTCCAGCTCGTCGACGTTGCGGCGGTAGCGCTGGAGCGCGAGCTCGCCCGCCTGACGCACCGCGAGGTCACGCGCGAGCTTGAGCGCGTCGCTCACCTGCTGCCCGAGCCCGGACGACTGAAAGCTCGAGGGCGCCTTGTGGAAGCGCTTGTCTTCTTCCTCGAGCAGCCGGACGTAGTCGATGTTGCGGAGGAGCTGGCGGTCGCCCATCGCGTTCTCGACGATCGGACGGATGCGCTCGTCGAGGTCACCCTTTCCTTCGCGCACCTGGAGCAGGAACTTGAAGAAGGGCTCCTCTTGGTTCTGTCCGGAGTACTTGGCGAGCACCTTCTTGAGCTCGTCGCGGATCGGCACGTACTTCTTGTGGAAGCGCGCCACGGTGATCGTCGCCGCGTCGTAGTTGCAGTTGGTGAAGTAAATCACCGCCTTCAAGATGTCGGCTTCGGGGTGGAACGAGTTCGGGAAGTACGGCGCTTCGATGGTGTGGATGTTGCCGAGCGCGTGCGGGTAGTCGCCGGCCATGAAGTACGCCCACGATTCCTCGAACAGCGCGTCGAGCCAGTACTCGCTCGTCTCGTCGACGCTGTTCCAGTACTTGACGGCCGCCGACAATTTCGTCGAGTTGACGTTCGGCGCGTTCGTCTCCGGGTCGAGCGTGATCGAAGCCGAGTAGTACGTGCGCGCGATCGACAGGTTCGCGAGGTCGCGCATGCGATCCTCGTCATCGACGCCTTCCACGCCCTCGTCGAGCGCCTTCAAGATGCGCTGGAACGCCTTGATGCCCGGGATCGATTTACGCAGCTGCACGTAGCTGATCCCGGTGAAAAACTGCGATTTCACGTAGTGCGGGCTATGACGATCGACGAGCCCGAACAGGCGGATCGCTTCTTCGTATTGACGGTTACGGTACTTGTACCGACCGAGCATGTAGTTGAGCTGCCAGTAGAGCTCGCGCTGCTGCGGGTTGTCGAAGCGCGCGACCTGCTCGTCGGTGTACTTACCGACGCGCTCGATGATGTCGGCGGGCTCGGGCAACTGCAGAGCGAGCTTCGCGAGCCAGAGCAGCGTTTCTTTGAACTTCAAGTGATTCGGGTTGTCCGCGATCACGCTGAAGATGGCGTAGCTTGCTTGGTAGAACTTCAGCCGATAGAGGCAAATGGCCAGGTAGTACTCGGCGAGCTGCTTGTTGCCCGCGTCGTCGCCCGTCTCGCCCGACACCACGCGATGCAGCGCCTGCGCCGCTTCGCTCCATTTTTCTTTGTCGAAGAGCTGCTTGGCCGCGGCGGCCGCTTCCGTCATCTGTCCGGCCGTCGCGGCTCCCCCACCCTTCGACGGCTGACCTTCGTCGAGATCGATATCGACGCCGCCCTTCTTGCCGTTCGGCTTTTTCGCGGCGCCGCCCGCGGCCTTCTTCGAAGGCGTCGCCGGCGCGGCGTCGTCGAGATCGATCACCTCCTGCGCGTGCGCGCGCCGCGTGAACGTCGTGCTCGCAAGCACGAAGGAGACCACCATCGACACAGCTACCAGCCGCTTTCCGAACATGATCCTCTTCTCCTAATCAGCGCCCGCAGGAGCGGCGCCGTGACACGGGGGCGGGGTCAGGCGTGGGCAACGCCGAAAAACCTAATAAGAACCGCTAGATAGATAGCGCGACCGAGCCGATGTTAGATACCGGCGGGAACGGTTGTCAAGTGTCGTCGGAATGCGGCCCGCAGGCCCGAGCGATGCTAAAACTCCTGAGTTGAAATTTTAGAATCATGCCGGACTCGAAGACACCACATTGATGTGGCTCCGACACGACGAGGTGGCGCAAGCTTGGTGATGACGCGACGCAGCGGTTCTCGAGCGCGGACGCGGTCGATCCCTTCTCCTGCCGGGCACTGCAGTTTTGGCGACAGCACGAAGCTCCCGGCTCAGCAGAAATCCTGCGCGCCGTGTGCTGCAAGGCTGCCTTTCACGTTGACTGAATTAAGATCGCTCGACTAGCGTACCGCCGGCTATGGCCCTGGCGCGTGAGCTACGGATTGAGCAACAGCACACTGACGGTGCGAGGACAATGAATCGACTTTCCCCCCTTAACCTCTTGCTCTTTGCCGCCACGCTCGCTCTTTCGGCGCTCGGCTGCCAGAGCGGCGGCGTCGGCGACCCGTGCACGCCAGAGGACGAGTACCGGCAGAGCTTCAACGGCTACGCCATGACGGAAGTGAACGTCGAGAGCAAGTCGTTCCAGTGCGAGACGCGTGTTTGCATCGTCAACCACTTTCAGGGTCGCGTCTCGTGCCCGTACGGTCAGACGGAGGACATTGCGAACCCGGGCCCAATGCAGAAGCCAGCGAGCGATCCCGCGCGTTGCCGCATTCCCGGCACCACCGGCACGCACTGCCTCGACCAGAGCGGCACCAAGTCCGTCGATTGTGCGGAGGCCGGTGCGACCACGAACATCGACGAGATCACCGTGCCCGTCCAGTCGCAGCTCATCTTTCGGAACGCCCAGGACACGGTCTACTGCTCGTGCCGTTGCAAGGGTCCGGACCCCGCCGCTAAGTATTGCGAGTGCCCGAGCGGTTATGCTTGCGAGCCGCTCGTGCGCGAGCTCGGGCTACCGGGCAAAGCCGAGCTCGCCGGTTCGTACTGCGTGAAGAACGGCACGGTTTTCGACCCGCAGGGCACCGTCGACGCGACTACTTGCTACAGCGAAGCGCAGTCGATCGCAACGACCGGCGGGCCCATGCAGCACAAATACGACGTGCAGCAGGTCTGCGGCCCGCTCGGCAAGAACCCCTGAGTCGCGTGAGCGCGACGGGCGACCGTCACGCTCTGGGAGCACGGGCGGAAGCGCTCGTCGCCGAGTACCTCGTCGCGGACGGCTACGAAATCGTCGCGCGTAACTTGCGTATCGGCGCGCTCGAGATCGACCTGGTGGCGCGCCGCGGACCGGTCGTCGCCGTGGTCGAGGTGCGCACGCGCGGTCCCGGCGCGCTCACGAGCGCGTTCGGCAGCATCGACGCCGTCAAACGCGAGCGCATCCGCCGCGCGGGCGAGCGGCTCTGGCAGCGGCGCTACCGCCGCGATCTCAGCGTCGAACGCATGCGCTTCGACGTGGCGAGCGTGCGCTTCGACGTCGAACCGCCGGCCATCGAGTACGTGATCGCCGCGTTCTGAAGCAGGCGTTCAGGTCGCGGCGGGCTGCAGCGAGGGCTTCACTTCGAGCGCTGCTTCCATGTCGCGCAAGAGCGCGTGGAGCGACTCGAGCTCGCCGGGCTCCGCCTTCGACTCCAGGGTCGTGATGGCTTTGACGAGCTTGCCGATTTCGTCTTCTTGCCGCGCCCGCAGCGAAATGACCATCGAACGGTAGGCCTCGAAGAATTCGACGAGCTCGTCGCCCTTGCGCAGCGGCGTCGGCACACGCAGCCGCCCGTCGGCGACCGCGCGTAAGTTCGCGCGCATCTTGAAGATCGGCCCCGCCACGCGATGCGTGACGACGATGCCTGCCGCGCCGATCAGCACGACGAGCAGCGCGAGCGCTCCGCACAACGTGTAGAGCATCGTGGTCTGGCGACGGGCGAGCTCGACGGACTGCTGCTTGAGGTCCGACGCTTGTTTGACGAGCTGCGCTTGCTGAGCGCGGAGGCGCTCGTCCTGTTTGGCGGCGTCCGCCTTGAACGCTTCGAGCAAGGCCGGGTTGTCGCTGTAGACCGGGTCCTTCACGATGTTCATCTGCACGACGAGGCTCACCTTCTGACTCTCGGCAACGACCTCTTTGCCGCGAGCCACCACCTCCTCGCCTTGATGGACGGCGTTCTTGCTCTCCGCAATCACCGCGTTGCTCGTGCGCCAGATCAACGAGCCGAGCCCGAGGCTCAACGCGACGGCGATGAGCATCAGGTAGCTCGTGTATTTGAACTGGAAGTGCGGATCGAGGAGGTAGTTTTTGAGCCGGCGCTGGTGGCGGCCCCCGGCTCCGGGTGTTGCGGTCGCTTCTGCCATCTCTCTGCTCCTCGAACCTCGCCGCTCAGCGAGCGGCAAAAATCCCACCCTTAGCGTATGCCCTCGCGTCCCGAACGCGCAAGAACGCGGCTTTCTCGGTCATTGGATCTGCGCGGCGATGCCGGGGAACTTCTGGAGGGCGCGCTCGGCCGCCATCTTGACCAGATCGTCCTCGGACGCGGTGTCTTTGCCCGAAACGCCCTGCTGCGTGAGCGGCACGGCAAAATTGCCGAGCAACGCCTTGTCCGGATACGTGAAGATGGCGATTTCGATGCGCACCTTCAACGTATCGGCTCCGTATTCGATCGGCCCGATGCGCGGCGACAAGTAAAAGGCCTTGATGCCCTTGTGCGCGGTGAGCACCTTCTTCGCGTCGGCCGCGCTCTCGCCGTCGGGGGCGATCGCGATGTTGAGGGGCGACGCAGCTCCCGCCATCGAGCCGTGCACCATCCGGTCGATGCCGTCACCGGTGCGTCCCGACTTATCGGTCGTCTTACCGATGGCAATATAGAACTTGGTGTTCGGACCGATCGCGGGCAGAGCAGCGCCCTTGACCTGTTCGAGTGCCCGTTGGATCGCGCTCTTCACGGTCTCACTCGGCTCGGCGGCAAGGCGCGCCGAGAGACAATCGGCGCCGCCGAGCTGTAGCTTGCCGAGACCGGCCGCCGCCGCGGCGCGCACCGTGATGTTCGGATCGGCGAGCCCCGTGCAGAGCGCGGCCGTGGCGCGCGGACTGTGCGACGCGCCGAGCGCGAGCGCAGCTTGCGTCCGCACGCGGAAGTCGCCGCCGTTCTTCAGGTTGTCGAGCAAGCGATCGACGTCGCTCGTGGTTTGAGCGAGCGCCAGCCGTCCCACGAGCACCCAGGCCATGGCCGAGAGCAACGCAGGTCCCCGAGCGCGGAGCATCGAGCCTGACTCTAACAGATGTCGCATGTAAATCGGCGCGCCCGAAGGGCGAGAGCCCGTCGCTTTATCGTACGCTCCGTCCTCCCCGCGTCTCCCTGGAATCGTCCGGCGGAACGGGGCATTTCGTGGCAAGGATTGTCGCAGTGCAGAAGCACAAGTGCGCACTCCTCCTCGGTTCCGCTCTCCTTCTCACGAGTGAGGTCGGCCTAAGTGCGACTCCGGTGATCCGTGTGCGCGGCGCTGCGCGCATCAACGCAACGGCCTCGGCGCTGGACGGCGCCGTCGTCGTCACCGGTACGGTGATTGACGACACCGGACGCCCGGTCGGCGGAGCGACGCTGGAGCTGCGCGCCACGGCCGCGGACGGAAGCGCCGTCCCGCTCCCGCCGTTTTCCGCGTGCCCCAACCGGCCGAGTAACTCGCCCGTCTCGCTGCCTGGACCGCGTCCGACACGAGCGCTGGGCAGCGACGCGAACGGTCGCTTTTGCGCGACGTTCGTCAGCGAGCGCGCGACGGCGCTCGTGCTCACGTTCGCCGACGCGCGCTCACTCTTCGATCCTGCCGAGCAGCGCGTCGCGATCGATTCCGCGCGGCGCGGCGTCGAGCTCAGGTTCGCGCCGACGAGCGCGACGTTCGAGCTCGAACGAGAGACGCAGCGCTTGCAAGTGAGCACGCATGTCGTCGGCGCGGGGCCGGGCCTGAGTCCACCGCTGCCGCTAGCCGCCTACCTCGCGACGCCGAAAGGCGAAGTGCTCGTCGCACAAGGTGCTTGCCCCGCGGACGGCGCGACCGAGCTCGAACTCGCGAGCAACCGCCTCGGTACTCCAGGTCCGGTCGAGCTCGTGCTCCGTTTCGCAGGCACGCCTTCGCTCCAACCGGCTGAGACCCGCCGGCGAGTGCTCGCCACCGCCGAGGTCCGACTCGCGCTCGGCCGGCCGCCGAGGGCCGCCGATCCGACCGACGGCATCCCGCTCGAGCTGGCGCTCGACTCCGCCGCAGGGCCAGTCGACGGCGGCTCGGTCGAAGCGCGCCTGCAAGGTCAGACCGTCGGCATCGCGCCCGTCGAACGTGGCGCCGCGCACCTGGTCGCACAGTTTCCGCGCCGCGCCGACGAGGCCACGCTCGAGCTCCGTTACCTCAGCGTCGAGCCGTGGTGGCGACCCGGAGCGACCCTCAACGTCGAAGTGAAGCTACTGTCGCGGGCCCGTTGGGTGAGCCTCGGCTGGTTGTCCGTTCTCGGGGCCATCGCCGCCTGGCTACTGTGGGGCTGGCGCCGGCCCGCGCGTGAAGCAGAAGCACGAGCAACGCCAGAACTGCTGGCGCCCGTCGCGGGAGTCCACCTCGTGAAACGCGAAGACGATCAGCCCGGCTGGCGCGGTGTCGTCCGCGACGCGCATGACCAAGCACCTATCCCCCGCGCCGTGGTCGAGCTGGTCAGCCGCACGGCGGGCAGGCGCTTGATCGCTCGGGCCGTGGCCGACGAGCTGGGGCGGTTCGAGCTCTCCGGTGCCGCGGCTGGTGAGCTCGAGCTTGCCGTCAGCGCGACGTGGCACACGGATTTTTCGAGCAGCGCCCCGCCACATGGGGAGCTCCGCGTCGACTTGGTTTCACGCCGCCGTTACCTCGTCGGCCGACTCGTCGGCTGGGCGGACCGACGGGGAGCCCGTGGCCGCGCTGGGGCGGAACCGACGCCCGGTGACGTGAAACGTCGCGGCCGGCGCATGCATCGGGACGAGGTGGTCGCCTGGGCGGCGGCGGTCGAAAACGCGGCGTTCGGTCCCGAACCCGTCGACGAAAAGATCGAGCGCGAGGTCCAGCGCCTCGAGCCGCCGGAACCGGGCGATCCGAATGCGCTCGAGGTGAAACGCGACCATTGACGGGCCAAACCCGGCGTTCCTATAGTCCGCCGCCCAAGGCCGCCGATGCTAGCTGTCTACGTCCTCATTGCCGTCATCGCGGTCCTGGTCGTCTACTTCCTGTTCTTGCGCAAGAGCGGGACCGAGACGCCAGCCGTCACGCCGCCCCCGCCGGGCCCCCAGCTCGAACGCAAGCCCGCGGACAGCCGCGCGCCCGCTAGCGCCGAGCCCGCAAAACCTGGGACCGCTCCCAGCGGGACCGCGACGGGCCCGGAGCCGTCACCACCTCCCCCGCCCGCACGCAAAGGTCGCGAGTCGGCGCCACCGCCGCGCGCGGCCGAAGTCGTGCCCGCCGCGCCGGCCGTGCAGGTGCCCGGTGACCGCGAGCAGCTCGTCGAGGGCATGCGCCGCGGTCTCGCAAAATCGCGAGAAACCGAGGGGTTCTTCGGGCGCCTGCGCGCGCTCATCAGCGGCAAGCGCGAGATCGACGCGACGCTCGTCCAGGAGATGGAGGAAGTGCTCCTCACGTCCGACGTGGGCGTCGAAACGACCGCGCTCTTGATGGACCGCGTGAAGCAAGGTCTCGCGCGAGGCGAGCTCTCCGACGCGGAAAAGGTGTGGGAAGCGCTGCGATCCGAAGCGCTGAAGATCCTCGAAGTGGACGGTCGCCGCGGCGGTATCGCCCTGCGCGGCAAGCCGACCGTCGTGCTGCTCGTCGGCGTGAACGGTGCCGGCAAGACCACGACGATCGGAAAGCTTGCCACGAAGCTCCGGGCCAACGGGCAGCACGTCGTGCTCGCCGCGGGCGACACGTTCCGTGCCGCGGCCGTCCAGCAACTGGTCGTCTGGGGCGAACGCGTCGGGTGCAAGGTAGTCAAAGGTAAGGACGGTGCCGATCCGGGCAGCGTCGTCTTCGACGCGATCAAGCAGGCACAGGACGAGGGTGCCGACATAGTCCTCGCGGACACGGCCGGACGTCTGCACACGAAGACGAACCTGATGACCGAGATGAAGAAGATCGCGAAGACCGCCGAGAAAGCGCTGCCAGACGCTCCGCACGAGATCTTGCTCGTCATGGACGCGACGACCGGACAGAACGCGCTCGCTCAAGCCAAAGAGTTCAAAGAGGCGCTGCCGCTCACCGGCATCGTGCTCACCAAACTCGACGGCACGGCAAAGGGCGGTGTCGTGATTGGCGTAGCGCACGCGCTTTCATTGCCGGTAAGATTCGTCGGCTTGGGTGAACGAGCCGAAGATCTGCGTGAGTTTGCCGCTGAACCTTTCGTCGAAGCACTGCTTGGCCGCGAGGCCGGAGGACAAGGCTCTGCTTCGAATTGAGAAACTTGCTTGTCGAAAGTGCGAGCTGAGACGCATTGTTCGAAACACCAAGACGAGACCCATGCACTTCGTAGTCGACGGGGCCGGAGCACCCGCCGACTTCACCCCAGGATTCGGCCATATTCCGCGCAGGAATAATTTTTTGGTGGTTGATCCAGCGAAATTTTGCGTGATATAGTGCCCGGGCCGTTGTTCGAATCGCTGAAATTTCCAATGATTACGGGTAGTTGCGGGCGTGCTTGCGGGTACCTGTCGCCGGGAAAGCAGTAAGAGGCATCGATGAAGAAAACTGGCGTCGGGCTACTAGTAGCAACGGCCCTTTGGCTTGTTCCCAATTACGGCTGGGCGCAGAAAGCCAAGGCCGGTGCTGCCGCTTCGGCTTCTGCGTCCGCAGACACGAGCGGGAACGCGGACGCATCGGGCGACGCAACTGCGACGGGTGATGAAGCAGCGGCCGGTGGTGAAGCCACCCCCGGCGGCGAAGGCACTCCGGGCGGTGAAGTTCCGGGTGGCGAAGGGCTCGAGGACATCTGCAAGATCGATCCGACGGCCTGTCCGAACCTGGACATGGACAAGGAAGCGGCGCGGCAGTTCAAAGAGCCGCTCTACGCCGTGCAGCAGATCTTCGCGCTGCGCGTCCGCCGTTTCGAGCTCAACCCGTTCTGGTCGGTGACGCTGAACGATCAGTTCGTCACGCATCCCGGCCCGGGCCTCGCGCTCAACTACTACATCAGCAACGTGCTCTTCGTCGGTATCAACGGCGAATACTACGAGCCGTTCAACAGCATCCTACCGTTCAACGCCGAAGTGCGTCGCGCCGCGCGCGTCGCCGTGCCGCTCACCGAGTACCAGTGGATGGCGAGCGTGCAGGTGGGCTACGTCTTTGCCTACGGTAAATTCGCCTTCCTGAGCGACTTCATCTTCCAGTACGACGCGTACTTGGTCGGTGGCGTCGGCGCCCTCAGCAACCGCCCGATCGCGGTCGTCGATCCCGACAACCGCAACTTCGATTACAAAGTGAAGGTTCAAGGCAACGCGGGCATCGGTCTGCGCGTGTGGGTGAATCGGTGGCTGGCCATCACGGGTGAGCTCCGAGACTACATGTTCAACGACCAGCTCGAGAACCTCGAGGTCGCGGTACGACCGGAGGATCAGCAAAACCCGGCCACCTGGTACGACTCGAAGAGTCACTTCACGAACAACGTGCAAGCGCAGATCGGCCTCTCGATCTTTATCCCGTTCTCGTTCGACTACCGGTTGGCGAAGTGACGCGCGAAGGGCCAGGCATGAAGACCAAGACTCGGAAACTGACGACGCGCCTTCTGGCTCTAGCCCTCGGCGCGGCCGCTGCGCTCGGGGTGACGGAGCGAGCCAACGCTCAAGAAATCCTGCTCACCGGTCCGCTCGCCGGCGCTCCTGCCGTGCGCAAACTTCGCCTGCACCGTCAGGGGCGCTTCGAGGTGAGCCCGTCGATCTCCTTCACGCTGCTCGACGAATATCAGCGCACGATCCTGTTCGGGGCGAGGCTCGGGTACAACTTCACCGACTGGCTGCAGGTCGGCGTCTGGGGCGGCTACGGCGCCGTCAAGATGAGCACCTACCTCACGGATCAAATTCAGACCCGCAACGTCCAGCGTCTCGGGCGCCCCCCGACCGACACGGAGCGTCGCCTCACCGCCGTGAACCTGGGACCCGACTTCAACGAACAGCTCGGTGACATGAACTGGGTCGTGTCGCCGCAGATCCTCGTGACACCGTTTCGCGGCAAGCTCGCGCTGTTTCAGAGCATCTATCTCGATACCGATCTCTACGTGTTCGGCGGACCGGCCTTCGTCGGCTTGAACGAACGCGCCGACTGCACCGAATGCGCCACCGACGGCTCGACGGCTTTCGCGATGGCGTCGCGCACCGCCATCACGGGCTCGTTCGGCCTGGGCCTCTCGTTTTACATCAACCACTGGAGCGCGCTCGGCATCGAGTGGCGCTTCCTGCCGATGTCCTGGAACACTGGGGGCTTCGACACCGCCGGCGGCGGGAAAGACGCCGAGTTCCCCGACAACAAAATCACGAGCGCGGATCGACGCTTCCATTTCCAGCAAATGCTGTCGGTCAGCTTCAACATGAACCTGCCGACCAAGATCCGGCTCAGCGAGTAGACGTAGCTTCCGTCAGCGCACGCGAGCGCGCGCCGTCCCCGCGGCGCGCGCTCTTTTCATTTCGGGCTCGTCGAGACCCGCTCCAGACGGCGTCCTCGAGCCCCCCTCGCTGCTTCGTCAGGTCTTTTGGACGTGGTCGCCGCGCAGGGCGTAACCCGGCGGCAGGTTCTGCTTGCAAGCCGCGCGCAGCTCTTCGGGAATGACGAACGCGCGCTCGGCCAGTCCCGAAGCAATGCGGTTCCTCACGCGCAGCGACTCCTCGCCGTCGAGGGCCGCCACGAGCGCAGGCACGCTTTGCGGGTCTTTCACGGCGAAAACGGCGTTCGCAGCGTTGAAGCGCACGGTCTCACTCGCGTCCGCGAGGAACGGCTCGACGGCGACGCGCACCTCTTCGGACGGATACGCCTCGAGCGCCTGCAAGAGCTGCACTTTGGGTTCGGGGTTGCGCGTGTACTCGGTGTCGAACTGATCGAGGAGCGCGAGCATCTCGTCGGGGACGCGCTCGGCGGGCACGATCTCGACCAGCACCTTGAGCGGCCAAGTGAGGCTTTCGGCCTTCTTGCAATAGCGGCGCAGGGGGTCGAGCGCCGACTCACCCGCGGCCACGATCCCCGCGAGCGCCAACGCTTTCTCCTCTTGGTCGGTGATGGAGGGATCGAGCACCCAGTCGAAGCGCTTGAGCAACGCCGCAGCGCTCGCGGCGTCGCCGATCTTCGCAAGCTCGTCGATGGCCTCCTGCCGGTCGTAGTTCTGCGAAAGTTTGTTCGAGACGAGGCGCTCGAGGCGGGCGATGTCACGTGCTGCTTTGGGTCGCTCGGCGCGGCCCTTGCTGAAAAAGTCGAAGATTCCCAAGGCGATTTTCCGTCCAGTTGCGACCGAACTAGCACTTTTGAGCGGTTCGCGTCACCCGCTGCGCGCGTTTCGGAAGCCGGAACCGTACCTCAGGCCGGCTCTTGGAAGTCGTTGGCGCTCGGCGCCTTGGACGGCCGGCCCTGGTCGTCCGTGGTGTCTTCCGGCACGCCGGCGAGCGCGTTCAAGAGCGAATTGATGCGGAAAACCAGTCCGCCGAGCTCGTCGTGCTCGATTTGGAAGCGCAAGTCTTGCTGCCCGTTGATGATGGCGAGCAGGCCGTCCTCGAGCTCCGACACCGGCTGGGAGATGTAGTTACCGAGCAGGACGCCTGCGAAGACGACCATGAGCAGACCGAGCGCTCCGACGGCGAGGATCGGCCAAAGCAGCGAGGCCACGCCGTCCACGAGGGAAGCCGGCACGGCCGCGATCAGCACCGAGTCCGTCGGTCCGTAGCCGTCGAGTGGCATCGCACCGAACAGATCGCCTGCGATCACGGAGTCGACGCTCGCGATCGCCTTCGAGCTCGATGCCGACTTTGCGGCGGCTGCGACCGGTGCGCTCGTCGCGGCCGAGACCGCGGATTGGGCGTGGTTGCCACCACTGTCGGCTACGGCTTCGAGACCTTTGTCGTAGCTGCGCGCGAAGACGAGGAGGCTGCCGCTCGTGAGCTCGCTCGTTCGCGTCATGCGCTCGTCGTTCAGCGGCGTGCCGACCACGACGGCACCGATCACTGCGCCGCTCTCGCTTTTGACGATGGCGTAGCTCACGAGCAGCTGCTCTTGCCGCTGGCGGTTGATCCAAACGCTGCTGCCCGCCCGCCCGGACTTGAGCGCGTCGGCAAGCACCGGATACGCCTGCGAGAGCTTTTCCCCGCGCATGAGGTTCGAGCCGTCGCGGCTCACGACCACGCCCTGCTCGTCCACGATCGCCACGAGCGACGGAGCCATGCCGGTGAATTGCTCGTCGCCTTGGGCGGCGTCCCGCAGCCGATTGGCCTCGTTCAGCGCTGCCTGCTGGCGCGCTTCCGGCGTTCCGAGGCCGAACACGCCGCGAGTTTGCTCGGACGTGATGCTCTTTTCGAGCCAACGTTCGACGCGGAGGGCGTCGAGTGCGAGCTGCGCGTTGGCTGCCCTGAGCGAGCGCTCTACCTCGTGCTTGCGTTCGGCAGGGTCCGACACGACGTTTTTGAGCGACGTCGCGAGCAGCACATAAGACAAGAGCGCTACCAGAATCACAATCCCGGCGTTGACGACGATGATCTTGGAGCGCATGGCTCTTCCCCTTGCGGTGGCATGGTCGCCGACACTCCGGCGCCAAGCAAATCGTGGCCCAGCCTATCATTCGTCCGCCCATCTTCTCCAGTCTCCGGCGGCCCAACCGAATGCGCCCGGGCCCGCGCTAGTGAAAATCGCCTTCCAGGGTTAGGCTCGAGGGGTCATGCAGCCCAGCCTCGCGGTCGTCGACGATGCGAGTTTCGACGAGCATCGACCGCCCGCTCAGCACCCCGAGCGGCCCGAGCGCTTGGCAGCGGCTCGCCGTGCCGTTCAGGCGCTCTCCGCTGACGTCGAGCTCGTGTCGGTGCCGGCGCGCGCCGCGACGGATGACGAGCTCGCACGCGTTCACACACTTGCATACATCGAACAACTCGGCCGTACGGCCGGCAAATGGAGCTACTTCGACGAAGACACGTACGTCGCGCCGGAGTCGGCGGTCGCGGCGCGACGGGCGGCCGGCGGCGGAGTGGAGCTCGTCGACGCACTCTTGACCGGACGCGCCAAGCGCGGCGTCGCGCTCCTACGCCCGCCGGGTCACCACGCGCGACCGAGTGGCGCCATGGGCTTCTGCTTGCTCAACAACGTCGCCGTGGCCGCGGCGCACGCGCGCGCGTGCGGCGCCCGGCGCGTGCTCATTTTGGATTTCGACGTCCATCACGGCAACGGCACACAGGAAGCGTTCTACGCGGATCCGAGCGTCGCGTTCGTGTCGCTCCATCAGTTTCCGTTCTACCCGGGAACGGGCAGCGTCAAGGAGTCGGGCACGGCAGAGGGACGCGGCTTCACCGTCAACGTGCCGCTTTCGGCCGGAGCCGGCGACGAGGTCTACGCGGCCGCGTTTTCGCGCTTGGTCGCGCCGCTCGCGAGCGAGTACGCCCCCGAGCTCGTGCTCTTGAGCGCGGGCTTCGACGCGCACCGGGCGGATCCTCTGGCGGAGATGCGCCTCTCGGCCGAGGGTTACGGCGCGCTGATGCAAACGCTCGTCGCGGCGCTGCCGCCCGAGACACCCATCGGCATGGTCCTCGAAGGTGGCTACGACCTCGAGGCACTCGAGCAGTCGCTCCGCGCTGCGCTGTCGGGGCTGCTCGTTGCCCATCCTGCCTCACCCTCCATTTCGTCCGCGAGTGATTCGACGCACGCGGTCGAGCTCGACCACGCTCTCGCTTCGGCGCGCGCCTTCTGGCACCTCTGAGCATTTCATCCGCGATTTCCGGGGAATTGCGGAGGTTGCGCGCCGGCTGCCTCTTGCGCTAAGACTCCGGCGGCCCGTGAGGGCGTCCCCACGGTGGATGTAGCTCAGTTGGCAGAGCACTGGACTGTGGCTCCGGTTGTCGCGGGTTCGAGTCCCGTCATTCACCCCAATAGTTTCGCTAGGTTGTGAGTCCTCGTCCTCATCGTCGTCAGCGGGTTTAGTCCGCGGCGTGGACGATTCACGAAAAACGCCGAAGATTCGAGGCAGCGCGTCCTCCGGGACGGTGGCCGCCTTGCCCGATCGGCGCAGGTAGACGGCGTGCGCGCCGAGCGTCGAGTGCCCGGCAAGCACCTGCGCCTGCTGAGCGGATAGCCCTACGTCCGCGAGCGCTTGGGCGTACCACCGCCGGAAGCTGTGAAAGTCGACGGGCAAGGTCCGGGCGTCGCCTTCGAGCACGGTGCGCTCGCGATCCGTTAGCGGCCGCGCCTGGCGGAACTCGCCGCGCTCGCTGTCGCCGTGCCAAACGTCGATTCCCCATGCACGGCGGAGGTCACGCCGCAGCGAGCGCGCGTAGCTCACCGACCGCTTCTCCTCGCCTTTGCGATCGCCGTGCTGGTGGCTGGGCTTGCGCGCGCCGAAAAGCAAGCCGCCGCGCGGGTGGCCGCACGCCTCCCACCAGATACGCAGCACGTACCACATTTCCTCGGGGACCTTGAGCCGCTGTGGCTGCCGTGTCTTCTGTCGCGGCGCCCAACCCCATTCGAAGCCGCCGGCCGCGTCGGGACCGTCAGGTAGATCGAAGTCCTGCCAGCGCAGCGCGTGCAGATCGCCGGTGCGAATGCCGCCGAAGACGCGCGCGAAGTACGCCATTACCTGGCGCTCGAGCATCGCGTGGCGGTGCTCTTTTAGCGGGTGTTCCCATCGAACGTACGCAACGAACTCCTCGTCCGTCAGCACGGCGCGCTCGCGCTTGGCCTCGCTCTTGAACCGAGGCAGCGCCACGGCGTCGTGGTTCGTCGGGTTCGCGGTCACCGCGCCTTCGCGGACGAGTGTCTTGAACACGTTGCGGATATCGAACAGCAGCTGCGCGCACGTCGAGCGCGATCGTCCGTCGGCCTTGCACTTGTCTAGCGCTTCGTTCACGTGCGCCGGCTCGACGCGATCGACGGGCACCGCGCCGAACTCCGGAAACGCCCACCGACGCAAGCGCGAAAACTCCGTCCTGGCCTGCGCCTCGGAGACGATCTCATCTCGCTTGCGGGCCTCGTGCACGCGCTCTGCTGCATGTTCGAACGTCTCGGCCACTGCGCGCTTAGGCGGTGGCTCTGCAGCTTCGGCGCGTTCGCGCAGCCTTCGCAACGCTAGCGATCGAACTCGCGTCCCGAGATCGATCGTCAGGCGCTGGCCGTCCGCCGTCGTGATCTTGGCGGAGTACCCGCCGTCCTTTCGAGGAATCAGTGTGCCGGTGCGGCGCCGGGGCATGTCGGTTCGAATACTACCTGTTTAGAGGTCGATGGAAAGGCCGCGACGTCGAACCGCGTAGGACAGAAGAGAACGGGCACCCGCCGGATAACAGCCAGCGGGCGCCCCTGAACACGGAAGGTCTAGCTCCCATGTCCACCACCATTCTACCCCGACTCGCCATCCTCATCGTTCTCGCCCTGCTGTCCGGCTGTGCCGTCGACGCCGCGGGCGAACAGCCTAACCCCGCCCCCGCGGCTTCGTGCGCGCCCGCGCCGGATCCTAGCGTCTGCGACCACACCGGTGCCACGTGCGAGTGCATCGCGGCGCGCCCCGCGGACTACCCTGGCCTAGTCTGCTGCCCGGCGTTCGGCTCGGACGCGCGCACGCCTACGGGAACGTCCGTGAGCTACTTCCTGGTGCCTACGGGCGAAGAGTGCCCGTGAGCCGCTCCGACTTCCCGGACCTAGCGCACGCGAACGAGCAGGCGCAGAAAGCGGCGACGCTGCTCGAGACGGCGACCCACAACCTAGTCCACTACCCGTCCGACGAAGGGCCGCAAGCCCGCGCACAGCGGCTCCGCGGCGCCGCTATCCTTTGCGTGACCGCAGCGTTGGAGATCTCGAACGCCGCCGGCTGGCATGAGGCCGCGCACGCGGCGGTGATTCACGGGCTGGTGGACTCGTGAGGGCCGGACTCACCGGCGCCGAACGCCGCTTTGCACTCGAGCGGGTCCGCGAAGACATTCTGCTCGTGCGCGACTCGCTGCCGTGGCCACTCCGTGAACGCGCGCTGCCAGCTATCGCCACGGTGCTGCATGCGCTTGAGCTCTTGCGGCGCGTGGTTGGCGAGCTCGACGGTTGATCGCGTTAGCGCGCTAACGTCGGCGCGCGGTGAAAGCTTCCCTCGTCGGGGAAGGAAAGCGTCCGCGCCCGGGTAGGGTTGAACATGTCCAAACGCCTTCCCGCCCCAGGTACCTACGCCGCCGACTGCTGTTGCTGCTCGCGCCCCGCAGTCTGTGCCCCCGCCATGGTCAAAAAAGGATGCTGGTTTTGGTTCTGCGCTGACTGCGCGCGAACCGTCAACGCGGCGTGGGCGCAGGCGCTACGCCCGAGCGAGCGCACTGCGGCCGAGCCATGAAACGACTAGGCGCGCCGAGTGCCCCACTGCGCCAGCCTGCACAGTGGGGCTCCGGACTTTTCTACCGCGGCAAGGGGGAAGCAACGCCCGGCTGGCGCGGGTAGTCTTAGGTGCTGGGGAGGCGCGTGATCGTGAGCGTCCCGCCCTGTGGGAAAGAGTGCTCGCCGCCGCCCAGCGGCGCGACGCGTACGCACAGCTGCTGCGCGGTGGCAGCTACGTCCGTGACGTGCACGATAGCGGAGACACTGAGGTCAACCGTTTGGCCGGGGTTCCCTGTGCCTGAGACCCCGCCCCGCTGTGCGGCCGCGACCGCCACAACTGTCGGTGACGAAAGCGTCGGGTCGTTCAGCTCGATCTGAACTCCGGCCGTTGCGCCATCCGTTGGGTTGGACTCGAGCCTCACGTCCGCTTGGAAGGCCACTTCGAAAAAGCCCGGCACAGGAAAGCCGATCAGCCAGCCGGACGCGCCCGTCCCTACTAAGGCAGTCTCTCTCCAGACTCCACGGCCTAGGGTAGGTCCGGCGCCGCCGTATGCCGCGCGGTTAGTGATGTCGAATGGCAGTACGTGCAGGCCGAGCTCGCTGCACGTGGCGCCGGGCGGCAGCGGGTACGAAGCCCATGGCTGTAGCGAGGAGTCCGACGCGTCCAGCCGGTTCTTCAAGTACGCGGTGCGATCGAAAACGGCCTCGATCGGCACGTTCACATCGGATACGCAAATCGACATGTTCAAGCCCTCGCGTTCGGCTGCGCCGTTTTCTTCGCCTGCGCCCTGAGCTCGGCGAGTTCGGCGAGATCGGCCTTGAGCTGCTCGGCCGCATCCGCCGCAGCCTTGCGATCCCGCAGCACTTGGACGACCTCGGCGCGCCCTTCAGCCCCGAGCTTCTTCATATCCGCGGCCGCGTCGCGGCCGAGCGGAGCCCCGAGCTCGGTGCATGCCACGCTTAGTTGTCGCCGCGCGTCCGCGCGATGGTCGACGTCCGTCACAAGTTGTGAGGGCTCAGTGGTTGGCATCAGCGTCGCGATCCCAAACAGGGCACGCGGAAGACCCGCTGCGTCGCGCTGCCTGCCGTGCAACGCGATCGCGTCATGGCACGCTGTGACCGCCGCGATGAAGCGTCGCTCAGCAGCTGCATAGCCCTCTTTGGACTCGCGCGCGAATCGCTCAAGTGCCTCGACGTGCGCGCCGAGATCGTCAACGGATCCGAGCGCTGGAAGCGGCACTGGCTTGCGCGCGTCTTGGAACCGGACCACCTCGGACTTTGCGACCGCGCGCACGCGCGACACTGCTGCGTCAGCCGCATCTAGATCAGCGTGCGCGCCAGCGACGACTAGCTGTGCTGTCGCTATCGTCAGCCGCTCGTGTGCCGTGAGGCTTTGAGTGTTGGCGTTGCGCAGCGCTTTCAGGCGCGCGGCCGCTTCGCGATAGATTTCTGCGAGTGGTGGATTGTACTTCGAATTGGACATTAGCGGTTTTCCTTCTTCACGTTCAGAACCTCACCCGGCAACGTGCCGGTGAGTGCGTACTGCAGCCACACGACTTCGGCGAAAGCCGCGATAATACTGATCGGTTCTGCGATCAGCATCGCTCCGAGCTCGCCGCGCTCGGCGTGCGCTACGGCCTCAGCCCCAGTCATTTGCGTCTCCGCGTCTGCGCAGCGCGGTCGTGGGCGGCGGCAGCTCGGTAACGCTCGAAGTTGGCCTTCTGCACAGGATCCATTTTATCGACCTGCATCTGCACTTCGACGGAGAGCTTCGCCGGTGTGCCCGGATCGGGCATCGGTGCAGCTGGCCCGGCCGCAACGGGGTCCGCGCTAACGTCCGCGAGCAGTGCCTTCACCGCATTGAGGATGTCTTCGGGCGTTGCGTCCTCTGGCAGATCGAGTGCATCAATCAGCTTGGCCAGCGCGTCCGGGTTCGTGATATCTGCCTCAGTGGGCGCGGCGCCTTTCGCTAGCGCAGCGACGATCCCCAGCGTCGGTAGCCCCTCTTCGCTAAGGCGGACACCGTTGATGATGCCGCGCAGTAGCGCCGAGAGTGACAGGCCTTGCTTCTTTGCGGCGCTCGAGAGCTGAGCCCGCGTGGTGGAATCGATGCGAGCCGAGACAGGCTCGGCGCGAAGTTGCTGCGGGAGGCGGGGGACGTATTGGCGAGGCATCGTTTTGCTTTCGGAGCCGTATACGGCTTCGCCACGAGAGTAGCAGCCGAACTCGATGTGTCAACGCGTTGGAACAAATTCTCTTGTACCGACAGCACGAGTCACGCGGTGCTATGACTCTAAGTGCATGTCGAAACGGAGACGAGAGCTGCGCCAGTTCGGTGCGCTGCTGCGGGTGCTTCCCCGCGACGAGCTCGAGCGTATGCGTGCGTTCGTCGCCAGCGAGCTCACGCGCCAAATCGGGCGGGACGGCGCGGCCGTAACCACGCGGTTGCGGCTAGTCGACGCCGAGCTACAGCGTCGGCCCTAGGCGACGGCCGCGATCGCTTCTGCAACGGACGGGAACATCAGCGGCGGCGTGTCGTACTCGTGGAGGATGACGCGAGCGCCGCGAATCTGAACGCAGCGGGCGTAGCCAGGTTTGCGAGCGATCCACGCGCTCAGCTCCGGCGGGACGGCCGTCGGTGGTGCCTTCGCTTCCGCTGGCTTGTCAGCTCTGTCAGCCGAAGCACGATCGAGCGGCTTTTCCGCTCCCGTAGGCTGGACAGAGGCTGGCGATTGAGTGGACGGCAGCGCCCAAGCCGGCACGGGCAAGCCGTCTCGCCGTGCTCGATAGCGGGCCTGCGCCTTCAGTCGGCTGCGATATGCAGAGCACCCTACAGCGGACTCGAACCGAGCTTGTAGTTCCGTGACCGTGAAAGCATCGGAGCGTGGACGACGTGCCATCAGATGCGCCTCCCGCCGCGTGGGTCAGGGATGATTGCAGCGTGTGTGCCGATCCAGCCGCCACCGAAACCACCGGGCGGCGGCACTGGCTCACCACGAACACCGAAACGGTACCGAGCTTCGGCGACTGTGCACTTGAAACGCTTAGCCAGCGCTTCGAAGTCTGGCTCAGACTTCGCCCGATCGGGCCTCACGGCGGGCGCAGCGTCAGCGGGGGGCTTCTTTGGTGCACGCGGTGCCGTCACATGTTCGGGCACGCCTTCGATCTCGGCGAGCGTCAGAGGCTTTTTGGTCATTAGTGCTTCTCCAAATATTCGATTGCGTGGCCAAGGGCGTCGATCCGGTTCGGGCTCTTGCCTCCCGGCGCGAAGTTCACGAGCTCATCCTCGATCGCCGCTAGCGTGCCGACGTGGTGCACGCGCCCCTGCTCATAGAGAACGCTCAGTGGCTCGGCCCGTGAAAGCTTGTCGCCCACCGCGTGCACTTCTTTGATGTACGGCCGCGTGCCCGTGTTCCAGAATGCGAGCACGGAGCTCTGCGCGTGCCGTCCGAGATTGTTCGTCTCGAGCACGATCACGTTGGCATGGTGCGCGCGCCACAGTGCCGCCAGCGTCGCCACCCATTCGATCGGGTCGGTACGCTGCGTCCCATCCGCGAGGACGTAGTAGTGCCGATCGTCGCCGCGGCCGACCACGACTAAGCCACATTCATCAGCGTCGACGTGCCCGGACTTTGACGGATCGAGCCCGATCGCTACGTAGGCCAGCCGCGGCTTAGAGTCGACGCGGTGCTCGTCGATTAGCGACTGACGGAAGAGCGTGCCCGGCGCGTCATCGAGCAGCTCCCCGAGCATTTCCTGTTCGCCGAGCAGCGAGTCACCCAAGCGCCGGCGCATGCGCTCGATCGCCGCAGCACTAAGCGCAGAGTTCTCGTCCGTTGCTCCGCGGCGCACGATGCACGCGGGGTCGACCAGCAGTTGGCGCAGCCAATCGGCGTTCGCCTTCGGCGTGGTTGTCAGCAGCAAGCGCGGGTTCGCGCCTTCGCGAAGCGAAAGCAGCAGGTTATCGATCAGCTCTGCAGCTCGCGCGACCTTCACCGGCTCGTCAAACCAAGCCAGGTCGAAACCGCCGCCGCGTAGATCACGATCCTCGCCCGAGCACAGGTAGATCGTGGCGTCGTCCTGGCCGTCGAAGCTAACGCGGAGCTCTTTCTTTTCGTCGAGCAGGCGCACGCGAGCCCGCTCCCACGGCGCGAGTACGTCCAGAAACCCGGAGCCGTCCCGCTTGCGTCCGCCGACCATGATGCGCAGCGTCTCGCGTTCGGTCGGGCCGATCAGCAGCACCGACTTCGCGCGCCCTCCGAAGACTTCACCGCGCACGTACTCGGCTGCGAGCCGCGTTTTGCCGAAGCCGCGCCCGGCACACACGACAGCGATTTCCCATGGCGTCGCCGGCAGCAGTTGCTTCGGCCTAGCGGCGAGCTCCCACGAGTGCAGCACCCGCGCCGCGTCGATAGGGCTGAGGCTGGCGAGCCACGCACGCCCCTCGTCAGAGCGCGCCAGGCGCTCGAGCTTCGATGGCCCGTCGAACTGCGCCGAGACTACGGCGGCCACGGCCATGCGCTCGGCAGCCGCGCGGCGGATCTCCGGGTCAAGAGCCACGGCTTAGGATCTCCTCAACCTTTGCGAGCAGTCGCGCCTTCGCACCGACGTATCCGGGATCGGTCTCGGGGTCCGGCGCGACCGGCGGGGTCAGCGATTCGATCCGCGCGACGAGTTCGCCGAGCGCCTTGCCGAGGGTCGAGTACGAGCGGACCGCCGAACCGTCCGAGCCGAGGAACGGCACCCACCGGGCCATTGCCCGAGCGAGCTCGTCGCGGACACGGGTCAGGTGTTCGAGGTTTCCCGTGGCAAGGGCTTCGCCGGCTGCCGCCTCGAGTGTCGGCACTTCGTCATCCGGCTCGGCGTAGCCCCGCCATGTCGGGCGTTGGCGGGCGCGCCACCGCAGTACCGTTCGGGCGCTGACGTTGACCCCGATCGCTCGGAGCCGCTCGAGCTGCTGGGGCACGGTCCCGCCCTCGCTTAGGGCGGCTTCTGCCTCGGGTGTAATTACATTCGAGCGTGGCACTATACGTCACTATGCCACACACGTAGTGCCACGCAATGCAGTGCACTATTCGTGCCGTGGTCACGCGTGCGCGCACCACCTACAGGCACCGAAAACGGCGTAAAACTCGACGCTCTCTCCCAAAGGCGCCCCGCTACACAAGTGTGAGCGGAACCCGTATGGGGGTAAAAACGAGGGGCCTAGTTTCCGCGGGGCTTCGCGCGGCCGGGCACGGCGCGGGCCGGCGCGCCGCCTAGTGGCTGTTACAGCGCTGGCCTGTAACAGGCCGCCCCCTGTTTTAGCGGCAAATATAAGTCTCGTTTTAGCGGCAAAAGCGACCCTTGTGGAACCGTTCCACATCCGCGGGAAGTGTCTATCATTCCCTGGGAAGTGGTGGGAAGGACAGTAGACGTTTGCGCACCTATATGCCCGTAACCTTTCGCGATAAGCACACTTCCCTTCGCCAGGACTTCCCAGGACTTCCCTCTCGTTTTTGCACGTGGCGGATCGCGACGGCAGCATGAACACCAGCACTTCCCGCACTTCCCGATCACGATCCAGCACCCAAACACCAGTGGGAGAATTTACTTCTCCCCTGGTGTGCTTGGCTAGCGATGACATGGGAAGGAACACTCACTTCGCCCCGCCGCCGGTACGCGCCTGCTCGCGCCCCGGCCAGTGGTTGCCGTGCGCCGGCGCCTCGTACGCCTTTGGCGTTAGCGTCACTTCCCACACGCGCCCGCCGTAGTCAGCGCTGAGCAGCCCGCGGTCCACGCCCAGCGCAACCACGTCCGGCACGTGCTCGGCCTTGACGCCCGACGCTACGCGGCACTTCTCGCGGTTCAGGCTGACGGTGTACGGCTGCTCCTTCATTGTGGTCACCAGCCGCTGCAGCCCGCCCTCCAGCGTCAGCAGCTTGCTCGCTGCCGCCTTCGCGGCCTTGGCCTCGCTGCCCGATGACGGAGCCGTCATCGCCGGGGCCCCATCGGCCACGATGCGCAGGGCATGGGAGCACTCGCCGGCACGCTTGCGCTCAGCCGTGAGCTCCCACGGCTTGCCGCTTTCGTCTCGGTCTTCGATCTTTAGCGCGAACGCGTCGAAGCCGTAGCGCACCCGCTTGTCGCTCGTCACCAGCCGCTCTCCGCGCGGCAGCGGGGCCCCGCTAGCGTCGTCGGTCGAGATCACGATGCTTACGTCGAGCGAGTTCTTGATCGCGCCCGTGCCGCGCTCCCCTTTGCCGTCCTTGCGCGTGTGGTGGAGCACGATGAACGTGCACCCGTTGCGCGCGCTAACTCGCTCGAGCATACGCAGCGGCGCGGCCGCTTGCGGCGTGTTCTCGTCAACCTCCTGGATGGTGTTCGAGTACGCGTCGATCGCGCAGACCGAAAAGCCGTCGGTGAGCTCGGTCAGCCAGTCTTCCGCGTCGAGGTCGGTGAGCTGCTTCGTCGCTCGACGGAAGCGCAAGCGCGTGGCAACAGACTCGAACGAGACGCCGAGCCCGCGCACGATGCGGGCGTAGTTTTCAGACGCGATCGCGTAGCCCTCGTAGAGAAGGTGCATCGCCTTGTGCTCGCCGGGCTTCACGTCGAACCGGCCGAAGACGCGCTTGCCCGCGGCGACTTCGGCGAGCAGTTGCATGGCCGCGATCGTCTTGCTCGCGTTGCCTTGCCCGATCAGCCCCGTCGGTCGCCCCGGTCCGATCTCGAGCTCCGGGATAAGGTACTCGCGGCGCTTCGGCGTGTCGGTTAGCGGCAGCCAGTCGTCATTTGCCGGCCGCGGTTCGGCCTGCTCGCCCGTCTGGCTCGTGCCGCGCCTGGCGGCCTCGGCCTTTGCGCGTTCTGCACGCCGCGTGCGCCGCAAGCTAATCGCTACCGCGTTGTTTACCCCCTCGGCCGCGTCCCTTGCCTTGTGCCTGATCTGGCTGAACTCGTGTGGCTCCCACGGCGGCTCACATCGCTCATTGTAGAACTCGCGGAGCACGTGTTCGATGACATCCGGGTTAGGCCCGACGACGACTGCGATCTTGCATGCGCATGCGAAGAGAGTGTTGTGGCCGCTCGGCTCGCCGCCTTGCACTGCGGGCGGGTGCTCGCGCGCGATCCGCACCGCCTCGGCCATCTCGAAGTCGTCGAGGTCGAAAGTCGTATCGTTCGCCGCAGCGCTCGCCGCTGCTTTGACGTGGGTGCCGCGCGAACCGCGTGCGCCCGTTGGCTCGCACCAATGCCCGGCCTCGATCGGATCGTACGGTGCGAGCTCGCCGTTCACTTGGGCGCGCGCTGGCTTCCCGTCGCGCCTCACGTTCGGCAATCTAAAAAGGTGCGGCCAGTCCTTGCACGCCCGATCCGGTTTGAGCCCGTACGTCTGCTCGAGCCATTCGCACCAGCCGAGATAGAGCCGCGTCCACTCGGCCGCGCCTTCCTGCGACGAGATGACGAGGTGTTCGGCTAGCGGCCGCAGTCCTCGGAACCCGCCGCGCGTTTCGTAGTACGCCAGCCCAGACGCTTCGAGCTTGGCGCGCGTCTCAGTGCGCCACTCCGCCGTCGCCTCGTGGTCCGGGCCGTCGAAGTCCGCGATCATCGCGACCATGTGGACGCCGTCGAAGTCCGGCGGCGGGGCGTCGAACACGTCGCCGGTTAGCCGCATGGCTTTACCCTCGAATCGCACGGGCGCGTACGCCGTGCAGTGCGCGTCAGTCGGCCACGTTCGCGCTAGTGCGTCGGTGAGACTCACCCCCCGGGCCGCGCCGGCGTCGATCACCGCTGCGCCGTCTTCGTTGCGCGGCACGCTGTCACTCCACGGTGAGGGTACTTTCGCGTGCGCGAGCACGGTGACTTCGGCGTGGCTTGCTGGCGCGGAACTTGATTCGGGCTGATTTTGATCTACACTGGACATTGTTCTGGTCGCCGCGATTACCCGCCCGCGGCTGCGGTTCTGAGTGCGGGTGACGCCTTCGCGGTTTGCGCCCGCGGGGGCGTCGTTGTTTCAGGTATCTTCGAGCTCGAGCGCGAACGCGATCACGTCTCTGGCGAGCGCCTCCGCCTTTGGCGGCGCGGTGTGCAGCTCGTTCACGAGGCCCGCGGCATACGCGGCGTCTTCGACTTTGAACGGCCACACCGGCGGCTTGCGCGGCGCCGGCGGTAGCTCGAGCGCTAGCGGTTCGAGTCTCCGCCCGAGCTCGCGCTCTGCAGCGGCGACGATTGCACGCAGTCGCGTGATAGCGATCAGCTCCGCCCGCGCCAGCGTCGGCGGGGCCTTGCGCCTGCGAGTCATGGCAGCCCCCGCTCGGTCAGTCGCTGCAGGACGCGCGCTGTGGTGGATGACGGCACCCCGGCCGCTGCCGCCAGGGCTGCCCGGTCGGCCACGCCGAGATGCCGCGATACGCGTTCGACGCCGGCTCTGATGCAGGCCTCTCGAAGGCGGTCACGCGACTCGGCCGAGAGGCTTACCGAGGAGTCGCGCAGGCGCAGTGCGCGCCGGCTGTGGTCACGTGAGGCTTTCACGTCTCGGGTGTTACATACCCGCCGACATATGCAAGGCCGCCCCGCGGCTCCCGCCACATACCGCACGACGTGGCATCGCGTCAAGCTCTGACAGGCAAAAGTCTCCAGCGAATCGTCCGTGCGAATCGTCCGCCGTCACGAATCAGCAGGTTTTACGCGGTTCGCGAGCTCAGTTGCTCGCCCGACGAGCCCGCTTGGCGCGCTGTGGCTCCGGTTGTCGCGGGTTCGAGTCCCGTCATTCACCCCCAGGAAATCACGAGCGAATTGCCCGGCCGAGTCGAATCGGCCGGGACAGCTCGCGGCTACGGCGCGATACTCGAGCTCCACTAGCACGGAGCGATCACGCGATCGCTCGAGGAGTGTCGCCATGTCGAGGTCAACCGCGCGGACGATCACGGAACACGAAGCACGTGAAGTGGAACGCGCGAACGAGACGGGGAAGCGCCCCGTCGTGTTCGTGCATGGACTCTGGCTCTTGCCGAGCAGCTGGGAACGTTGGGCACGGCGCTTCGAGGAAGCCGGGTACGTCGCACTGACGCCGGGCTGGCCGGACGACCCCGAGACGACGGCCGAAGCCAAGGCGCATCCCGAGGTGTTCGCGAACAAGACTGTCGGACACGTCGCCGATCACTTCGACCAGATCCTGCGCGACTTGAAGCAGAGGCCGGTGCTCGTCGGGCATTCCTTCGGCGGACTCCTCGCCCAGATCCTCGCCGGGCGCGGCCGCGCGGCGGTCACGGTTGCCATCAGCCCGGCGCCGTTTCGCGGCGTGTTGCCGCTGCCGTTCTCTGCGCTCAAGTCGGCGTGGCCCGTGCTCGGCAATCCTGCCAACCGGAACCGGGCGGTACCCCTCACCTACGATCAGTTCCGCTTCGCGTTCGCCAACGCCGTGAGCGAGGAAGAGGCCAAGTCGCTCTACGAAACGTACGCGGTGCCCGCCGCCGGCAAGCCGCTCTTTCAAGCTGCGGCCGCCAATTTGAACCCCTGGACGGAAGCGAAGGTCGACACGAAGAACGCCGAACGCGGTCCCCTGCTCATCATTTCGGGCGAAAAGGATCACACGGTGCCGTGGACGATCGCGAACGCGACGTACAAGCAGCAGTGCGAAAACGGCGGCGTCACCGACATCATCGAAATCAAGAACCGCGGCCACGCGCTCACGATCGACAGCGGCTGGCAGGAAGTAGCCGACACCGCGCTCGCCTTCATTCAGCGCTACGTGTAACGCGCTCGCCGCGCGGGACGAGCCGTGCGCCAGCAGGCATGCTCGTGCTAAACGACGCCAATGGTGTGGTGGCGGTCATGGTGGATCCGCTCGCGCGCTGCAGGCGCAGGACGAACACGGCGCCCGGCGGACGCGCTCTGCCGGGCGCTGCTCGTGATCGCTTTTGCGGGCGCGAAGGTCGATGCGCTCTGGGGCAAGCGGCCGCTTCACAGCGGTGATCAGTTCTGGTGGGATCAAATCGGTCGCCTGTCGCTACGTGATGCGGGGTTCTGGCTCGCGGAGCGGCCGTTCACGGTGCCGCTCCTGCACAAGCTCGCGGGCTTTTCGGAAGCCCGCGTCATCCTGCTGCAGGGCCTGCTCGACTTCGTTGCCTGGGTAACCCTCGCCCAAGCCATCTCGAGTCTGATGCGCCCGCTCGCGCCGAAGCTCTTCGCGTTCGGCCTACTGCTCGGGCTCGGACTCACGAGTGGAGTCCAGGGCTGGAACGCAGTGATCCGAAGCGAGTCGGCTTCGAATTCCTTCCTCGTGCTCACCCTCGCAGCGATGCTCGCGAGCGTCCACGCCGCGTCGCGGCTGCGCGCCCCAGCGCTCGAGCCCCGTCACGAGCGTCGAACGCGGCGCGCCGCGCTCGCTTGGGCGGGGCTCACGCTCGCGAGCGCAGTCCTCGCGGCGTTCGCTCGCGACAACAACGCATACGCACTGTTGGTCGTGAGTCTGTTCGCGCCCCTCGCGCTCTTGGCGGCGGGCCCGCGACCCCGCGCGGCGCGGCGCGAATTCTTCGCTGCGCTGACCCTCTCCGTCGGCTTGCTCGTGATTGCCGCAGGCTCGCGGCTCAACGCGGAAGCGGCGAAAAGGTACGAGTGGCCGCTCATGAACGTCGTCTTTCAGCGCGTGCTGCCGTCACGCGCACACACGGCGTACTTCGCGCGCGAGCTCGGAATGCCGGTTTCGCCGGCGCTCCTCGGCAGGAGCCGACGCTTCATGTGCGGTGGCGGGCGACATCGAGCACCGCCACACCAAACGAACGGCAAACGCACTCTCGGGGCACCTCGACCGCCTGCTCGTCGAGCCCTGGGCCATGAGTCCCGGCCTGAGCGTGCTTGGCCTGACCACGCTGGGGATCCTGGGCCTATTCGTGCCGCTCCCGGAATTCAGACTCCTCGCGGCGTTCAGCTTGCTGTGTTTGAGCTTGGCGCTCACACAAGCGTACGTTTGCTACCACGCGGACGCGATGGAGGTCGCGCGCCATTCCGTGAACGTGGGCCTCTGTCCGCGACTGAGCGGCACGAGCGCGCTCGCTGCGCTCGTTTGGCTCGCGTCGCTCGCCGCGTCGAAGCGGTCACCGACGACGTGGGCTACCGCTACTTGAAGCACAGCTCCTTCACGCTCAGAGCGTGTTCGCGATCTTTTCACCGAGCCGCACGAGCGTTGCCGGCTCGGTGTCGGAGACGAGCGCGTAGCCGAGCTCGTTCTCGCGGAAGAAGAGCACGTTGAACCCGCGAGAATGTGCCAGAAGCCCGCTCCGTCGCCCGAGCTTCTGGTTCGAGCCGTGCGGCCACGCTAGGCCCTCCGCGCGAAAGACGAACAGCGTGATGACGTGCAAGCGACGCTTGAACACGAAAGCCGCCGCCTTGCGATCGATGAAGTAGGCGACCGAGCCGCCCGTGAGCGTGAACTCGGCGTCGCCGTCGAAGCCGATCACGGGCGCGAAGTCGAGTTTGCCTTCGAACCAGGGCTTCACTTGATGAATGCCGCCGCTCTCGACCTCGAGCGGTTGCTGGGCGTAGAGCACGCGCAGGTGATCGTTGACGGCTTCGAGCACGAGCTCGTCCGCATGGCGCGTCCGATAAAAGAGGCCCACGCCGAGCGCGACGCCCGCCGCGAGCGCGGCGCCGGCGCCGAGCACCAACGTGCGGCGCGAAACTCGCGAGCGCGGCGCCGGGGCCGCTGAAGCGGCGAGCCGCGCCCGCAGTGCCTCGGGCGCCTTGCGGCGCGGCAAACGAGCGAGCGTACGATCGAGCTCGCGCTCCCGTTCGTCGAAGGCGCGGCATTCGGCGCAACCTTCCAGGTGTCGGGCGAGCGCGACGCGCGCGTCGGGCGCGAGCCGGCCGTGCCGAGCGTCCGCGATGCGGCTCCGAAATTCGCTGCAGTCGCTCATCGCGCATACTCCGCGAGCAACACGCGCAGCCGGGCGCGCGCGCGTGAGAGACGGGATTTCACGGTGCCGGCCGGCGTGCCCATCACTTCACCGATCTCCGCTTCGGTGAGGCCTTCGAGATCCAGCAAGACGACCGTGCGGGCCTCCTCACCGAGCTCGGCGAGCGCCGCCTCGATGTCGCCCGCCACGACGCGACGCAGGCGCTCGATTTCGAGGTCGCCGCGCAGGAGCTGGTCGTCGTTTTCAGGCTCGACGGCGTCCTCGGCCGCGTCGGAGCCGCCGGGTGCGACGCGACGCGCGCGGCGCACACCGTCCAAGTGCGCGTTGCGCAAGATACGAAAGAGCCAGGCCTTGAGGTTCGACCCCGGACGAAATTGCGCGCGCGCCGCCATCGCGCGCGCAAACGTGTCCTGCACGAGATCCTCGGCTTCGCTCGTATTGCGCGTGAGTCGACAAGCGAAGTCATAGAGCGCGTCGAGCTCCGCGAGCACGTTGGTCGCAAAAATCGGACTCTCGGACGCCGATTCGCGCAGCACGTGGAGCCCATGATACCCGGTTCTCGCTCGCGCCAACGGCAGCTCTCGTGTCGGCCCGGAAACCATCGCGAGTTTCACGCTCTCGGCGCCTTAACGCGGAAGCTTGCTTTAAGGTTCCCTGGCCGGGAGAAGCGGAACCAATCCCGCCGGCCGCCGTTCTGCCGGCATGAAACCTCCGAACGTCCCCGTCCCGCAGCTCGGGCTCGAGCGCCGCGAAATCTTGAAGCTGCTCACCGTCGGCAGCGTCGTCTCTGCCTCTGGACTGCTCGGCTGCGCCGAGACGTCGAAGCTCGCGCCACCGGCGCCGGCGCGGACGAGCGCTGCTCCGCCGCCTCCTCCCCTGCGTGATTTCTCGTTCTTGCAGCTGTCGGACACCCATTGGGGTTACGAAGGCCCGGCGAACCCCGAGGCGAGTCACACGCTGCTCGACGCCGTGCAGACGATCAACGCGTCGCCCCTCGAGCCGGATTTCGTGGTGTTCACGGGCGATCTCACGCATACGACCGACGAGCCCGGCGTGCGGCGGAGCCGGCTCAAGGAGTTCGAGCGCATCGTCTCCGATCTCAAGGTGAAGAACCGCTTCTACCTGCCCGGCGAGCACGACGCCGCGCCCGACGGGGGCGCTGCATTTCGGGAGATTTTCGGCGCGACTTACGGAGCTTTCGACCACGGCGGGATTCACTTCGTCCGCCTCGACAACGTCTCCGCCAACGCGAGTGTCGGCGACGAGCAGCTCGATTGGCTCGCGAGCGACCTTTCGCGCCTGTCGCACGGCACGCCGCTCGTGCTCTTCGCCCATCGCCCGCTCTTCAAGCTGTTTCCGAGCTGGGACTGGTCGACGCGCGACGGCGAGCGTGTGCTCGAGCTCGTCCAGGGCTTCGACGCCGTCACGGTGTTCTACGGTCATATCCACCAAGAGCATCACGTGACGACGGCCGGCGGCGTGAAGCATCACGCGGCACGCTCGCTGATCTTCCCGTTGCCTGCCCCGGGCTCGGTGCCGAAGAAGGCGCCGTTACCCTGGGACGCGGAGTCTCGCGAGCACGGCCTCGGCTATCGCGCGGTGGCGGAGGCGCACGGCGCCGCCGCACTCACCGAGCTCGCCTTCGCGCCGCAAACCACCCCGAATACCCCGCGCTCGCCCGCACCGTAAGTTGCGCGACCGAGGGACGGCGGGTGGCCGAAATCGCCTACCAAACGCGCGAACCCTCGCTTACACAAGCGGTTACCGAGCCTCCGTTGCGCCGGGGATTGAAGCGGGACTACACTTCCAACGACCCCCAGCTTGGAGCCTCGATGCTGCCTCGTGCCATTTCCTTCGTTCTAGCCCTTCCGTTGTCACTGTCCGCCCTTTCGTGCAGCGATCCGCCGCCCACGCCCGCCGCAGGTGGCGTCGACGTGATGCTTGGCCCGCCGGCGGCCAGCGTCGCGATGGGACGCGGATGTAACGCGGGCACCTCGGGAGCCTTCACGTACATCATCGGTCAGCCGAACCCCGGAAAAACGATCGAGGACGGCACGCACGGGGTGAACGTCACGTGCACCATCAAAGCCAACGGTGACTTCGATGCGTCCATCAAGGGCGTCGACGGCAATGGCAAGAAACCGGTCAGCTTCTCGTTCACGGGTTCGGTGAAGGACAAGGCCACGCCGGCGAGCAACGTATCGGCGATGACGTTCTGGTCTCCCGACACCGGGCACATGAATACGCTCGTGAATTTTCCCGCCTGTACCATCGGGCCCGTCGTCACGTACAAAGCGGGAGCCATGCTCACGGACGTCGACTGCCCGCTCATCGGTGTGACCGACGATTCGGTGAGCGGCTGCAAGGTGCACGGCACCATCGCCTTCGAGTATTGCAAGACGGGCGAAGAACAGGACTGAGCCGTAGAGGCTCGGCCGCCCGCAAGGCGACGTTCGGCGCTAGCCGCTCTTGGTCGGAGCGCCGACGGCCCCCGCGGGCGGCGTGTCGGCTTGGCCGTCTAGACCTTCACGCGGACGCATGGTGACGGGCGTCGGCAGCGTGTCCGATAAACTGATCTCGCCCTCGGCCTGAGCTTCGACGCGCACGATGAGCGCGGTGATGTTGTCTTCCCCGCCGTGCTCGTTCGCGAGGGCGACCAAGCGCCGGCACGCGACCTCGAGATCCGGCGTGCCGCTGACGACCTCGAGGATCTCGCTGTCCTCGACCATGCCGCTCAGGCCGTCCGAGCAGAGCACGTAACAGTCGCCGGCGATCGAGTCGTCGCTCTGAATGTCGACGGCCACCTGCTCCTGCATGCCGAGCGCGCGCGTGATGACGTTCTTCGGGAGCTCGCTACGTTGCTCTTCGGTGAGCTCCGGCATGGCGAGGAGGTAGTCGTTGACGAGCGAATGGTCGCGCGTCATGAGCTGGATCTGCTGGTTTCGCACGCGGTAGGCGCGGCTGTCGCCGACGTGCCCGATGAACATCTTGCCCTTCGTCGCGCTGAACAGACAGCCGACGACGGTCGTGCCCATGCCCTGGCACTCACGGGAGCGCGTGCTCCGCTCGATGATCTGGCGATTGGCGATGCGGATCCCGCAGAGCAGTCGGTTTTCTTCGTCCGAGAGGCGCGTGTCGAACGGGAACGGCCAGGTGTAGCCCTCGTTCGCGGCGGCGCGGAAAAAGTCGACGATGGATTCGGTCGCGAGGCGGCTCGCCACGTCCCCTGCGCGATGACCGCCCATGCCGTCCGCGACGATGAACAGGCGATGCTCTTTGAGGATCGCGAAGCTGTCCTCGTTGTGGTCGCGCTGAAGCCCCACGTCGCTGATCCCGGCCGCTGTCGCGCGCATCACGTTCCTTCCGATCCGGCCCGTTTTCTCAGCACCGGCTCGTCAACGCCACACGCTTTCATGAGGACTTTCTCGTGTCAAGTCGTGGTCTTTGGGAACCCGGGCTCCCCGGCTCCGCGTCTCGTTTGTTTTCGGGCCCCGGCCCCGAAAACGGCGCCCCTGTCCGGGCTCGCGAGCGTACTCGTCCCGAAGCTCCTCTCGGGCAGGCTCGTGCTCGTGCGGGAGCTCCTCTCGGGCAGGCTCGGACGGCGGACCCCAGGCTCGCTCAGATGGCGAGGATTTCTTTTTCTTTTTGCTGAACGATCTGATCGACGGCCGTGCCGGCTTCGGCGACGATTTCCTCGGCCTTCTTCTTGCCGCGATCGACGTCGTCTTTGCTCGCGCCGCCGTCCTTTTCGATCTCGCTCAGCATGTCGAGCGCTTCGTGCCGGACCTTGCGTACGGCGACCTTGCACTCTTCCCCGTTCTTCTTCGCGATCTTCACGAGGTCGCGACGTCGCTCCTCGCTGAGCGCCGGGATGGGAATGCGGATGAGCTCGCTGTCGACCTGGGGATTCAAGCCGAGATCACTCTCGCGAATCGCCTTCTCGATTGCCTTGACCTGCGATTTGTCCCACGGCTTGACCGTGAGCATGCGCGGCTCGGGCACGTTGACGTTCGCCATCTGCGAAATCGGGGTGCTCTGCCCGTAGTAGTCGACGCGCAGCGTCTCGAGCATGCCCGGATGGGCGCGCCCGGTTCGGAGGTTCGCGAGATCACGCCTCAGGGCGTCCTTCGCTTTCTCGATGCCCTGCTTGAGCTCGGAGAGAACGTCGTCGATCATGCTTTGGCCTCGTCAGGCGGGCGGACCATATATCACAGCGCCGAGGAGCCGGGGCGGGCACCGGGCTCTACCGCTTGCGGCTTGCTCGGCTCCGGCGCTTCGGCCGGGGCCACGGGGCGCCGGCGCCGTTTACCGCGCAGACCGTCCGGCGAGCCGGCATCGACGGTCAGGTGGGTGTCGGCGGCGGCTTCCGGCGTCCGGAACTGCCGTTCGGCCTCGCGCAGCTTGCGAGCGTTGTCCGCTTCGATGAGCGCCGATTCCCGTGCTGCGGCGGCGCGCGCGGTTTCGTCGGCGGCGCGGGTCCGCTGCAGGACGTAGTAGCCGAGCGCGCCGATCGTGAGCGCGATCCCCGCCAGCATGCCTCCGAGCACGAGCCCTCGGCTCGACGTGCGCGGCGCGTCGAGCTCGAGCGCTTCTTCGATGTCGACCATCGAGCCGATGGGCCGAATCTCGTAAAGCGAGCGCTCTTGCTGCGCACGCCACCATTCATCGAGCCGGCGGAGCGCGTCCGCCATCTCGCCGACTCGCCGGAAGCGCCGGCGCATGTCCCGCGCGCACGCCTTGGCGAACCAGCCGTCGAATGAGCGCGGCAGGTCCGGGACGAGCTCGCTCGGCACGGGCATGGGCGCGGCGCAGACCTTGAGCACCACGTCGCCGATCGCCTCACCTTCGAACGGCACCCTGCCGCACGCCGCCACGAATGCGCACGCTCCGAGCGACCAGATATCGGACGCGGGGCTCACGGGCGCCGACGCCGTCAGCGCTTCGGGGCTCATGAAAAGCGGCGTTCCCAGCACCATGCCCGTCTTGGTCGTACCGACACCTCCGACCTTGTCGTCGTGCACGACTTTGGCGATACCGAAGTCGAGCACTTTGACGAGAAAGCCGAAACGACTCCCTTCAGCGTCGCGGGTGAGAAAGATATTGTCGGGCTTCAGATCGCGATGAACGATTCCAGCGGCGTGAGCCTGTTCGAGGGCACGCGCCACCTGAACCACGATCTCGATCACCTCCTCCAGGGGCAAACGGCCTCGCTCCCGCAGCGCCTGCTCGAGCGATTGCCCCTCGAGATACTCCATCACGATGAACGGCTGGCCGTTCTCCGCAACACCGTGGTCGATGACGGAGACGGCGTGCCGGCTCTTGATGGCGGCCGCCGCCTTCGCCTCCGTGTCGAAGCGTCGCCGGACCTCCTCGCTCGTCGAAAGCTCGGGATGAATGAACTTGATGGCGACCTTCTGGCCGAGGCTCACGTGCCGGCACAGATAGACCGCCCCCATGCCGCCGGATCCGAGCCGCTCCATCACCTGGTAGCGTTCTGCGACAACGGTGCCGAAGAGCGGATTTGCCACTGTCATCCGACGGCCGAAAGTTCCATACCCTACTCGCGAGCGCCGAGCGCCACCGGTCTCACGAGCTAGGATACTACCAGCCGGGATCCGACGCCGGACAGTCGGCTCGCCCGGTATTCACGAAATAGCATGCGGCTCTCCATCGTCAGCTGGAACATCCATAAAGGCATCGGCGGCATGGACCGCCGCTACCGTATCGATCGCGTCGTCGCCGTCCTCGCCGAGCTCGCGCCCGACGTGGCGCTCCTGCAGGAGGTCACCGACGGCCTACCACGGGCCCTCTTTCACGATCAGGCCGAGCTCCTGGCGGAAGCGCTCGGCATGGAGCACCTGGCGTTCTGCCCCCAGCATCGTTTCGCCATCGGCGGTTACGGCAACGCCATCCTGAGCCGGCATCCTATCGGCCACGTCGAGGAGATCGACCTCACCATCGGCCGTCGCAAGCGCCGGGGTGCGATTGGGGCACACCTCCGCGTCCGCTCGGGCGGCCATCAGCGCACGGTCGCGCTCTTCAACCTCCACCTCGGGCTCGCCGGCTCCGAGCGCGCCTTGCAGCTCGAGCGCTTCCTGTCCTCGCCCGCGCTCGCGCACCTTCACCACCCAACGCCCGTGGTCGTGGGCGGCGACTTGAACGACGTGTGGGGTTCGCTCGGACCGCGTTTCTTTTCGCCGGCCGGCTTCGTCCGCGCCGGGCGCTTGAACAATACGTTCCCAGCTGCCGTGCCCATCCGTCCGCTCGACGGCATTTTCGTGCGTGGGCAAGTGCGTGCGCACGCCTGTTCGCCGCTCCGAAACCCGCTCACGCGTCAGGCTTCCGATCACTTGCCGCTTTGCGCAGAGCTCGAGCTCGAAGCGACTTGACTCGGCCGAGCGGTCTTGGAAGGAAGGGTCATGCCCGAGTCCAAGTCGCTCACCGAGCTCGCCGAGTGGCAGTCCGTCCAGAGTCACGCGACGCGCCTGCGCGATGTGCCGCTCCGCAAGCTCTTCGCCGACGAGCCGGGGCGCGCCGAGCGCTTCTCCCTCGACGCCGCGGGCGTCTTCCTCGACTATTCGAAGCACCGCATCGACGCGCCGGCGCTCGCCGCGCTCTTGGCCCTCGCGGAAGCACGCGGCGTGCGCGAGCGAACGGAGGCGCTCTTCAAGGGCGCGCCCATCAACGTCACCGAGGGCCGCTCGGTGCTGCACGTCGCGCTGCGTGCGCCCGCCGACGCGAGCATCCTCGTCGACGGGACGAACGTCGTGCCGGAGGTGCAAGCCGTGCTCGCGCGCATGGCGGATTTCGCCGAGCGCGTGCGGAGCGGCGCCTGGACGGGCCACACGGGCAAACGCATCCGGCGCGTGATCAACATCGGCATCGGTGGGTCCGACCTCGGGCCGGCCATGGCCTACCTCGCGCTGCGGAGCGCGAGTGACCGCGCGCTCGAGCTCCGCTTCGTGTCCAACATCGACGCGACCGATTTCGCTGAAGCCGTGCGCGACGCGAACGCGGAAGAAACGCTGTTCGTCGTGTGCTCCAAGACGTTCACGACGCTCGAGACGCTCGAGAACGCCAAGACGGCCCGCGCCTGGTGCGTGAAGGCGCTCGGCGACGAAAGCGCGGTCGCCAAGCACTTCGTCGCCGTCTCGACGAACGGCGCCGAGGTCGCCAAATTCGGCATCGACACGGCGAACATGTTCGGCTTCTGGGACTGGGTCGGCGGGCGCTACTCCGTGGATTCGGCGATCGGCCTCTCGCTCATGGTCGCTATCGGATCGGCCGGCTTCCGCGATTTTCTGAGCGGCTTCCGCGAGATGGACGAGCACTTCCGGAGCGCGCCGTTCGACCGCAACTTGCCCGTGCTGATGGCCCTGCTCGGTATCTGGTACGACAATTTCTTCGGCGCGCAGACGTACGCCGTCCTGCCCTACGATCAGTACCTGGCGCGGCTGCCCGCCTACCTGCAGCAGCTCGACATGGAGAGCAACGGCAAGCGCGTCGATCTCGACGGTCGTCCCGTCACCTACGAAACGGGGCCGATCGTCTGGGGCGAGCCGGGCACCAACGGCCAGCACGCCTTTTATCAGCTGATCCACCAAGGCACGAAGCTCATCCCCTGCGACTTCATCGGTTTTTTGCAGTCGCACAACCCGCTCGGCAAGCACCACGACCTCTTGATGGCGAACCTCTTCGCGCAGTCGGAGGCGCTCGCGTTCGGCAAGAGCGCGGAGGAGGTGCGCGCCGAAGGCGTGAAAGCAGAGCTCGTTTCGCACCGCACGTTTCCGGGCAATCGCCCGTCCAGCACGCTCTTGCTCGAGCGACTCACGCCCGCCGCGCTCGGCCGGCTCATTGCGCTCTACGAGCACAAGGTGTTCGTCCAGGGCACGATCTGGAACATCAATTCCTTCGATCAGTGGGGCGTCGAGCTCGGCAAAGTGCTCGCCAAGCGCATCGCGACGGAAATCGAAAGCGACGCCGCGCCCTCACTCACGCACGACGGCTCGACGAACGCGCTCCTCCGTCGTTACCGGCGCGCGCACGGTCGCAAAGTCTAGCTGGGTCGAGTTGAGCGGGTCTCGGCAGGAAAGATCACGATCTGTCTTCCCAAGATTGCCCAACTCGAGGCTAGGGCGTGCCGACGGCTACGGCGAGCTCCGTCGCGAGCGCCGCGCCGCTCGCGGGGTCGAGTTTCTGCGGGAGCCAGCGCAAGCCAAGCCCGCCGTCGGCGTCGGTCTTCGGAATGATGTGGAAGTGCACGTGGAAGACGGCTTGGTGCGCACCCGCGCCGTTGTTCTGAAGCACGTTGTAGGCCTCGACGCCCGTCACGCGCTTCAGGGCGCGACAGAGCCGCGGCAGCACGCGCCCGAGCGCGGCGGCGGAGTCGTCGGAGAGCGCGTCGAGCGTCGCGGCGGGCTCCTTCGGAATCACGAGCAGATGCCCGCGTGAGAGCGGGTTCACGTCGAGGAACGCGAGCACGCGCGGGTCCTCGTAGACCTTGTGACAAGGGATCTCGCCCCGCAGGATCTTCGAGAAAATCGTCTCGGCCATGCCGCCGTGCCTACCACGGGCGCCGAGCGTGAGCGATACTCACGCGATGCTCGCGAGCACGCTCGTCGGCAACAGTCAGCGCCTCGACGGCGGCGCCATGTTCGGTAATGCCCCGCGCGCGCTCTGGAGCCGCTGGCTGCCGCCCGACGAGCTCGCGCGCATTCCGCTCGCGTGTCGTGCGCTGCTCGTGGAGGCGCCCGGACGGCGCGTGCTGTTCGAGACGGGGATTGGAGTGTTTTTCGAGCCGAGCCTGCGCGAGCGCTACGGCGTCGTCGAAGAACGGCACGTCTTGCTCGAGTCGCTCGCGGCGCTCGGCCTCGGTGACGGCGACATCGATTGCGTCGTGCTGAGCCACCTGCATTTCGACCATGCGGGCGGCCTGCTCGCGCCGTACCGCGCCGGCCGCGCGCCGGAGCTCTTGTTCCCGCGCGCCGAAATCGTGGCGTCGGCGCGCGCGTTCGAACGCGCGAAAAAGCCGCACCCGCGTGACCGCGCCTCGTTCATTCCCGAGCTCCCAGCGCTACTCGAGAGCTCCGCCCGCTTGCGCGTGGTGAGCGGACCCGCGGAAGCGCGCGCCGCGCTCGGCGACGGGTTCGATTTCGTCGAGAGCGACGGCCACACGCCGGGCCTCTTGCTCGGCAGCGCGATCGGCAAAACCGAGCGCGTGCTCTTCTGCTCCGACTTGATCCCCGGAACGCCGTGGCTCCACGCGCCGATTACCATGGGCTACGACCGGTACGCCGAGCACCTCGTCGACGAAAAGAGCGAGCTCTTGGCGCGCTCCGTCGAGGACGCGACGCTCCTCGTCTACACGCACGACCCGAACGTCGCCGCGTCGCGCGTCGGCCGCGACGAACGCGGCCGTTTCACGCCACTAGAGCCAGTCCCCGCGTTGACGCGCTTCGATCTCGACGCGCCGCGCTCGCGGTAGTCACGCGCCCTGACGCCACGTGCGAGCTCGTCGACTCACGTGCGCTTGGCGAGCCGCTCGAGGTGTCGCTTGAGGAGCACCAGCCGATCGTTGCCCCAAAAGAGCTCGCCCGCGACGACGAACGCCGGCACGCCGAACACGCCCGCCCGGTGCGCTGCTTTCATCGCGTGCTCGAGTTGCTTGCGCGTCGCGGGGTGCTCGAGCTCGGCACGAAAGCCGCTGAGCCCGCACGACTCGGCTCGACGCACGCATTCGTTCGCGTCGACGAGCGAGGTGCTCCCGTCGAAGACGGCCGCAAACAGCGCGCGGCTGACCGCTTCGACCTTGCCGAGCCGTTTCGCAGCCGTAGCAGTCAGCGCCAGCGCCTCGGCGTCGAACTCGACGCGACCGCGCGTTTCGACGAACGGAATGCCGTAGAGCTCGGCCCAACGCTCCGCGTCGCGCGTGCGATACGACCAGTCGTACTGGCCCGAGATCGGGTCACCGCGAAAAGGTCCCCCGCCCCGCTCCGACAAGAGCCGCATGCTGTTGAGCGGCAACCAATCGACGGTCGCGCCGGTTTCGTCGACGAGCTCGTGCAGCTGCGAAGCCGCCAGATACGAATAACGGCTGCCGATGGAATAGTAGAACAGCACCTCGGCCATGATCCCTCTGACGCAGAGTCTACGCGCGTCGTCCGAATTTCGGCAGACGAACCGCCACGCACGCGACACTTTGCGCGCTAGGCGCCGAGCGCGCGTCCGACCATTGCTTGCGCTTCTTGCACGAGTGCTCCGAGATGCTCTTCGCTCACGAAGCTCTCGGCATAGATCTTGTAAATGTTCTCGGTGCCGCTCGGCCGCGCCGCGAACCAGCCATTGTCCGTCTTGACGACGAGACCACCGATCGCAGCGTGATTTCCCGGTGCTTGCGTGAGCCGCTCGCGAATGGGCTCGCCCGCGAGCTCTTTGGCAGTCACCGCGTCCGGGCTCAATTTCTTCAGCGCGGCCTTCTGCTCGGGGGTCGCGGGTGCGTCGATGCGCGTCGTGTAGGGGCGACCGAGCTTTTGCGCGAGCTCTTCGTAATATCTGCCCGGATCTTTGCCGGTCTTGGCCGTGATTTCAGCGGCGAGCAGGGCGAGCAGAATGCCGTCCTTGTCCGTCGTCCAGACGCTGCCGTCGAAGCGCAAAAAGCTCGCGCCCGCGCTTTCTTCACCACCGAACCCGAGCTCGCCGCTCATGAGGCCGGGCACGAACCATTTGAATCCGACCGGCACCTCGACGACGGGACGTCCGAGCGAGCGCGCGACGCGTTCGATGAGCGCGCTCGAAACCACGGTCTTGCCGACGGCCGCCTTCGCGGGCCACCCGGAGCGAGAGCGGAAGAGATAATCAATGGCAACCGAAAGGTAATGATTGGGGTTCATGACCCCCGTCCCGGGGACGACGACGCCGTGCCGATCGGCGTCCGTGTCGTTGGCAAACGCGACGGCGAAGCGGTCGGCCAGCTTCACGAGGCCGGCCATGGCGTACGGGCTCGAGCAGTCCATGCGGATGCGGCCGTCGTGGTCGAGCGGCATGAACGCAAAGCGCGGATCGACGTTGGGGTTTACCACCTCGAGATTCAAGCCGAACGCCTCGGCGATGCGCGGGTAGTAGCCGACGCTCGCCCCGCCCAGCGGATCGACGCCGAGCTTGGTGCCGGCGTCGCGCACCGCCGCCAAATCGAGGATTTTCGGGAGCTCGCGCAGGTAGATCGCGACGAAATCCACGCTGCCGGTCGTGCTCGCGCGCTGTGCCTGCTCGAACGGCACGCGCCGAACGCCGCTCGCTCCGTTTGCGAGGAGCTCGTTCGCGCGCGTCTCGATCCACTGCGTGGCGTCGGTATCGGCGGGGCCGCCGTGCGGCGGGTTGTACTTGAAGCCGCCGTCCTCGGGTGGGTTGTGCGACGGCGTGACGACGATGCCGTCGGCGAGCCCCGCTTTGCGCCCACGGTTGTGCTCGATGATGGCGAGCGAGAGCGCGGGCGTCGGCGTGTAGCCGTCGCCCTGCTGCACGAGGACGTTCACGCCGTTGGCGGCGAGGACTTCGAGCGCGGTGCGTTCGGCGGGAGCCGAGAGCGCGTGCGTGTCCTTGGCGAGGTAGAGCGGCCCGGTCGTGCCCTGCGCTTGACGGTATTCGCAGATGGCCTGCGTGATCGCGAGGATGTGCGCTTCGTTGAAGGCGGTCGCGAACGCGGAGCCGCGATGGCCGCTCGTGCCGAAGCTCACGCGTTGTGAGACGACGGCGGGATCCGGCCGTCCCGAGAAATAGGCCGCGAGGAGCGCCTCGACGTCGAGCAGCAGATTTGCGGGTGCGGGTTTGCCAGCGAGAGGATGGGCCACGGCGCTCCGGTGCGCTCCGAGTGAAAGCGCTCGGATTTACGTAGCGCAGTTCGGCGCGAGGGCGGAGCCGCGTTTTGCAGCGGCGACCCACGGCACGGCGGAACACCGGTGGAACGGGGCGAGCCGGCGCCGCCCGAAGCCACGTGGCACTTCGGTCGCCCACCCCAATCACAAAGCAAACGCCACGCCACGGATTGGCTCCGCAGCGTGGCGCGCTCGCTCGATGCGCGTCCGCTCGCGCAGGCGCTCGCGCAGGCAACGGACGGCCGCGGTCAGCCGGCCTTGACGCTGATTTGCTTCGGCATCGCTTCGGACGCCTTCGGCAACGTGACGGTCAAGATGCCGAGCTTGAGCTCCGCTTCGACCTTTTCGGGCTCGACCTTGGTGGGCAGCTCGAACGCGCGTTCGAACACGTATGACGCCTGCGATTGAGCTTTGTCACCTTCGGTCTTATTCTCGGTCTTGCGCTCGACACGCAACGTCACGGTGCTGCCCGTGACGGTGATGTCGATCTCCTTCTCGGAGAAACCTGGGAGCTCGCTCCGGAGCACCCACGCGTTCTCACGCTCCTCGAACGCCACGCGCGGCGAGAAGTTTTGCGGGCGGTCGAAGGCGAAGAGCAGCCGATCGAGATCACGGGCGAGCCGGGGGTAGTCGCGGAAGCCGAGGCTCGGGAAAACACCAAAATCGTTCCAACGGGTGAGCATGTTCAATCTCTCCTTTCAGGGTCTGCGTCCGGGCGCAGGCGGACCTCGGCCGGGCGGCTCGAATGAACTCCGGCCGCAACCAACCGCGACGGGCTAACCCCAAGAAGCCCGTTGAAACCCGACGTTTCCGTGGCTTCAGGCCGTCGCCTGGACAACGAGAAAAGTAGGCACGGCCTCCGAGCCGCGCAAGGGGTCGGCCAAGGCGCAAGCGCGGGGTCAAGGGGGGCGGGAGGAGGCCGGAACAGCCGTTCGACTGTCGCAACCTGGGACCGGTTACTAACCCTTAGTACTGAGAATCGTTGATGTTTGCTGTCACACCCGGTTGAGCCCCGGCCAAAGAAGTGGCATGGTTCGCGTTCTAAGCGATGGCTGACGGCGACGCCGCGAGCGACGAAGACGTAGCGGAAGACCTACGTCCCGAAGACGTCGCCACGGCAGCTCAGTCCACGCAGCGGCGCGCCAAGCCGCCCTCGTCCGCGCCGCCGGCGATCGACATCCAGATGGCGGACCTCGAAGACTCAATGCTCGCCTTCGTGCCCGACGGGGCCGAGAGCGTGCCCCCCGTGAGCCAGCCGGCGAGCGACCCGTACCTCGGCAAGATCATTGCGGAGCGCTACTTCGTCGAGCGGCTGCTGGGGGTGGGATCGATGGGCTTGGTTTACCGCTGCCGGCACGCCGTGCTCGACAAGACGGTCGCGCTCAAGATCATCCGTCAGGATCTCGCGCAGGACGAAGAGACGGTCGGCCGGTTCATGACCGAAGCCCGCTCGGCCTCGGCGATCGGCAGCGAGCACATCGTCGAGGTCCTCGACTTCGGCACGCTGTCCGACGGCGCGAGCTACATCGTGATGGAGTACCTCGAGGGCCTGACGCTCGGGGAAGCGCTCGACGCGCCCGGGGGTCTTTCCCTCGGCGACTCGCTCGATATCGCGATTCAAATGAGTGAAGCGCTCGGGGCGGCGCACGCGGCCGGCGTCGTCCACCGCGACCTGAAGCCGGACAACGTCTTCTTGCTCCAGGGCGCCGGCGGCTTCTTCGTCAAGATCTTGGACTTTGGCATCGCCAAGATCATGCAAGGCGGCCAGAAGCTCACCGTCGCGGGCTCCGTCATCGGCACGCCGCACTACATGTCGCCCGAGCAAGCGACCGGCGCGCGCACCGACGCGCGGACGGACGTCTACTCACTCGGCGTCATCATGTACGAGATGGCGTGCGGCAAAGTTCCGTTCGACGCCGAGAACCCGCTCGCCGTGATATCGATGCAAGTGACGGACGAACCGCCGCCGCTGCGCAAGCGGATGCCGCCCGGTCGCACGCTCCCGCAGGGGCTGGAAGCCGTCATCCACAAGTGCCTCGCGAAGGACACGACGGAGCGCTTCTCGACGATGGAAGACGTGCGGGCGGCCCTGCAGCGCATCGCCGGCGGTGGGGTGCCGCTCGTTGCGCCGCCGTCGAGTCAAGACACGAACACGGACTCGTACAGCGACGAGCTCCATCAAGACACCGATTTTCGCGAGCTCCACGCGGGCGGACGCCGGCGGCGTTGGGTGGCGCGCGGCGCGATTTTGACGCTCTTCGCCGCTGTAGGAGCCGCGGGTTTTTTCGTGCTCAAGCCGCGCATCTCGGCCTTGGCCGCGGCGGTGCCCACGGCCGTGAACACGCTCACGGCCGCGGCGCAGGCGGATACGACCACTGCGACGGCTACGGCGATAGCCCAGCCAGTCCCGCTCGGCAGCGCGCTGCTCGCGGGAATGGGAACGCCCGCTGCGGCGGCTGCGATGAACCCTGCTGCGGTAGCCGACGCGTCGGTGATCCACGTCGCGCTCATCCTCTTCCCGCTGAACGCGCACGTCGTCGACGGCGACAAGGACCTCGGCATGATGCCGATCACGATCGACGTGAAACCGGGCGAGACGAAGGTCGTCAACGTGGTGCGCAAGGGCTACGTCACGCGGCCGCTCAAGCTCGACGGAACGAGGACGCGCATCGTCGTCGGCCTCGTCTCGAACGCGGCGGCGGCGAAGCGGCGCGGTAAGTCGCTCGACGCAGCCGTGGCCGAGGCGGACCGCGCGGCGGCGATGCTCGCGGCGGACGATGCGGATACGGTGCCGACGACGGGCGGCAGGGTGACGCGGGCGACGCGCGGTGCGGAAACGGCGCGCGGTGCGGAAACGGCGAAGCTCAGTGCGGCGGAGAAGACGGACGTCGCCGCGGCGGCGCCGGTCAAGCCGCGTTCGGCCGTAGGGAAGACGCTCGCGCCGAATCCGTTCGGGGATTGAGCCGCGCCGGTGGAACGGCGAGCTCGAGACGAACGGCGCGGTCCAAGGCGATGAGCTCGAGGCGAGCGGCGTGGGCCGACGGGCTCGGGGCACATGGCGTCGCGCGCCGTAGGGCGGCCGACCGTTCATACAGCGCCGCGGCGGGGAACACGAGGCCGGGCCGCAAGCGAGCGGGCTGCGCTCCGAGACGGGCCAAAAGTCGCACGAAACGGGGGCCCGCGCTTGACACGTCGGACGGCGGGAGGTACACCGCCGGCTCTTTCGCGGGAGTAACTCAGCGGTAGAGTGCCACCTTGCCAAGGTGGACGTCGAGGGTTCAAATCCCTTCTCCCGCTCAACGCCGGCCCCAACTGGGGCCGGCGTTTTTCGCTTGATGATGATCCCGTACATGCCGTGAGTAAGGTGCTCCCACGGTTTGCCCTCAGCAGCGCAATGATACAGAAACGCGCCCTGTTCTCGCGCCTCGAAGCGGAGCTCGCGCGTCTCGCCCGGACGCACGTCGGTCTCGAGCGCGCCACCCCCGGGCGCTTCGAGCGCATGTAAATCGATATCGTGGGGTTCGGCGTTCTCCGCCGGATTCGTGAGCGTGAGCGCCACAGTGTCGCCCTCTCGCACGCGGAGGAGCGGGCCTGGCACGGTTCCGTTGAACGTCCAGACCGGCGTCTTCACGCCGGGCGCGAGCTCACCGATGACTTCTTCGACGGTAAGGTCCACCTCGACCGTCGTCGGATCGCGAGCGCCTACCGGATCGGGGATCGCAATCGGATCCTTCGCGACGAGTACCGCCGGCGTCGGAGGCGGATCCGAGCGGCAAGCGGCGGCGGAGAGGAGGCACGCGATGAGCCCGGGAGAGCACCTCCCGAGTGACATCCGTCAGCTCACGCGCGTTGTGGGAGCTCATGGGCTCCCATCGCCCACGTGGGCGCGCGCATGACGGCCGTCACGTCTCCAAGCGTGAACGCGGATGCCAAGCGCGTCAGCGTGCGCGCGCGCTCTCTCACGTGGGACCGGACTCGACCGCTCGCCGGCGGAGGCGGTCGAGCGGGACCACGCGTGTCGCCTCGGGCAAAGGCGCCGGACCTGGGTCATCGGTCGGCCGGAGGTTTCGTTCGAGCCATGCCGCCTCTCCGAGCTCCTCGAGGGCGCGTTGCTGTTCGGCGATGCGTTCGTAGCAATACGGGAGCATGGACGAGAAGTGGACGTAGAGCACCGAGAGCGTGACGAGCGCCTCGACGCCGGAGGGGTTACTGAACATGACTCGAGCGAGCGCGTGCACGAAGGGCCAGCGTGTGGCTCGAACCGCCAGCATCGCCACGGCGAGGCGGAAGAACAGCCGGACGTTCCGGAGCGTGAGGTGCCAGCTGTAGAAGAGCTTCGGCACCGTATTCAAACGCGAGGCGACGTTCGTGCAGCGAGCAAAGTAGTTCGCCGGCTCGAACGCATGCCGCATCACGCGCACGAGGTCGCGGAGGACGTCGCCCGCAGGCCGCTCCGGCTTGAACTGAAGACCGGCAGAGACTTGATCGCGCGCGACGACCGTATGGCGCGCGCGCGGGAAGAGTCGGCCTTCGCGATCGAGACGCTTGGCAAGCTGGGTGCCGGGCAGCGGGTACACGACGCCCGCCATCACCCACGGAATGCTGGCTTCGTCGATGCAGCGCACGATCCGATCGGCGATGTCGCCCGCCTCGCCGTCGAGCCCGAGCAGGAAGCCGGAGTGGATCGTCGCGCCGGCTCGACGATAAATCCTGTCTGCCGCCTCGCTGATGGAGAAGCCGATGTTTTGCGGCTTCTGTGCCGTGCGCAGAGCGTGCTCGTCGGGCGTCTCGATGCCGACCAGGAAGTACTTGAAGCGCGCGGCGCGCAGGAGCTCGAGGAGCTCGGGGTCGCGCGCGACATTGAGCGTCACCGAGGTCGAGAGCTGAAATGGGTAACGGTGAGCCTCGAGCCACGCTGCGATGCCGCGTAGAAAGGGCTTCACCGTCTTCATATGGCCGACCAGGTTGTCGTCGAAGAAGTCGAGCTGCCCGCGATATCCGAGCTCATAGAGCCTCTGCATTTCAGCCAGGACCTGGGGGAGCGACTTCGTCCGGTACGGACCTTGGAACAGGTCGACGACGTTGCAGAACTCGCAGCTGTACGGGCAACCTCGAGAGTACTGGATGCCGACGTACAGGTACTTTCGATGATCGATCAGATCGAAGCGAGGCACCGGGCTCGCGTGCAGGTTCGCGGCCTGATCGCTGCGGTAAATCCCGCTTTCCACACCTCGCGCCAGGTCCGTGAGCAGCCCGGGCAGTGTCACCTCCGCTTCACCGAGACAGAGGAAGTTGGCGCCCGCTTCGACGTACGGTGCAGGCGTCAGGCTCGGATCGGGGCCGCCGACAATCACGCGAAGTCCGAGCGCCCGGGCGCGGCGGATCACGGCGAGCGCCCTGTCCCGGTGAACGATCTTGCTCCCGACGAGGACGAGCTCGGCCCACTCGAAGTCTGCCTCGGTCAACGGCGCGACGTTCTCGTCGACGAGCCGAAGCTCCCAATCGGCAGGGAGCAGCGCGGCGACCGTCAGAAGCCCGAGCGGAGGCGTCATGTACTCGACGCCTGCGAGAGCACAGACTTTCTCGAAGTTCCAAAAAGAAAAGCTGTCGAACTTGGGCCATACGAGCAGCGCCTTCATGAGGATGAGCGGTGATAGCGGCTCACGGCGTGCGTCGGAGTGACGGAAATCAGCCCGCAGACCCCCAGAGCCCTCCGAACTGACGCCGATCAGCTCCGCGCGGCGCGCAACGGCCTCGAGCTCGACCGAGACCTTCTGCTCGAGTTGCGGCGAGCAGGCCTCGTCGGCATCACGTTCCACGTCGACTCGCGTCAAGGTCGACCCGGCTGGCGCGACAAGACCGAGGCGCAGATGAACGAGCTCCGGTCGACGTTCGCCGAGATGGTGGCGAGCGTCGGTGGGCTCTCCTGCGCCTTCAATTCGACCGTGTACGACGAAACACTGGCGCAGGTGCCGGACATCGTGACCTGGGCGGCAGCCAACATCGACAAGGTGCACACGATCGTATTCATCACCTACCGAGCAGCCGCCCTCGCCGGCTATGACTATTACGCGCAAGGCCGTCCCGTAGACATGGGCGAGATCGTCTATTCCGCGCAGGCGCCCAAGCGCATCGACATCAGCTCGCGCGACGTCGTCGCCACGATCCAGGGTCGATACCCGGAGTTCGCGCCCGCCGCCTACCTGAACGGCACGGAAAAGCCGGACTCCTTCAAGTGGTTACTCGCGCTACGCGCCGGGAGCCGGACCAAAGTCCACGGCTATTTCGGACCCAAGTTCGTCGAGGCAACCCAAGTCGGCTATCACTTCGCCAACGGACGGTACTTGGCGTACGCGCCCTCCTGGATGCTCGGCCTCGGCCGCGCGGCCCTCATCGGTTCGGTATGGGATCGCGGAGCGCGCGCGGCGGCGGCGACATACCTCCGCGCTCTTGCCCGAAGGCCACGGACCTTACGCGACTCGGTGCACTTGCAGGCCATCATGGTGATTCAGCCCATTGATGTGCTCGAGGACGGCCGGCAGAACATGTGCGACGGCTGCCCCGACATGACCCTCCACGAGGGGCGCCTCGCCTGGTCGTGCCGCCTCGAGGAGCTCCGACGTTTCGGCAGCTTCGTGTCGAGCGTTCCGAAAGCGACCTCGACGACGTCGGCACCCGCGCAATGAGCTCGGAAGGGCGTTCCACCTGCTACAATTCGTAACACTTCGACAGCGCGCTCTTGAAAACACCCCGGGTTCTGGGCGCGAACGGGACGAACGCCGTCTTGGCGCGATCCGTGCACGACGGCTCACCGCGCGCCATCCCACACGCGCGATAGCCGAGACCGTGGTCGCATGACCATTCAACCGAGGCTCGCAGCAGCCGAATTACACAGCTCGCAAGTGAAGCGTCAGACGCCTGTGGTCGTCCGGAGCAGTCGGCTCGCCGTGCCAGGGACGGGCGGCTTCACGGGAGCGACAATGCCGCCGCTGCAGCTTCCGGGCGAACACTTCGCGACCGCGCTCGGATTCATGGCGCTCGGTGCGCTGTGTCTCGTGTTCATCGCGCCGGAGCTTGCGGCAGGCGCCTTTCTCACGCCTCACGTCGCTGCCGTTACGCATTTGTTCACGCTCGGGTTCATCTCGCTCTCGATTTTCGGTGCGCTCTATCAGTTCTTGCCGATTGCGGTCGGCGCATCGATCCGCTTCGAGCGCCTCGCCCACGTGACGTTCGCGCTGCTCGTGCTCGGCATTCCGGTCTTCGTGGGCACGCTCGCCGAGGGGCTCTTGCGCTTCGTCCCGGTCGGTGGCGCGCTGGTCGCGCTGGCGTTCGCGCTCTTCGCCGTGAACCTCGCGTGGACGCTCGCTCAGGCACCCGAGCGAAACCTTACCTGGTGGGCCCTCGCAGGAGCCTGCGCGTTCTTGGTGATCACGCTCGGGTTCGGGCTGACCCTGGCGCTGAACCTCGCGGACGCGGGCCTTGGCGCGGCGCGTTTTGACTTTCTCCTTCGCCACGTTCACGTAGCGCTCGCCGGTTGGGTGATGTTGGTCGTCGCGGGCGTCGCGCAGCGGCTTTTACCGATGTTCCTGCTCTCTCATGGCGCGAGCGAGCTGCCGGCGCGTCTTGCCGTCATCTGCCTCGCGACCGGGTCTCTGGCCCTAGCGCTGCCGCTCGTCGAACGCCTGCACTGCGCCGCCTGGTTCATCATCGGTGCGGGAGCCGTCGCGTTCCTCGTCCAAGCTGCGCTGTTCTACGGGCATCGCCGCCGAAAGGAGCTCGACCCCGGCATGCGACTCGCGTTCGCCGGTCTTGCGGGCATCGGTGCCGCGCTGGCGATAGCTCCGTTTGCCCTCGTGCAGGGATGGCACAACGTGCGCGCCATCACGGCTTACATGTTCTTGCTCGTGGTAGGCGGATTCACACTCTTCATCGCCGGTCATTACTTCAAGATCGTACCGTTTCTCGTCTGGCAACATCGCTTCGGTCCACGCGTCGGCAAACAGCCGGTGCCGCGCGTATCCGAGCTCTATTCGGCACGCCCTGCCGAGCTCGCGGTCCGGGCGTTCCCCATCAGCGTAGCTACCGCGGCGCTCGGCATCATGCTGGGGATCCCAGGGTTGGTCCGACTGGGCGCGATGGGCTTCTTCGGGAGCGTCTTGCTCGAGGTACGCGAGATGGTGCGCATTGCGCGAGCGAGGCCCGCGTGACGCAGTCGATTCGGCTCGATGATCGCATCAGCGCGGTGTTGGCGCGTGACCCGCGCATGCTCGGGGTACTGCTCTCCGCGTCCCCGACGTTCTCTCATTTACGCAACCCGCTCGTGCGAAAGACCATGGCCAAGCTCGCCACCGTGGAGCAAGCGGCTCGTGTCGCCGGCATCGACGCGCATGAGCTCGTCGAGCGGCTCAATCGCGCGCTCGCGGGAGAGCCGCTGCCGAGCGATCCCGTGCGGCGCTCTTCGGCGCTAACGCCGCCCGAAAACTCGGCGCGGCCTTGCCCGGCACCCGAAGACAAGATCATCGAATGTGACGTGCGCGATGAGCTGCGCGCGGGTCACGAACCACTGAAGACCATCATCGCCGCGGCCGCCCGCGTCGCCCCCGATGGCGCGCTCAGATTACGCGCCATCTTCGAGCCCGTGCCGCTCTATCACGTGCTCGGCCGCCAGGGTTTCCAGCACTTTGCCGAACGCCTGGGCGACGAGGATTGGTGCGTCTACTTCTGGCGCGGCGCCGCTCCTCGGCAGGAGACTGCCGTGCTTCCGGCAGGAGTGGCCACTCCGCTCGCCGGCGAGCCGAACACCGTCGTGCTGGACGTGCGCGGGCTCGAGCCACCGGAGCCGCTAGTCCGCACCCTGGTGGCGCTCGAAAGCCTGCCGCGTGGGGCGACCCTCGTCCAAATCAACGAGCGCGTGCCGCAGTTCTTGCTCCCTCGCCTGCACGAGCGCGGCTTCAGCCACGAGATCGCCGAAAGCTCCCCGGAGCTCGTGCGCATCGTCATTCGTCACGCGAACAGTTGAGGAAAACAAAATGAACAAACCCAATTCGATCGAGCTCGATATCCGCAGCGTCCCCCCGCGCGAAAAGCACCCCACGATCTTCCGCACTTTCGATGCTCTCGCACAAGGCGAGTCGTTCACGCTCATCAACGATCACGATCCGTTCCCGTTGCGCCACCAATTCGAGGCGACCCGGACCGGTCAATTCACCTGGAACTACGTCGAAAGCGGGCCCGCCGTCTGGCGCGTCTCAATCGGAAGGGCATAGCTATGCCGCTCGGAGTGACAGCCCAAGGTGTTCTCGACATCCGGCCGATCGAGCCGAAGGCTCGGATGGACACGCTCCTCGGAGCGTATCGCGCGCTCGTCCCTGGACGAGCCTTGAGCATTACTTTCGATCACGACCCAGCTTGTTTGTATTACACGCTGCAGGCAATGGAGCCCGAAGGATCCTTCGCGTTCGATCGCCTCGAGAGCGGGCCGGACGTGTGGCGAATCAGCGTGCGTAAAGTCGCAGGCTGAAGTTCGGCGACGGCGACGCGCCTCAACGCCAGCCGAGCGCGACGCGACCCGCGGCGGTGATGAGCTCGGGCGTCCATCGCTTCTCGAACGTGACATTCACTCGTACCTCATCGATGCCCTCGACGAGCTTTAGTCTCTGCTCGAGACCTCGCACCATGACGCTGCCGGCGGGGCACGATGGAGTCGTGAAGGTCATCTCGACGCGCGCGGTCCGCGTGCTCGGAATGTACTCGATCCCGAACACGAGGCCCATATCCATCACGTTGAGCCCCGTCTCCGGGTCGATCACGTCGCGGGCTGCGCGCGCTAGCTCGTCGTGAATTCGATCGTCGCTCACCATGGGCCCCCGGCGTGCAGATGTCGTGCCGGTGCCTTCGACTTGCGGTGCTCGTCTCGAATCAAGCCGGCGCGCAGTGACCGAGTCCATGAACAACGATGATTGCACGGCGCTATGCCGAGCCAGCGAAGCTTCGTAGTTTGCGCCACAGCGTATTGCGCGCGATACCGAGGACGCGCGCGGCCTCCGACTGCGAGCCGTCGCAGGCGTCGAGCACGCGAAGGACGTACTCGCGTTCCATCTCTGCTAGCGTCTGGAACGTTCCGAGCTTTGGCTCTGGTGCGCGCCGCGTGGCGGCCGGAGCGCGTAAGAGCTCCTCGGGCAAATCGGGCTCGTCGATCTCGGAGCCGATCGCCAACGCGGCTCCGTGCCGAGTCACGTTTTCCAACTCGCGCACGTTTCCCGGCCATGTATAGGCCAGCAGTCGCGCGCGGGCTCGAGCAGTAAAACGGAGCGGGCCATGCTTTTCCTCCGCGAGGAAGTGGTTCGCGAGGGGCAAGACATCGTCCTTTCGCGCGCGGAGCGGGGGCACCTCGAGGGAAAGCACCTTGAGGCGATAATAGAGATCTTCGCGGAAATTCCCGTCGCGAACTCGCTCCGCCAAATTGCGGTGCGTCGCGCAGATAATGCGCACGTCGATGGCAAACGATTGGGTCTCCCCCACGCGGCGAACCTCCCCGTCCTGCAGCGCGCGCAGGAGCTTCGCTTGCAGCGGCTGAGGCATCTCGCCGATTTCGTCGAGGAACAACGTCCCACCGTCAGCCGACGCGAAGAGCCCGTGACGCGCCGCCACGGCGCCCGTGAACGCGCCCTTGCCGTGACCGAACAGCTCGGACTCGAGGAGCTCGGCCGGTAGGGCGGCCACGTTCACGGCCACGAAGGGAAGCTTCGCGCGCGGCGAGTTTGCATGAATGATCCGTGCGACGACCTCCTTGCCGGTGCCCGTTTCGCCCAGCACCGCGACCGGGGCGTCGCTACCCGCAAACCGCGCTGCGCGCTTCAAAAGGTCCTGCATCGCGATGCTGTGCGCGACGACGTGAGTCGTCCCTTTCGCGCGGGGTGCGAGCGGGACCAGCCCGCAGACGCTGCAAGGTCCGTCCGCGCTCTGTTCCATTTGTTACAATATGGAACACGTCAGGCGACAAGCCAGTGAAATTCGCGAGTTCGGCGAGCCAAGGTGACTGGCATGAGTCGTGCGAGCGCGATCGTCAGGAGACCAAGAAAATGCTCGATCGTCTTGCGACCACGGCCGAGATTGTCCTCAATCACGCGGAGTGCGCCGAGGTACTCCGGCGACGCGGCATCGATTTCTGTTGCCGGGGTGGTTTGCCGCTCCACGTAGCGGCAAAATCGAGAGGCGTCGACATCGACGACCTTCTCTCGGAGCTTTCCAGCACCATCGCCTTATCGAGCGCCATTGCAGCGCAGCGCGGCGAACACGGAAGCGACCCCCGGCGACTCTCGACGCAGAGCCTCATCGAGCACATCGTCGCCCAGCATCACGAATACACGCGGCGCACCTTGCCGTCTCTCGCGAAACTGGCGAAGACGGTCGCCCGCATGCACGGCGCGTACAATCCGAAGCTCGGCGCGCTCGCTGACGCCGTCGATGCGCTCGGGGAGACGCTGATTCCGCACCTCGACGACGAAGAGCTGAGGTTGTTCCCAGCGCTGCTGCACGACGCCGGCAGCGCGCAGCTCGCGAAGCACTTCGCCTCGATGGTCAGCGAACACTATGCGGTCGCGATGCTGCTCGAGCTCGTTCGGTCCTCCGCCGACGATTTCGTCGTGCCGGATTGGGCATGCCAGAGCTACCGGAATTTGTTCTCGGAGCTCGAACGGCTCGAAATCGACGTATTCCGGCACGCTCACCTCGAAAATCACGTACTCATGCCCCGGTTCTCACGAACGCACGACGCGGCCCAATGACCCCCTTAGCGTCGGAGCCCCGCGACGTCGTCGGCGCGCGGACGCCGAAGCTCCAGCACGGCTGACCAGCGCTCGCCACCGGGGCAGTGCGGATCAGCTCCCAATCGCGCAAAATGCTGGAGTCGGCAGCCGCAGTTTCCGTATCAGTGAGCTGCATGTGTTCGGGCACTGTATGCGAAGCGTTCGGGGATCGACCGTCAACGATTCTTCGCTATGACCGACGTCAGCTACTTTGTTCGGACGCAGCGCGCGCCAGCGGCATGCGTGACGGTATCGAGCGCGACCGCCGCAGCCTCTCCGGATCTCACTGCCCCTTCGATACCCGGTCCGTGGAAGGCGCCCCCCGCAAGCAAGATCCCGCGACGGGCGAGCGTTCGCTCCACCGCGGCGACTCTCTGGCGCTGGCCGGCGTCCAACACCGCCATCGCCTCCGGCCACCTATCCACCCAGGCCTGCTCCGGATCGTCACCCATCCCGAGCACGCGCCGCAAGACCTCGCGTCCACGGCGTATCCATCCGGCATCCGCCATGGTTTCGAGCTCCGCTGGCGACGGTCGAAAGAACAAGCGCAAGAGCACGTGACCTTCCGGCGCACGATCGGGCAGCTTCGAAGACGAGAACGTGCAGGCTCGGCAGCCATCGAGAGACACCGATTCCAAGACCACGAAGCCGCTACCGCCCAGCTCGACACCGACCGACGAGCGCGCGTAGGCGAGCGAGACCGTCACGGTGGACAGGGCGGTCGCCTGTTCGAGACCCGTCGATTGACCTATCGACCGACGCAGGAGATCACCTGCAAAGCGCGCTCCCGTTGCCAAAACGATCGAGTCTACGCGCACACGAGTCAAGGACCCGGCCACGAGCTCCCACGCCGAGCCGGACGGCAAAATTTGCCAGATGGGGTCATTGACACGCACCGTCACTCGATCGCGGATCCTGGCCGCAAGCGCCCGAACCAGTTCACCCATGCCGCCGCGGAAGGAGGCAATCCCTTGCGCTCGTCGTCCGTGCGGCGCGCGTAGACCGAGTCGCGCGGGCGCTTCGCCGGCCTCGAGCACACCAAGGGAGCGGCCGTCGAAACCGTAGGATAGGTGCGCTCGCTGGCCGACGATGCGCTCCGTGACACCGAGCTCCCCCGCCAGCGCGCCGATGCCCTCGCTCCCGAATGCAAAGCCCTCTGCGCCACGCTCGACGACGAAGCCATTACGGACATCGGTCCACAGCTGCCCACCCAAGCGCCCGTTCGCCTCGAACAGCGTCACCTCGTCGCCTGCCAGCATCCTGCGATAGGCCACGACTAGACCAGCGATGCCTCCTCCGACGATGCCCACGCGGCGCGGCGAGCGCTGGGGTTTCGTCTGGCGGCGCGCACGCGTCGATTCTTCCTGGCTGAACATGGACATGGCTGAAGTCATGCTGGTCTCCGCCGCCGATCGCGCCCGTCTCTTCAGGCGCGCGGCTCTACTAACCACCTAACAGACGTCGCAGCGCCGCCCCATGACCGCCATCAGTGTGCCGCAGGCCGGCGTGAACGAACCTCCCCGAAGTATGATGTGCATCAGCTCGAGGGAGGCAGCTCCTATTCGGTGATGGGTGCCCCGGTCACGTCGCACGAATAGAACGCGTTGTAATCGGCGTCGGCCGTAAGTCCCTTGCCTTCCACCCAGTCCTTCGAAGCGCACGACGGGCGACAGCAGTCCTCCATGGTCGTCGTTTCGTAGGGATGGCCCGCCGTGGATTTCGTCCAGAACGCGGGGTTCGCCGGGGGCGCGCCCGGGCTGCCGAGATCGTGCTCCACGGCAGGCAAACCTTGCGAGGCGAGCTTGCAGCCAGTCACTTGCGTCAGGTGCTCGGGGCATTCGATCTTCATGACGTAGACCGACCAATTCATGTGGTAGTCCGAATCAGGAGCGTTCGATTGCACGCAGGAGCGCTGCGCTTCTTGCGTTAGACCGGAGATGCCCGAGGAGAGCTCGGCGCACGCGGCCGCGACCCTCCCCTGACACGCTGCGGAGGCGAGAGACTCCGTCGTGACCCATTGGCGATCCGTCTTGCACTCCGAATAGAGGCTGACGGGTTTCACGCCGCCCTGGCTCGGCTGACCGTCAGCAGGGTACGCGTCGTACAAATATTTACCTGACCTGGCCTGGGGTTGCAGGTTCGGGGCGCACGCATTGTTGGCGCCGAGTCCGCCGGCCGCCATGTACACGTCGAACGTGGTCGGCGTCGCCGCGGTGTTGAAACTCTGAACGATGAGCGGCTTCGGCAGCGGAATAGCCGAGGACGGTGGATCGGGGTTGTCCGGGTTCGTGAGAACCTGCCGCTCGTTGTAGGGGCTCGGATAGGCGTACACGAGCTCGTAGCATTGGCAGCAGGTGCTCGTCGCGTCACCGTCGATGGCTCCGCGATCGACGTCGTGACCGACGACCGCATAGTTGAAGTCAGAGTTGCCGTCGTCGAGGGCGGCTTGCGCCATCTCGTCGCTGAACAGCATGAAGCGCGGGCAGATGAACGTCACATCCGCGTACGGCTTCTCGGCGCTGCTCTCGAGACAGGCATTGATGGTGCTGCATTTGCCGCCGCACAAGCTCGTCGCGTCACCTTGGATGCAGCCCTCCTGAAAATCGATGTAGTCCTGATTGTGACATTGGCTCGGCGGCGGCAGCGCGTACGTCCCCGGGCCGACGAGCTTTCCGCCGCTGCCTGCGACACTGGTCGTGCCCGCCGTGCCGGCCCCCGCAGCGGTCGCCGCTCCCGCAGCGGCAACGCCGCTTGCGCCACCCGCCGGTGCCACGCCGCCGAACCCAACGCCGGCACTCCCCGCCGGAGCTCCGCCTCCGACGCCAGCGTCGCCCGTGGTTGCTCGTCCCCCACCCGCGCTTCCGTGGCCTCCTTGCCCGCCTGCTGCATTGGCAAACCCGGCCGAACCGGACATCCCACCGCCCGCCAGCGTTCCGCCGCCTCCCGACGTAGCGCCACTATGATTGTCGCCCGCTCCCGCCGACGGCGGATGGCTCCCGCCCGAACCACACGCCAACAAGAACGCAAGACAAGTCGAGGCGATTGAAGTGGATGCAGCGTTCACCGTGACCAAGAGACACTAACCCGCCTGATCATGGAACTCTGTCAGCTTCGGCTCGTGACCGGCATGACGGCCGTCATGCCGATGACGCGCGACGTCACGCGGGGCCTGGCAAATACCCGATCTCGAGCCGAATCAAGGCGCATTCGGCAGCGCGAACAGCGCTATCGCGACGAAATGACTCAGGCTGCCGAGGAGCACGAACCCGTGCCAGATCCCGTGGTGGTGCGGTAGCCGCCGCCAAATGTAGAAAGGGACGCCGAGCGTATAAACGACTCCACCGGCCACCAGTAGGAGCAGCGCGCGCGGCTCCAATGTCCGCGCGAGCTCGGGGCCAACCGCAATGACCAGCCAACCCATTCCTAGCGCTAGCCGTATCCGTCCGCCTTCTCGCGATCGTCGCCGGCAGAGCCTGTAGACCGCCGCCGCACACAGGGTCCACATACCCGCGAGCAACGCGTAGCTGCCCCACCCGCGGAGCACCGTCAGCGCGAACGCGGTGTACGTACCGGCGATGAGCACGAAGATCGAACAGTGATCGAGGGTTCGGAGTCGCTGCTTGGTCCGCTTCCAGGCCGGCGGAACGGCGTGGTACGCGGTCGAGGACGAATACATGAGGACCAGCGACACGATGTATATCCCGCAGCCTGCGCGCGTCACGAAATCGTGCGCGGCCGCCCTTTGGCAAAGAGCCGGAGCCCAGGCCACGGTCGCGACAGCGCCAAGCGCGTGTGTCGCAACGTGAAAGCACTCCTCGGCAGCCGAGTAGGTCCTCGGAAGGCTCGAATTTTCAGCTTCACTCGTCACGGCGTGCGCGCAAACTGTACGCCGGTATCAATGTAGTACGTCGCCGGATCTTGTTGCGGATCGGTCGGCGCAAACTGCTTGATGCTTCCGGTCGCTTCGACCACTTCTCCCGTTGGGCTCGTGAAACGCAGTGAGATCGGAAGCGCGAACGGGCCGGCGCCCTGCGGAACCACCCAGGTGCCGTAGCGCTCCTGGGGCCGCGCGCTCGTGTAGTTGCCGTCGCGCTGCATGGCGATCCAGTCTCCCGACGCGAGCTCGGCCTCGACCTTCGTCATCGAGCCCGGCCCCGTGGCGTTCACCGCCGACATGGCGAAATAGTAGTCGCTCGCGCCGGGCAGCAACCACACGTAGATGTTGCCGATGACCGGACATGGGACGCGCTTGTACTTCGTGGCAATGACGCCGTCGACGATGCCGCCGTTCGGATCACCCGATTGGAGGCGCGCCATCGTGATGTCGGAGAGATCGAGATGGATGCTCTCCTCGGGCTCTGGGTCGTGCTCCAGCGGAAGGTCCCCCGGCGGGAGCGGGCAACCGTACGTGAAGTCGAGCGTATCGGATTTGACCTCGGCGCAGTGATCTCGCCCGGACCCACAGCACCATTTCGAGTTCGCCGAGCACGGACACGAGTCGGTCACCTGGAGCACGACAGGTGCCGTGTAACCCTCCTCGCCGGGCTGATACTCGCTCCCGTCGGACTTCGTGCGCTCGAGCTCGAAACACTCGCCGCAACTCAGGTAATTGTCGCGCTCGCCCGGCAAGCTCGGCCAAAACTGCGTGTAGTAATTGCCCTGCGGCGCCGCGAAGTTGCCGCGCAGGGTGATCCCGGCGGGGTCCTGGCAAAGGGCTGGATACGCTTTGCAGAAAGCGTCACACTTCGCGGCCAAAGTCGGATCCGTGTCTTGGAATTTGTCGGCGGTGGTGCAAATGCCGTAGTAACCGAATCCGCAGGCGCCGCCGTTCGTAATGCCGTAGTGGGTCGAGCGCGAGTAGTGCCAAGGCTCGTCGTCACCGACGCAGTGAACTTCGGGCCATTCTCCCGAGATGCATCCTTTGCTGCTCACCGCGACGCACTGGTCGGTGCCTTCGCACTTGCCGCAGCTCTCCGACTTCGGGTCGTCGGCGCAATATTGGGCGCAGCACACGTTGTCGACGAGGGCCCACGAGCCGCAGCCCGCCTTCGCGGGATCGAGCTCGGGATAGGGCGCCTCGTGACGAGCAGGCGGCCCGACGACGCACGCATCACCGTCTCCGCCTTCCGCCCCGGCATGACCACCGCTCGCCGGAGCGCCACCAGGTTCAGCGACGGGAATGCTCGCCGCGCCACCCATCGACACCCCACCGCCTGCACCTGCACCTGCACCTGCACCTGCACCTGCACCTGCACCTGCGCCTGCACCTCCGTTCGGCACCGAGACTCGGGCGCCGGGCTCGGGAGCGATTCCGTTCGTGTTGCCAGCACTCGTGCATCCCGCCACCGCCACCGCGACGAGCGCCGCCTGCAGGCCGATGCAGCAACGGACTCTCGGGACGAAGCGGGCGCGCACTGCGCTCGCGTCAGGCCCGGCGAACGGGCGCACCTCCGGCCAAGCTCGGGTCATCTCACGATCGTCGCGCAGCCGAAGACGACGCTGAGTTGCCCCTGGGTATCCTGCTGGATTTGATCGCAGCTGTCCTGGCAGAGCACGATCTTGGTGGGCGCCGCCGGGGCGTCGTAATGCCAGCCTCCGCCCGGACTGCACGAGTCGTTGCGAGGGATCGTCGCTTCGCCGCCCGCGCTGGTCTTGAACGCGACGTTCACGGATTCGAATGTTTGTCCCGGCGGCCGCTTGGGCATCGGAAAATCGCACGAGAAAGTCTCGCTGCGAATGGCCGCGAGTGTCTCGTGGAAGGTTGCGCTCGTCGCCGCCGGGTCGGAATCCGACACGATCGTTGCATGCTCGGTGCCACCCGCGAGCGCAATGGCTTGCAGCGAATCGAGAGAAGGTCCAATTCCGACGACGTACGTCGGAATCGAGGGGCTGCCGGCCAGAGCGTTCGCGGCGACTTGCGAGACGTGGGCGACGTCGTTGTCCACGCAGCCCTCGACCACCTGCCCGTCGACGTAGAACCCCGGTTCCCCGTCGGTGACGAGCACGACGACCGTCTTTTCTCCGGGATGGTCGCTCGCGATCTTCTGCGCCAGCCGCACGCCGCCCTGGAGCGCCGGCAGGGTGGGCGTCCCGCCTTGCGGCAGCGTGTTCCCGAGCAGCGTGACGAAGCTGCTCCGACCTTGGTCGCTGTTCAAGGCAGTGAGCGCGAGGCCGGGCGGACTCGCGGCCTGCGGGTTGTCGTAGGGTCCATTGCACGCCGTCGTCAAATCCCCGTTGACGGGGAAGAACGAGAGTACGGCGCTGATCGCGGTCGAGCTCGGATCGGCGAAGAAGGCCTGCATGCCGGCTCGCATCGGATCCCAGCGTGCCGCCGGATCGAAGCCGTCTGCCGGATTCCCCATGCTGCCGGATTTGTCGTAAACGAAGACGATGTTGACCGGGGAGAGCTCGGCGTTTCGTGTGTCCACGGCGCACGCGCTGCTGTCACCCGGCCCCGAGCCCGCGAGCGCGCTCGCACCTGCGGGCAATGCGCTGGCGCTGGCACCGGTCCCGCCGGAACCACCACCGGCGTCACGGCTCCCGGATCCGCCTCCGCTCGGAATAATGATGCTGCTCTGGCCCGCCTGAGCCGAGCTGCCCGCGCCAGCGGTCGAGCCGTTGCCGAGGCTCGACGTGTCGGCCGCGGGAGCTGCCGCGCTGCAGGCGAGAAGCACGGCGCAGGCACCGGCGGCGGTGACGTGCGAAGTTGGAGCTTTTGCGTAGTGAGACATCAGAATCGCCCTCACAGCTTGCAGAGCGGCAGACAGCCCACGAAATACTTCGGGTGTGATTCGCCACTGCCGCTGAAGTTGCGGACGACGAGCTGGCCGTCGATGTGGCCGTTGGCGAACGCCAGCTCGACGTACGGCGCGAGCACGGAGCCCTGAATGCCGACGCCGCTCATGCTGAGCCTCGTGGCGTCGGGCAGATTGAACAGAATTTGCTCGCGGGGAACGCCGGTGAGCAAGAACCCAAAATCGTGCAGGCTCACGCTCTCGCCACGGAGGTTGACGAGGACCGTGGAGCTGGCGGGCGCCGAAATACTCATGCCGGTCATGTTCACGAGGTCGGCGGCCTGGATCTCGAACACGTTCAACACCGCGTCCGTACCCGTCAAGAAAACCTCTAGCCCGCCGGTATCGATATTGACCGTCCCGTTCGGAGCGAGCGCCGCGAGCGTCGCAGTGTCCGCCGTCATCTCCCGCTCGACGCCTGCGAAATCGATGATGGATTCGTGATGATAGCCCCCGAGAGTGGAGGCAGCGCCGAGCTCTAGCACTCCCGCATAGCTCACCTTGCCGTTCGCCACCGACCCGCCGCCGAAGTACAGATTATTCCCCACGACGAGATCGGCGCGTTCGGGATCGGGCGTCATGCGCGTCCCGATCGCGTAGCTCGGGAAATGAGCGTCGTGCGCGACGTACATGCGCCCTTCGACGTCGGCGCCGTCGGCGGTCGCGTCGTTCAACGCAATGACGTTGACGTTGTCGAGCACGCTCGGGAAGCAGGTGGGTACGCAGCCGTCGCCCGTCCCTCCGCCTCGCGCTCCGTCACCGGTCCCGCCGCCACGAGCGCCGTCGCCGGTATTTCCACCGCGTGCGCCGTCACCCGTGTCGCCGCCGCCCTTGCCGTCCCCCGTATTTCCGCCCCCGTGACCGTCGCCGGTGTTGCCACCCGCGCCGCTTCCATCGTTCGTTCCGCCGGCCGCGGGCGCCCCGTCACTGGTGTGCGCGCCTCCGCTGTCGGTTCCACCCGCGGTCGCCCCGCTACTCGCGCCAAAGCCGCCGTTCGCGCTCGCTCCTGTCGTGCCAGCTGCGTCGCCCGTCGTGCCGACGTCCCCGGTCGAACTCGAAGCTGCCGAGTCAGCCGGAATGTCGATCTGACCGCCCCCCAAACGGCCGGCGGAGCCACCCACCCCATTCTCGGAGCCCGGCCGCTCCCCGCTTCCCGGTATGTATCGATCGCTCGTCAACGTATCCGAGGGAAGCGCGTCGCCACTGCAAGCGAGGGCTCCCGTCGACAGGAGCAGCATCCAGAAGCCGGAACGCAGCTTGTGATCCATACGGCGCATCTCTCGCTCTCCACCCGACACGATACGTCGCCGCCCGAAGCCCGCCATGACGGCGATCATGCCAGTCGAACCCTCACCCGGACACTGCCGAACTGAGGCACTGCCGAACTGACGCCGCGTTCGACCTCCTTGTCGCGTGAGCTGATGGTTGTCAGCTCACGCGGCTCGTGACCAATTCCAGACGCGCGCCGTGTATTCCGCGCGTGCTAACACGCCGACGAGTCTTGTTCATGAATCAGTCCACTACGGCTCGAGGCACGAACTATTCGGCAGCACGGACAATCCAGAGGACTTCGTGAACACGCGTTTTTCTCGCCAGCAATGGGCCCTGATCCTGGGTGGCTCGAGCGGATTCGGTTTCGCGTCAGCGAAACGTCTCGTGGGCGACGGAATGAGCGTCGCCGTACTGCATCGTGACCGCCGCGCGGCCATGGAGGAAGTGGAGTCGAGGTTCGACTCGCTCCGGCACCACGGAGTCGGGGTTTTGACCTTCAATGCCGACGCACTCTCGCTGGAAACCAGAGAGAGGGTACTCGCTGAGCTCGCGGCCGAGCTCGGCTCGACGGGACGCGTCAGATTGCTGCTCCATTCGATCGCCTGGGGCAACTTGAAGCCTCTCGTTCCCGGACGCGATCCTGCCCTGGAGGAAGAGGATTTCTCCCACACGGTGCACGCGATGGGCACGAGTCTGGCGACATGGACCCGCGCCACGTTCGCGCGGGGGCTCTTCGCGCCGGATGCTCGCGTGCTCGGCATGACGAGCGAGGGCAGTCAGGTGGCCTGGAGCGGGTATGCCGCCGTTTCTGCGGCCAAAGCGGCGCTCGAGGCCGTGTCACGTTCCATCGCTCTCGAGTACGCCTCTCATGGGATCCGCTCGAACGTGATCCAAGCCGGCGTGGCCGACACCCCGGCGCTTCGTCGTATCCCCGCGCACGAGGCGATCGTCAACGGAGCCCTTCGCCGCAATCCGCTCGGACGTCTCACCGAACCGGGCGACGTCGCGAACGTGGTCTCTTTTCTGGCCAGCGACGACGCCGCCTGGATCAACGGCGCGGTGCTTCGCGTCGACGGCGGCGAGCACATTTGCGGATGAGCCCAATCATGCCTTGGCGCGGGAAAATGAGTCACACGGAGTTCGTCCGGCGGACGAACTTCGGCCGCGACGACCTCATCGCGCTCTCGCAGGGGACGTTGGTGTCCGATCCGCCGGCGGAATTCGTCCGCCTGCCAGCCCCTCCGATGCTGATGCTGGACCGTGTCGTCGAAATCGAGCGGCTCGGCACCCGCGGCCGCATCGTGGGCGAGCAGGATATCGACCTCGCTGCGTGGTTCTTCCACTGTCACTTTCGGGATGATCCGGTGCAACCCGGCTGCCTCGGCGTCGATGCCGTATGGCAGCTGCTCGGGCTCTACTGCGCGGTCTCCGGCGCAGCGGGCTCAGGTAGAGCGCTCGGCTGCGGGGAGGTAACCTTTTACGGCCAAATCCGCCCGCACAATCGCTGCGTCCGATACGAGGTCAATATCCGGCGCTTCTCGTCGCTGCCCGCGTCCGGATCCGCGGTCGCGATCGGTGACGCGGAAGTGCTCGTCGACGGCGAGCCGATTTACCGAATACTCGGCGCCAAGGTGGGCACGTTCAAGGGCATCGCTTATCCCGATTACCCGCTCTTGTCCGAAAACGCGCGGGGCGGCGTGCTCGAGCGAAAGGAGCAGTGATGCTCACTCCCAAGGATGTCCTCGAGCTCATGCCGCAGCGACCGCCGTTTCTCTTTCTCGATCGGCTATTGAAGCTCTCGGCGGACGGGGCCGTCGGTGAGTACACGTTCCGGCAGGACGAGAGCTTCTATGCCGGACACTTTCCGGGCGATCCGGTCACTCCCGGCGTGATCCTCATCGAGACGATGTGCCAGACGGGGCTCGTCGCGCTCGGGATCCACCTGCTCGGGCTCACCGCGTCACGCGCCGAGGTCGAAAGAACCCTGACGCTGTTCAGTGATTGCGACGTCGAGTTCTCTCGACCCGTTCGGCCCGGAGAAACGGTGCGCGTGGAGGCCGAACGACTCTTCTGGCGACGCGGCAAACTCCGCTCGAGCGTGCGACTGCTCCGCGGGGACGGCCAGATCGCCGCCCAAGGTGTCGTGGCGGGCGTCGGCTGCCGTCGCCCCGAGGAGCGAGCATGACTTTAAGGCGCGTTGTCGTAACAGGGCTCGGCGTCGTAGCGCCGAACGCCGTGGGGGTGGGCGCTTTCACCACCGCTCTCCGAAACGGCACGAGCGGCGTCCGGTTCCAGCCTCGACTGGCGGAGCTCGGGTTCGGCTGCCGCGTGGGCGGTGTGCCGCCGGGCGTCCCGGAGCTTGCGGAAAAGTATTTCGATCCCGAGCAACGCTTCTCGATGGATGCGAACATCACGTACGCCTCCATCGCCGCCATCGATGCTTGGGAGGACGGAGGCCTCACCCGACCGCCCCCCGACAGCGAGACGGTCGACTGGGCGTCCGGCGCGATCATCGGCACCGGGCTCTCGGGCATGGATCCGATCGCCGAGCAGCTAGTGCCTGGGACCAACGCGGGTCGCGTCACGCGCCTCGGGAGCAGCATGGTCGAGCAGATCATGGCGAGCGGAAACAGCGCGCGAGTCGGCGGCCTGCTTGCGCTCGGTAACGAGGTGACGACCAACTCGGCTGCGTGCGCGACCGGCACGGAGGCGGTCGTGAACGGGTTCCTCCGAATTCGCCACGGGCTCGCCGAGCGCATGCTGGCGGGCGGCTCCGAGAGCCATAGCCCGTACGTGTGGGCCGGGTTCGACGCCATGCGAGTCCTCGACCGCTCTCACAACGACGACCCAGAGCGCGCGTCGCGCCCCATGAGCGCAAGCGCGGCCGGCTTCGTGCCGGGCTCCGGAGCCGGCGTGCTACTGCTCGAAGCGCTCGACATAGCGCTCGCGCGGGGCGCTCGCATTTACGCCGAGGTCGTCGGCGCGGCGGTCAATTGCGGCGGGCATCGCCAGGGCGGCAGCATGACGGCGCCGAACCCGAATGCCGTTCGACGCTGCGTCCGCGATGCCGTGCGCATGGCAGGCCTCGAGCCGCGCGATATCGATGCGATCAACGGGCACCTGACGGCCACGCGTGCCGACCCGCTCGAGGTCAACAACTGGGCGAGCGCGCTCGAGCTCTCGCCGCAGGAGATGCCGCTCCTGCATGCGACGAAGTCGCTGATCGGTCACACACTCGCGGCAGCAGGCGGCATCGAGTGCGCGACTTGCGCCATCGAGCTTTATCACGGATTCATCCATCCGTCGCTCAACTGCGAGGACGTTCACCCGCAGATCGCGCGCTACGAGCAGGCGATCGTGCGAGAGCTCCGAGAGCTCGAACGCCTTCGCACCATTGCCAAGGCGAGCTTCGGCTTCGGCGACGTCAATGCCTGCGTCGTGTTTCGAAAATGGCGGGACAGCGATGTCCCTCCACGCACATCCAACAAGTAAGGAATGATCATGGACGAGAAACAAGTACTGGCCGAAGTCATCACGATTCTGAAGCCGTTTTCGCGCGCACCGGAAGCGCTCGTCAACTGCACGCTCAAGACTAGTCTGCGCGACGAGCTCTGCATCAACTCGGCCCGACTGGTCGATGTCGTGCTCGGCATCGAGGACAAGTTCGGAATCACCGTCACCGACGAGCAGGCCGACCTCGTTACGACCGTCGGCGACGCGGTGCGCTTGATCTTGGAGAGTCGCGGAGCGGCCTGATGGCGCTGCGCTTCGAGGACGCGCCAGCGCGTAGCTGGACCGCCCTCTCGTACGTCGAGCGCGCGACGCTCGCTGTCGCTCGGGGGTTGCATCGCTCGCCGCACGGACGGCGCTGGGGGTTCACTTGGAGCACTCTTCTCGTCAGGATGCTGGTAGACGCGCTTTCGAGCGAGCGGCTCGTCGTGCTCGGGACCGAACATCTGGCTCGACTACCTGCCGATCGCGGCATTCTCCTGGCGCCGAACCACCGGTCGTTCTTCGATCTGTTCGTCGCCGCTCGCGTAGCGTACGACCACGTCGGTTCGTGCAACCGGCTCTACTTCCCCGTGCGATCGCGGTTTTGGTACGACAGCTTCGCGGGACTTGCCGTGAACGTCCTCGCGACGGGTTGCTCGATGTATCCGCCCATTTTTCGCCCGCCGCCAAAACGCAGCGTTACACGCGCAGGCCTCGACTTCTTGGCCGCGGAGCTCAGAAAACCCGGGACACTCGCCGGGATGCATCCCGAGGGCACACGCAGCCGCGGCACCGACCCGTGCGCACTTCTACCTCCCGAGGGGAGCTTCGGGCGCGTGGTGCTGCTCGCCCGTCCGAGCGTCGTGCCCGTGTTCGTCGATGGCCTCAGCAACTCGCTCTTTGCGGAGGCGCGGCGAGCATTGGCGGGGAAGAACGCGCCGATTCGCGTCGTCTTCGGGCCGCCGCTAACGCTCGGTGACGGCTCAGCCGTGGATCCATCGGGTCTGCGCGCGCAAATCGAGATCGGCCGCCGTGCGCTGGAGGGCGTCGCGGAGCTCGCAAAAAGCGGCCTGTAGCTTCGCATAAAGGCGAGCCTGCTTTCCGCAGCGAAACGACGCTCGCGCAAGGCGTCTCCCTCAGCCCGGCAGACCGTCGACGCGCGGCGTCACCAGAGCGCGACCGTACACGACGAGATAGCCGGCGAACGAGGCCGACCACAACGCACCCGCGACGGCGAGCACGGCGGAGAGGTGGCTCGCAGCGACAATGGGGCCGATCACGCGTATCAACGCGCTCGTCGCGAGCAGGCCCATGCTGGCGCCAAGTCCACGCGGGGCCAGAAGCACCCGTCCGGTGTGTCCGAGCGTGACGCGCGCCATCATGCTAAACGTAACGAGCCCGATACCGCCCGCAGTGACGGCATGGAGCGCGACACTCGGCGGGAGCCAGGCAACCCAGGGCACGAGCCCCCGTAAGACGAGGCCGACGCCGAGCCACGCATGCGCCAAATGCAGGCCCCAGAGCAGCGGGTCTCGCAAGGTGTACTGAGGGCCCCAATACCGCGCACGCGCTAGCACCAGGATGCCCGAGATGCCCGCAGGCACGGCGCTCCAGTGCGGCGGCAAGGATGCGGCATCGAGCGCGGCCACGAGCACCAGACAACCGACGACCAACCGATCATGCACGGGTGTCTCGGAGATATCGGTCCGGCGCGTCGCGTTTCTGGTGAAACTCGGCACGACGCGTCCGGCCATCACGACGATAGCCAAGGCTACCAAATCGACGCCGAGCGAGTGCGCTCCCCAGAATTCGGCGTGCAGGAAACCGAGCCGGTTCGCGTGCGATAGCATGACTGCGAGCACGAATGCGCCCAGGAGCACGACGAACCCGTAGTTTCTCCGGTTCCGAGCCTGCACGATGGGGCGCGCACAAGCCACGAGCAGACCGAACCAAAACGCAACGTCGACGACCGCGGCGGCAAGCGGAGGCACCCGCGGCAGGAACGGGAGGACGCGCGCGCCCAACCACAGCACGCACAGCACCAACAACGGCACACCGTCGACCGTAGGGCGGCCCGCCCACTTTCGAATCGCCGTCAGCAGAAATCCCGCGAGTACGGCGCCTGCATAACCGAATACCATCTCGTGAGCGTGCCAATCGAGTGGATTCGCCGGCACGTGCCACGGTGGAGCTCCGGCGAGTGTCGCGACCCAAAACGGTATGCCGACGGCCGCATAGAGCGCGGCCAACAGGAAAAACGGTCTGAAACCGCTCGCAAGGATCGCCGGACCGGACGCGCGAGGCACCTCGCGCCCGAGGCTCAATAGGTGGGAAGACATCCCTTGTTCGACTCTGTGGGGTGGTGGGTGGTCGTGTGGGCGGCCATGGCCGTCAGCGCGGCGTGATTCTGGACGATGAAGCCGGACTCGACGGTCGCGACGACGCCCTCGCGCTCCCAGCGGGTCATGATGCGGATGACCGTCTCGACCGCCGTCGACACGAGATCTGCCAGCTCGCGCCGGGCGAGCGTGACGGGGATCGAGGAGGTCCCGTCATCGAAATCGTCGCCGAAGCGCTCGTACAGCTTGAGGAGAGCCGTCGCGAGCCGTGCTTCGACCGCTCCCGCGCTCAGCACGTCGATCGAATCGTGGAGGGCGCTGAGCTTCGTGTGAATCGCGCAAGCGATCGACACGCCCAACTGGGGACAGCTCTCCACGCTTGCGAGCAGAGCCGCGCGCGGGACGCTGAGCATCGTTGCGCTCTCCGTCGCGACGATCGCATCGGCCGGATACGGAACGCCCCTGAGCAGCACCACGTCTCCTATCGACTCCGGCGGCCCGAACAGCCCGCACGTGGTCCTGCGCCCTCCCTTTCCCTCGCGTACGACTTTAATGAGCCCCGTCTTCACGACATTGAAGTTTCGCGCCTCGTCGCCGGCGCGCCAGAGGAGCGCCCCGCGCTCGTAGTTGCGCGTGCTCACCAGCGCCGCGAGCCGTGAAAGGACGGCCGCATCCGCTCCCGCGAGGGATGGGGTGCGCTGCAGCATTTGCTCGTAGCCCATGCACTCGAGCGAGCAAGTTGTGTGCCCGTATGTGACGCCCGTCATGGCGCTCGTTCCGGTCCGCACTAGTTTGTCCGGTGGTTCCCACGAAAATGGGCGCCTCCGGAAACTCATGACGAGTGTCACGAGACAATCACTGATTCGCGCAATCTTCGCGTCGTGCCCAGCATGCCGCGCAAATCTCGCGCACCGCTGGGCTCGAGCAAGAGCCGACGGCGCTCCGGTTCGGGAACGCGCTTTGCAGGCGGGCTACCCTCGATGAGGTACGAGGACCGGCCGTTCATCGCGATCTGGGAGATCACGCAGGCGTGTGATCTCGTCTGCGAACATTGCCGTGCATGTGCTCGGCCCGAGCGTGATCCAGGCGAGCTCAGCACCCAGGAGGGTTTCGAGCTGCTCGATCGCTTCGCCGATGCGGGTGTGCCGCTCGTGGTGCTCACCGGTGGAGATCCCGCCAAGCGCAAGGACCTCGTTGCGCTCGTCGCGCACGCGAAGTCTCGCGGTATTCGCATCGGACTCACCCCGTCGGCCACGCCCTTGGTCACGAAGAGCCTGATCGACGAGCTGAATGCGGCAGGCCTCGACCGGCTGGCGATCAGCATCGACGGTGCTGACGCGGCAACGCATGACCGCTTTCGTGGTGTCGCCGGCAGCTTCGACCACGCGCTCAGGATCCTCGCCGAGGCGCGCGCAGTCGGGCTCGGCACTCAAGTAAACTCCACGGTTCACGCCGGTAGCATCGGGCACTTGCAAGAGATGGCGGACCTCGTCGCGCGCACGGAGAGCCTCCTCTGGAGCGTCTTCTATGTCGTCCCTACCGGCCGCGCCGAGCTACGCATGCTGACCTCCGCGGACGCAGTCGAAGCGTCCCTTCAAGAGCTCGCGGGCATCGCGCTCACGTCGCCCTTCGTCGTCAAAACGACGGCCGCACCGCACTACCGGCGCATCATCGTCGAACGACGAGCCCGCGGCGAGCAACAGCTCAGCTATGGCGTTCACGGCAGACAGAGCGACCGCGTCAACGACGGGCGCGGCTTTCTCTTCGTCTCCCACCTCGGGCAAGTCTATCCGAGCGGCTTTCTACCCATCGACTGCGGAAACGTCCGAACGGCCGATCCCATCGCCATCTACCGTGATCATCCGCTTTTTCGCGAGCTGCGCGACGAGGCTCGGCTTACGGGAAAGTGCGGGGTCTGCCCCTACCGTCGCGTGTGCGGCGGCTCGCGCGCCCGCGCCTTCGCCGTGACCGGCGATGTCCAAGCGTCCGATCCGCTCTGCGCGTACGTGCCTCCCGGCTATGTCGAGCCGCAAACTCGACGCAGGCTCGAGCTTTTGGAATGAAACCAATGGGCCCGACCGTCAGCGCACTCGGCATGGAAGCGACTCCTCCGCGAGCCCGCGCTCAGGCGAACAAGCGGGCCGCATGGCTGCCGCGCGAACACGGCTTTTGGGTCATGTCGTGTGCGATCGCAATCTCGTCGATCGCGAGCCGTCCGCGCTGGCTTGCGAGCCTCGTCGCCCTGGCGCTGATCGGCGGCGCAGCGCTCGTCGGTGCGCGGCTGCGACGCTACGTTCGGCGTAGCGCGCTCCTGCAGCTCAGCGCCGCGCTGTTGCTCGCCGCGTTCGCCTTTCCCGTCGAGGTCACGGCTGGCAGAGCACCCGCCGACGCGGTTCTCGACGCGGTAGCATGGAGCAGTGTATTCGCTGCGTTCACCTGCGGCGTCTGGGCCTGCAATGCCCGTAGCTCGAGGCTCCGCCGCTCGCGAGCGGGGCGGCTCGCGTTGCTGTCGGTCGCTGCGCCCGCCTGCGCGGCCTTGGGTTTCCTGCTCGTCGCGTCCCACACACGAGCGTTCGCTGCGCTGCTCTCCGCAACCGCCATGCTCGCATTCGCAATCTGGCGCCCCGGAGCCAAGCAGATGAAGCCTGTGGGGCTGTCCCTCGCCGCGTGTGCCGCGCTCGTGAGCATCGTTTTGACTTTCGGGTAGTCCGGCGCTGGACCGCGTCCGCCGGCTCCACCTCCACGTTGGTGCCGTCGAGCTCTGACGTCGATCATGTCGAGCTCACGGAACCGCGGCGCCGACAATGGGCTCGTGCCAGGCTGCGTTCGCACCATGCGCGCACGACATCGCGTGGTCGCCCGCTCTCGCTCGCTCGTTGCGCCAGCAACTAACGGGCGGCGCTACGCGCGGCGCGGTGAGGACGGGCAAACGCGCACGTCCTGCAGGCCTTGGCGCGCGACATGCAACACCTGCGCGAAGGCTTTCGCGAGCGCCCCTGTAATACGACGCGAGCGCTCCGCCCGACCGGCATGTCGATTGCAGACCGGAGGAACCGTTCGCGGCGCCTGGCTCCTTTCGAGTGTCGCAGGCAGCGGAGAACCAATATGAGACATTATCGCTGGATCATCGGTGTACTCGGAGTCGCGACTGCCGGCGCCACCTTCGCGGCGTGTACGAATCAGGCTGAACGCGCCATGCATGCCCAGCAGGCCGGTGGCGCACTGCAGGCCTCTTCGTCCATTCGCGAGCTGATGCGCCAACGCGGGCTGCGCGAGGCAGACGTCGAAGCCGCTCTCAAGACGTACGTGCCGAGCGGCAAGAAGGACGACTACATCATCTTCGCGTCCGGCGGCCAGTCGGGCCAAGTGCTCGTCATCGGCGTGCCGTCGATGCGGCTCTTGAAGGTCATCGCAGTCTTCGCGCCCGAGCCCTGGCAGGGTTACGCCTACGGTGGCGAGAGCGACCGCGTTCTTGCCGAAGGCAAGCAGGAAGGTCACTCGATCACGTGGGCCGACGTCCATCACCCGAACCTGTCCGAAAGCGCGGGTGATTACGACGGCAAATACCTGTTCGTCAACGACAATGCCAACGCGCGCGTGGCCGTGATCGACCTCGGCGATTTCGCAACGAAACAAATCGTGGCGAACCCACTCGTGGCGAGCGACCACGGCGGAGCGTTCGTCGATCCGAATACTCGCTACGTGATCGAAACGAGCCAGTATCCGTCTCCGCTCGGCCGCGAGTACGCGCCGATTTCCGACTACAAGACGAAGTACCGCGGGCTCGCGATGTTTTGGCGCTTCGACCGCGAGAAGGGCCGAATCGATCCGAGCCAGAGCTTCGCCGTCGAGCTGCCGCCGTACACCCAGGATCTCGCAGACGCCGGCAAGCTCGTGAGCGACGGCTGGGCCTTCATCAACTCGTTCAACACCGAGATGGCCGTCGGCGGCACGCTCGAGGGCAAGCCGCCCATCGAGAGCGGCGCGTCGCAAAACGAGATGGATTATCTCCACGTCATCAATTGGAAACGGGCCGAAGAGCTCGTCGCCGCCGGGCGCGCGCAGGAAGTTCACGGCGTGCGAGTCCTACCGCTCGCCGTCACGGCAGCGGAAGGCGTGCTCACCCTGATCGGCGAGCCAAAAAGCCCGCATGGCTGCGACGTGACACCGGATGGAACCGGCGTCGTCGTCGGGGGCAAGCTCGACACACACGCCACCGTCTACGATTTCGCGAAGATCAAGGCGCTGATCGACGGCAAGCGCTACGAGGGCAAGGACGAGTACGGCATTCCGATTCTGCCGTTCAAGGACAGTATCCGCGGTCAGGTCGAGATTGGGCTCGGACCACTGCATACGGTGTTCGACGATCGCGGCAACGCGTACACGTCCGTCTTCATCGAGAGCAAGGTTGCCAAATGGTCGCTCAAAGACCTGAAGCTGCTCGAAAAGCTTCCAGTTCACTACAACATCGGTCACATCATGGCCGCCGAAGGCGATACCGTCAGTCCCGACGGCAAGTACGTCGTGGCGATGAACAAGATGTCGCTCGATCGTTTTACCTCGGTCGGCCCGCTCTATCCGCAGAATTTCCAGCTCATCGACGTGACCGGCCCCAAGATGCGGCTGCTCTACGACATGCCGATCGGTCTCGGCGAGCCGCACTACTCGCAGATGATCAAGGCCGACAAGCTCCACCCGCTCAAAGTCTATCCGCCGGGTGAAAACCCCTACACGGGCGGCCACGACCCGAACGCGGTCGAAGGCGGCAAGGAACGCATCGTCCGCAACGGCAAGGTCGTGGACGTTTACATGTCGGCCGTGCGCAGCCATTTCACGCCGGACCGCTTGGAGCTCGAGCAGGGCGACACGGTTCACCTGCACGTCACGAACCTCGAGCAAGCGGAGGATCAAACCCACGGCTTTACCATCGATATGTACAACGTGAACCTGAGCCTCGAGCCCGGAAAGCACGAGAACGTCACCTTCACGGCGGACGTACCCGGCGTCTTCCCGTTCTACTGCACGGAGTTCTGCTCGGCGCTCCACCTCGAGATGGCTGGATACATGCTGGTCAAGCCGAAGGCGAAGGGAGGCTCCTGATGTCGCAGAATATGCCGTCGTATCCGGCGACCCGGCCCCTGCCCCACGCGGGCGCACGCGGCGAAGGGACCGCGCGGCGGGTGCTTCACCACCTTCCCGAAGCGCTCGTCAGCGTACTGGCCGGCGGCCTGCTGCTCGCGGCCTATCGGCAACCATGGTGGTCATTCAGGCTCTACGCGCCCCAATATCCGAATGGCCTCGGCGTCGACATCCTGCTCTCGGGCTCGCGCGGCGACGTTCACGAGCTCGACACGCTGAACCACTACATCGGCATGGCGTCACTCACCGCGGCGGCGCCGATCGAGCGGCAAGCGTCCCTGGCCGTGGTCGCAATCACGGCTATCGCCGTCACGGCGCTGCTGCTCGTGCCTCGGCGCGGGCCGAACATGCTCGCTGCTGCGGCCGCGGCAGCTCTCCCCCTCGGATTCATCGTCGATTTCTTCTACTGGCTGTACCGTTTCGGCCATCACCTGAATCCCCACGCGCCGCTGAAGCTGCCGCCGTTCACGCCCACCCTCTTCGGTAACGGCGTCATCGGGCAGTTCATGACCTTCGCCCGGCCTGAGCTCGGCTTCTGGCTCGCGACTGGCGCGACCTGCCTAGCCCTATTGCTGGTCGGCCTGCGCGGTCGAAATGTTACTCGACGTTAGGAGTCACGCGTGAGGCGGAAGACGGGCGTTTTCATCGCGGCGCTGCTGCTCGCGCTCGCGTCGCTCGCATCGCCAGCGGGCGTCGCCAAACCCAAGGCGACGCGGGCGGTGACACCGATTTTGGCCGACAGCCCGATGCCGGCGGCTGCAGCGGTGGCTGAAGACGACGCGACACTCGCGCGCTGGCTCGCCGATTCGGCAGGACCGCGCGAGATCTGGCTGCGACAGCGTGACTACCATGGGAATTTCGTCGCCGAGCGCACGGTCGCGCTCCACGGCCGACATGGAACGCGCTTCGTGGGCAATGGCAACGACACGGTCATCACGCTGAAGGGCGCGGGTTCGTCCATCGACAACGTCACGGTGCGCGGGTCAGGCCGCCGGCAGACGCATGAAGACGCGGCAATCCGCGCGACGGCACCCGGCGTAAGCGTCGAGCGCGTGACCGTGGAGGACTCACTCTTCGGCATCGTTCTCAGCCCCTGCGAACATTGCCGCATCGAGGGTGCCCACGTCATCGGTCGGCCGGAGGACCCGCTACAAGGCGACGGCATCAAGCTGTGGGAAGCCAATCACGCGATCGTTCGCGACTGCGTCGTCGAGGGGACGAGAGATGTCGTCGTCTGGTACTCGCGTCACGTTCTCTTGGCTCACAACCGCGTGACCGACAGCCGCTACGGCACGCACTTCATGTATTCGCACGATTCGACGGTCGAAGACAGCGAGCTCACGCGCAACGTCGTCGATATCTTCGTGATGTACAGCTCGCGGCTGTCGGTCCTGCGGAATCGATTGACTGGGTCGCACGGCCCCGCGGGCATGGGTATCGGCTTCAAGGAGAGCGACGGAGCCACGCTCGTCGACAACTGGTTCGTCGCGAACACGACGGCGACTTATCTCGATCGCAGTCCGCGTAGCGCGGCCACTCCGGTGCGCTTCGAAAGGAACCGCTTCGCGCTCAACGACACGGCCGTTCGCCTGCACAGCTCGGAAGAAGGACTCGAGTTCGTCGCCAACGACTTCGAATCGAACGCCGACGTCGTCGCCGTGGAGGGGGGCGGCGACGCGCTCGGCGCGACGTTCCGTGGCAATTTTTGGTCGGATTACCAGGGTTACGATCTCGACCGCGACGGCGTCGGGGACGTGCCCTATCAGGTCAAGCTCCTGTCGAGCGAGCTCACGGAACGCGAACCGTCGGTTCGACTCTACGGCGGGACCACCACGCTCACGCTCATCGACCTCATCGCGCGCGCTTCACCGGTATTCGCCACGCGCCTGCTCCTGGTGGATCCGGCGCCTCGCGCAGGCACACGAGGTGGCTCGTCATGATCGAAGTGACGAATGTTTCGAAAAACTTCGGAAGCCTGAGCGCGCTGTCCGACGTAACGCTGTCGGTCGAGCCGGGCGAGCGCGTGGCGTTCGTCGGGACGAACGGCTCCGGCAAGACCACGCTGCTGCGCGCGCTGCTCGGCTTGATTCGCACGAGCGGCCGGATCTCCATCGCGGGCATCGACGTGGCGCGCGCGCCGCAACACGCGCTGAAGCACGTCGCTTACATTCCGCAAATTGCCCCGCCGGCCGACGCCCCCGTTCGCGAAGTGGTGCGCGCGATCGCCGCGCTCCGTGGCATCGAGCCACGAAGAATCGCCGAACGGGCTCTCGCGTTCGGACTGTCGCTCGAGCTCTGCGCGGCGACCCGCTTCGTACATCTTTCCGGCGGCATGAAGCAGAAGCTGCTCGCCGCAGCGGCGCTCGCCGCCGACACTCCGATTCTAATCGGCGACGAGCCGACCGCGAATCTCGACACGGCGGCGCGCGGCGTGTTCTTCGAGCAGATTCAGCGTAGCAGAGCCGATCGCATCGTGATCCTCTGCTCTCACCGCCCGGACGAGCTGGCGCAGATCGCCGATCGGATCATCGAGTTCCGAGAGGGACGGATAGCGCACGACACGCTCCACGCGACGAATCGAGCGGAATCGAGCGCGCTGCCGAAGCCGTTGAGGACCGCATGTTGAGGCGAGCGCTACAATTTTTGGTCTCCGCGTTGCTGCTTTGGGCCTGCAACGGCCGGGTGGAACCCGTGGATCCGATTTGGGGCAAGCAGGCCTGTGAAAGCTGTCGCATGCTCGTGAGTGACCCGCTCTATGCGGCGGAGCTCGTCGACGACGGCGGTCAGCACCACTTCTTCGACGATATCGGCTGCCTCGACGCGTACCTCGTCGAGCATCGGCGGCTCACGCCACGCGCCATGTGGGTCCGATCCGGTTCGCGCTGGGTCGATGCCGTTTCCGCGCGCTACACGTCCGGCGCGGCGTCGCCCATGGCCTACGGGTTCGTCGCGCAGGAGCCCGGCCCTCTCGACTTCGCCAGTGTCCGGCGCGCCGCCGCGGCGCACCGAACGGAGTCTCGACCATGACAATCGCCGGCACGACGGCGTTCGACGCGCGGGCGCGCTCGAGCGGTGCACTCGCCGCGTTGGTTCGCCTCGAGCTCGCGGACGCTCTGCGCTCGCGCTGGCTCGCATTCACGGCCACGAGCTACCTGGGTGTATTCGGGCTCTTCGGCTGGCTCGGACTGCGAGAATCGACCGTGCTCGGTTTCACCGGCACGGCGCGCGTGGTGCTGAACGCCGTCAACGCCATCGTCGTCGTACTCCCGCTGGTTGCCCTCGTCGCCACGAGTCAAACCGTGGTGCGCGCGCGCCAGAGCGGATATTTCGAGCTCTTTTTGACTCAACCTTGCCGGCGGCGCGACTGGTTCTGGGCCACCGTGCTCGCGCGCGCCGCGGTGCTCTTCGGCCCTCTTTTGGCCATGCTCGCCCTCGTGGCCGCGAGCGCGATGCTGCTCGGAGAGCCCTCGCTCGGGCCGCTGCTCCTGCGAACGGCGCTCGTCACGCTCGCGCTGCTCTGGTCGTACGTCGGCCTCGGTCTCCTCGTCTCGAGCATCGTGCGCTCGCCCGAACGAGCCGTCGTGGTGGCGCTCCTGATTTGGCTGCTCGGCGCCGCATTGCACGATTTCGTGCTGATCGGCTTGCTGCTCGAGTTCCACCTCGAGCCTCACGTGGTGTTCGTCCTCACGGCGGCCAACCCAGTGGAATCTGCGCGACTCGCGCTCCTCAGCGGAGTCGACCCGGAGCTCACCGTGCTCGGGCCCGTCGGATTCTGGATCGCCAATACGCTCGGCCCGCGCGCCACCTTGTGGGTCGGCTTGGCCTGGCCGTTCATGACGGGAACGGCCGCGCTCGGGCTCGCTCTGCGGCGTCTCAATCGCTCTGATCTGGTCGGATAGTCCCCAGGAAGGAAATGTCATGTCGTCTGTTTCCACAACTCACATCGCCGTCTTAGCCAGTTTGCTGTTCGGAGCAGTCGCCTGTTCGAAGGGGCAAGCGGCGCAAACGAGCCCGGCGGCAACGGAGCAAGCTGCGGCGGCCGCAGAGTCGGAGCCGCAAGCTCCGTCGGCCGCGGACGCCAAACGCGAGGCCGAAGAGATGTTCCGCAGTCGCTGCGCCGTCTGCCACGGCGAAAAGGGCCTGGGGAATGGTCCGGGGTCCACCGCGCTGAACCCCAAGCCGCGCAACTACACCGACGGCGCTTGGCAGGCCAATGTGACGGACGACCAAATCAAGAACGTGATCATGTACGGCGGTGCCGCGGCCGGAAAGAGCCCGATCATGCCGGCAAGCCCGGATCTTCAGAGCAAACCCGAGGTGGTCGATGAACTCGTGAAGATCGTGCGTGGCTTCCGGCCGCACTGATGGCGGTCATGGTCGCCGGCGCACACCGATCCGTCACCTTCGGCCTTAGCGCGCGCGGCTCCCGGAGCGCGCAGGAGCGTTTGCGGCCTCGTACACGCGCGGCAGAAGCTGATGTCGATCATGCGTGGTCGCTTCCGGCGGTGTTATGAGGGCACTATGTCAAGCGTTGCAGCGAAGAATCACGAGTTCGGCTGTGCGTGCCACGGCAACACGACGACAGGTCGCCAAACGGACGTCACGGTGAGCGCCTGCCTGGAGCGCGACCATCACGAGATAGATGCGATCCTGAACGACGTGGAGTCGCTAGTTCGCCGGGGTGAGCCGTCCGCCGCCGCACAGCTCTTCGGCAGCTTTCGAACGCGGCTCCAGCGTCACATCGAAGCAGAGGAAGAGATACTCTTTCCCCTCTACGAACAGCTCAGCGACCACGACGGGCCCACGCGCGTGATGCTGGGTGAGCACGCAGAAATCCGACGCTTGATGGCCACCATCGCCGAAGGCTTTCAGCGACCCGACATCACACAGCTACTCGAGGCGATTCGGAAGCTTGCTCGCGCGCTGAGCGTGCACAATATGAAAGAAGAGCGGGTCCTCTATCCCGGTACGGACGACGCGCTCTCGCTCGACGCCGAGCGAGAGGCACTCGTCGCCCGACTTCGAGAGCACCTCGCTCAGTAGCGGCACAGCTACGCGCTGTCTCGAGTCTCGGCTGGTTCTCCCACGGGTGAACGCGGCGACCGCCGCGACGACGGACTCGTGCACACGACGGGGAGCTCGGTGCGCGCATGCGGCGCATCGACGACAGGCGCCGTCTCGAGGGGCCCGACTGCGCCAAGCTCGGGCCACAGGGTTCGGCCGACGTTCACGGAGATCCAGCCGAGTGCGGCGAACGTGAGCAGCGTCTCGTATTGGAAGTGCCGCCCGATATCCGGATCGAGCACGGTCCAATACTCGGCAACGCAGAGCGCCAGCAGCGGACCGGAAATTGCCAGATCTGTGAATGACGGCGCCTCGCCACGCGGCGACGGGCTGTGAGCTCGAGAAGCTTCCCCCAAGAGCGGCAACAACGCGATGAAGTGAACGTAGTAGTTTGCCGGATTGAACGCGATCACGATGAGCGGCAGCGCGAGGAGAGCCGCTTGATGGATGCGAACACGCCGCGCGGCAGCAATCACGAACGACGAACCAGCCGCGAAAAGCGCCAGGTAGAGCGGCAGTCGCGCGCTCAATGCGGCGTCGGGCGCCTGCTCCGTGCCGAACGAAATGAGCGATCGCAAGCTCACGTCGTTGGTCGCCATATCGGAATCGAGCAATGCGACTTTCCGCCACCACTCCGCCCACCGTCCTACTCCGAACATCGCGCCCGTGACGGCGATCGAGATCGCGACACACCCAGCCGCCGCGAGGCACACCCTGAGCGCCGGCTCGTGCGCGCGCAGATGGCGGCGGAGCGTCGGAAACCGCCGCTCGCGCAGCCAGCGCTCGAGAAAGGCGATACCGCACGCAGCACCGACGCCGACGAGCACGACGGCGGGAAACGCGCGGATCATGGCCGAAAGCCCGAGCAGCACGCCACCCAATACCCAACGCTCCCTGCGGAGCGCACACACACCGAGCCCGAGATACGCAAGCCAGTCGTGCCTCAACGTGGCGCCGCCCCAGTTCGTTCCGAACATGTAGAGATCCGTCGCGCCGAAGACGATCACGGCGAGCAGCATCGTGCGCAGGCCGAACGTGAATCCCACGACGGAGAACATGATCGCGAGGAGCACGGGATCGAGCAGCCCACCGACTACCAGCGCACGCTCCGACGCCGGCTGGAAGGCGAGCCAAGGACGCGCGAGAGCTACCCAGACGGGAGTCGCATTCGCACCGTGGTCCGCATGGGTCGCAAGATAGGCTCTGTCGCCCATCGTCTCGCGGAAATAGCGCATATCACTTTTGAATTCCGTCCAGCGTGCCGGGGTGAATCGCCGCGAGACGTTCGCGATCTCGCCCGCAACGTCCGCCACGCGCTCGAGCTTGTGCGTCGTCAGGCTCCGGATCTCCACCTCCCGCACGGACTCGAGCGACGCGCCCGGCACGTCCTCGACGTACGCCGCGACACTCGCTGCGTAAACGCCGTCGTAGCCGAGCTCGTCGAAATACTTCGCGAACGGGTAATAGACTCGCATGTCGGGCTGATGGACGAACTCGGGCCGCACTTCCTTCGCGTTCCAAAACTGCGGATGGCCGAGATCGTAGAAAGACGCCGCTGAGAGCAAGGCCGCCAGCGTCAGCGTGAGGTTGACTGCGCCCGCGCTCGCCGGATAGCGCCTGCGGCCCAGCCGCTCGCGGACCAGCGCAAAGAGCGCGACGGCGGCAACCACGGACCGAAGCAACGAAAGTTCGCGGCTATCGAGCGGCCAACAATCAGCGACGGCGGACACGAGAGCAACGGCAGCTGCCGCCGGCACGAGACCCAGGCCGGCCCGCCCGTACCATGGCAGCTCGGCGGCCGCGAAGAGCACGAACGCGCAGACGGCGAGACCAAACGTGAGGAGCGCGTTTCGTACTCCGACGGACGCCGGCAGTGCGCTTCGCGTGACGAGACCAGCCGGCAGAGCATACGGAGCCGTCGAGACTTGGAGCTCACTGACGGCGTACGAGCCGTCTCCTGCCCTGGCACTCAGACGAAGGTAACGGGCGCGGGCACCGAGCGCCGACACCCGTCGTGCGCGCATTCCGGTCTTCTCCGTCGGGCCCGCAACCCAAAGCTCCTGGAACTTGCTGCCGTCCGACGACCCCGCGAGTACGTAGCTATCGTTGTTGTCGGCCTGGAGGTAGACGGACTCAATCGGCTCCATCTGGCCGAGGTCGTACTCGACGAACGAGCGCGGCCCGGCCCATACGGCGGAGAGCTGCGTGTTCCAGCCGGCGCCGCTCCGCGCCTGGACGCCGTCGGTGAGGACGCGAGCGCGGCGGACCCCTTCGCTGCGAGCGGGCGTGAGTCTCGCGACGAGATTAGGGGCGTCGTTGGCGGCGCAGACGTCGACTGCGAAGAGCGCCATCGCCGCGACAGCCAGCGCGATCCAAAGCCGGTGGAGAGCCCTTGCCCGTGCGCCCGCAGCGGCGTCCGCACTCCGCCCGCCCCCGAATACCGACTCGTGACCCATGAGCGAGACTAGCGTGGCCACACGAACGGGGGCATGACGCTCGTCATGGCATCCACCGCAGAGCGGCATCACCGCGCATCGCTGGCGCCGATTGAGCGGCGCCAGCGATTTTTGCCGCAGCGGGATTAGATACCGAAATACCGCAAAATAATCGTTCCGCTGCCGTTACCTTGGAGATCGATGACGGTCGCGCACGCGCTGCTCGTGGGACCGAAGTTCTGCGACTGGAAGTTGCCCGTGAAGGTTCCGGTGCCCTGCCCCGAAGCGCATGTGTTCGACCAGGTGAACGGCACGGGGTACACCCCGGGACTCATGGTTTGCAGGCTCATGCTGCGAGTTCCCCACCAGAACGGATAGCCGTCGCGGACTCGGACGCAGCCGTCGTTGGGAACGGTGACGGCATTGCCGGGCGCGCCGAGATCGGTCGCCGTGGCCTCCGTGCAGCCGGTGTCGGCGCTCGGGACGAGCTTGCCCCACCACGTGCCCCAGGTGTTAGCGGGCGAAGCGGCGTATTCTTGAATCGTCCAGAGGTCGATGTCGTTCACCGGGTCGACCTGCGTGGCGCTGTAGTCGCCCCAGCGGTTTCTGCCGCTGCCGAAGTCTTTGAAGTAGCTCGTCTCTCCCGCCTTCAAGACGGTGTCGGAGCGCAACGTGTTCGGCGCGTCGGTGCCGGCGCGGAAGGAGTAGTTGCCGCTCGGATGCTGCGCGGCCGAAAAGCGCGCGTAGCCGATGAGCACATCTGCGTTCGCGTTCACGGCGAGGCTCGGGTACGCGAAGAAGAGCTGCCCACTCGGGTCGTCGATGCGTCCGAACTGCTGCACGGCGCCGCTCGGGCTCACCTGCCACCACTGCACCGAACTACGTGTCGGAGACTCCGTCGGCAGGTACGCGCTCTGAGTTCCCCAGAGCGAACCATTGCGGTACACGAGTGAAGCGACGGCGGCGTCGAAATCCGTCTCGATGGTCTCGGGTATGTCGGACTGCGGCGCGTTAGGCCCGAATGTGCTCCAAGTTGCCGGCAGCGTGATGATGCCGGCGTTTTCCGTGAAGACTTCGGAGCCGACTGGACCCGTGATGGTGTCGATGGCCACGGTGCCCGCAGAAAATGGATCCTGATTGTGCGCGATGTATTCGGTGCTCACGCTCGCGTCGTAGACGACGGCGGGCGCCGAGAAATTAGGAGTTACGAATCGCCTGCACGAGGCGGTACCCGCATACAGTGCAGCCTTGTCGCAGGCGAACACCACGCCCGGATCCGGACCACCGAGCAGATTGGCGCTGATCACGACCCAACGACTGTTCCAGCCGAGCTTCGGAAAGTCGGCCCAGCCGAGATTGTTCGGATCAGCGTGCAGCCCAAAAAAGTTCCAACTGCCCGTGGGATCGCTCGTTTGCGAGACGGCGATCGCGATGGTGGAAGTCGCCGGGTCTTCGTTGTCGAGCGCGATGATGACGAAACGGTTCGAAAATGGGTCGAAGGTTGCCCGCGGATCGAAGATGAAGCCGGCACTGTCGACGGGGCTGAAGAACCCCTCGAGCGTGAAGTCGTTCAGCGTAACTCCAGTGCGAGTCTGGAAACGCACTCTGCCGTTCTCCGCCACGACCAGATGATTCGGGCCAACGGCTCCGTCCGTGTCCGGCGGTATCCAGCCCGAATCTTCGGCCGCCAAGAAGCTCGCAGCAGGCGCCGGGCTCGGCGCTCCACTTGCCGCGCCGGCGGAAGGAGCAGCCGCAACGCTGGGCGATGCGGCCGACTCACTGGCAGAGCCGCTCGAAATCCGCTCGGGAAGCACGGCTGGAGCAACGCGCAATGGCGAGGCCAGGCGCGCCTTGTCTGCTGCTACGATCTCGTCGAACGTGCGCACGATGGCGTGCTGCGGCGCAAAGCTCGTGCCGCGTTGAACCTGAGCGGTTGGAGCGGCGGACGCTAGCGCCGAGCGCGCCGTCCCTGCCGCTGCCTCGTCGGAAGCCGGACTCCCACAACCTGCGACGCCGAGCAGCGCAGCGCCGAACAGCGATAACCCTCGAGCTTTTTGTGAGCACGAAAAGCGCGTAACAGACCAATGGCCCATGATCGACTTCTCCTTCCGTGTAACCGCGTGCGGCGGGTACACAGGTCGTAAGAGCACACCGGCACCCGGACCTTCGCCGAGCGGGCGAAAAAAATGTGGTGAGCCGCTGAAGCGCGCACTCAGGTCGTACTCACCAGCCCGTACAGTCCGACGGGAACGGCGAGCTCGCCGTCGACGCCGGTGAGTCCTCGTGCCGGACCACGCCTACGGCAGTTGGATGTAGACCGGATACGTGTCGTCCGTCGACAGGACCTCGCCTATCGCCGTGATCGCCACGTCGAAGTTACTCCCGCTGACGACGTGGGAGGCGACCGTGAGAAGCTCGATCGACCCTTGCGGGGGAAACTTGCTCAGCAGCGCGGCGGGAATCGTCAGTGTGCCGACTTCGGAACTTACCGAGCACTCGAGGCTCATCGCCACGCGGTCCGCGGTAATGAACGCGCCCGTGGCGACGAAATCGACACCGGCGATTCCGCGATCCCACGTCAGCGTGAGGTCCTGATCGCTCGCCGCCATGAGCTGACCCGCCGGCGCAGCTGCTGAGGTGACTCGGAGCAACTGCGGGTAGTCGATCTCGTCTTCGAAGGCGGGGACAGTGTTGCCGTCTGCGCTGATAGACACGTGCTCCCCGCCGTGAAAGTCAACGCCGCGGACGCCGTACGACAGGTAGGTGCTGCGATCGTCGGGGGCGAGCATTACATCGAAGCTCGCCTCGTCGCTGTGGACACGGACGCGCCCCGCGTCGAGGCCTCCCTTACTGGCCGTCGCTTCACAGCTGATGGAGCAGGAGCCCACGTCCATTCGTGTGCACGACACGGAGCTCTGCGGATTCGTCCAGAAATTGACATCGAGATCCGTGTGGGGATCCGATGGTCCCAGCCATGTTTCTAGCCTGATACGTCCCATGATGCGCGTCGGGCTTGTTCCGGCCGAGCTGCCGCCCGTGGCAGCGCCGCCGCTTCCACCCCCGTCACTCGCCGCTCCGCCGTCACGTCCGGCGGCGGCGACCGTCCCCGCCGCTCCGCCGCTCGCGGTGCGACCGCCGGAGCTCGAGCCGAGTCCACTGGAACCGTCTTGCGCACCGCCGCCCCCGTCACCGCCTTGCGCGTCGTGCTGCAGCGTGTCGTGACGGCTGGCCCCGCACGCCACCACGAACCCGATCGCCGCACCCACCAAGCTAGTTCGCACCCCCATTCGACAAGGATTTCAGCTGGCGCGCGCTTGTCAAGAATTCGGCCCTCTCGGGCTCTGCTCGGAGATGCTAATCGCCAAGCCGACGCTTGCCGGTTCGAAATCGGACCGCTACGGCAGCTAATCAGAGTCGTCATCCCTTGGCCGGGATGATCGCTCCTCGAGTAGCAATCACGCTGCCGACGCTCGCGTCCGTACCCCCAATAACGGCGATTCCAGGCTAATCTGGTGCCCACGGACGCCCTGGAAGTTTTTCACACCGCTCCAACGGCACGCGTTCGGACAGAAAAATTTTGAACGGACCTCGCGCGGATGCGCCACTACTACGCATAGCTCTCCATCGTCCGCAGCGACGCGCCTCCGCGTCCCGCGGCGTTTAGCAACCGATCACGAGAATAGAATGAAGAATTTCCTCGCCCGCATCCCTCTCTACGGCGCCGCGTCGATCATCGCGATCGCGTGCGGAGACTACTCAGCGCCGGGCGGAGCCAGCGGAGGCACGGGCGGAACGACCGCGACATCCGGAGGTAGCGACTCCACGGGCACGGGCGGCTCGACCGCCGCGAGCGGTGGTTCCGGCGCAACGGGCGGTTCGGGGGCAACCGGCGGCTCTGGCGGAGCGGGCGGTTCGGACGCAAGCGGCGGCACCTCGACGAGCGGCGGCACGGGCGGTAACGCCTCCGGCGGCACGGGTGGAACGAATTCCACGACCGGGGGCAGCGGCGCGATGGGCGGCACGGGCAGCACCGGCATCGCTGGCAGCGCGACCGGCACAGGAGGAACGACACCGGCCACGGGCGGAAACGCTGGGACCGGCATGGCAGGTCGCAGCAACGGTAGCGGCGGCATGGGCATGGGCGGCATGCAGGGCATGGCCGGCGGCGCGGGCATGGCAAACATGGCGGGTAGCGGCGGCGGCGCGGGCGTGCCGAATACGCCCGAAACGGTGTGCAGCGTGCTCGCTGCCGCCGGAAACACGTGCGCGGCAGCGCACAGCACGACCCGCGTGCTCTACCCGAATTACACGGGGCCGCTTTATCAGGTGTGCAAAGGCTCGTCGCAAGCGGGTCCGAACTCTTGCCCCGGCGGCAACACCAAGGACATCGGCTCGGTGGGCGGCTATGCCGACGCCGCGACACAGGATTCGTTCTGCTCCGGCGGGACGTGCACGATTTCGATCATCTACGACCAGACGCCGAACGCGAACAACCTGAAGCCCGCGCCGCAAGGTGGCGCCAAGCGCAGCTCCGACAGCCCCGCGACCGCGACCGATCTCAAGACGACGCTCAACGGTCACCAGGTGTACGGTGTGCTCATCAAGCCCAACATCGGGTATCGCGCGGGCTGCACCGGCTGCGAAAAGACGACCGCGAAGGGCACCGCCACCGGCGATCAGCCCGAAACGCAGTACATGGTGACGAGCCAGACCGATCTCATCGACGGTTGCTGCTTCGACTACGGCAACGCGGAGACGAGCGCGAACGACGACGGTAACGGCACCATGGAGGCGGTGTACTTCGGTGGCGGCGTCGTGTGGGGCACCGGGTCGCCGGGCGGACATGACAACGGTCCGTGGGTGATGGCCGATCTCGAAAACGGGCTCTACGCCGGTTGGGAAAACAATTCGGATCAGAACATCTCGACGAACACGCCGATGAAGTACAACTTCGTCAACGCGGTCCTCGTCGGAGACGTTGCGTCGCAGAACGGTGGGAAGGGTCGCTTCGCACTTTACGGTGGCGATGCGACGAACGGCACCGTGAAAACGTTGTACGATGGGATCCGGCCGGCGAAGACCGGCTACGCGCCCATGAAGAAGCAGGGCTCGATCATTCTCGGCATCGGCGGCGACAACAGCAACGGCGCCGGTGGCCGCTGGTACGAAGGCGTGATGGCGAGCGGCGCGGCGACGCTCGCGACCGTGAATGCGGTCCAAGCGAACATCGTCGCCGCCAAATACGGCAAGTAACTTCAAGTTCGCGCCCGGAGGGAACAGCTAAGTGCGCCGAGGATTGCAATTGCTCTTCGTGGGGTGGGCGTGTTCGCTCACGGTTCCGGCATTCGCGCAGGAACCGGACGAACCTGCGGATGCCCAACCGGCGCCGCCGCCGCCGGCAGCGACACCGCCTGACATCGAGAAGCCGGCCGCCGCAGCTCCTACGCCCGAGGTCGCGGCAGCCGCCCCGAGTTTGCAGGCGCCTGCGACGCCGGCCGGCAGCGCGCCCGCCGCTGCCCCCGCGAAGCCTTGGTATCAGGACTGGCACACGGAGGTGACCGGTTACTTCCGTGCGCCCATTTCGATGGGTATTAGTCCGCGTTCGAGCCCCGACGACATGAAGGGGCCGAAGCACCTCCAAGTTTCGTACGGTCCGAATCGGACCGTCGACTCGAGCTATTGGAGCTTTGCGTACACCCGACTGCAGGAGCAGGACTGGGCCGAGGTCTTCATCCACGAGAAACACAAACACGCCGAGGCGGTCGTCGGCTGGATGGGCTACTGGTTCCAAGCCGTCGGCTTTCGGAATCCGGACGCGGCGTGGGCCCCGGGCGTTGCGTACCTCACGCTCGATACGGATTTCGAGGTCGCTGCCGTCAAGCCCAACGTCGCGCTCACGGTCGGCGCGTTCTGGCCGGGCTACGGTTACTTCGCCAAGTACGACACGTTCACCCTCGGTCGTTTCCGTCAGATCGGCGAGCTCGCGAAACTCACGTTGCCGCTCTCCGATGTCGCGGTCACGCTCGCGCAGGGGTTCGGCACGGGCCGCGACGGTAGCTTCAACTACTTGGCGCCGCCGTTCTACGGCGCCATTACGGGGCTCGATCTTTTGGCATGGGCCAATGTCCGAGTCGCCTACAAGAAGCTAGCCGACGTAGACTTTCACGTCAGCAACCAATGGACGTCGGATCCGAACCTCACGCAGAGTTCGACGCCGGGGCCCAAATCGTTCACGGCGGTGCGCGACGCTCATCTTTCCGTGATGGGCGTCGAAGCGAACGTGAACGCGCCGTATGCGGGTCACTTCTGGCTCTCGCCGTCCATCATGAAGGTGCGAAACGGCTGGGCCATCGCCAGCACGGGCACGGAAGTCATGCACTCGCTCGGCGGCGCCGGGGTCGCGACGAATTACCTCGGCTGGACCAATTCACCGAGTGACAGCACGGGCAGCGGCTCGATCTTGAACCTCGGATTTTTGTACGAGAACTCACTCTCGACCGTGCGTGGGCGTGAGCGTGGGAGCGTGCTTCCCGACGTCACGGCCAGCTTCTTCGGCTTGCTCGCGAGCTCGAGCCTCGATCTGCCGACCGGTTCGACGCTGCCGTACAAAACCATCAAGCAATTCAAGTGGGGCGTCGACGCGACGCTGCAAGCGCTCAGCTGGCTCGGCGTGATGGCGCGCTTCGACTCCGTCAACTACGACCTCGACCACCCGGCGTACCTCTTTTCCGCGATCACTGGCCGCCTCATCTTCTCGTCGCACTTCCTCTCGAGCGAGAGCATCTACCTCCAGTACAGTCGCTACCGTTACGGCGACAAGATGGTCCTGAACGGGCAGTGGCCCTGGGGCGCGCCGCTCGTCGCCGGTACCAACGTGCTGCAACAAGGCCCCTATTCTGGCACGAAGCCCGACATGGACGTGCTGAAGCTCCAGGCCGAGATCGCGTTCTAAACCGAACGCAAAACGCCGCGCGCGGGGTGCGGCGCGCGCCGGCCCTGGCGTGGCCGGCGCGCGGGTCTATCCTCCGCCACACTCGAGCATGTTCGACTGGTGGCGGCGGCTGAGCCGCAACGCGGTCATCGCGGCGCCGTTCCCCACGGAATTTCACGAGGCTCTCCTGCGTGGCCTTCCGTGCGCGCGGCTATTGAACCCTGGGGAGCTCGACAAGCTCGAGACGTTGGTGCGCATCTTCAATGTCGAGAAGCACTTCGAAGGCGCCGGTGGGCTCGTGCTGACGGACGAGATGCGCGTCGTGATTGCGGCGCGCGCCTGTCTCTTGGTGCTGCATCGGGTCGAACTCGACGCGCCGCTCTACGCGGATCTGGACACCGTCATCGTCTATCCCTCCACGTACCGGGCGCGCGCGGAACGTCGCGAAGGTTACGTGGTGATCGAGGGGGACGAGGCACGGCTCGGTGAGTCGTGGACGCGGGGCGTGGTCGTGCTCGCGTGGGATGCCGTCGAGGCCGGCGCCGCGAATCCGAACGACGGGCACGACGTGGTGCTCCACGAGTTCGCCCACCAGCTCGACGCCGAGGACGGCGCGATGGACGGCACGCCCCAGCTCGACGATCTGGAGCGCTATTCGGTGTGGGCCAAAGTCGCGAGCGCCGAGTACGCCGCCTTGCTCGATGACGTGGAGCACCATCGCAAGACGAGCATCGACACCTATGGTGCGACGAACGCTGCGGAATTTTTCGCCGTGCTGGTCGAGCAATTCTTCGAGCGGCCTCGCGCGCTCGAGCGCCGTCATCCCGAGCTTTACGCCGAGCTCAGTCGATTTTTTCGCTTCGACCCAGCCGAGCGGGCTCGCGCCCGCATTCGCGCGGCAGGGGAACGATTTTCGTGAACGCGCCGTCTTGCGACGACAGTGAGAGGTGTGAGCACCCGCGGAAACCTGGTCGATTCGCCGCCGCCGAACCGCCATGCCCAGCGAAACGGCGGCTCGAAGCGCACGAGCCGTCGGCTACTCGCAGCGGGTGTCGCAGCGCTCGTCACGCTGTGGGCTCACGCCTCGCTCGCTGACAATCCCATCATCCAAACCAAGTACACCGCGGATCCTGCGCCCCTCGTTTACGAAGACACGGTGTACCTCTACACGAGCCACGACGAGGACAATGCGGTTGGCTTCACGATGTACAACTGGATGCTCTACACGTCGAGCGACCTCGTGAACTGGACCGATCACGGCATGATCGGCGGCGTGAAAGATCCCTACAAGACGTTCAAATGGTCCGACGGTGTCAACGCCTGGGCGCCGCAGGTCATCGCGCGGAACGGCAAGTTCTACTTGTACGCACCATTCCCGAAGGGCGGGCACATGGTCATTGGCGTCGCAGTTGCAGACCAGCCCACCGGGCCCTTCGTGGACGCGCTGGGGCAGCCGCTCATCGATAATCCGAATTCAAGCAACGACATCGATCCGACCGTGTTCGTGACCGACGACGGTCAAGGCTACCTTTACTGGGGTCACCAGCCGTCGGTTTTCTACGTCAAACTGAACCAGGACATGATCTCCTATTCAGGGAGCATCGTGCAGGTGACGCGCCCTCAGACTTACGAGGAGGGTCCCTGGTTCTTTCAGCGAAATGGCCAGTATTATCTCGCCTTCGCCTCCACGTGCTGCCCAGAGGGGATTGGCTACGCACGAAGCAGCAGCGCGACCGGGCCGTGGACTTTCGCAGGCTCGATCATGGACGGCAACGCCAAGTCGTCGGGCAATCACCCGGGCATCATCGACTTCAAAGACGGTTCGTACGTCTTCGGCTTCGACTACGCGGTGCAGCTCGAGCGCGAAGGGAGCAAGCTTGGCGAGCGGCGCTCGGTCTGCGTCGAGAAGTTCGAATACGGCGCCGACGGCTCGATCCCGAAGCTGCCATTTTGGAGCGACACGGGCGCTCCGCAGCTCGGAACGCTCAATCCGTACGTGAAGACCGAGGCGGAGACCATCGCCTGGGCCTGGGACGTGAAGACCGAGACGTGCAGCGAAGGCGGCATGGACGTGACCGACATCCAGAACGGCGACTACATCAAGGTGAAGGGCGTGGATTTCGGCACGGGCGCGCAGTCGCTCGACGTGCGAGCGGCGTCTGCGGGCAACGGCGGCAAGATCGAGGTCCACCTCGACACGCAAACGGGCAAGCTCGTCGGCACGTGCGCCGTTGCCGGAACGGGCGGCGCGCAAACCTGGGCGACCACCAGTTGCGCCATCGATGGTACCGCCAGCGTGCACGATCTTTTTCTCGTGTTCACGGGCGGAAGCGGCAGCCTGTTCAACTTCAATTGGTGGATGTTTCACGGGAGCTCCGGCGACGGCATGCCGGCTGGTGGTGCCGCGGGGATGGGTGGATCGCCCGCGACGGCAGGAGCCGCGGGAGCAGGCATCGCGGGCGGGACGGGCCGCGGCGGTGCCGGCGGCGGGGGCATCAGCGGCGTCAGCGGCGTCAGTGGATCACCGGCCGCGGGTGCACACAGCGACGGCGGGCGCACAGGCTTGGGCGGCAATGCTCCGATGGTCGCCGGCGCCGGTGCCGCGGGTGCTAGTGCCGGCGCTCATGGTGGCGCACCGGGAGCGGAGGCGGGGGGGCAGCCCGGCGGCGCGCCAAGCGGGCAACTAGGCGGAGCGCCCGGCACCGGCGGCTCCGCGACGGGCGCAGCCGGTCTGCCGAATCAAACCACAGTCGAGCATCCGGGCGGTTGCGGGTGCAGCGTGCCGCGCGCAGACGCAGGGCGCAGCACTTCCCTGGGCGGCCTTGCGAGTCTGCTCGGTCTGCACATCGCGCGGCTCCGTTGGCGCCGCGCTCGCAAGCGCTCTCAGGCGTGAACGTCAGCAGTTCTCGTCTCGAGACGGGCGCTGCTGAGCGCTTTTGCAACGTTCTTCAATTAACAACACGTAGCGCCGAGACAGTCTGGGTATGAGCAATCCCCAGGTCCTGCATTCGCGCGTTCCGCAGAGCTCGAGAACGATGCTCACCTGCCGAGACGTTATTCTCCCGGTGGCATTATTCATCCTCTCCGGAACGACTTTGACCGCGTGCGCAGGCGGGGACAGCGGAACGGGCAGCACGGAAACGGGCGGCGACGGGAGCGGAGCCAGCCCCGCGGGCGGACACGGTGGCAGCGGCAGCAGCGGCTCGGGAGGCCACTCAGGCACCAGCAGCGCTGGTACATCTGGAACCGGTACCGTAGCCTCAGGCGGAGGCGCCGGTACGGGCGCGATCGGAGCCGGTGGCGCTCGCGCGGGAACAGGCGGTGCGACGACGGCCGGCACGGCAGGCGGGCCCGGCGGGCGTAACGGTTCCGGTGGAAGCATGGCGAGAGGCGGCGCGCCCGCCATGGGCGGCACGGGCGGACGGGGCACGGCCGGCAGGGGCATGGGCGGCGCTTCGGGCAGCGGCGGCGTTTCGGGTAGCGGCGCTGCAGGCATGGCAGGAGGACCGCCCGGCAGCGGAACGTGTGGCGGTGGAACGGCGCAAGCGTCGGACATCACGATCAACGAGTCGAGCCTGCAGCAGGTGATCAGGGGCTTCGGCGTGTCCTCCGCTTGGGCGGGGACTTACGCCAATGCTTCGGATCCCGACTACCTCTGGTCCACCACCAAAGGTGCCGGACTGAGCTTGCTGCGCATTCGGTACGGCGACGGGCTCGCGATTGCTCAAGCCGCAGCCAAGGCTGGTGTCACGGTCTGGTTGACACCTTGGGGCATGGGGAACAACGGTTCTCCAGGCGGCCCCTACACGACCACGCAGACCGACCCGAACGGCTGCAAGGGCAGCATGCCGGTACTGTCGGACCCCGCGGGTTGGGCGAAAACCCTCGCGAGTTACGTGCAGACCGCAAAGTCCCAGGGGGTGCCGCTCTACGCCGTCTCCGCCGAGAACGAGCCCGACAGTTGCGGTATCAACCAAACGACGTCGTACTCGGCCACGCAATTGGCCACCTGGATTGGCGGCTATTTGGGGCCCGCCATGGCGCCCCTCGGCGTGAAGGTGATGGGCCCGGAAACGCAGAATGCGTGCGGGTTCAAGACCTACTTCTCCGCGATTCAAAGCGACGCTGCTGCCTGGAGCGCGGTGGACATCCTCGCGAGCCACGAATACGGCTGTGGCACGCTGCCCGCCGAAACGGCCGTCACGACCGCGAACAAGGAATACTGGGAGACGGAGGTCGACACCGGCAGCGCGAACGGCGACTCCGGGGGCGGCGGCATCGCGAGCGCGCTCCTCACCGCAACGACGATGCACAACGACCTCACCAAAGCCAACCTCAACGCGTGGCACTACTGGTGGCTGTATTGCAGCGGCAACAGCGGCTGCCTCTACGACACCGGCAAGAAGGCGTGGGCCAAGCGCTTGTGGGTGATGGGCAACTTCTCGCGCTTCGTGCGACCTGGTTGGAAGCGCGTGGCCACCTCGGGAACGATGCCGTCCGGTGTGCTCGTGAGCGCCTACATCGATCCGACCAACAACTCGTTGTCGATCGTCGCCATCAACAGCAGCACCTCGGCGAGCAGCGTGTCGTTCTACATTTCCGGGAGCCCGCCGTGCTCGCTCACACCGTACGAGACCTCGGCGAGCAAGGACCTCGGCGCGGGCGCGAGCGTCACCGTGGCGCAGGGCCGGATCACGGCAATGCTATCCGCCCAGAGCGTCACGACGTTCGTGGGAACGCCGTAGCACTTAGCGGACGGGCGCCGCGTCGAGCATCGAGTGAGCGGACCCAAGATCGGCGCATTCACACACGACGACAGCGGTCCGCCAGCCAAGGCAGGCCGCGCCGGACGCACGAACGGACCCACGGCGCTATGCGACGCAGGCGCGCTTCGTGATCGACGGCGGCGCGCCCCTGCTCGAGCTCTTGGCAGCGCGCCCCGGCGAACGCGTGCTCGACCTCGGCGCCGGCACGGGCACCCTCACGCGCGCCATCGCAGACGCGGGTGCGCACGTCGTCGGCATCGATGCCTCGCCCGCGATGCTCGCCGAAGCACGGCGCGCCCACCCGGAGCTCGATTTTCGCGTCGGGCGCGGCGAAGCGCTGGAGTTCGAGCGCGAGTTCGAGGCCGTCTTTTCGAACGCAACCCTGCATTGGATCCACGACGCGGGAGCAGTCGCGCGCGGTGTCCGGCGCGCGCTCGTGCCGGGCGGCCGCTTCGTCGCGGAGTTCGGCGGGCACGGCAACGTCGCGGCCGTGCTCGCCGCCGTCAATCACGCGCTCGACGCACTCGCTCTCGACGGCGTACCGCACCCGTTCTCACCTTGGTATTTCCCGAGGCTCGGCGCGTACGCGAGTCTGCTCGAAGCGCACGGCTTCGACGTCGCGAGCGCATGGTCCTTCCCTCGCCCGAGCCCGATGCCCGACCGCGACGGCCAGAGCGGCATCGCCGCCTGGCTCGACGTCTTCGCGCGAGACCTCGTGCTGTCGCCACCCGACGAAACCCGCGGCCGCTTCACGACGCTCGTCGAGGAGCACGCGCGCCCCGCGCTCTTCCGCGACGGCACGTGGTGGATCGACTACGTGCGGCTCCGCATCGTAGCGACCGTGCCGGATTGAACGGTTCACGCCGACGCCGCTGCGTCCGGTGCGGCCTTATGTGCAACTGAGGCAACCTGCCACGCCCGGTCGTAGACACTGCTGCGGCTTGCCCTTCCAGAAGTGCAACAATTTCGCAACAATAGGGGAGCACACCATCGAGCCCGTACGCGCGGACGGAGGCACACAACTTGCGTGGCGGTGCGGCATGAAGCCGGCGCGCCGAGACGAGCGACGTGGCGCTCGCGAATGACGCGGGCGGATGCGGACTCGCCCGGCCTCGATGCCCTGACTGTCTTCGGCGATCGCATCAGTCGCGTCGCTGGTTACCTGCCGGAATTCACGTGGACGGTGTCCGCGCTGCCGGAAGGCGTGCGCGTCGAGCTCGGTGGGCAAATCACGATCGAGGAGGCGCCCGCGCTCTGGAAGCGCGTGAGTGAGCTGCTCGAGCAGCTCGGTGGGCAAACGCGCGTGCAAATCGACAATTCGCGCGTCGAGGTGATCGACGGGGCGTGCATGGCGCTCCTCGTGCACTTACGGAGCGAGCTCAAGGCACGTCGTGTCCATTGTGAATTCACGGGCGGCTCACCCGCGGTGCGTCGCATCGTCGATCTCTACGGCGGCCGGCGCAGGCCCAAGAAAAGGCGTATTCGGCGCCCGAAGAACGCCGTCGAGCAGGTGGGGCAAGCGACGGTCGAAATGTTCGGGGAAACCGTGGCGATCCTCGACTTTCTCGGCCAGCTCGTGGTCGCGACGTGGAACGCTTTCCGTCACCCGAGCCGCATCAACATCCGAGATGCCGCGCTGACCATGGAGCGCGCGGGCGCCGACGCCGTGCCCATCGTCCTGCTCATCAATTTTTTGATCGGTTTCGTGATGGCGTATCAGAGCGCGGTTCAATTGCACGCGTTCGGCGCCGACATCTATGTCGCCGATCTGGTGGGCGTATCGATGACACGCGAGCTCGGTCCGTTGATGACGGCGATCATCGTGTGCGGTCGCACGGGCGCGGCCTTTGCCGCCGAGCTCGGCACCATGAAAGTGGCGGAAGAGGTGGACGCGCTGCGCACCCTCGGTTTCATGCCGCTGCAGCACCTGGTCATGCCGCGGATGCTGGGGCTCGTCTTGGTCGCGCCGTTCCTGACGCTGCTCGCTGACGCCATCGGCATCGCGGGCGGTCTCGTCGTGGCGGCCACGGTCTTGAATCTCTCGCCCTCCGCGTATTGGGTGGAGCTCACGAGCGCCGTGAAGGGGTGGGACGTATGGAGCGGAACGCTCAAGAGCATGGTCTTCGCCGCCGCGATCGGCATGATCGCCTGCCAGCAGGGCCTTGCGACCTCGGGCGGCGCGGAAGGCGTGGGCAGGCGCACGACTTCGGCGGTCGTCTCGATCCTGTTCACGCTGATCCTGCTCGACGCCGTTTTCACCCTCGTCTTCGGAGCACTCGGCCTATGACGGACGCGCTCATTCGCGTCGAGGAGCTCACGCTCGGGTGGGGTAAGCACGTGCTCCTCTCCCACGTCACTTTCGAGGTGGAGCGCGGCGACGTGTTCGTGATCCTCGGCGGCAGCGGCTGCGGCAAATCGACGCTCTTGCGTCACCTGATCGGCCTGGAAGAGCCCATGGCGGGGACCATCTCGATCGGCTCGACGGGCGTACCGGAGCTCGAAGGCGCCGCGCCCGAGTTCGGCGTGATGTTTCAGTCGGGCGCCTTGTTCAGCTCGATGACCGTCGGAGAAAACGTGGGTTTTGCGCTGCAGGAGTGGACCGATCTACCGAGCGAAGCCATCAACGCCATCGTCAAGGCGAAGCTCGCGCTCGTCGGCCTCGAAGGCAGCGAGGACAAGCTGCCGGCCGAGCTCTCGGGCGGCATGAAGAAGCGCGCCGCGATCGCGCGCGCCATGGCCTTCGAGCCAAACCTCTTGTTCCTCGACGAGCCGTCGGCGGGCCTCGATCCGGTGAGCGCCGCCGAGCTCGACGAGCTCATCATCGCATTGAATCGAGGGCTCGGCCTCACGGTCGTGATGGTGACACACGAACTCGAAAGCATCTTCAAGGTGGGGAAACACTGCATCATGTTGGACAAAGAATCGAAGGGCATCATCGCAGCGGGCGATCCACGCGAGCTCAAAGAAACCTCGAAGGATCCCAAGGTCCATCAGTTCTTCCATCGTGAAGCGAGGGTGCGCTGATGGCCGTCGGAACCAATCGCTGGAAGCTCGGACTCTTCGTGCTGGTCGGACTCGGCTTGGCGCTCGCGGCCATCGTCGTGCTCGGCGCGCGCCACTGGAACGATCGGACGGTCTCCTACTACTCGTTCTTCGACGAATCGGTGCAGGGACTCGACCTAGGATCGCCCGTGAAATATCGCGGCGTCACGATTGGGCGCGTGGCCGCGATCGACGTCGCGCCCGACCATCGCCACGTGCAGGTCACGAGCGAGCTGTCGCTTGCGCAATTGGACCACGCCGGCTTGCACGGCAAAGGTCGGGGCAAAGACGCCCTTGCCATGCAGCCGAAGCTGCGGGTGCAGCTCTCGCAGACCGGCATCACCGGCGTGAAATTCATCTTGCTCGATTTCTTCGAGACCCCGGGCCCGCCCGAGCCGCCGCTCTCGTTCAAGACGCCGCCGAACACGATCCTGACCACGCCGTCCACCATGAAGAACCTCGAGGACTCCGTCACGCGCGCGGCCAGTCAGTTTCCCGACATCGCGACCGCGCTGCTCGGCACGGTGAGCAAGCTGAACGCGCTCATGGACAGCGTCGAAGAGCAGCGCTTGCCGGAGCGCACGGCGGGAACGCTCGGCGACGCGAGCTCCGCGATGAAAGAGCTCAACGCTCAGCTCGCGGCGCTACACGCTGGCGAGCTCGCCGCCCACGCGCAGCAGAGCTTGACCGAGCTCAATCAAACGCTCGCGAGCGCCAATCACATCTTGCAGCGTATGGACAGTGACCAAGGCCTGATGCGCAGCGCCGAACGTGCCGCAAACTCGGTCGACGAGGTCGCGCGCGGAGCGCAGACGGTCGGCCCCGAGCTCGACCTCACGCTGCGCGACGTGCGCGGCGCGGCGCGTTCGATCAAGCGCTTCGTCGATGCGCTCGAGCGCGATCCCGACATGCTGCTCAAGGGCAAGGCGGCGGCAAGCCGATGAAAAGCTCGAACTTACACCCAAGCTCGCTTGGGTGCATCGACACAGGGAAACAGCGGGCAGACAGATCTGGGCGAAAGCGAGTGAATTTTTCGGGTCTCGAGCGAAGCGGCCCGAAAAATTCACGATCGATCAGAACGGTCTCCGCTGTAGTCAGCGCTTGCGCCCTCGGCGCGCTCTCGCTCTTTTACGCGGGCTGTGCCCTCACCTCCAAGGGCGACGTCGTCGCTCCTCATTACTACAGCGCCGAGCTACCCGAGCCGAGCAGCACGGAAGGCGCCGTCAGCGCGGGAACGCCGCTCGAGCTCAGGCTCGGACAAGTGGACGCCGCTTCCCACCTCGAGGAACGCATGTCGTTTCGTCTGCAGGGGTCGGAAGTCGGCTTCTACGATGATCGGCGCTGGACCGAGGAACCGGCGGAGTACCTGCGGCGCGGGCTCGAGCAGGAGCTCTTCGAACGCAGGCACTTGCGGCGCATCGTGGGCGGCGCCGGCCCCACGCTCGACGTCGAGCTCACGGCGTTCGAGGAGCTGCGCGAGCCGAAGCCACACGTGCGCTTGGCGCTACATTTCACGCTGCACGACGACCGACAAGCCTCGCTCGAGCGGAGTGTCGTCGTGGAGCGCCCGCTCGCCGGGGGGCCGGATCGCCCCGCGGATGTCGCTTCGGCGCTTCGCTTGGCGCTCGGGACGGCCGTCGCGGACGTGAGTGACGCCGTGATCAAGCACCTGCCGCAGGCACAGGCGATTCCTTGCACGGACACGGCGCCGGCGTCCACTGCCGCCGTCGGCAAGACGCCGTGAGGCGCCGAGCGCGAATGTGCAGGCAGGGCCTTGGCGTGCGCGGGCTGTGGTCGCGCGCGCTGCTCGTCCTCACGCTGCTGACGACCGCAACGCGCGCGCCGTGCCAAGCCAATGATCGCTCGTCACCGCTCGGCGGCAGGAGCGCGCTCATGGGCAATACGGGCGTCGCGCTCGGACGCGACGGCGCCGCGCCCTTCACGAACCCAGCGACCATCGTGGGCATCGACGACCGCAAGGTCGCGTTCAGCGTGAACTTTCTCTCGCTGCAAACCAATCGCTTCCACGACTGGCATCGACCGTCGAGCGTCGACCCGAGCTTCGGCGACGTGTCCATCAATCATCGCGCGATCTCCGCGGTCCGCCTCTCGGCGGTGCCCTCGACGCTTTGCCTGTTCATCTCGTTCGCCGCCTTGAAGAGCGGCAACCCGAAGGTGAAGGAAGATCCCACCCCATGGAAGGGCGGGCACCAACGGTTTGCGCTGTGCCTCGCGAATCTGGAATCCGAGGATCTGCTCGTGCCGGCGCTTTCGGTGCGCGCGCCCATCGGGGCCGGAGTGACCGCGCAAGACGTGTCGCTGTCGCGCAAGTGGACTCGCGCGCAGGTCGGGCCGACCTACAGCGCCCAAGTGAACGACAAGCTGGCCGTCGGCGCCTCGCTTCAGGGCGCCTACACCACGATCTCCTTCATTCAAGACGAGAGCAGCCTCACGTCCGCCATGGACGGGACGGCGGTGCAGTCCTCGCTCGGCGCGGCAGGCAACGGCTATTCCTTGGATCTGACCGCGATCCTCGGCGCAACCTACGAGCTCGCAGGACTGACGCTCGGAGCCAGCATTCAGCTCCCGTCAGCACACATCCTCGGGTCGTACGCGGCCACACTGCATCAGACGGTCGACGCGATGGCAGGCTCTCAGGCCACGCTGGTGCGCGGCGCGGGAAGCTTCCGCGCCAAGCCTCCGGTACGGATTGCCGCAGGCGTCGGGAAGACCGGCGATCGCGGCACGGTGGAAGTCGATGCCTCGTTCGATTTCGGTTACGCCGAAGGTTTGAAAAGCTCGCTGCAAGTCGACAACACGGTCTCGACCGACGGCGGTGCCCTCTCGAGCTCGAGCTTCAACGCGACCTACTCCGCTCGCACACTCCCCATCGTCAACGGCGCCATCGGCGGGGAGTACTTCATGACGCACCGCCTCAGCGTGCTCGGCGGCCTCTGGACGAATTTGAGCGCTTTTCCAGCGTTGAAACCGGCCACGGCCCCGTCGCTCGGTAACCTCGTACAAGCCCGTGCACACCGGCTCGGGCTGTCCCTGGGACTCGGCTCGTACGGCCCCGGCGGCGAGCTCTTGTTCGGCACCCAGCTCGGCTACGGCTGGGGCCAGGCCATCGTCGCCAATCCCTACTCGATCCCGAACGACTGGAGCGTCGTGAACTCGACGAATTTTTCCGCGCTCTTCATCATCGCCGGCGCCACCAACATCCGCGCGATCAAGGGCGCGATCGAAGGCGTGGAAAAGGCGCTCACCCCAGGAAACTGAAGCGGCGACGCGCGACCGCCAGCTCAAGCCCTCGCCTTCGTTAAACTACGATTAGACGCTCCCGATCAGGGCCTTGAGCCGGCGCAGGGCGCGAGGCTCGATGCAGTAGCAGGTGCGGGGTCCAGAGACCTCGCCGCGGATCAGACCAGACTCTTTGAGCACCTTCAGGTGCTGGGATACCGTCGATTGCGCCAGGGGCAGCTCATCGACGATCTGCCCGCAAATACAAGCGTTTTTGCGCACGAGCAAACGCAGGATTCGAACGCGGGCGGGATGACCGAGCGCTTTGGCGAACTCCGCGAGCTCCGCGTCCGCTTCAGGCCCCTCGACCGCGCGCAGGTCCGGCCCGTCGAGCGCCGCGCCGCAGGCAGGTTCCGCGGCGGGACTAGATTTCATCGGCGATCCACGATAAATAACTCATCGTGCTTCAACGATAAAGACGCGGACGGCCGCCGTCAATGCGTGAGCGTCGTCGATCCGCTGCGTCCTTTTGCGAGCATGGCCGTCTTGATGAGTGGAGGACCCAATGGCTACCCAGGAACACGACGAAACCAGAGCTCAGGTGAGAACCGCGTACGCAAAGGTCGCGCGCGGCCAAGACGGCTGCGGCGTGGGGTGTTGCGGCACCCAAGGCAGCGGCAGCCTCGCGCTCGGCTACACGGGCGACGACCTCGCCAGCGTCCCCGAGGGTGCCGATCTCGGCCTCGGTTGCGGTAACCCGCAGGCGATTGCTGCTTTGAGCCCCGGTGAAACGGTACTGGACCTCGGCAGCGGCGCCGGCTTCGACTGCTTCCTCGCGGCCAAGCGCGTCGGACGCTCGGGACGCGTCATCGGCGTGGACATGACCCCGGAGATGGTGACCAAAGCACGCGATAACGCGCGTCGCGTCGAGGCGACGAACGTCGACTTCCGGCTCGGGGAGATCGAGCACCTGCCCGTCGGCAACGAGTCCGTGGACGCGATCCTCTCGAACTGCGTCATCAACCTGTCGCCCGACAAGGCCGCGGTCTTCCACGAAGCGTTCCGCGTGCTCAAACCAGGTGGCAGACTCGCGATCTCGGACGTGATCGCGACCAAACCGATGCCGCCTGCGCTCGCCAAAAGCCTCGAGGCTTACACGGGCTGCGTCGCCGGCGCGGCGAGTGCCCAGACGCTGCAAAGCCTGCTCGTCGCGGCCGGCTTCGAGGAGGTCACGATCAGGGTGCGCGAGGGAAGCGGCGCGATCATGGAACGGTGCATGCCAGGCTCGGCCGACTACGTCGCGTCGGCTACGATCGAGGGGCGCAAGCCAGGCGGCAAGCGGAGCTGCTGTGGCCCGTCCTGCTGCGAGCCCACGGATTTCGTCGCGTGATCGCCGCCGAGTCGCGCGGCGCGTGGCGTGAGCTCGAAGCGCGGCTAAGACCTTACGTTGCGCGTCGCGTTGGCTCGCCCGCAGATGTCGAGGACGTGCTCCAGGAGACGTTGACGCGCATGCACCGTGGCCTCGTGACACTCGCGGACGGGGAGCGCTTCGGTCCGTGGGTTTACCGGATCGCCGCCAACGCCATCGCGGACCACCTGCGGGTTCGCGCGCGGCATCCGCTCGTGAGAGGCGAGCCCGGCAGCGACTCGAACGAGGCCGCTGTCGACGAGCCCGACGACACTCTGGAAGCCGAGCTCGCCGAATGCGTCGCGCTCTTCGTCGCCCGGCTTCCCTCCCCTTATCGCGAGGCGATCACGCTCACCGAGCTCCAAGGGCTCACGCACCGAGATGCCGCGGAAATGCTGGGGATCTCCGTTTCGGGGGTGAAGTCGCGCGTGCAGCGCGGCCGCCAGCGCATCCGCCGGATGTTCGAGCAATGTTGTGAGCTCAGCGTGGACTGTCGCGGGCACGTCACGGCCTGCGTGCCCCGGCGGCCGGACGAGCCCGATACGGAGGTCAGGTTTGATTATTGCGGATGGCGGCGCGGTCCGTGAGAAACGTGAGCGCCCGCGGAGCGAGCTTCGACTCGCTCTCCGAACCACGGACGGGCGTCGTATTGCCGCCGCGCGGCAGCAGGCGCTGGACGATGCCGAGGACTGACGCCACGAAAGCCGGCGCAACGCCGCTCGCGACAGCCGCGGCTTGCGCCGCCCAACCGAGCACGATTTCGCTCTCGCCGTGCTCGAGCGCGCGCACGATACGCCGTGCTGCGCGACCGGACGAAATCGAGATCCCTGGCAAAGAGTCCGAGAGCTTGAACCAAGCGTACTCCGCTCGGTGGTCGCCCTTGAACGTCGCATTGCGCGGACTACCGGTGCGCATGAGCCCGGGTATCACCGTCGTCACGAGCGTCCCCTCGGCGGCGAGCTCCGAGCGCATGCCTCGCGATAGACCGACGAGCGCGAACTTACTGCCCGAGTAAGGCAAGAGGTGCGGTACTGAAACCACGCCCCCGATCGAGGCGACGTTGGCGATGCGTCCGCCGCCGCGTTCCCGCATGTCAGCGCGCACGCCGAGCATCAGCTCGAGCGGAGCGAAATAGTGGACGCGCATCGCGTGCTCGAAATCCGCCTGTGTCATGCTGTCGAGGGGTCCGACCTGGATCACACCGGCATTGTTGACGAGCACGTCGATGGGACCGAGCCGCGCTCGCACGCGCGTGAGCACGCTTTCGACCGCTCCGGGCTCGCTCAGGTCGCACGCCTCGGCGACGAGGCGCACTTTCGGGGCCGCGACTTCGCGCAAGGCTTCGAGCGCACGCTCGAGCTCCGCGGCGTCACGCGCGACAATCGCGACGTGCGCGCCGCGGGCCACGAGCACGCGCGCAATCTCGAGCCCGAGCCCTCGGCCGCCGCCCGTGACGAGCACGTTTTTTCCGGCGAGCGTTCGTGGCCGCGTCTTCTGGGCCAACGTTCTGGCGCCGACGAACGCCGCCGCGAGCACGAGCCACCGCAAGCGCGAGGGCCGCGGCGTCAGCCATCCTCCTGTCATGTGAGGCGCGAGCTGCAATCAGCGTGCCCTCCCGGCCGGGTGCGCGGGCGCTACACGCGAGCCATTGGCGCGCTCGGAGACCCGAGCGAGCAACCGTGCCCCGGCACGGCGGCCACGTGCGACGCAGAGCGCCCACGACAAACGGGTGCTCAGCGAGCATGTCCCCGCGCAACGCGGGAGACGAGCTGCACGACCTCGCTCGGCGCCGCCGGTTTGGAGACGTGCGCCTGGAACCCCGCCTTGCGCGTCGACTGCTGATCCTCGACCTGGCTGTAGGCGGTGAAGGCGATGGCCGGCAGCTTTTCCGGCGAGTAGAGCTGGCGCACGCGGCGGATGAGCTCGAAGCCGTCCATACCGGGCAGGCCGATGTCGCTGAGCAAGACGTCGGGACAGCGAGCGGCGAGCAGCGAGAGCGCCTCGTCCGCCGTGCGAGCCGAGGCGACGCTGGCGCCTTCTTCGGACAGCATCGCCGCGAGCAGCTCGCGCGCGTCGTCGTCGTCCTCGACGATCAGCAAGCTCATGTTCGCGAGCTTGCCGATGGAAATGTCGCGCACCGACGGCTGTTCGACCGGCGTCCGATCTTCTCGGGCATGGCGCGGCTTCGACCCCAAAGCGTCGAAGGGCAGCCGGATGCGAAACGTCGCGCCCTTGCCCTCACCCGCGCTTTCCGCGGTGACGGTGCCGCCGTGCGCCGTCACGAGATGGCGCACGAGCGCGAGCCCGAGTCCGAGTCCCGCGAAGCGACGAGTGGCGGTGTCGTCTTGCTGGCGGAAGCGATCGAAGACGTGCGGCAAGAAATCGGGCGCGATGCCTTTACCCGAATCGGCGACCGAAAGCTCGAGCTCCGACGGGCCGGAGCTGAGGGCGACGCGGATCCAGCCGCTGCGGGGCGTGAATTTGATGGCGTTGCTCAGCAGATTCGACACGGCCTGCTGGAGTCGTTCCGAATCGCCCGTCACCACCGTCCTCGAAGCGCTGAGCGCGAGCTCGACGCTGACGCCCCGCGAATCCGCTGCCGGCCGCTGAGAATCGACGGCGGCTCGCACGACCTCGGCAAAATCGACGGGCTCGAGGTCGATCCGCAGCTTGCCCGACATGACGCGCGCCGTGTCGAGAATGTCGTCGATGAGCTGCACCTGGATCGTGGCATTGCGCGTGATCGTGTCGAGACCACGCTGGAGCGTCGCCTCGTCCGGCGTGTTCACCTTGAGCAGGTGCGCCCAGCCGAGAATCGAGTTCAACGGCGTGCGCAGCTCGTGCGAAACGGTCGCCATGAAGGCGTCTTTCGCTTGATTGGCGTCCTCGGCGGATTGCCGCGCCTGCTGCGCGGCGAGCTCGGCGCGCCGGACGCGTTCGTACAGCAATCGTACTCGGACGAGGGTGCGAACGCGCGCGCAGAGCTCGTCGCCGTGCGCAGCCTTCACGACGAAGTCGTTTGCCCCGGCCTTGAAGCCGTCGACGATATTGTCGGTGCCCCCCGACATCGTGAGGATCAGGATCGGAAGGCTCGCCGCGTCGTAGCGCTGCCGAAGAAAACGGCAGAGCTCGAGCCCGGACATTTGGGGCATGTGCCAGTCCACGACGAGCACGTCCGGGCGCGGGCCGGTCGCCAGCGTCTCGAGCACGCTCGGCCCGTCGGTGAACGTTTGCACGTCGTGCTGCTGCGAGAGCAAGCGACGAATTACGTCCAGTTCGAGCGGGCTATCGTCCACGAGCCAGACGACTCCACGCTCGTCCTCGCCAGCGTGGCTATGTACTGGGTGCTCCGGCGAACTGGGCATGCGCTAAGCAAGTCTCACTCAGGGGCCCACAAGCTAGCGCCGATCACAGAGCGGCGCAGCGTAGCGTTACGCCACATTTCGGCACCGCGGCTCCCTTGACCCTCGCGGAGCATGATCCTACTGTCCAGCGGAAATGTCCGCGATTTTGGTGGTGGACGACAGCAAAGTCATGCGCGACATGGTCGTCGCATGCCTGCGTGCCATTGCCGGGACGACTTACACGCATGCCTCGACGGGTCTAGAGGCCATCGAGCGCCTCTCGCTTGCTCACTTCGACCTGATGGTGCTCGATTTGAACATGCCGGACGTAGGAGGCATCGAGGTGCTCGAATTCGTTCGTCGGCAAGATCGGCTGCGCGCGCTGCCCGTCCTGATCGTAACCACGCGCGGGGACGAAGAATCGAGGGAACGGGTGCTGCGGGCGGGCGCAACGGCGTTTCTCGCCAAGCCGTTCACGCCCGAGGCGATCATCGCCGAGGTGCGTCGCCTGCTGCCCGAGCCCGCGGAAACGCGGGCGTGACCACCTCGACCGACCTCAAGGAGTTTCTCACCGCGTATTTGGTCGAGGCCGAGGAGCACGTCGCGCTCGCGAACCAACGACTGCTCGCGCTCGAAGCGGCCCAGAGAAGCGGCGGGCACGACGCGCGTGCCTTGCGCGAGATCTTTCGCTCGCTCCACACGATCAAGGGCCTCTCGGCGATGGTCGGAGTCGAGCCCGTCGTCGCGATCGCGCATCGGCTCGAAGCGTTCGTCCGCGGCTACGATCGCCTCGGCACGGCCCCGCCGCTCCACTCGACCGACGTGCTCCTGAAGGGCGTCCAAGCCATCGCGCAGCGGCTCACGGCGCTCGGTCGCGGGGAAGCCGCGAGCCCCCCGCCTCCGGAATTGCTCGCAGAGCTCGATCGGCTCGACTCCACCCAGGCGGCGCTCGTCGAACAGTCAGGGCCCGAGCTCGACCTCGAGCCCGAGCTACTGGCCAAACTCGCGCCCTTCGAGGTGGAACAGGCCGTCCGCGGCATCAGGAGCGGCGAACGTGGCGTGATCGCAGAATTTTTCCCCTCGCCCGACCGTGCGGCCCAGGGCTTCTCGATCAACTCCGTGCGCGAGCGGCTGAGCGCCTGCGCCGAAATCGTGCGGGTGCTGCCACGCTCCCTGCCGGTCTCGCCCGAATCGCCCGCGGGGTTGTCGTTCGTGCTGATCCTGCTCACGCAGGCAAGCGACGAGCAGGTTGCGTCGGCTGTCGGAGTGAAGGCCGCGACTCTCAAACCCTTCAGCACTCTCCGCGCCGTCGCCAGCCCCGATGTCCCCGACAGCATCGGAGCTCCGGCCATCGACGACGAAGAGAACGACCCGCTCGCGGCCGGGGTGCGCCGCGGCATCGTGCGCGTCGACGTGAATCGGCTCGACGACGCGATGGAGGAGCTCGCCACGCTGATCGTGACGCGCTATCGCCTGGCCCGCGCCGTCGCCGCCCTGACTGCCCGTGGCGTGAACACGCGCGAGCTCAGCGACGTGGTCGCGGACAACGCGCGCCAGCTCCGCAGCTTGCGCGCCGCCATCGTACGCGTGCGCATGGTGTCCGTTTCCGACTTGCTCGACCGCGTGCCCTTGCTCGTCCGTGGCCTGCAGCGCACGACCAATCGTCGCGTGCGCGTCGAGCTCGAGGGCACCGAAGCCGAGCTCGACAAATCCGTGTCCGAGCGCCTGTTTCCCGTGCTCGTGCACCTGGTCCGCAACGCCGTCGACCACGCGATCGAAACTCCTGACGAGCGTGTGCGCCGCAAAAAGCCCGAAGAAGGCCTGTTGCGCATCGCTTGCCGCGCCCATTCGAACACGCGGCTCGAGCTCACGGTGAGCGACGACGGCCGCGGCATCGATCGCCAGGCGGTCGCGCGCAAGGCAGGCAGGCCCGTCCCGGAAACCGAGGCGGCGCTGCTCGAGCTCCTGTGCATGCCCGGACTGTCGACGCGCGACGTGGCCACGACGACGAGCGGCCGCGGCATGGGCATGGAAATCGTCAAGCGCGTCGTCATCGACGAGCTCGGCGGTGAGCTCGAGCTCGCCACGGAGCTCGGCACCGGCACGACGTTCACGCTGCGCGTGCCGCTCACGATCGCGATCGTCGACGCCTTCGCCTTCGAATGCGCGGGGCAACGCTTCGTCGTCCCGGTCTCCACCGTCGACGAGATCGTGGAGGTCGATCGCGCCGAGGCGGTCGCCGTTCCCGCGAACGCCGACGGCAGGCCGAACCTCGACATCATCCTGCGCCGCGGTCACGCGGTGCCCGTCGTGAGGCTCGCGAACGTGTTCAGGATGACGCACGAACCCGGGACGGGGCAGAAGGCGATCATCGTGCGCCGCGCCGGCCTGCCCATCGCCTTCGCGGTCGATCGTATGCTCGGCCAGCAGGAAGTGGTGATTCGTCCGATGAATGACGCGCTCGTGCGCGTGCCCGGCGTTTCGGGCGCGACCGATCTCGGCGACGGCCGGCCGACGCTCGTGCTCGATCTGGTCGCGCTCGGCACGAGCCTCGGCGCAGGTGGTTCTGCTCGGAGCGCGCTCACGTGAAGCTCCATGTTGTCTTCGTCGTTGCGGGCGTGGAGTACGCGCTGCCGATCACCTTCGTGCTGCAAATGGAGTCGTTCACGGGCGCGACACCGGTGCCCGGCTCGCCCCCGTACGTGCTCGGGGTCGTCACCCTGCGCGGTCGTGTGATCCCCGTGCTCGATTTACGCCGCCGCTTCGGCCTACCCGCCGTCGCTCCGACGCTCGACACGCGCATCATCGTGACGCAGGTCGGCGGTCGGGTCGTCGCATTCTGCGTCGACCGCGCGCGCGAGGTCATTTTGCTCGAGCCCGAGCGACTGCAGCCGGCTCCCGAGCTCCTGAGCGAGCGCACCATCGGCTTCGTCAACGGCACGTACACCGTCGGCCAGCGCCTGCTCTTACTCCTCGACTTGCCGAGAATCAGCGAAAGCGACCATGACCATGAACCCCACGCCCTCCCCGCCGCCGACGACCACCGCCGACCCGCGCTCCCGGGCTGAGCGAGCCGCTCAGTCGCTCAGGGCGACGGCCGCGGAGACGAGAGCGCTCGAAGAATCGGCGCTGCGCCTCACCTCGGTCGGCAACGACAGCGCGGCGCTCGGTCAACAGCTGAGCGCCGCGGTCGAGTCGATCGCGGCTTCGGCGGAACAAACCTCGGTTTCGACGGCAAACATCGCCCGATCGCAGGCAAACGCGGCCGAGCTCACCCAAACCGTGCTCGGCGGCATCGAAGACTCCGCGACCGCGCTGCGTGAAGTCGCCGCCTCGGTGGTCGGCGTCAAGAAGGACACCGCACTGCTCGCGGAAGCGGCGGAGAACACCGCCGCCGCGATCGAGGAGTCCGTACGCTCGATCCGCGTCGTGGCGTCGAACGCGCAGGATCTCGCGGCCTCGAGCGAAGAGCTCCTGGCGAGCGGCACGGAGATGGCCGCGGGCATCGTAGGCATCGCCGCGCGCGCCGACAGCGCAGCCGCCGCGCTGGTCGAAGTCGGCGCCACCACGGAAGAGATGGCGCGCGGCATCGAGCGCCTGACGAACGACGCGCGCGACGTGAGCACGCGCATCAGCTCCGTGAACGCGAGCACGGCCGGCATCGCCAAGAGCGTCCTCGAAATCGCCGAACGCGGCAAGGAGCTCGGCGTGTCGGTAGCCAACACGGCGAGCACGGCAGAGCGCATGTCACGCGCCGCCGCGGTCGCCGCCGACAGCGCCAAGCAGCTCGAGGGCGCTACGGGCCAGAATGCTTCCACCGTCGCGGAGGTCGCCGCCTCCGTCGAAGAGGTGGCAGCAACTTCCGAAAAGAACGCGCGCGTCGTCGACGACAACGCGACCTCGGTCGAGGAGCTCGCGCGTTCGGCGCAGTCCGTGTCGCGCGCGGCCGAGGACATCGCGCGGCTCGCCGATGCCACGGCCACGGGGGCCATGCAGGTCGACGGCTCGACACGGCGCATCGCGCGGCTCTGCGAGCAGGCGCGCGAGGTGGGGGATCGCGTCGTGCACACGGCGCGAGAGGGCGGCGGCGCCGTGGCAAAGTCGATCGAGGGTCTCGCCAAGATCAAGGTGTCGATCGGATCGTCGGCCGCGGTGATGAAGGAGATGGCGCAGCGCGCCGACGAAATCGGCGATTTCGTGCAGACGATCAATCTGATCGCCGACCGCACCAATCTGCTCTCGCTCAACGCCAGTATCGAAGCGGCGCGCGCCGGCGAGCACGGGCGCGGATTCGCCGTCGTCGCCGAGGAGATCCGATCGCTCGCCGACCGCGCCGCGACGGCGAGCTCCGACATCGCCAAGATCATCCGCGCGCTCCAGACCATCGCGCGCGAAGCACTGACCGCGACGATGGAGGGCGAACGGGTCGCGAGCGACGGAGCTTCACTCGCCGCCGCCGCGGAGCGCGCGCTCACCGAGATCGTGACCGGCGTCCAGGAGGTGGGACAATCCGTGCGCGAGGTCGCCCAGAGCGCCGACGAGCAGGTCACCGTCGTGCAATCGCTCACCCAGTCTTCCAATACCTTCCGCACCCAGGCGAACCTCATCGTCGAAGCGGCGTCCGAGCAGGCCAAGGCGACGCAAGACATCGTGCGCGGCGCGAACGAAATGCGGCAGATGGCAAAGCAGACCAATCAGGCCGCCGTGGAACAGGCCCGCGCGCTCCGCGATCTCGTGCGCTCGAACGAGCGGCTGACCCAAAACGCGCAGGCAGTCGCGGCCACGGCCGCCGAGCAAGCCTCCGGCGCGACTGGCCTCGCGCAGACGGCCGTGCAGATGCGCGGGCTCACGGACACTACGCTGAACGCCCTGAACGAGCAGAGTACCCTCGCGCGGAACATCGCGGCCCAAACCGAAGAGGTGCGCAGCGCCATCGATCGCACGCTGGTCGGGCTCACCGAACAATCGAAGGGCGCGGTCGAAATCGCCAAGACGCTCGACAGCGTGCACAAGGATGCTCAGCAAACGTCCAAGGCGCTCGCCGAGCAGACCAAGGCCGGCAAGGACCTCGAAGCCGCGTCACGCTCGGTCGCGACGCTCGCCGGGTCCGTGACGCGCGCCACGAACGAGCAGACCAAGGCCATCGCCGAAATCGCGAAAAACGCCGAGGAAGTTCGGCGTATCGCGCGCCAAACCGCGCGCGCTCTCGACGAACAGAGCGGGGTCTTGAGCTCACTCGCCGAGGGCGCCGCGCATCAGAGCGCCTCGATCGCGGCCGTACGCAAAGCGAGCAGCGAGCAAGCGACGAGCATCGGGGAGATCAGCCGCGCCGTCGACGACATGCGCGCTCGCATCCGCGAAATCGTGGGGGTGACGAGCACGCAGGCGCGCGGCGCCCAGTCGCTCAGCCGGGAGCTCGACGAGCTGTCTGGTCGTATCGTCACCATTCGCGCTGCCAACGTCGAGCAAGCCGCCCTCGTGGAAGGGCTCACCGCTTCGCTCGACGCCGGCGGCACTGCGGCGCCATGAAAACGGATACCGATACCGCCCGGCGCAGCGAACGGGAGCGCATTCGTCACGTCGAGGCGCTCCGCTTCGAGGGCAGCGCCGCCGTGCCGGAGTTGCTGGCCGAGCTCGTGCAACCGTCCTGGGCCGTGCGGCGCGCCGTCGTCGCGGTGCTCGCCGCGGGTGACCGCGAAACGGCGCTCCGCCTGTGTGACGCGCTGCGCACCGGTCGCGACAACGAGGCCAAAGTCGCCGGCATCGTCGACGCGCTGTCGCAGTCGAAAGCGGACATCGACGACGTGCTGATCGAGCTCACGCGCGATCCGAACCCCGCGGTCGTGTGCGACAGTGCCCAGATCCTCGGCCGCCACGAGAGCAAACGCGCGCTACCGGCGCTCGCAGCGCTCAGCGAGCATCCGGACGACAACGTCGCGCTCGCGGCCGTCGAAGCGCTCGGCCGCATCGGAGGCAAGGAGGCAGTCGAGTCCTTGCTCAAGCTCGCTGCCGGTCGCAATTTCTTCCGGTCTTTTCCGGCCATCGACGCGCTCGGTCGCGCCCGCGATCCACGCGCCGGCCCGACGCTCATCGAGCTCACCGGTGAAGCCATCTACGCGGCCGAGGCGGTGCGCGCGCTCGGCAGGCTCGGGGATCCGTCGACGGCGGCGCACCTCGTGCGGCTGCTGGAGACCGTCAACGAAAGCCTGGTCTGCAACATCGCGCTCGCGCTCGTCGCGATTCGCGATCAAAGCAAGCGGCAGTTCGGAAGCGCCGCCGTCGTGGAGCGCGCCCTCGTCAATTCCCCGCACGTGCCGGTCTTGCGCCAACAGCTCGTGCAAAGCGTCAAACGTGCCGACCCGAGCGAGCAGCTCGCGATTGGCCAACTGCTCGCCTGGATTGGCGACGAGACCACCGTGCCGACCTTGCTCTCCTTGCTGGAGGCGCCGGGCGCCATCGCGCAGGTGGCAGGCGCGTCGCTCAAGCAGCTCGCGCACATCGCCGAACCACGGCTGCTCGAAGCGCTGCGTGAGGGCACCGCCGAGCGGCGCCGGCTGCTGATCCCGATCGTGGGCGGACGCAGCTCCGCCCGCGACGCGCTCGTCGAGTGCCTGGAAGACGACGACCCCACGGTGCGCGCGCTCGCCTGCGACGCGCTCGCGCGTGTCGCCGATCCGACCGTCGTGCCGGCGCTGTTCACGTTGCTCGCCGATCACGACCGGCGCGTCGCCCAGGCGGCTCTCGGTGCAATCCAGTCGCTCGGCAGCAACGAGACGCGCGAGCTGACGCTGAAGGCGGCCGACAGCACGGACCCGCGCGTCCGGAGCGCGGCGCTGCGCATCATCGGCTACTTCGCCTACTCCGAAGGTTTCGAACGCATCGCGGGCGCGGCCAAGGACTCCGACGAGCAGGTGCGGGACGCCGCGCTCGCCGGGCTGCCGCTCTTCGACACGCCGCGAGCCGCGGCCATCCTGATCGAGGCCGCGCAGAGCCCGGAGCTCAGAACGCGGACCTCCGCCATTCGTGCGCTCGGGCAGACCGGGGGCGGTCCCCTCGTGCTCGCTGCGCTTCGTTCCGCGCTCGACGACGAGAGCCCGTGGGTCCGTTACTACGCCTGCCAGTCCCTCGGGAGACTCAAGGACGAAGACGCGACCTCGCTGCTCGCCGCGCGACTCGAAGACGCCTCGGGCCAAGTCCAGGTCGCGGCGGTGGACGCGCTCGCGCACCTGCGCGGCGCGCGCGCCTTCGAGGTACTGAGCGCGACGGTCGGCTCGGCGGACCCTGATCTGCATCGCGCTGCGCTAGTCGCGCTCGGCATTTCCAAGCTGCCTCAGGCGCTCCCGCAACTCCTGTCGGCGCTCGCGGGCGGCGACGCGGCGACGCGCCTCGTCGCGCTGTCCGCGCTCGCCGAGCTCGGTTTGCCCGAAGCCGTGCCGGCCATCGCGCGCGCGACCGACGACCGCGACGAGGGAGTGCGCGTCGCCGCCACGGGCTTTTTGGCGGCGCGCGCGGACGCAGCCGCCACCGACGAGCTCATCGCGCTCTTGCGCAAGAATCCGGAGCGCGAAACCCTCGTGGCCGCGCTCGGGCATACCGCACCCGGCCGCGTTCGAGCGATCGGCGACGCGCTCGTCTCGGCAGACGACGCGGTCGCCGGCGCGCTCGTCGGCAGCCTGGCGCACATGGGCTCCGCGGAAGCGCTCGACGCGATCCGCCAGGGGCTGCACTCGAAGAACGACGCTGCGCGCCGCGCTTCGGCGGCGGCGCTCGTGGCGCTCCAGGACGCGGAGAGCGCCCCTGCGCTGGCCCAGGCGGCGCTCAAGGACCCAGACGCCGAGGTCCGTAGAATCAGCGCGGCTGCGCTGCACTCATGACCGGCGTGCAGCTTTCGCACCCGGTGTTCGCGATCCTGAGCGCCCTGATCGAGGAGCGCCTCGGGATTCACTACGGCATGGAGGATCGCGAGCTGCTCGCCGACAAGCTCGCGCCGCGCGCCGCGGAGCGCGGCTTCGATTCCCTCCTCGATTACTACTACTTCCTCCGCTACGACGAGCGCGCCGAGAGCGAGCTCACGCACTTGGCGGAAGCCCTCGTCGTCAACGAAACGTACTTCTTTCGCGAAGCGCCGGCGCTCGAGCTCACCGCAGGCAGCTACATTCCGGAGCTCGTTCGGCAGGGCGTGCGTCCGCGCGTCTGGTGCGCCGCGTGCGCCACGGGGGAAGAGCCGCTCACCCTGGCCATGCTACTCGACGCCGCGGAGGTCCTCGACGCGGTGACGCTCGTCGCGAGCGACATCAGCCGCCGGGCGCTTTCCCGTGCCCAGGAAGGCGTGTACCTCCGGCGCTCGCTCAGAGCACTGCCCGCCTACGCCGCGGGCCGTTGGTTTACGCCGATCGAGAACGGCATGCGCATCGAACGGCGACTCACCGACGCCATCGAGTGGCACAGGATCAATCTGATCGACGCGGGAGCGATCGCGACGCTCGGCGATTTCGACATCGTGCTCTGCCGCAACGTGCTGATCTATTTCAGCGACACGACGGTGCAGCGCGTGCTCGATTCGCTCACGAACGCGCTCCGTCCGAACGGGCGCTTGATCGTCGGCACCTCCGAGTCGCTGCTGCGCTTCGAGTCTCCGCTCGTGTGCGAGGAGCGGGGCGGAGCGTTTTTCTACCGTAAGGTCCAGCCGTGACGAGACTCCGCGTACTCGTGGTCGATGATTCGGCATTCGCACGCAAGGTCATGCGTGAAAGCCTCGCTATGAGCCCAGAGATCGAGGTCGTTGCGACGGCGACCGACGGCATCGACGCGCTCGAAAAGATCGCGGAGCTCGACCCCGACGTGATCACGCTCGATCTCGCCATGCCGAACCTCGACGGCGTCGGCGTGCTCAAGGCGCTGCCGGCGAACAAACGCCGGCGCGTCGTGATCGTCAGCATGTCGGGCGGCGACAGCGAGCTCGGCATCGCGGCGCTTGCCACGGGCGCCTTCGATCTGATCCAAAAGCCGACCGCGCTCGCCATCGACAGCCTGCGCGACGTCGCCGAGGAGCTCGTCACCAAGGTGCTATTGGCCGGACGCGCCCGCCCCCGCACCGAGCACGTGCCGTCCGAGCCCGTGCTGCGGCCAATCACCGGCAGCTCCGACCGCGTCGTGCTGATCGGTACCTCGACGGGCGGCCCGCAAGCGCTCTCGCGACTGCTCGCGGCATTTCCAGCTGACTTTCCAGCCCCGATTGCGATCGTGCTGCACATCCCCGTCGGCTACACCGAGGCCTTCGCCGCGCGACTCGACGCCGAATGCGCGCTCGACGTCGTGGAAGCGAGCGAAGGCCTGCTGCTGCGGCCCGGGCTCGCGGTCGTGGCCGTCGCGGGCATGCACCTTTACCTCGTGACGCACGCGGGCCGCACGCGGACGCACCTCGATCTCGAGCCGATCGTCTCGGTGCACCGTCCCTCCGTCAACGTGCTGTTCGAAAGCGCCGCGCGTGCCCTCGGGCCGCACGCCCTCGGCGTCGTGCTCACCGGCATGGGCGACGACGGTCTCATCGGTGCGCGCGCGATCGTCGCAGCGGGCGGAAGCGTGCTCACGGAGACGGAGGCGTCCTGCGTCGTTTACGGCATGCCGCGCGTCGTCAAGGAAGCGGGGCTGTCCGCGGCCGAAGTACCGCTCGAACGCATGGCCGCCGAAATTGCGGCGCGCGTTTGAAGCTAGGGCGTCGTCAGCGTGAGACAGCACGCCGCAACGGCGTGTTCGACGCTTGCGCTCAGCCGCGCAGCGCCTTGGCTGCGCCGAGCGCCCGCTCGAGTCGGTGGTTCACCGCGTCCCAATTGACGTTCGTGAAGAACGCGTCGACGTAACGAGCTGCGGCCGCGCCGAAGTCCATTTGATAGGCATGCTCGTACATGTCGAGCACGAGCAGCGGCACGGCCGTCGACAAAGTCTGCGTGTGGTTTCCCGACCAGCACGTGCGAAGGTCTCCCGTCGCGAGCTCGAGCTCGAGCAACGTCCATCCGCTGCCGCCGCCTAGCCCATTCGCGGTCGCGCGAAACTGTTCCTCCCAGCGCGCGACGCTGCCGTAGGTGTCAGCGAGTGCCTTTTCGATCGCTCCCGAGCGTTTGCCGCTGCCGCCGAGGTTCGCGAAGTAAGCTTCATGCAGCGTCTTCGAATTGCGGAACGTGAGCTCGCTCTGGCGCAGCCCAGCGACGACGAACGGCGGCGTGTCCGGCGTGATCTGCGCGAGCTCGAGCTCCACCTTGTTCAGATTCTTGACGGCGCCCGCGTAGTTATTGTCGTGATGAGACACGATCATCTTCTCGGAGATGCCGTTCAGCGCCGTCGACTGGAAGGGCAAAGGCAAGACGACGTTCGAGCCGGTGAGTGCTTTCGTGAACGACATGCTGGTATCTCCTGCGAGCTCGGAGCGAGCGCCGGGCGGTGTGGTGACGGCCGGGGCCGCGACTGAGTGCGACTGCGCCTGAGCGGGCGTGCAACCCGTGACGAGCGCGACGCCTTCGAGCGTGAGCGTCACGAGCGCGTCGCGGCGCGTGAACGCAGGCTCCGCGGCGCTCACGACGTTGCTCTCGGATTCGGACGCGTCGGTCAACGGGACCTCTCTCGTTCCGCCGGTACGATAGGCACAGTAACGCGGATCGGCTCAAGCCGTATTCGTTTTGAGCGCGACGATCACGAGGTTGCGGAGCGTCTCCGGGGCGTACGTCTCGTCGAGTGACACCACGGGCAGGAGACGCACGTCCTCGAAAACGGCGCCGATGGCGCGTGCAACGCGCGCTACGGCGTCGTTGCCGGTGAGCGACCCAATCATGTTGAACGCCAGCCGCCACCGGGTCGGAGCCCTCGCTCGAGCGCGTGAAAAAACGACGGCTGCGTCACTTCCTGGACGAGGCGGCGCGCGTCGAAAGCGTCGATCACGGCCACGTCCCAGCTACCGGGCCGCGCCTGCGCGACGAATTCGGCGCCGTCCGCAATATGAACCGTGACCTCCGGCACACGTCCGAGGCCGAACCACGTGCGCGCAAGCTCGATGACTCGAACGTCACGTTCCACGACCTCGATGCCGATCCCAGGGTAGCAACGCGCGAACTGTCGAACAGCGACACCGCCACCGCAGCCGACGAACAACGCGCTCGACCGCCCGCGCGCGAGTCCGAGCGCGACGTGAAACAAATCTACATAGGGCCAGCCTGAACGAGCGCCGTCTTCGAGTGCCGCGCGCGTCCACACCAGCTCCTGCCCGCCCTCACTCGCCACCATCTCGCGAAAGCCGTCGCGGTCGCGAATCGACAGGCTTCCCTGGCCGCTTCGCTCCGAAGCCCTCATGCGCGCTCCGCCCCACCCGCTGCGCTCGAGCCAACCGCGCGGAGCCGGCAGCGGGAGCGCCTCGTTCACCGCGGGCAAGCCGAAGGCCGCACGAGCGACGCCCAGGCCCGGCACCAGCCGCTCGACGCGCCGCACGTCACCTTCCGTAAAGGCAGCGCCCGTCCGTCCCAGCATCACTGCGGCAAACGGTCGTGAACGCCAGGACAGGTACGCCAAAAGCGAGTGCCGCCCGCCGACGGGCTCTGCCACGTCGCGAAAATAAGCGCTCTCTCGCACCCGGCGCTCGCCGAGCACCGCGGTGTCGACGGCGACACCGCGAGCGCGGAGCGCCGCTTCTTTCACGAGCGACAGCTCGCGTTCGTAGACGCCGCCTCTGGCCAGGGCTTGCGCAATCACTCGCGGTTCGAGTCCGCGCGCCGTCGGCCGCCCTTCGAGACCCCTGACAACGAAGAACGCCACATCCGCGCCAATCTCGCGCTCGAGCACGGCGAGCACGCTCGCTTCGAACGCGCGTGCGCTGTGACTCGCTTGCGCGAGTTCCACGAAGTCGGTTGGCACCCTCGCGAGACACCCTCAAACCGGCGAAGTTCCGGCGATGTCGCACGTGCGCTGTCTTGCGGCCGCGCTGAAATCGGTGCCGCGACGGTGCCGTCGTTTACTGGAGCTACTTCGGCCGCACGTCCGACTTGTCCGGGACGGCTTCACCCGTGTCCGGGACGGCTTCACCCATGTCCGGGACGGCTTCACCCATGTCCGGGACGATCTGCCCCAGGACCAAACCGGCATCGTGACCCTCCGGACCGGAACGCCGGGACAACGCTGCCCGAACGGATGATGAAGCTGAACGAGCGGCGAGCGCTACGCTCCGCGCATGGACGCCGAAGTGCTGGTGGTTGGCGCCGGACCGACTGGGCTCGTGCTCGCGCTGTGCCTGGCACGGCTTGGCGTGCGCGTGCGGATCGTGGACAAGACTGCCGAGCCGGGCACGACGTCCCGAGCGGTAGCGGTGCAGGCGCGCACGCTCGAGTTCTATCGACAGCTCGGCTTTGCGCGCGAGGTCATCGACGCGGGCCTCGAATTTTCTGCCATCAATTTGTGGGCGGAGGGGCACAAGCGAGCGCACGCGAATTTCGGACAGCTCGGCAATGACCTGAGCCCCTTTCCCTTCGCGCTGATCTACCCGCAAGACGAGCACGAGCGCTTGCTCGTGCAGAAGCTCGAGGCGCTCGGCGTGCGCGTGGAGCGGCAAACGGAGCTCGAAAACTTCGCTGAGCGCGGACAGCACGTCGAGGCACGCGTCGGAGGCGCGGCGTGTCGTTTCGCGTACGTCGCGGGCTGTGACGGCGCACACTCGAGCGTGCGCGCGGGGCTCGGCGTGAGCTTTGCCGGGGGCACTTACGAGCACTTGTTCTATGTCGCCGATGTCGAAGCTCGAGGGCCGCTCATGGATCGCGAGCTCCACGTCTCCGTGGAACGCAACGATTTCATCGCGCTTTTCCCGCTCAAAGGCGACGGGCGCGCGCGGCTCATCGGCACGGTACGGGAATCCGCGGCGGCCGCCGGCGACGCGCTCGGCTGGGACGACGTGAAGACGGATCTGCTCGCGCGCCTGCACGTCGATGTCCAGCGCGTCAATTGGTTTTCGACCTATCGCGTGCACCACCGCGTGGCGGAGCATTTCCGCGTGGGCCGCGCGTTCCTGCTCGGTGACGCGGCGCACGTGCATAGTCCCGTGGGCGGCCAGGGCATGAACACGGGCATCGGCGACGCGGTGAATCTGGCTTGGAAGCTCGCCGACGTGCTGCGCGGCCGTGCGCCGGCGGCTCTGCTCGACAGCTACGAGCCCGAGCGCATCGCCTTCGCGCGGCGCTTGGTGGCGACGACCGATCGTGCCTTTCAATTCGTGACGCGCAGCGGCGGTCTGGCAGCACGCCTGCGCGTCAACGTGGCGCCGCAGGTCATTGCGGCGGCGTTCGGTGCGCGCGCCGTACGCCGCCTGCTCTTCCGCACGGTGTCGCAGACCACCATCGAGTACCGTGAGAGCCCGCTCAGTCAGGGCCGCGCCGGGCGCGTGCACGCGGGTGATCGCTTGCCCTGGCTCGGACCTGCGGGGTCAGAGCACGACAACTTTGCGCCCCTCGCCTCGCTCGCGTGGCAAGTGCACGTCTATGGGCGCGCGCAGCCAGAATTCGCGACTTTTTGTGCGCAACGTCATCTCCCGCTGCACGTCTTTTCCTGGAGCACCGACGCTGCTCACTCGGGCTTCGCCGAAAGTGCGAGCTACCTCGTGCGGCCGGACGGCTACGTCGCCTTCGCCGAACCCACGCAAAGTACCGAACAGCTCGCGCACTACCTCGCCGCGCACCTCGACACCGAGCGCCCGTAGCGCCGACCGAAGCGGCTAGGCGGCTCGGCGCTCCGTCGACAGTCCCGCGGCGAGGGTCTCGACGATGCGTTCGGCGTCGCGTCCCACGCCGTGAATCATGGTCGAGGAGAACGCGTAGAGAAACTTCAGTCCCACGAAGTAGAGGCCCGGTGCGTCGGTGACGACGCCACCCACGTGACGTGGCTCGCCGTGATCGTCGAAGATCGGCAGATCGATCCAGCTCAGGTTCGGGTGGTAGCCGTTGCAAAAAATGACGTTCGTCACGTCGGGCACGCTGCCGTCCTCGAGCACGGGGCGACCGTTCTTCACGCCGACGGTGCGCGCGCCGCGCTTCACTCCCGCGCGGGCCAGATCGGCCGCGCGGACGCGAATCAACGGGTCACCGCGACCGAGCACGCGCCGGCGCGCGCGCTGGCCCATGGGCGTACGAATGGTCAAAATCCGGTGAAAAAGCACGCGCAGCACGAGCCGCGCGAGCACGAAGCGGCCCCAAAAGCCGGCGATTCTGAAGGGCACCTCGCCCGTGTCGCGGCCCGACATCACGACCGGGTGCGTGCGCGCGACCTCGAGCGCGATCTCCGAGCCGGAGTTACCGGCGCCGACGAGGAGCACCCCGCCCGGCGCGAGCTGCGCCGGCGTGCGGTAGCTCGACGAGTGCAGCGCGACGACCTCCGGCGCGAGCTCCTTTGCCCAGGACGGCAGGGCGCCGCGCTGAAAGCTGCTCATCGCCACGACGACGCGCTCGGCCTCGAACACTCGCTCGCCCGCTTCGATGCGGAAGCCGCGCTCGTTGCGAGACAGCCGTTCGACGCGCACGCCGCAGAGGACCGGCAGCTCGAAGTGCGCAGCGTAGGCTTCGAGATAGTCAGCCATCTCGTTCTTGGTCGGAAAGTAGCTCGGCGGCGCGGGAAACGGCAGGCCGTCGAGGCCGTCGAAACGCGCGGGCGTGAAGAGCCGGAGCGAATCCCAGCGCTCGCGCCAGACGTCGCCGACGCGCGCGTGGTCGTCGAGCACTACGAAGCGCAAGCCCTTGCGCGCCAAGTGGTACGCGACGGAAAGCCCGGCTTGGCCGGCGCCGATGACGATCACGTCGAAATGAGCTCGTGTTTGCATGGTTCACCTCCGAGGCCGTGCCTCGTGACTGAACCTAGGGGAGCGCCCGGCAGCGCCGCTTCCGGTGAGCTACCCACGCCGTGCGCTTTTCGTGGCTGGGTAGTTCTACCCACGCGCGCGTTTCACGCCGAAATTAGGCCATGCTCGTAGGCGAAGGCGGTGGCAGCCGCGCGTGACGAGACGCCGAGCTTACCGAAGATGTTGCTCACGTGCCGGTCGACGGTCTTCTCGCTCAGGCAGAGCTCGCTCGCGATGGTCTTGTTGGTGCTGCCCGTCGCGACGAGGCGAAGCACTTGGAGCTCGCGGTCGCTCAGACCGTGCGCGTTCGCGCGCAGGGTGGCGGCCGGTTCGACGGCGGCGAGATCGAGCGTCGCGCCGAGCTCGGCAAAGACGGCACGCGCGGCGTCGCGCTCGAGCAGGGCGCCGGCGCCGTCCCCGAGCGCGTCACAGGCGCGAGCGAGCTCGACACGCACTTTGGCCGCGGCATAGGGCGCGCCGATCCTTTGCCAAAGAAAGAACGCGCGCCGGAGCGGGCCGAGCGCCGCCTGCGCGTCCCCCGCATGCAAAAAGAGCGCTGCGCGTGCCTGCGCCGCCAGCGCCGCCAGCGCGTCGGTCGCAAGCTCGGCCGCGATCTGCTCGAGCTCGTGGCAGCGCGCGAGCGCGTCGTCGTGTTCGCCGACCGCGAGCAGGATTTCGACGGCGGCCGGCAAGAGCTTCGCGCGCGCGAGCGCCGTGCGTGCTTCGGCGAGCGCGCGCTTGAGTCCGTGGTGCGCGGCTTCCGTCTGGCCCTGAGCTGCACGCAGCAGCGCGATACCCGGATGCGGCTCGCGCCCGAGGCGAACGGCGTGGATGTAGGCACGCTCCGCAGCCTCGAGCTCGCCGCGCAACCGATGAAGCTCCCCGAGCTCGTAGTACGCGTCGCCCATGGCGTCGGGGTTCTGGTGCCCGGGCACGCCGTTCGAGGCGCGCGCCGCTTGCTCGGCGGCCCGCAGCCAATCGCCGCTCAGGCGGGCGATCTCGGCGCGGTGCACCATGCAAGTGCCGCGGAAAGCGACGAGATCGGGCTGCGCGTCGCACCAGGCGCTCAGCGCATTGGTCCACTCACGCGCGCGGTCGAACGCGTACACTTCGTGGCAGCTCGCGATCACCGTGCAATAGACGAGCGCCGAAATCATCGGCGACGCGCGGCCCGCCGTGACCGAAAGCATGCATTCGTCGAGCAGCGCGAGTCCGTCGTGGGTCTTCGCCTGCCGCAAGAGCGCGCGTCCGGCGAGCGAGCGCGTGAACACTTGCATGTCGGGCTCGGCCAAGCGATCGGCGAGTGCGGCAGCCGTCGTCGCGACACGCTCTGCTTCGACCACCTCGCCTCGAGCGAGCGCGGCGAACGCGAGCGGCACCTGGAGGTAACAGTGCTCGACGCTGTCGCCGCCCGCCGCTTCGGCGAGACGACGGAGCCGAACGAGCCAGCCGCTCGCCCGCGCTTGCTCGCCGAGCGCGGTCAAACGCATCAACGACCAGAGCGCGGCACGGGCCGCCCGCCGCGGAACGCCCGCCGCGAGCGCCGCCGCGTGCACGCGCTCGAGCGCGCCGAGAAACTCCGTATCGCGTCCCGTGAGCGCGGCCGCGACCGCTGCTTGCTCGAGGTCGTCGAGCTCGAGCTCGCAGGGCTCCATCTGCGCGGCAGCCCAAAAATGCACGAAGGCACGTTCCCAGGCCCGCTCGCTGAAGCTCCGGCGCGCGAGCTCGAGCTCGTGGTTCGCGGCGGGCGAGGGAAGGCTTTCGCTCGGGGTCGGCTTGGCCCTCGTCGACGGCGCTGAGACGCGCCAATTACACCGCAGCTCGGCTGCGGTCATGGAACAAAAGAAGCACCTGCAGACAATAGTGCGCCGAAAGAGCCAATTTTCGCGGCCTCCACACCTGCAGGCCGCGAAAATTGGCGACCGATGCAAGCGGTCTCGGGTGTGTAGGCTACACGATTACGCGGCTAGCGCGTAGGCAGTTTCCGCCCCCGCCAAATCGCGAAGATTGCGGGGTACACCGTGAGCTCGAGCACGAAGGACGTGACGAGCCCGCCCACCATCGGCGCGGCGATGCGTTTCATGACGTCGGCGCCCGTTCCGCTGCTCCAGAGCACGGGCACGAGGCCGATGATCATCGTGGCGACCGTCATGAGCTTCGGGCGCAGTCGCTTGGCCGCGCCCTCGACGATCGCCTCGCGCAAGTCGTGACGGTTTTGAAGCTTACCCGCGCGCTCGTGCTCGGCGTGCGCGAGCGTCAGATAAAGGAGCATCACCACGCCCGTCTCGGCGTCGAGCCCCGCGAGCGCGATGATACCGACCCACACCGCTACGCTCATGTTGTAGTGGAGCAGGTAGAGCAGCCAGAACGCGCCCACGAGCGAAAACGGGACGGCGAGCAGCACGATCAGCGTCTCGACGAACGATTGGGTGTTGAGATAGAGGAGCAGGACGACGAGGCCGAGCGTCAGCGGGATCACCCATTTGAGCCGCTCTTTTGCGCGCTCGAAGTACTTGAATTGCCCGACCCATGCGAGCCGCGTGCCGGCCGGTAGCGCCACCTTCCGGGCCACGACGTCTTTCGCCTCGGCCACGTAATCGGCGATCGGGCGCTCGGTATCGACGAACACGAAGCCGACGAGCTTGCCGCCCTCGCTGCGGATCATGGGCGGACCGAGCACACTCCGAATCGTGGTCACCTCGGAGAGCGGCACGTGGGCGCCGTCCGGCGTCGCGACCAGGACACGGCCGAGAATCTCCGGGTCGTCCCGAAACTCGCGCGCGTAACGCACCGAGATCGGGTAACGCTCTCGCCCTTCGACCGTTTCGGAGACGTTTTCGCCGCCGATGGCTTGGGCGACGACCATGTTCACGTCGGCGACGGACAGGCCGTGCCGTGCCGCGGCTTCCCGCTTGGTTTCGAAATCGATGTAGAAGCCGCCCGTCGAGCGCTCGGCGAAGGCGCTGCGCGTGCCCGGGATTTTCGCGACGGCGCGCTCGACGTCGATCGCCGCCTTCTCGATCGCCTCGAGATCATCGCCGAAAACTTCGATACCGAGCGGGCTGCGCACGCCCGTCGCGAGCATTTCGGTGCGGGTCTGGATCGGCATCCACCAGACGTTCGGCATGCCCGGGAAACGGAGCTTCTCGTCCATCTGCCGGATGAGCTCGTCCCACGTGAGGCCCGCGCGCCACTGCTCGCGAGGCTTGAGCACCACGGTGACCTCGGCCATTCCGAGCGGCGCCGGATCCGTGGCGGTCTCGGCTCTGCCTTCTTTGCCGAACACGCTCACGACCTCGGGAAATGTCTTGAGCTCGCGATCCATGGCCTGGAGCAAGACGGAGGCTTCGTTTTCCGACATGCCGGGCGGCGCGGTCGGCATGTACAGGATCACTCCCTCGTTCAGCGGTGGCATGAACTCGCTGCCCAAGCGGAAGACGGCGGGTACCGTGAGCACGATCGCGAGCACGGCGAGCGTGATGACCTTGAAGCGATGCTCGACGACGAACCGCACGACGGGCGCGTAGGCCGCCGTGAGCCAGCGATTCAGCGGATTTTTGCTCTCGTCGTGCACTTTGCCGCGAATCAAGAGCACGGCGAGCGCCGGCGTGAGCGTAACGGCCAGCACGGCGGCAAAGCCGATCGCGTACGTCTTGGTGAACGCCAAAGGCTTGAAGAGACGGCCCTCGGTGGCCTCCAGCGTGAAGACCGGCAAGAACGAAATCGTGATCACGAGCAAGGAGAAGAACAGCGAAGGGCCGACCTCCTGCATCGCGGCGATGATCGCTTCCGCGCGCGGCGTCGGCCGGCCGTGGAGCTCCCACTCGGACAGCTTTTTGTGGATGTTTTCGATGATGATGATCGAGGCGTCGACCATGGCGCCGATGGCTACCGCGATGCCGCCGAGCGACATGATGTTCGCGGTCAAATGCTGCTCGAGCATCGGAATGAAGGCGAGCAAGACGCCGACCGGTAACGTCAAAATCGGGATGAGCGCGCTCCGAGCGTGCAAGAGGAACACGAAGATGACGACGCTCACGACGATCATCTCCTCGAGCAGCGTGTGCTCGAGGGTGTGCACCGCGTCCTCGATGAGCTCGGAGCGGTCGTAGGTCGTGACGACCTTGACGCCTTCGGGCAGCGCCTTTTCGAGCTCGTGCAGCCGCTGCTTCACGCGCTCGATGACGTTCACGGCGTTTTCGCCGTAGCGCATGATGACGATGCCGCCCGGCGCCTCGCCCTCGCCGTTCAGCTCCGAAAGCCCGCGCCGGATGTCGGGCCCGAGGCTCACCTCCGCCACGTCGCGGACACGAATCGGCGTGCCGTTCATCACCTTGATCGGCGCCTGTCCGATGTCGTCGGGACTCTTCACGTAGCCGCGACCGCGAATCACCTGTTCGTGTCCGGCGATTTCGAGCACACGCCCGCCGACCTCCTGGTTCGACGCCCGCACGGCGCGCACGACGTCTTCGAGCGTGACGCCGCGACCGAGCAACTTGTTCGGGTCGACGTTGACTTGGTACTGCTTGACGTACCCGCCGACGCTCGCGACCTCGGCGACGCCCGGCACGCTTTCGAGCGCGTAGCGGAGATTCCAATCCTGGAGGGCGCGGAGCTGTTGCAGGTCGTGTTTGCCGCTCTTGTCGACGAGCGCGTACTCGAAGACCCAGCCGACCCCGGTGGCGTCGGGCCCGAGGATGGGGCTCGTGCCCTGCGGTAATTTCGCGCGCACCGAGCTCATCGCCTCGAGCACGCGGCTGCGCGCCCAGTAAATGTCCGTGCCTTCGTCGAAGATGACGTTGACGAAGGACATGCCGAACATCGACTGACCCCGCACGGCCTGCACTTTGGGCGCGGCGACGAGCGCCGCCGAAATCGGGTAGGTGACCTGATCTTCGACCAGATCGGGGCTTTGCCCCATCCACTCCGTAAAGACGATCACCTGGACGTCGGAAAGATCCGGGATCGCGTCGAGCGGCGCGCGGCCGAGCGCCACGAACCCCCAGGCGGCGGCCGCGGCGACGCACAGCAGCGTGAGCCACGGGCGGTGCGCGCTCGCTGCGATCACGCGCGCGATGAAGCCGAGCTTCGGGGCGCGGTCCTCGCCGTCGGTGCCGCTCATTGCGGTGCTTCCCAGTACTTGGTGGCGGTACTGATGCGCGCCTCCGCGGCGAGCAAGAAGACGCCCGACGTGGCGACGCGATCGCCCGCTTTGAGGCCCTCGAGCACCTCGTACATGCCGTCCGCCTGGTTACCGACGCGCACTTCTTGCGGGCGAAAGCGCCCCTCCCCGAGCTCGAGGAAAACGAGACGCCTCGGGCCCGTGTACACGACCGCGGACGCGGGCACCAAGACGCGCGGTTCCGAGCTCGCGGCGAGGGTCACGCTCGCGAACATGCCGGGCCGGAGCTCGAGCGCCTTGTTCGCGAGCTCGACGCGCACGCGGCCCGTTCGCGCTGCGGGATCGAGAAACGGATACACGTACGCGACCTTGGCTTCGTAGGTGCGGCCCGGTAGGTAATCGAGCGTGATGGTTGCGGCCTGTCCGACTCGCACGTGGGCGAGGTCGGCTTCGTAGACGTCCGCCTCGACCCAAACTTTGTCGAGCTTGGCGATGCGATACAGGCGCATGCCGGCGTCGACGGAGGCGCCTTCCACGACGTCCTTTTCGATCACGAAGCCGCCTGCCGGCGAGGGGAACGCGATGCTCTCCGAAGGAGTCCCGCGTCGCGCGAGCAGCTCGATCTCGGCGTCTCCGATCCCCAAGAGCTCGAGCCGCTGTCGTGCGGCGCGCGCGAGGACTTCGCCCTGAGCCGGCGCTGTCCCCGCCAAAGCGGGCGCCGTGGCCCCGGCGTGCGAGGCGAGCAAGAAGTCCTGCTCCGCGCTGAAAAGCTCGGGGCTAAAGAGCTGAAAGAGCGGTTGCCCCTTGCTCACCCGCTGTCCGGTCTGACTCACGAACAGCTTGGTGATCCAGCCGCGCACCTTCAGCGTCACGTCGGTGAGGTTCGACTCGTCGTAGGTGATGCGGCCGACGGCGCGGAACGTTTGACGGAGCGGCGCCTCGAGCACCGCCCCCACGCGCACGCCGATGAGCTGCCGCCGCGCCTCGTCGACCGTCACGACGCCTTGCTCGTGCTGTTCGGCCGTGACGGGGACGAGCTCCATGCCGCAGATCGGGCACTTGCCCGGCTTCTTCTCGTTGACCGACGGGTGCATGGGGCACGTGTAGTGGTCGATGACCGGAGCGGCACTCGACGCGTGCACGTGCGCGGGCGCGGAGGCGGACGGCTCGGCGTGAGAAGCGGCCGAATTCTTGCCGCCGAACCAGCGCCTGAGCTCGCTCTGAAAGACGATGCCCAAGACGACGAGCACCGCGATGAAAGCGGCTGTTCCGAGACGGCGGGCGCCTGGGCGCTCGGGCAGAGGGTCGGTCATCGCGATGCTTCTTTCCAATCGAGGGCCGGAATGCGCCCGAGCGCGCGGTCGAGCTCGGCGCGACGCACCCCGTAAGCGGCGCGCTCCACTTGATAGTCGAGCTCGACACGGCGAAGGTTCCGCTCGGCGTCGACCACGGAAACGAAGGGATTCTGCGACGTCGAAAAGCCAGCGCGCGCCGCGTCGATTTGTTGTTGGGCGACGGGCAGGAGCCGCTTTTCATAGAGTTCGAGGACGTGCCTCGACTCCGTGAGTTGCTTCAAAGAGACGAAGACTTGCGTGCGCGCGGCGTCCGAGAGCCGCGCGGCGTCATGTTCGAACTGCGCGTGCATGGCGCGCGCTTCGTCCGCGGCGCCGGCGCGCCGGCCGCGCTGGATCGGCACGTTGAGCCCGACTCCCACCATCCAGCGGTGTTCGGGCATGTCCCACATGGAATTGTACGAGGTCGAAAGCGTAAAGTCGGGATAACCCTCGCGCTCCGCTCGTTCTCCGCGCGCGGCTTCGGCGCGCGCGCGCTCCCGGACGGCGACGATATCGGGCCGGTGCTCCACCGCCTCTCCTTGAAGGCGCGTGCTCGGCGCGTCGGGAACGTCGGGAACGGGGAGCTCGGCGACGGGCGGCGGCAGCGCGAGCTCCGGCGCTCGATGCAAGAGTTCGTTCATTTGCGCTACCGTCACGTCACGCTCGGTCGCGAGCATCACGGCGTCGTGCTCGAGGTGCGTGAGCTCGGCCTCGGCCTGGAGCGCGTCTTGAACCGATCCGCGCCCCGAAGCGAATTGTGCGGCCGCCGCGCTGCGCATCGACTGCATCAGCGCGATGTGCTGCGCGTTGATCTCGAGCGAGCGCGTCGTGACGAAGTACTGGTCGTAGAGTGTGACGGCGCTCAGCGCGAGCTCACGCTCTACGGCTTCGTAATCGGACTTCGCGGCTTCGGCTTCTGCGCTCGCGGCCGCTTGCTCGAGCGCGCGTTTTCCGAACCAGGGTAGCTTCTGACTGAGCGCCACCTCGTAGCCGAACGGCGCGTGGCTCGAGCCGATCGACAGCGGCGCGACGCCGACCTCCAGCATGGGGTCCTCGAAACTGCCCGCCTGCTCGGTGCGCGCGAGCGCCGCACGAACCCCGCTCCTTGCGCTTTCGATACTCGGATTGCGCTGCAGCACGTCCCGCACGAACGCTCCGCGTTCGAGCACCTCGCCCGCGCGAACTGCCGGCTCCTCCGACGACCGAGCCTTGGCGCCGAGCGCCGCGCCAGGCGGCCCTCGACGCGAACTCGCGAAATCGTCAGCGCCCGGCGGCGGCCCCTGACGTCCAGGAGCGCAGCCTAGCGCGACCGCAAAATTCAAGACGAACACTGCCGCTCGCCGTTCGCACGGGGAGCGCAGCCAACATGACTGCCTGCACGACATGGAAAAACTCCTGGTCACTCGGCTCGCAAGGCTTGGCCTCGCGAGCGATCAGGGGCGTGTGAGCCCAACTGGCGCGAGCAGGAGACGCTTCAGCAGAGCAAAGCGCAGTGTGCGACGAAGAGCAGACGTCTCGGTCCCGGTGGCCCGCGACTCTGCCGCGCGGCGCTAACCGGGGCCTTCGGACTTGGACCCATCGAAAACGGCACGGGCAGCACGGCCGCCAGCGCCGCGGGCTGAATCGAGTCATCCGCCGACGGCGTACCGATTGCTTTCGCGCCGTCAGCGGGAGCGAGGCGTTCGCAACAGTCGGAGGCCCGCGCGCCTGGCAACGCAGCTGGTTTGGCGAACTCGTTCTTCGTCCCGCAGCAGCAGGTCGCCTGGACGCGCCCGCTCATCTGGCAGCGATAAAGAACGCCGCCCCAAGCGCTGCCCGGCAGCAGCATGAGTGCCGCCAGCAGAACCAACAGTCGGGGCAACGCGCAGCGCATCCGAGTACCTTTTAGCACTCCTGAGACGCGCGCCCAACCAGGCATTCACCAAGCGCGTTCACGAAAAAAATGCGCGCAAGGATTGCCGAAACGGACGCTCGAAGTGCACCGGTTCACCCCGCGAGCGCGAACGGAAGCGCTACGTACGCTGGAACGGCCGCAAACGCCCCCACTCGCAAGAGCGCGGCGGCAAGCCGCGGTCGCTCGAGCGCCCGCGCGAGTGGCCCCAAGAAGAACGCAAAGGTCGTCACGACGATTCCGGCGGCAATGGCGCTCGTCCACACCCCGCGCGTGAAATGCTGCCACACCGCGCCGAGACCGAGGAGCTGCACCGCACCGGCAGTTCCCCCGGCGTGCACGACCCGCCACAGCTGCGCGCGCTCAGCGCTCGCACGGTGCGCGTACTGTGCGAAGCCGAGCAGGGCCGAAACACTGAGCAACACCGTTCCACACCCGATCAATCCGTCACCCACGTCCATGTCGAGCTCTCTAGGGCGCGAGCGTCGATACGGACGTCACGATTTGGTCAGCAGTCAGCCCGTTTTCCTAGCGTGCGCTCAGCGTAGCCGGGCCGTGGCCGCGCGGATCTCCGCCTCCGTTGCCGGCCGGCTCGCGCCGCGCGGATCGCGCGAGTTCTGAAACTCGACCATCCAGCCGGGATATTCGGCGGGTAGCGCGCTCGCTTCGTCGAGCAGCTTCACGTGCTCACTCGAGAGCTCGAGCCCGGTAGCGGCGAGATTGTCGGCGAGTTGTTCGGGCTTTTTTGCGCCGAGGATGATTACGTCAGGCGGCAAACGTCGCGGCCCACGTCGTGGGGCCGACGATGCCGTCAGGAACGAGCCCGCTGTCACGCTGTAGCGCGAGGCACGCCCGCTTCGATTCGGGACCGTAGACGCCGTCGGTATCGACCTGAAAACCGCGGAGCAGCATGCGTTCCTGCCAAGCGCGCACGGCTCCTCCCGTCACGGCCGGCGTACGCGGCCAAACGAAGAACGTGCCACCCGGCCAACGCCCGTCGCTCGGCGCGGCGGGCGGCTGCTCGGGGACCGGCGTCGTCCCGCGACAGAGCGCGTCGAGCTCCGTCACGCCGCCCTCGAACCAGTTCTGATCGCAGAATCCGACGCCCGGAACGGCGCTCGGGCGGTTGAAGGTGCCCTCCGAATACTGCCAGAACGTCCAGCGTGACCACGGTTTCGGAATCACGAGCTTGGATTCGAGCGCGTAACCGGCGAGCCAGAGGCCTCGCTCCTTGAACAGCGGCTCATCGACGCCGCCGAGCTTGTCGCGCCAGAACGCGCCCGTGTACACGATGAGCCTGCGGCCGAAGAGCGCCTCGGCGCGCGCCAGGAAGGAGCGAGTCCAAGCGACCACGGCGTCCGCGGAGTGGCCGTCCGAGACTTCGAGATCGAGCACGGGCGGCAGATCGCGAAAGCCGAGCGGACCGACGACTGACGCAAAATGCGTGGCTTGGGCTTCCGGATCCGTCCCGGGCCGACCGAAATGGTAAGCGCCGCGAAAGAGCCCGGCGTCCTGGATCCCGCGCCAATTCGCGGCAAAAAAGGCGTCGACGGCGACGTTACCCTCGGTGGCCTTCGCGAAGGCGAACTTCACGTCGCTGCGCGCGACGCTCTCCCAATTGACGTTCTTTTGATAGTGACTCACGTCGATGCCGAGTGTTCGCATGTGACCTTCGCCTTCCGCTCCCGATCAGCTGTCGTCTTCCACACGGCCCGTCGCCGCGGAGACTTTGGGCCCCGTCTTACGCAATCCGAGCGCGCCGCCGAGCGCATCGAACCAAAACCCCGCGCCGAGACTCACGGCGAGCGTCGTGATGATCCAGCCGAGCAGGCGGAGCGGCCAGGGCTTCGGATCCGTCAACTTTAGGCCTTCCCAGCCGACCGGCAACTTCGAGAGATTGAGTGCCTGGAGCGCGGGGGCGCCGGACGGCTCGGTGACGGTCGCGCGGTCGAGGCCAGCCGGCGGCTCGGACTCGGGCGGGGTCGCGCTACCGGCAGGTCGTGCTGTCGAACGGTCGTAAAATACTTGGGCCGTGGAGGCGACCGCCTCGCGCAGGGCACCGTTGTGCCAGAGCGCGCTGACGACCCGCGTCGAATCCGCGTTGGTGATTGCCGTCACCGCCAGCCCGAGGACGAGACTGAGGAGTTGCGCCTTGCGCGCGTACCAGCCGGAAGCGCGCGACATGCGGTCGTTGAACCAAGTTTCGATGCCACTCGTCACGAGCTCCATTTCTTCGTCGAGGCGCGTCGCTTTCGCCTCCGCCTGCTCGAAAATGAGCTCGAGGGCGTGCTTCAAGTCAGCATGCCCGGTGATCGCGGCGATCGCCTCACGGGCGCCTTTCAAGAGCTTCGTCGCCCCGAGCTCTCCCGCGAGCGAGCTACGCCGGCGGAGCACGTCGAGGAGCGCCAGCGCGAACGTCTTGCTCGGAATGTAGGACGGTAGGGCGAGCTCGCTTGGACTGAGCAGCCGCTTGCCGCGCAAGTTCTTGATCAACGGATGCGCATACACCTCGGCGAGCAGCGTGCTCTCGTCCGCCGCCGGTGTTTTGTCGCTGCGCCGGGCGCGCGCATCGCCTTTCAGCATCCCCTCGAGCGCCTGATACAGATTCTGCGCGCGCAGACGCAGCGCCGAAGCGACGAGCTCCTGGATCGTCGTGACGATCAGCGCGAGCAACAAGTACAGGAACGTGATCCCAATCGCGACGTCGAGAACGATCGTCATCTAGCTTCCCCGGGGGCCCAGCCGCACTTTCACTCCTAGCGCGCACGGGACCAGGAGCGCCATGGTCACTTCCCTCAGCGCGTTTTCAGCCATTTCGTGCGGCGCGGCAGCGGAGTCGGCAATTGCTCAGGCGCGCTCGGCCGTACGGCCCGTCACTCGGCGGCCGCGTTCAAAAAAATTCAATTCATCGACATCGCGGGCGCGACCGAAGTGAGCCGCGTGAGCGGCAACGCGAGACTCGCGGGCGAGCCCGTGAGACGCGGGGCGGCGCGCAAAATCTGCGCGCTTTCGCAGACCGAACACCGGGCGCTGCGCAGGGGTGAGTGTCGGCATGGGCTTTGCTGCCGTGTTGAGCTGATGGCCGCAAACGACGACAGCTCGCGAGCCGCGCGCATCGCGCTTTGCGTGCGCGTCGGAGCCGGAAACGGCCTTTCAGAACGGGAGCGGACGAACCCGCCAAAACGGGCGAGAGCCGGCGTCCATTCCCACGAATTCGTGGCGCCCATTCGCATGCGGCCTGTCGCGCCACTGCGGCACGCGCGTGCGTTTTCGCCACGGCAAGCTGCAAGCGCTACGGAGCGCGAGCCTTCACACTCGGACTTCTTGCGCATAAAAACACCATGGCCAACATGGTCGGCAACGGTTCAGAGGCTTCAGCATGTTGGTCGTCAGAAGGGGTAACCGATGGCGCGTGAAGTGACGATGCCGAACGACGCGATGGAGCGTCTCCAACAGATCGCCGGGTTGCACGACGTGTTCGTGAGAATTCTCGGGCACGAGCTGAGAACGCCGCTCAGCAGCGTCGTCTACGCTGCTCGCATGATCGGCGCGCGTCCCGAGGACCTTCAGGGCACGCGCCGTCGCGCCGAGCAAATCGAACGCACGGCGCGTGGTCTCGATCGGTTGATCGAACACGTGCTCGCTTTCACGCAGGCGAGCCTCGAAGGTGCGCTTCCGCTCGCGTGCGAACCCACTGCTCTCGACGCCCTCGTGCGGCGCTCGCTCGCCGAGCTCGATCCCGAATCTTCCGCTCGTGTCGCGATCAGCGCAAACGGTGACACACACGGCGTTTGGGACCATCGCCGGCTCGCGCATGTCGTCCACAATCTCGTGACCAATGCGCTCGAGCACGGCGAGGCCGGCGGACAGGTGCGCGTCGAGCTCGACGGGCGGCAGCCGGGCAGCGTGCGCCTGGCTGTACACAACCGCGGCGTCATTTCGGAAGAGGTTCTCGGCGTGCTCTTCGAGCCGTTCAAGGCGCGCCGGCGCATGTCGAGCGGCGTCGGGCTCGGACTCTACGTCGTCGATTGCATCGTGCGCGCGCACGGCGGAGGCGTTCAGGTCACTTCCAACGCGGAGCACGGCACCGAGTTTCGCGTCGAGTTGCCGCGTACGGCTCCGCGCGCCGATGAACGGCCGCCCGGCGTAACCTGCTGACATGCCACTGCCGTGGCGACTGGGCGCGTTTCAGCGGTGCGCGGCGCGCAGTCCCACGCGCGTTTGAGCGTCTTTTTCAGCAGGTTCGTCGCGCTGCGCCCGATGATCGCGATCACGGCCGCCCCGACCCCGTAAAACGCACCCTGCATCCAGGAAATCCCGCCGTAGCGCACGTAGAGCGCAGCGATCGCGAGCACGATCAAAAATGTCTTTGCGCATGTGCCCCGCGAGCGCGATCGGGCCTCCGAAGCCGAGCGCTCCGAGGCGCAAAAATAGAAAAAGAGCGCCCTGAACGTGTACGGCTCTGGCTGGGCGGGAATGTCCGTACCGGTCATCGCTCGGTCCTCGGGTGCCGAACGTTACACGGCCTCGCCGCTACGAGCGCCGAAGCGTCGCGCCACGCGGCCGAGCGTGAGACCTTGCACGAGAATCGAGAAAATCACGGTAAAGTACGTCATCGTCACGATCACTCCCTTGGCGGGGAGCAACGGCAGCGACAGCGCGAGGGCGACCGAGATGCCTCCGCGCAGCCCGCCCCAGGTGAGGACGCGAATGGTGCCCGGTGGAAAACGCCGGCGGCGGCCCATCAGCACGATGGGCACGGCGACACTCGCCCAGCGCGCGACGAGCACCGCCGGCAGCGCAACGAGGCTCGCGGTGAGCGTCGGGCGTGAGAGGCTCACGACCATCATCTCGAGCCCCACGAGCACGAACAGCACCGCGTTGAGGATGTCGTCAACGAGCGCCCAGAACGTATCGAGCTGCTCGCGCGTCACCTGGGACATGCCGCGCTCGCGGCCATGATTGCCGATGACGAGCCCGGACACGACGGCGGAGAGCGGAGCCGAGACGTGCAGGCGTTCGGCCGCAGCGTAACCACCGAGCACGAGCGCGAGCGTGAGCAGGAGCTCGGTTTGATAGTGATCCACGCTGCGGAGGAGCCGATACACGAGGTAGCCCGTCACGAGGCCGAACAGGGCGCCTCCGAGCGCCTCGCGCGCGAACAGGCCGAATGCGCCTGCCAACGTGTGCGTGCTGTCCGTTCTGAACTCGACGATGCTCGTGAAGAGCACCACGGCCACGCCGTCGTTGAACAAAGACTCCCCGCTGATCTGCACGCGCATGCCGTGCGGCACGTGCGCCTGCTTCAAGATGCCGAGCACTGCCACGGGGTCAGTCGGTGAGATCACGGCGCCGAACAGCAGGCAGTCGATGAATGCGAGCGGAAAGCCGACGAGCGCCAAGAGCGCGTACACGAGCCCCCCGACGATGAACGTCGAGAGCACGGTCCCGGCGACGGCCAGTGTCGCCACGGCGAGCCGGTGCTCCCGCAGGTCGTCGAAGCGGATGTGGAGCGCGCCCGCGAAGAGCAGCGCACCCAGCATACCGTGGAGCAGCGTATGATCGAGCTGAACTCGGCCGAGAGCGAGCGCGACCGGCCCGAGCCGGAACCAGCCGAGCTTCGACGCGCCGAGCAGGGCGAGCGAGGCCATCAGCGTCATGGCCATGAGCGCGACGGAAGCCGGCTGGCCGAGCCAGCGGTGATTCACGTAAGCGAACGCAGCCGTGAGCGTGAGGAGCAGCGCGAGCGTCTCGAAAAAAGGCATGCTGACGCGGCGCCTACACGCCGAGGCTGAGCGGGCTCGTTTCTGAATCGAACGTCATCGGGCGCTGCTTTCGGGAACGTTTCTAACAGAGCGAAGAACGTTTCTGCTGCGTGGATTGGGTTGACAGCGCGTTTCCGACATCGAACAGAAACCCAAATACACGGATTTTCTCCCTGATTTCGCGTTGCCACGCCCCGCGCCAATTTTCAATATGGAGGGTGTCGCTGCATCACAAGGAGTGCCGTTGGCCATGAGTCAGCTTGGATCACGCTGGATTTCGGAGTGGAACCCCGAGGACGCTGCGTTCTGGAAGAGCGGGGGCAAACGCATCGCCACCCGAAATCTCATCTGGTCCATCGTCGCGGAAAATATTGGCTTTTCGATCTGGCTCATTTGGAGCGTCACCGCGCCGCGGCTGAACAAGGCGGGCTTCCACTACACGACGGACGAGCTTTTCACGCTGGTCGCGCTGCCGGGTCTCGTCGGCTCGCTGATGCGCTTCCCCTACACGTTCGCGGTGCCGAAGTTCGGCGGACGTAACTGGACGATGGTGAGCACCGCCATGCTCTTCATCCCGACGCTGTCGCTCGTCTTCCTGGTCACTCGACCGGACACGCCGTTTTGGCTCATGGCTACCGCAGCGGCCACGGCCGGTCTCGGAGGCGGCAACTTCGCGTCGAGCATGTCGAACATCTCGTTCTTCTATCCCGATCGCGAGAAGGGCTTCGCGCTCGGGCTGAACGCGGCCGGCGGCAACATCGGCGTGAGCACGGTGCAGCTGCTCGTGCCGATCCTCATCGGGATGACGTGGGTGAACCTCACTCCCGACGGCGCAAAGGCGCACCAGGGCGCGCACCTGGAGAACGCCGGTCTCATGTGGCTGCCGCTCATCGCGCTCGCGATCTTCGGCGCCTATCGCTTCATGGATAACCTCGCGGCGCAGCGTTCGAGCTTCAAGGACCAACTCGTCATCACTCGCCGCAAGCACACCTGGATCATGGCCTGGCTTTACATCGGCACGTTCGGCTCCTTCATCGGTTATTCGGCCGCGCTGCCGCTGCTGCTCAAGACGCAATTTCCTCAGGTGACGACGAATCTCGCCTTTCTTGGCGCCCTCGTCGGCTCCGTCGCTCGCCCGCTCGGCGGCAAGCTCGCCGACCGCATCGGCGGAGCGCGCATCACCTTCGTGAACTTCCTCGTCATGGGACTCGCAACGCTCGGCGTGATCCACTTCCTCGGCACGCAGAATTTCGCCGGGTTCCTCACGATGTTCCTCGTGCTCTTCATCACGACGGGCGTCGGCAACGGCTCGACCTTCCGCATGATCCCCGTCATCTTCCGCAAAGAGAAACTGCGCGACGTCGAAGGCCAAGGCCCCGAAGCCGAAGCCGCGGCGCTCAAGGCCGCACGCATCGAAGCGGCGGCCGTGCTCGGGTTCGTCTCGGCCGTCGGCGCGTGCGGCGGTTACCTGATCCCGCGCTCTTTCGGGGCCTCGATTCACGCCACGGGGACGCCGGTTGCGGCGCTCGGCGGGTTCCTCGCGTTCTACGCGACGTGCGTGGTCGTGACTTGGGTGAACTACCTGCGCAAGAGTCCCGTCACCAGTGCAGAGCCGCGGCTCGCGGCAGAGGTTTGACGTAACCAGCGCTGACCCACGAGGCAAAAAGTCGCATGCGCTGTTGACGCGCGGACCAGCTTTTGCAGAGCTCGGGAGTCAATGCGCCGGAGACCACTTGCTCGACGCCGTACCGGCGCCGTGGTCGGCTCGCTGCCGCACGAGGAGCAGCGAGCATGAAGCGCATTGGATTCGTGGGGCTCGGCACCATGGGAGCAGGCATGGCGAAAAATCTCGCCAAGAAGGGCTACCCGCTCGCCGTCTGGAACCGCTCGCCGGCGCGTGCCAGCGAGCTCGGCTTCGACAACGCCCCCTCGCCGCGCGCGCTCGCGGAGCGCTCCGACATCGTCGTCACATGTGTGGCGGATCCGAACGCGGTCGAGCGCGTCGTGTTCGCCGAGGACGGCGTGCTCGCCGCGGCGCGCCCGGGCTTCCGTTACATCGAGTGCAGCACCGTCTCCCCTACCCTGGTGCGTCGCGTCGCCACGGCGTTCGACGAGCGCGGCGCCGCGTCGCTCGAAGCGCCCGTGACGGGCTCCAAAGCCGGCGCGGCGAACGGCACCCTGCTCTTCATGACGGGTGGCCCCGCCGCCCTCCACGAGGAGCTCGAGCCCGTGCTGCTCGCCATGGGCTCACGCGCGATCCGCTGCGGCGAAAGCGGGCAAGGCGCGTTGATGAAGCTCCTCGGCAACACGCTCATCTCCTTCATGCTCGAGGGCCTGTGTGAAGCGCTCGTCGTCGGCCAGAAGGGTGGCCTCGAGATCGCGCAAGTGCTCGAAGTCGTCGCAGCGTCGGGCTTTGCCTCACCGTATTTTGCATTCAAGGGGCAAGCGATTCGCGAGCGCAACTTCGATCCCCAGTTTTCGATCGATCTGCTCGTGAAGGATCAGACGCTCATGCTCGCCGAAGCAGCCGAGCAAAAGACGCCGCTCCCCGGCCTCGCCGCCGTGCGCGAGGTGTTTCAGGCGGCGCGCGCGCAGGGCCTCGGGCGCGAAGACATCGCGGCCGTCATTCGCGTGCTCGAGCGCGCCGCGGGTAGGAGCGACACATGAAGTGGGAGCGCGATCACGAGAGTCCGGACGTCATCGACCAACGGGGGCGCGGTGGTGGCGGCGGCATGGGGCTTTTGGGACCGCTCTTGAGCATCGGTTCGCGCTTCGGCATCGGCGGCATCGTCGTGGCGGCAGCCCTGTATTTCGGAGCCCAATTTCTCTTCAGCGGACCGGCGGCGCGCGTCGCGGGCAGCGACGGCCAGCCGGCGGCGCGAGGCGACGACACCCGCGCGCACTTCGCCGGCTTCGTGCTCGACGACGTGCAAACGACCTGGTCGAGCATCTTCGCCGAGCGCGGCACACCGTATCGGCACGCCAAGCTCGTGCTTTACACCGATCAGACACGCACGGCGTGCGGCTTCGGTTCCGCGGCGATGGGCCCATTTTACTGTCCCAACGACGAGCGCGTCTTCCTCGACCTCGGCTTTTTCGACGAGCTTTCGCAACGGCTCGGCGCGCCGGGCGACTTCGCGCAAGCGTACGTCATTGCGCACGAGGTCGGCCATCACGTCCAGCACTTGCGCGGCGAAGATCGCGGCGAGCACAGCGAGGGCGCGACGGGCGGCTCCGTCCGCCTCGAGCTCCAAGCCGACTGCTACGCGGGCATTTGGGCGCGCGCTTCCAAGCAGCAAAATCTGCTCGAACAAGGCGACATCGAGGAAGCACTCGGCGCGGCGGCCGCCGTCGGCGACGATCGCCTGCAGCGAAACTCGACCGGAGCCGTCAATCCCGAGAAGTGGACGCACGGCTCGTCGAAGGAGCGGGCGCAATGGTTCCGGCGCGGACTCGAGCAGGGCACGTTCGAGGCGTGCAACACGTCCAAGGGATTACCCTGAGCGTCGGCCCCAGATCCTGCTTGAGCTCGGCCGTGACGCTCCCCGCGGGGACCAAATTCGAGAGTGACCTGCCGGCGCGCTTGGACCGCTTGCCGTGGTCGGCGTGGCACTGGCGCGTGGTCATTGCGCTCGGCGTGACGTGGATGCTGGACGGGCTCGAAGTGACGCTCGTCGGCGCCATCGGGCCAGTGTTGAAGGAACCGGAGACGCTCGGCCTCACGGACGGACAGATCGGCGCGACGGCGAGCTTTTACCTCGCGGGAGCGATCGCCGGCGCGCTCCTGTTCGGACGGCTCACGGACTTGCTCGGCCGCAAGCGGCTATTCCTCGTCACGCTTTCGGTCTATTTGAGCGCGACGCTCGCGAGCGCGGGCGCGTGGAACTTCGCCTCGTTCGCTGCGTGTCGGCTGATCACGGGTGCCGGCATCGGCGGCGAGTATGCCGCCATCAACTCCGCAATCGACGAGCTGCTCCCCGCGCGTGTCCGCGGCCGCGCCGACCTCGCCATCAACAGCACGTACTGGCTCGGTACGGCGCTCGGCGCGCTCGTCACGTTGCCGCTCTTGAATTCGGCCCTACTTCCGCACCGCATTGGTTGGCGCCTCGTCTTCGCGCTCGGCGCGAGCATCGGCCTCGCGATCCTGTTCGTGCGCAAACACGTGCCCGAAAGCCCGCGCTGGCTGCTGCTCCACGGCCGCGTGCCGGAAGCCGAACGCGTCGTCGCGGAGATCGAAGCCGCCGTCGCTCACGGCCGGAACGAGCCGCTGCCCGCACCGGGGCCGCCGTCGAAGCTCGAAGCGAAAGGCAACGTCACGTTCACGGCGATCGCGAAAGTGCTGCTCGAAAGGCACCTCCGCCGCACGCTGCTCGGTCTGGCGCTGATGATCGCGCAGGCCTTCGCGTATAACGGTGTGTTCTTCACCTACGCGCTCGTCCTCTCGCGCTTTTACGGCGTTCCGAGCGAGCACGTCGGCCTGTATCTCCTGCCCTTCGCGGCCGGCAACCTGCTCGGCCCGCTCTTCCTCGGCCATCTGTTCGACAGCGTGGGCCGCCGCCCGATGATTGCGCTCACCTACGCCTTGAGCGGCATCTTGATCGCCGTTGCGGGCTTCGGGCTCGCACACGCGTGGCTCACCGCCGCCTCCCAAACCCTCGTCTGGTGCGCCGTCTTCTTCGTCGCCTCGGCGGCCGCGAGCTCCGCGTACCTCACCGTGAGCGAGCTCTTCCCCGTCGAGCTCCGCGGCATGGCCATCGCCCTCTTTTACGCCGTCGGAACGGCGGCGGGCGGCCTCCTCGCACCGGCGCTCTTCGGCGCCCTGCTCGACACGGGCCGCCGTGAAAACGTCTTCACCGGCTACCTCGTCGGCGCCGTCCTCATGATCGCGGCTGCCGTCGTCGCCGCGATTCTGGGCGTCTCCGCCGAGGGCAAGTCGCTCGAAACCCTGAGCGAGCTCGACCGTTGAGGAAGTCGGACAGGGGGGCCTTAAGTCGCAGGATCTATGTCCGTCTGGGACGTAGGCGGCCCCGCACCTACCCCGCTCAGCCGCCCTAGCCATGACGCTCCCCGCCCCGCTCGATCCTCAGTTCGCCCTGGAAGGCCCGCTGGAATCCAGACCTTTTCCCGACACCCTGACGGCACGGGTGGTGACGCCCGGTGATCATCCCCGGCTGCACGGCTACGATGTCGAGTCGGATCTTGCGCGGCACTACGAGCCCACCGAGGTGCTCTTTCTCTCGCTCACGGGTGAGCTGCCCTCCCCTGCCGTGAAAGCAGCTTTACGCGTAGCGCTCACCTTCCTCGCGCCAGTGTCCGTGGCGCACGCTTCCGTCCATGCTGCCGCGCTGGCCCGGCTCTGCGGCACGACGAGCGGCTCGATCATCGGTGTCGCGGCAATCGGACTCGCAGAGCAGAGCCGCGCGCTGCTCGATGAACACGCCGAGCTATTCACCTGGCTCAAGTCACCGACGGCGAAATTGCCCCTTCGTTATCAAGCGCGTAGCTCCGCCGATCGCGAGAGCTGCCGGCGCCTCACCCGTGCCCTCGGCGAGAGCGGGTTCCACGTGAGGGCGCTCGACGAAGAACCGACACGCGACGCCGCACTCCTCTGCGTGCTGGTTGCGTGTGGTCTCGAGCGACGCGAACAGCTCGAAGCGGCAATCGTCACGGCGCGGCTGCCGAGCGCCGTGGCCGAGGCCATGAGTGAAGAGGTCGTCAACTTCGCCGGATATCCGATCAATCTGCCGCGCTACCGTTACGAGGAGACCCCATGACCGTTCCGACGCTCGACGAGCCGACACACTCGGCCCATTGGGGGTGGACCGAACATCGCTATTTCGGTCATCGCGTCTTCGGGGAGCTCACGGGCCACGAGTCGCTCGCCGGGCTCTTGGCGCTCTCGATCGTGGGACGGCGTCTGCCGCCCGATTGCAGCGCGCTGCTCGACGACGCGGCCGCGGCGCTGACGCTTGCCGATCCGCGCATTTGGCCGTTGAAGCTCACGCGCGTCGTCGCCGCGTACGGGCACATGGTACCCGCGCTCTGTGCGGGAATGCTGATGGAGGACGAGGCGCGCATTGGACCCTGGGCGTTCCTAGAGGCCGCCAAAGCGCTGCTCGAATTGCACGCGACGCTCGGCACGGACTCAGCCACTCCGGAGCGCGTTCGCGAGGTCGTGGAGGCCTATCTCGGCAAACACGGGTTCATGTGGGGATTCGGGACTCCGTTCCGTTCCGAGGACGAACGCTTGGTCGCCTTTCGACGCTGCGTGGCAGAGCGGCAGCGCGATCAGTTGCCGTACTGGCGGACCATGACGCTCGTCTCGCAAGCGGTGCGTGCCGCGCGCAAAGCCGAGCCGAACATCGGTGTGGCGCTCGCGGCGGTGCTGCTCGACATGGGACTTACACCGACGCAAATCGGTGCGCTCGTCGTGAGCTTGATGCAGCACATGTTCTTCGCGCACGCCGTCGAGGGCGTCACCGCAAAAACCACGCTGCGCGAGCTCCCGGCGGCGTACGTCAATTACCAAGGACGTGCCGCGCGAGTCAGCCCGCGCGCGGAAACCGAGGCGGCCGGCGAAGCACGCAACATTTCAGCCGCGACCACCGCGGCCGAGTAGCCGTCAGGCTCCCGTCGCGGCTCGCCGAGGGGGGAGCCGGTGTAGGCAACTCGCGCACCCAGCCGGGGCGGCGTGCACCCCTCACGCATGCCCTTATGTGCCGATCCCAGCGTCCGTAATCCTCCGTGCGCCGCATTGGCGCCATCAGGCACTCGCCACCGACCACGGAGCCGCACCTCATGGCTTGCGAAATCATCAGCGTCGAAGGAGCTGTTTTTGCCCTGTGGGGTAAACCCACCAAGGCCGATCTCGACCGCGTGATCGATCGGGTAGAGCTCATCGCACACGCAACGGGCAGGCCGATCCTCTACATCACCCGCGTTCCCATGGCCGCCCCGCCACCGGACCCCGAGGTGCGACAGTACCTGAACGCGCTGATGCCACGCTTCATCAAGGCGTGCTCGAGCTACCACGTGCTACTCGAGGGCAGCGGCTTCGTCTCCGCCATCAAGCGTGCGATTTTGGCAAGCTTGCTTCAGTTCGGCTGGCGTAACGGCGCATTCTTCGTGCACGAGAACGAGAAGGGCGTCTTCGCCAAGGTCGAGCGAACTGCCCGGCCCGACGTCGAAGCCATCCTCGAGCTTGCGCGCTCGCGCGGCCTCTTGACGGCTCCGCCCCCCGAAGAAGGACCCTTCGGCCAGGCAAAGCTCGCCACGAGGCCCGCTCAAAGCAGTCACCCCCTCACGCCGTAGCGGACGCATGGCGCTGGGGCGCTCGCGCCCCGGTCGCATCGAGCCGCGCCCTCGTTCGCTGGCCCTGCTAAGCTCCGCTCCCTGCCAGGGAGAACAGCGTGAGTCACTTCGTCGTTCGAAAAATCGCAGTGCTCGGCGCCGGCGTCATGGGAGCGCAGATCGCGGCGCATGCCGTCAACGCGAAGGTCGAGGTGTTGCTCTTCGACTTGCCGGCGCCGCAAGGGCAGAAGAACGGCGTCGTGCTCGGCGCGGTGGAACGGCTGAAAAAGCTGAGCCCTGCGCCGCTCGTGAACGACGAGGACGCGCTCTACATCGAAGCCGCCAACTACGAGGAGAACCTCGAGCGCCTGCGCGAGTGCGATCTCGTGATCGAGGCCATCGCCGAACGGCTCGAGCTGAAGCACGCGCTCTACCAGAGGGTCGCGCCCTTCCTCGCGCCGCACGCGATTTTCGCAACGAATACGTCGGGTCTGCCGATCGCGAAGCTTGCCGAAGGGCTGCCGCCGGAGGTGTTGCCGCGCTTTTGCGGCGTGCATTTCTTCAATCCGCCGCGCTACATGCACTTGGTCGAGCTCATTGCGGGGCCTCGAACCGACGCGAAGATCTTGGACGAGCTCGAGTCGTTTCTCACGACGGTGCTCGGCAAGGGCGTCGTGCGCGCCTTCGACACGCCGAACTTCATCGCCAACCGCGTCGGCACTTTTTCGATCCTCGCCGTGATGGCGGAGGCCGAGCGCTATGGGCTCACGCTCGACGTCGTGGACGATCTCGTGGGCACGCGGCTCGGGCGCGCCAAGTCCGGCGTGTTCCGCACGGCCGACGTCGTCGGGCTCGACACGCTCGGACACGTGATCGGGACGATGCGCGACACGCTGAAAGACGACCCGTTCCACGCGCTCTACACGGTGCCGCCCCTGCTCGCTCGCCTGATCGAGCAGGGCGCGCTCGGGCAGAAGAGCGGCGCCGGCTTCTACAAAAAGGTGGGCAAGGACATCCTGCGCGCCGATCCGGCAACGGGCAGCTACGTGCCCGCGACGGGTAAAGCCGACGAACGGGTGGTCGGCATCCTGAAGCAGAAGGATCCCGCCGAACGCCTGCGGCTCCTGCGCGAATCCGAGCACCCGCAGGCGCGTTTTCTGTGGGCGGTGTTGCGTGACGAGTTTCACTACGCCGCCGTGCATTTGGCCTCGATCGCCGGTTCGGCGCGCGACGTGGACTTCGCGCTCCGCTGGGGCTTCGGCTGGACGCTCGGACCGTTCGAGACGTGGCAAGCGGCCGGTTGGGACAAAGTGGCGGGGTTCGTCAAGGCAGACATCGAGGCCGGTGCCGCCCTCACGCGCGCGCCGCTGCCGGAATGGGTAGCGGGACCCGAGGTGAACGCCGCGCGTGGAGTGCACACGGCGCAAGGCTCGTTTTCGCCGCGCGCGCGGGCGTTCGTGCCGCGCCCCGAGTTGCCGGTCTACCGGCGTCAGGTGTTTCGCGCGCCGCTGCTCGGCGAAAGCGGCGGGCCGGAGCGCGCGGGCCGCACCGTGTTCGAAGACGATGCGGTGCGCGCCTGGGCGCTCGATGACGACGCGCTGATTCTCTCTCTGAAAACCAAGATGCACGTCATCGGTGCGGGCGTGACGGCGGGCATCGCGCGCGCCGTCGACGAGGCGGAGAAGAATTTCCGCACGCTCGTCGTGTGGAGCCCGGGCGAGCCGTTTTCGGCCGGCGCCGACCTCAAAGGGATGATGCCGGTGTTCATGGCGAGCGGGGTGCGCGGTATCGAGCAGATGGAGCGTGAGCTGCAGGACGCGCTGCTCAGGGTCCGCTACGCGCAGGTGCCCGTGGTCGCGGCCATCGCCGGGCTCGCGCTCGGAGGCGGCTGTGAGCTCGCCCTCGCGTGCGCGCGGCGCGTGGCGCACGTCGAGAGCTACGTGGGGCTCGTGGAAGTGGGCGTCGGGCTCGTGCCGGGCGCCGGCGGCCTGCTCTACGGCGCGCGGCGTGCCGCGGAGGAAAACGCGCTCGCCCCCGACGTGCCGCCGCTCGCGTTCCTCAAGAAGTACTTCATGAACGCCGCGATGGCGAACGTCTCGAAGTCGGCGTTCGAGGCGCAACGCATGGGCTACTTGCTGCCGAGCGACCCCGTCGTCTTCAACGCGCACGAGCTCTTGGGCGCGGCGCTCGAGGTCGGCAAGTGCATGGCTGCCTCCGGCTACCGCCCGCCGCTCAAGCTCAAGGGCTTCCGCGTCGCGGGGCGGAGCGCAACCGCCACGATCCTGTCGCAGCTCGTGAACTTGCGCGAGGGCGGCTTCATCTCCGAGCACGACTTTCACATCGGGCAAACCATCGCGACGATCCTCTGCGGCGGCGACGTCGAACCCGGCAGCGTCGTCGACGAGGCCTTCATCCTCGGGCTCGAGCGCAAGGCATTCACGAGCCTGCTCATGCACCCGAAGTCGCAGGCCCGCATCGCGGGCATGATGCAAGACGGCAAGCCGGTCAGGAACTAGGCAAAGGCACGGGACCCAGCAACATGTCGAAGCAAGTCCAGGACGCGTACATCGTAGCGGCGACGCGCACGCCGGTCGGCAAAGCACCGCGCGGGGCGCTCAAAAAGGTGCGACCGGACGATCTGCTCGTCCACGCGATCAGAGCGCTCTTGTCCCAAACGAAGAGCCTCGACCCGCAACGGATCGAGGATGCCATCATCGGCTGCGCCATGCCCGAAGCCGAGCAAGGGATGAACGTCGCGCGCACTTCGGTGTTGCTCGCGGGGCTGCCGCAGGGCGTCGGCGGGGTCACGGTGAACCGGTTTTGCGCTTCGGGCATCACGGCGCTCGCGATGGCGGCCGATCGCATTCGCGTCGGCGAAGCGGATCTCATGATCGCCGGCGGCACGGAGTCGATGAGCATGGTCCCCATGGGCGGACACACGCCTTCGGTCAACCCGGAGGTGTTCGCGCGCGACGAAAACGTCGCGATCGCCTTCGGCATGGGCATCACGGCCGAAAAGGTCGCCGAACGCTGGAAGGTGAGCCGCGAGGATCAAGACGTCTTCGCGCTCGGCTCGCACCAGAAGGCGCTGCGCGCGCAACAGGCCGGCCATTTTTCCGCTGAAATCACGCCGATCGAGGTGACCGAGCGCACGCCCGATCTCGCGCGCGGTGAAGTACGCACGAAGACGACGACGGTCGCCGCCGACGAAGGGCCGCGTGCGGACACGAGTCTCGAAGCCCTCGCCAAGCTCCGTCCCGTGTTCGCGGCGCGCGGCTCGGTGACGGCGGGAAATAGCTCGCAAACCTCGGACGGCGCGGGCGCGCTGCTCGTCGCCTCGGACAAGGCGCTCAAAGAGCACGGCCTCACGCCGCTCGCGCGTTTCGTGTCGTTCGCCGTGCGCGGCGTGCCGCCCGAAATCATGGGCATCGGCCCGAAGGAAGCGATTCCGCTCGCGCTCGCCAAAGCGGGGCTGAAGCTCGACGACCTCGGCTGGATCGAGCTCAACGAAGCGTTCGCGGCGCAAGCTCTCGCGGTGATTCGCGACGTGGGCCTGAATCCCGAGCGCGTGAATCCCCTCGGCGGCGCGATCGCGCTCGGTCACCCGCTCGGCGCGACGGGCGCCGTTCGTGCTGCCACGGTCGTGCACGGCCTCCGCCGTACGAACCAGAAGTACGGCATGGTCACGATGTGCGTCGGCACGGGCATGGGCGCCGCGGGCATCCTCGAACGGGTGTAGGTCCGGGCTAACGCGCGCGCCGGCGCCGGCGGAGCCGCGAGGTGACGCCGAAGCTGATGAAAAATCCGAGCGCGACCGGCGACGAGCCGAACGTCGCCGGAACGGGCGGCGCGGGAGCGCACTCGTCCAGCGCACATTCCGCGCTGAGCTCGTCGAGGTACGGGTTGAGCTCGTAGTCGAGGCTCGGCGGCGCGGGGAACCAGCGCGCATAACGCTCGAGCGTGGCGAACGCCGGATCCAAAAACCAATCGCCGCGCTCGGCCGTGGCTTTGAGAGCCCATGGTGGCCGTACGCCGCCCGGATATTCCTTGCCCGCCATGGAGGCGCCCAGCACGCGCCCGCGCCGTCCCGCTCGCTCGCCCGTGTAAAACAACCAGCCGCTTTCGCCTTCTTGCCAGAGCCGGCCGTTCGTTGCGCTCGGCTGCCGGCGCGCCCAAAGCGTGTCGTGGAGCGAAAGCAGCTCGTAGGTTTCGCGCGCAGCACCTTGAAGCGCGTCATTCGGCCCGCTCGCGGCTGCAGGAACGAACGTGCGGTCCGTAACGTGATTCGGCTCGCCGCGCTGAACGCTTTCGAGCCCGTGTCCCTGCGACTCGGCGTGGATGATCGGGCGCAGCGCGCCCGCGCGTGCCACGTCGCCGCCCGGCGTTGCGAGGTAACGATTGTGGGTCTTGGTTTCGACCAGCACGAGCCCGTCGGGACGGTCGGCACGGCGCCGATCGACGACGAGCAGCGCGACTTCGAGATCGTTGTCGTGGCAGACGTACGGAACGCAAACGGGCGACGCCCAGTCGCGCGGGTAAAAGAGCGTGAACGTGAGAAACGCATGCGTCGCGCTCAGAATCGTCGAGTCGTAGACCACCGCGGGTGAGCGCGCCGCGGCGGCGGTCAGGTGGGACCAGTCGTTCGTCGCGTCCCAGTCGCCGTCGAAATCGATTCGCAGCGGGCGATCTCGCTCAGGGTGTTCGCCGGACGTCTCTTGCGCGAACACGGGAGCCCAACGCTGAGCGATCGCCTGCGCTTCGGCGTGCGCGTCGGGCTCGCCGGCGAGCTGACGCGAATCGTCGAAGCGGGCGCGGGGCAGCGAAGGAGCACCGGACGCCGCATGCGCCGAAGGGCCGAGCGCCAGTGCCCCCAGCACGAGGCACGTTGCCGTCACGAACTCTACTTTGGGCACGGCGCGCTCGACGAACGTCAGAAGGTCCACGACGCGCTCGCCGCGGCCTTGCTCGCCGAGACGCTCATGCCCAAGACGGGCAAGGACGCGAGGTGCTTGGGGGCGTGCCCGGGATTGGAGAGCGCGAGCACGACGCCGGTGCCTGCAGCCGCGACGGCGATGCCCGTGAGAATCGTGCTGGTGGTTTGGAGTGTGTGCGCCCCGTCCGTACAGTGCCCGTTGCAGCTGCCCTTGAGGTCGGTGGACGGCCAATTCGAAGCAATGCGTGTGACGACAGCGCCGCCCGCGCCGAGACCACCGACACTGAGAGCGATGAACGCCGGCAAGCGGATACCGAGCAGGCGCGGCTCCTTCTTCACGACGGGCGGCGGCGGGGGCTTGATGTCGGCCGGGGGATCCGCTTCGACGGCCACCGGCTCGGCGGAGCGCGGTTCAGAATTCGGAACGACGGCCACTTGCGCTCCAGAATCGTCCGCCCCAGATACATCGACGCGAGGCGCAGTCTCGGTAGACGCAGCGACGGGATCGAACGTCTTGCCGGATTCCGCGGCGGAGTCGTACACCGCGACCTTGGCGGGCTCTTCGGCTGCGGCTGGTGGGGCGATGCACTTGGCGAGCGCAACCAGGGCCGCAGAGTGAGTCTTACGCAGGAGCGCTCGGCGCGCCCGAATCCAGAGTGAGATGGTGCTCAATCGTTCGTCGCTGACAGCCCTAACGGCTGCCTTCGATGCATACAGTATCATTGCTTGGGCCGAAGCAGGCGTGCGTTCGCTCGGCGTACGACTATTTAGGGCGCATGATGTGCGACACGTCGTGTACTCGAATACCGCCGGGCTCGCGCCGTCTCACGAGCTTTCGCGCAGTTGACGCGTCGCACCGGTCGCAGCGTTTCGCCCGCGCTACGCGTAGCTGACCGCTGTGGTCGAAAAACTCTACAGACACGCCAGCGCCAGGCGCGTCGAGGCGCACTAACTGCGTTTCCTTAGCTCGGTGGTGGCGAACGATTCGGCGAAGGTCTGGACGGCCGCGCTCTTGACGCGCTCGATCGAGTTCTTCGTCATGAGCTCCATGACCTGTCGAGGGTTCGCTCGGTATTCGTCGAGCACGCGCCGAGCGAGTGCGGCAACCCGCGCGTCTTGAGGTGCATACGAGAATGCGGCCGGCTCCGCCTCCGTGCGCAAGACGAGCCCTCGCTCGACGAGTCGCACCAGCGCTTCGCGCACACTCGAGAGCGGTAAGCCGGTCGCCTTCGCCACCTCGTCGCGCCCCTGTCCGAGCGTGGTCGGCTGCTCGCTGAGCCAGGCGAGGACCGCGAGCTTTTCGAGATCCTCGACGTAGTCGAAAAGGAAGCGCTTGAGCGCGTCTATCTCACGAACATCCGGCACGACGACGTGTCTCGAAGAATCTCGGACTGAGAATGGATGTGTGCCATCTCCCTCGTTTGAGTTCAAACTATTTGAGCAGCTCGGGCCCTCGGCCGAGACCGCGGCGCGGCTCGGATTTCACCTGAAGTGTCGCAACTCGGTACACTGTCCGCCGCGCCGGCCCGCCCGACGCGGCACGAAGCAGGCGAGAACCCCGCGCTCGAACGAGTAGGCTTGCGTTCTCATGCGGTTGCGGGACATTCGGCAGAGTGCCCCTCGCGTGTCCCTCGAGCCGGCCAGCACACGCACCGAGCTTCGTCGCACTAGCGCTCTTGGCGCTGGCTACGCTTCTCAGCCGCCCGGTCGACGCGGAAACGTTGGAGGCACCCGTCGGCGGCAAGGCCATCTCCCTCGGGCGTGGCCGCATCGCCTGCGACAAGCCGGGCGGTGGCTGGACAGCCGTCGGTACGGGGCTTGCCGTCAGGCCGCCGGACAACGACCAAGCGGTCGGCCAATCCGTGGAGCTACGAGTTTCGGGCGAACGCGCCAACTGCGCGAACGGGGCGACCGTCACCCTGCTGGCCGTCGGCGAAGCCCCGACGTTCGACCTTGCCACGAGCGTTCTCGACGTGGACGCGGGAACCGTCGAGATCCACGGCCGCGGTTTGCGCGGCGTCGGGTTGAGTTGGCGCGCCCGCTCGGCGTCGGGCGCCGACGTATGCCGTGAGCCGAAGCCTGCCGGCGCCACCAAGCGCTGCGTCTGGTCGGTGGCACACGATATGCCGGCCGATCCACGCCTGGTCGAGCTGTCGTGGTTCCCGCCCGGGGGGCGGCAGGGACCGGAGGTGACGGTGTACGACAGTGACGGTCGCCCGCTCGGTCCGGAGGCGTTCACGCTGACGCCGGCGCTCGTCGTCGTCTCCCACGTGCTGTCGGCTGACGCGGCCGTCGACCTGTCGACGGGCATGGGGGAGGTGCCGCTCGTGCATCCGGAAGCCGTGAGCGCCGTCGAGTGCGCCGGGGCAGCATGCAGGCTCGCCAACGGCAAGCTCGTGGTGCGCGCAGACACGAGCCTCGTCAATTCCATCGACGTGAAAGTGACGCTCGCGCCGGGCGTCGCGTTCAAACAGGAAGATCGGCTCGAGCCCCACCCGACCCTGAAGCTGTCGGTGCTTCACTGCCCGCTGTCGTTCGCGTCGGGCCCGCCGCTGCGCGCGGTCGAAGGCGCGCTCACGGTCGTGAAATTCGAGGGCCGCTGCGCCGCCGAGGCCGAAGCCCTGCATTTCCTCGAGGGGACGCGACCCGTCGAGACCGTGCGCACGGAGACGGCAGGCCAGACTGCGTGGGTGGTCCTGCGGCTCGGCCGCATCGCGGCCAATGAAGTGACGATCACCGCCCTCCGTGGTGGGACGGCCGACATTCCCGTCGCGACCGCGAAGACACCGACGCGCGCCGCGCCGGACGTGCGTTCGGTGCTGGAGATCCCCGGCCTGCCGCCGCTCGCCTTCATTCCGAGCAATCGCGGGGCGGTCGTGCACGTGGGGCCGCCGGGCTACGGTGCAACGCTCGTGCTCCTGCCCTTGGAAGGCGTGTACACGACCCAAACGGTGGGCAAGAGCACGCTCATCGTCGGTGACGAATTCGCCGCCGGGGTTGCGACGCTGCGGTACGCCTATCGCGGACTTGCGCTGCCCGAGCCGCTCAAAGACATGGACCTCGCCGTGCTCGAGGATCCCCTCGCACGCCCGATTCACGAGGTGAACATTCCCGCGCCCATCGCGGGCACCCTCGCGCGACCACAGCCGCTCGCCGAGGTCATCTGTAGCGAGGGCGGCCACTCGATCGCGCTCGTGCCGGGCGAGACGGCTCGCCTGCCTTACTCGATGCGCGACGGTTGCCGGCTGATCGTGCACCGCGAGCGGTTATCGGCCGAGTACGGCACGCAAAAGCTCGCACTCGACGTCGATATTCTGCGCGCGGACGGTTCCTCGCGCAGCGAAGCGCGAGCGTCTCAAACCTTGGTGCTGCGAGCCGGCAAAGAGCCGCTCGACGCCTGGATCCACGGTGTGGGGGCGCAGTTCGATCGCATCGTCGTGCGCCTGTCACACATCGCCGACGAGAGCCATTACACCGGCGCCGCGGAAATGCTGACGAGCGAGCCGGCGCTCAAATGGACCGCCATCGTCGGTACGGGCCGCGCGCGCCTCTACGCCGCACCCACGATCCCGACGGGCCTCTACCGTTTCGGCGACTCCGAGCACAGCGGCGTCTTGTCGCTCAATTTCGGCGTCATCTCGCGTCTCACGTGGCTCGACGAGGAGGGGCACGAGGGCTTTCTGAACCTCGAAGGCGGCGTGATGGTGATCGGACTCGCCGGCTCGCAGAGCACGACGGGAGAGAGCTTGTCGCAGGCCGCAGCCGTGATCGGCCTCGGCATCGGCATTCCCTTCGCCAACCGTTCGTCCGTGACCGAGGCGTCGATCAACCTGCACCTCTGGTACGAACACGATCTTTCGACGTCGAGCTCGACGGTGGCTGGAAAGCCGTGGTCCATCATCTTCGGACCGAGCATCTCGATCGGCAACGTGGGCGCGAATCTCTGAGACGACCGTCAGAGGTTTGCTCGTTCGTCCGGAGACGCCGAGCGTCGTCTAGCACTACTTCGCCAGTTGATCGTGATCTGGCCATTCAAGACTGGCGAAGTAGTACTAGGCGTGCCGCAGCGCGCGGATGCGCTCGGTCACGGGAGGATGCGAGTAGTAGAACTTGGCGTAAAGCGGGTGCGGGTGCAGGTTCGAGAGGTTCTCGCGCGAGAGCTTGGCGAGCGCGCTCGCGAGCGCCGGGGCGCAATCGGCGAGCTCGACGGCAAAGCGATCGGCTTGCCATTCATCGTGGCGCGACCACGCGGCCCCGAGCGGCGTGAGCGGAAACGTGAGCACGGAAGCCAAGGCGGCGAGCACCACGAGGCGCGCCGGAAAGGACAGCGCGCTCGCGCCGACCAGCCCCGGGACGAACGGCGCCGACACGGCCCGAAACGCCACGTACGCGACCACGAGGCTCAGCGCAAAACTCGCGAGCGTCCGGACGAGCACGTGGTGCTTCTTCCAGTGACCGAGCTCGTGCGACAAGACGGCCAGGATCTCGCCGTGTGACATCTGCGAAAGTAGCGTATCGAAGAGCACGACGCGCTTCACGCGGCCAAGGCCGGTGAAATACGCATTCGAGTGCGCGCTGCGGCGCGACGCATCCACCTGCAGCACGCGCCGCACGTGCACCCCCGCCCGCTCCGCGAGCGCACGCACCTCACCGGCGAGCGCGTCGATCTTGAGCGGCTCCATGCGGAAAAACAGCGGCTCGATCACGTACGGCGCGACGAACGTCAGCGCGAGGCTCACTCCGGTGAAGGCGAGCCAGACCCATAGCCACCACGAGCCGGGAAGCGCGCGCACCAGCCAAAACGCAAGGGCACTCAAGAGACCGACCAGGACCAGCGACAGCCCGGTGCCCTTGAGCCAATCCGCGAAAAAGAGACCGCGCGACATGCGATTGAAGCCGTGCCGGGCCTCGACCACGAAGCTCCGGTAGTACGAGAACGGCAAGCCGAAGATCCCACTCAAGAGCACGAGTCCGAGCACGAACGCCACGCCGCGCCCCGCGAACGTGGTCGCGATGCTCTCGATGAACCGATCGTAAAAAACGAGTGGCCCCGCGAAGAGGCAAACGCCGGTCACCACACCGCTCGTCGCGCGCTCGATCATGCCGAGCCGCGCGCCGTCGCGCGTGTAGGCTTCGATGCGCGCGAGACGTTCGGGCTCGACGACGCCCGCGAGCTCCGACGGCACCTCGCGCCCGTGCTCGCGCTGGTGACGCAAATTGAGCGCCGCGAAAGCGAGCGTCAACGAAAGCACGCCCGCGTAGGCGGCGATGAAGGCGAAGAACATGCTCGGGTCTTGTAGCACCCGAGCTCGGTTCGTTCAGGGACGCAGGCTCACGATGTCGACGGCGGCCCGCTCGCTCGTGTCCGTGGTGGCGTTGGGCTCGTCGGGTGTCGTGCGTGGTGCGAAGATAGCGAGCACGCCGATGGTCACGGCGACGCCCAGCACGAGACCGAGCAGTACGCTGCCGGGCCGCGCGCCGATGCCGCGAAAACGCCGCGGTGCGAACGGATTGTCATCGAATCCGTCGAGCTCGGGCGCGGCGGCGTTCGGCACGAGCTGGTGACGCGTCGCGTCCCAGCGCACCGTGACCTCGTCGTCGCCGCACCAATCGATCAATGTCACGCTCGGCTTGGTAAGCTCTTCGTCTCGACCCGAGTAGCGTGCGAGCACGCGAGCCTCCGACAGCGCGGCATTGCCGCGCTCCTTTAGATCCGCCTTTCTTGAAATGCCGCTCTCGAAAGGGTCCGACTCGGTTCCGTCGCTGTAGACTAGGTTGGTTGCGGTCACGTGCGCTCTCCGTAGTGGGCACCACACAGAGCACACGGAGTGCCAACCCCGAGATGCTCCGAAACCGCGCTAGCGCCGTCCAGCAGCAGCTCAGCGTGGCGTTTCGGGACAGCGTGGCAGGCTGGTGTTAACGCCGACTGAGCGCCTACACCGGCGCGAGGTCACTCGCTCTCGAACGCGACGAGCGCCACGCGCTTGGTCGGCTGCCATTCCGCCAAGAAGCCCGAAAGCTCGTTCTCACGCAGGCCGCGCGCGGGATCGAAAGTGAGGACGCGTTTGCTGCGTGGCTCGTAGCCCGTGACGACCTCGTAATGCGAGAGGCCGTGGCCGGTGGAGTACGGTTTGACGACCCCGACGATCACCGGGCGCCCCGCTCTGAGCTCGTGCTCGAGGTCGGAAACGTCACCGTAAAACACGTACGCTTCGAGGCCCTGCTCGCGCGCGAAGCGTTCGAGCGCGCCGGCAGACGCGCCGCCGCTCCCCGCGCCCGTCTCGCGCTCGATCGTCGCGAGCGGCGTGGGACGGCCCCAGTAGCCGAGCACTGACGCGAGCGCCGCCGCACCGCAATCGCTCGCGCCCGTCTGACGCACCTCGGGCACCTTCACGCGGATCCACGCCGGATCACGTGCAATCGTTTCCGCGCTCACGTCGTGCGCGGACCCGCGATAACAGCCCGTGGCTGCGAGAGCCAGGAGCCACGGCGAGAGAGCGCGAGCGAAACGCACTCGACGCGCACTCGCCGTCGTTCCAGCCGCAACACTCACAGCAGCACGACGAGCAAGACCACCGCGAGCACGAGTGCAACCGCACCCGCGCTGATGATCACCACGTCATCGCCGCCGCGGTACTGCTTTGCCTCGGGCGAGGCGGCCTCGCGCGCCGCATACCGCGAGCGCTCCGAGCGCGTGGCACGCGCGGCGGCAGGCGACCTTGCGGGCGCCGTTTGGGCGGCGGCCGGGGTCTCGTTGATTACGCGCCGCCCCTCCGACGCATACGCCGGAGTTGCAATGAGCAGACTGAGTGCGATGAGAAGTCGGGGGAGCATGGGGTTCACCTGAAGGGTGTCGGTGCATGCCGCATGCCAGCCCCGGCTAGGTACGACTCTTGCGACATGAGAGAACGATTGGACAGCCGAATCGATCGCCTTCAGCGGCGCTGTGTCGCCGAGCCCGGGGTGCTCTCGCTCGCCGGCGGATTGCCCGCGCCGCAAACCTTTCCCATGGAGGCGCTCGCCCACGCGCTCGGGCGCGCCGGCAGCGACGCGCTGCAATATGACTGGCCCGAAGGGCGCGAGGCGCTGCGAGCGTTCGTCGCCGAGCGCTTGCAGCGCCGCGGCGCGAGCGTCGAAGCCGACCAAGTGCTCATCACGAACGGCGCGCAACAAGCGCTCGACATCGCCGTGCAAATCGGCTGTCGCCACAGCCGAGGCATTCGCGTGCCGCGCGCGTGTTACCCGGGTGCACTCGAGCTTTTTGCGGCGCGCGGCTTGCAGCTCGTGAGCGAAGACGCGCCCGCCGACACGAGCTACGTGATGCCCGTCGTCGAAAATCCGACGGGAATCGCAGTGCCAAGGCCCGCGCTCGACGCCCTGCTCCAGGGTGACGGCTACGTGATCGAAGACGACGCGTACGCCGAGTTGCGCTTCGACGGGCGTACGCCACCCCCTCTCCTCGCCACGAAGCCCGAGCGGGTCTTCTACGTCGGCACGTTTTCGAAGACGCTCTGCCCAGGCTTGCGCGTCGGCTGGCTCGTCACGCCGCGACGCTTTCGTCGCGCCGCGCGCCGCGCCAAGCGCTTGATCGATTTGCAGGCGAACACGCTCGCTCAATGCGTCCTCGAGCAGTACCTCGCCGAGAACGACTTCGAACAGCGCCTCACGTGGTTGCGACGCTTTTACGCCGAGCGCGCCGCAGCGCTCGTGCGCGCGCTGCGCCGCCGTCTGCCGAGCGTCTCCTTCGTCGAGCCGGAAGGCGGGTTTTCGGTCTGGGCAGTCACCGAGGAGCGCGGCGACGACGTCGAGTTCTTGGCGACCGCGTTACGTTACGGCGTGAGCGTCGATCCTGGACGTGACTTTCGGCCGAGCGGCGACTCGGAGCCGATCGCGTTCAGGCTCGCCTTCTCCTCGTTGCCTCCGGAACGCATGGACGAAGCCGTAGCCCGCCTCGCCCGCGCCTTCCGCTCTTTCGCCCGCGCGCATCGTCACACCGAGCGTCAACGTCGGGCGGTGTGACCCGAATTCGGCTGGCCGCTCGGCGTCGAAATCTTGCGGCTGCGGGGGCGGTGCGCTTCGCGAACGTGGCAACTGGGTGGAACGGGCGACTTTATGCTACGAACGGAGGGATGCTTCGTTCGAGAGGCTCGCGCGGTTGGGTGGGAGCCGCAGTGATTTGGACCGGCGTTTCGTGCGCGTCGAAATTCACGAACGTCGAGGACTGGAGCCACGCCGGTCGGTCATCGCTCGGCGGTGGCTCGGGAACGAGCGCAGGGCGCTCCAGTGGCGGCGCGGGGATGGGCGCCCGCGCGGGGATGGGCGCGACGGCCGGCATGGAGACCGAGGGTGGACAGAGCGCAGGAGGCAGTGCGGGCAGCGAGGTCGCTGGCGACACGGGGAACGCAGGCGCGCCCGTCACGAGCTCGGGCGGAACGACGAGTAGCGGCGGAACGTCGATGACCGGCGGCAGCGGCGCGAGGGTCGGCATCGCGGGTGAGGCCGGCGACACGAGTCCAGGCAGCGGCGGCAGCGCAGGTGCGCCGCCCCGTGATCCCATCAGCCGCGATGGGCTCGTGTACTGGTTCTCGGCCGATTCGGGCGTGACTCAGACGAACGGCGGCGTCTCGAAGTGGCTCGACCGCTCGGGTAACGGCAACGATGCTGCACAAATCTCGAACGATAGCCGGCCGCGGCTCGGCAGCTTCGCCGACACCGGCGCGCCCGCGCTCGTTTTCGACGGCGACAACGACTACCTCGGCCTCGAGCCGCTGCGCGCGACCTTCGAGGGCGGCGTCACGTTCTTCGCCGTGGCGCGCCCGACTGACGGCTCGTACTGCATGCCGCTGCTCGAGCTCTCGAACGGCTCGGAGATCGACGATGTGAGCTTCGGGTGGACCAACACTGCGCTTTCCTACGAAGTCACTGAAGCCTTCGTGAGCGGCCAAGCCGGTGCATTCACGAACGGTGAGCCGCGACTCGTCGAGGTCACGCACGCGGTATCCCGCGACGTAAACCTATGGATGAACGGTCTCGCGAACGGCTTCGGCATGTCCGACTTGCCCGTCGCCGTCACGCGCGGCCAGACCTTCGTCGGCAAGAGCCTGTATCAAGGCTGCACCACGTGGAACGGCGAGATCGCCGAGCTCATCCTCTACGCGCGCGAGCTCGAGCTCGGCGAGCGGCAAGGTGTCGAGACCTACCTCCAGGGCAAGTGGGGCTGCTGCGGGAGTTGAGCCCGCGCTAAAAGCGGCGTGACCCGGCCGCGTGAATCGCGCCAATGAGGGGCCCGGCCTCTTTCTTCGCCACAGCTGCGCTCGTTCCGACAGAAGGCGTAGATGAGAGGCCGCGATCTCGCACGTACGGCTCGGTACCTGACCGCCGTGCTGGTCATGGCGTGTCAATCTGAGGGGCCGAGCGACCCGAACACAGGCGCAAGAGGAGGGACCGCGGGCACGGGCACGGGCGCCGCCGGGGAAACCCGGGCGGGAACGAGTGGTTCGGCCGGCAGCCAGACCCCCTCGGGAGGCTCTGCTGGCGCCCAGATCGGCGCCGGAGGCTCTCCTTCTACGTCCGGGGGTCATGGGGGCGCGACCGGTCAAGGAGGCGCGGCAGCTGGCGCCCCTACCCTCGGCGGGCGCGCGGGCTCAGGCGGCACGACCGGCACCGGAGGCGCCGGAGTGGGCGGGGGTGGCACCGGCTCGGCAGGCGTCGCGGCGTCCGGCGCCGCGGGCAGCGCGGGAAGCGCGGGCGCGCTCTGCGGAACGGCGACCGCACTGGATCCACTATCGAAGTCGCTCGCGGGCACGTGGGACTTCACTCCGAGCGGGGGGAGCAAGCGCTCGATTCAAGTCCCGGGAGGCGGCTGGGCCAAGCAGGGCATCGGCACCTCGAGCGGCACCTATGCGACGCAGATCACGGTCCCCGATTCGGGCGGCCCCCAAACCACACTCATCGAATTCGGTGCCATAAACTTCCAGGCCACCCTCTCGGTGGACGGTAAGCCCGTCGGCACGAACACCACGTCGTTTACTCCTTCCGTTTTCGACGTGACAGAGTTCGTGACACCGGGAAAGCAACATGCGCTCTCCGTGTTGGTCAACGGCGGAGGCGCTCTGAAGTCGGGCGGTAAGTCGCTCGTTCCCAACGCCGCCGGATGGTCGCAAAACGTGGCGCAGGGCATCTTCCGCTCGGCGACGCTGCGCGTGTATCCGGACGTGTACGTGAGCGACGCCTTCGTGCGAACCAGCGTCACCGACGACACGCTGACGTACGACGTAACGATCACGAATACGGGCGCAGCGAGCCAAGACGTGACGCTCTCCGGGACCCTCAGCTCGTGGAACTGCGACGTGGCGACCTATCCAACCGTTGCGGACGTCGCCGTGACCATCGCAGCGGGGACCACCACGACTACCACCGTGGGCCCGATCAAATGGGGGCTCGGCACCGGTTCGTATTGGTGGCCAAACGTGCCCTACCAGGCCGACTACAAGGCACGGCTCCACAACCTGACGCTCGAGCTGAGCCACGGCGGGAAGGTCCTTCACACGACGAGCGTGAGGTTCGGCTTTCGGCAGAGCGAACGGCGTCGGGCGGACAGCACCCACGTCTATTATTACCTGAACGGCATCCGCGTGAACTTGCGCGGAGACAACATTCAGGGCGCGGACTACGACAGCATCGACGACGGTGGCAAGGGCGATGCTTACGACACGCTACCGGGCTTCTTGCCGCCCACGGCACAGAGCGCCGGCTTTCCGCAAGCCGTCCGCAATTACCAGCGCCTGAACTTCAACTTCGTGCGCGTCCACCAGGAGCTCGCCTCGCCGTACATGCTCGACACGGCGGACGAGCTCGGGCTCATGTTGATGGGCGAGACCGCGATTCGCGGCAGCAGCAACGATCAGGACTTCGCGGCTGGGCACGACAACATGGTGAGCCACGCGCGCGCGATGGTGCTTCGCGACCGCAATCACCCGTCGATCATCCGCTGGAGCCAAGCCAACGAGCCCAACGGCGCGAGCACCGATTCGAATCAGTTCGAGGCCGACCTCTTCAACGCCATCACCAAGCTCGACGGCACACGTCCGATCTCGGTGGATCTCTTCCCCGGCAACGCGAACTATGGTCTTGCGAGTCCCGGCTTCGCGACGAGCCACCACTACACGAACGGCATCGGCGCGTACTCAGAGGATGTGAACGTCAGTAGCGACAACCCGTACGGCCAGGGCGAGTACATTTGGAACCACGATAATTCGCGCCAAGGGCTCACTTGGTTTGGAACGTCCGCCATGGCGATGCGTCGCCAGAATGCCTCGGACGTACGGCCCTACACGCTCTTGTCCGGGTGGGCGAGCTTCGTTCCCGGAGTCCTCGCGTCGAAGATGATCATCGAACAGGGCGGTCCGCCCGTATTCGGCGAGGACAACCTGCCCGACCCGTGGTCGAGCCCGATCATTCGGCGCATCCAGGCTGGATTCAGCCCCGTGCTCGTCGCCGATCAAGCCTATTGGGAGGCCGCCAAGCTGTCGAACACCAACGGCGATTGGCCTGCCTCCGTTCCCGCGCTCACGAAGGGATCCACCCGCGCGACCACGCTGCTCGTGTTCAACGACACGTTCAGCGGGACCACGGTCGACGTCACGTGGGAGGTTCACGCCGACAGCGCGACCGGGACGATGGCGGGCTCGGGCACGTTCTCGATTGACGTGCCGCTCGCCTCCATGGCGACCAAGTCGATCAGTGTGACCGCGCCGAGCTCGGGGACGAAGTGCTACCTCGTCCTTCGCGCGCAAAAGAACGGTGCGACTTTGTTCCAAGAGTCCGATGAAGTGTTCAACCTTCAATGAATCTCCGACCACAGGACTTCTGGAGAAAACGGGATATCATGCATCGCGCGCTGCCCATCCTCGCAATCACGCTCTTCGCTTGCAGTCAGGCAAACCCGGGCCGTCAACAAAACGAAACGTCCGGCGGTAGCGGCGGAATTCCTAGCGCTAGCGGCGGCCGAGCCGAAGGGAGCGGAGGCTCGAACGCAGTCACGGGCGGTTCGGGCGGTCGTTCAGCGTCCACGGGCGGCAATCAGGGCGGCGGCGGGGTGCCTGGTGCGAGCGGCACTGCCGGCGGCGCCAATGTTGCCGGCGCGGCGGGCGGTCGCGCGGCGAGCGGCGGTGCGGCCGGCGAAGGAGCGGGCGGCGCTCCGTCCGGCGGAGCAGGACAGGCGGGGGCCGGCGGCTCCGGAGGAAGCAGCGGTGCAGCGCCTACCGGTGCCCGTTTGGTTCAGAACTTCAATCAGGGTTGGAAGTTCAAGCGCGCCGACGTGATGGGCGCCGATGCGACCGATTTCGACGACGGCTCGTGGGACAACATCGGCCTACCGCACTCGTTCAGCCTGCCCTACTTCATGTCCTCGAAGTTCTACGTCGGGTACGGCTGGTATCGAAAACACTTCACGGTGCCGTCGAGCTGGTCGAACAAGAGCGTGTTCCTCGAGTTTCAGGCGGCGTTCGACCAAGCGCAAATCTACGTCAACGGCAAGCAGGTCGGAGAACACATCGGCGGCTACAACGGCTTTTCCATCGACATCGGTTCCGCCATCAAGAGCGGAGACAACGTCGTCGCCGTTCGCTTGAACAACAACTGGAACGCGCAGCTCCCGCCCATCACCGGCGATCACACGTTCCAGGGCGGTCTTTATCGCGACGTGAACGTCGTGGTCACCGATCCGCTGCACGTGACCTGGTACGGCACCTGGGTGACGACGCCGACCTTGGCAACGAATTCGGGGTCGTCGAGCAGCGTAGAGATCAAGACGGAGGTGCAGAACAACCGCGCCACGGCGGTCAACGCGACACTCGAGACGGACATCGTCGACAAGGACGGCAAGGTGGTCGCCACCGTCTCGTCTCAGCAACAGATCGACGCGGGCAAGACGGTGACGTTCGACCAAACCACGCCCGCCGTCAGTAGCCCCGCCCTGTGGCACCCGGACCATCCCACGCTGTACAAGGCGCTGTCCCACCTGTCTGACGACACGGGGACGGTCGACGACTTCACGACCACCTTCGGCTTCCGCTGGTTCAGCTGGTCGGCGACGCAGGGATTCTCGTTGAACGGCTCGCATTATTGGATTCGAGGGGGCAACGTCCATCAGGATCACGCCGGTTGGGTTATCGGCGTGAGCGACTCTGCGCTCTATCGCGACGTGAAGCTCGTCAAGGACGCGGGCATGAACTTCATTCGCGGCTCGCACTATCCGAAGGCACCGGCCTTTGCCGACGCTTGCGACGAGCTCGGCGTCTTGTTTTGGTCGGAAAACTGCTTCTGGGGCGGCTTCGGCGGCGGCCCCGGAGGCTGGTCCTATAGCGGCGCGTATCCGAGCACGTCCGCCGACTTCGACAAATACGACGCCAACGTTCTCGCGAGCCTCACGGACATGATCCGTATCCATCGCAATCACCCGAGCATCATCGTCTGGAGCATGGGGAACGAAGACTTCTTCAACGGCAGCGGTCCCGCAGACAGGGTGATCGCGCTACTCAAGAAGGAAGTCGCGTTGACCCACCAGCTCGATCCGGCGCCGACCGGGCGGCCCGCGGCGATCGGCGGCGCTCAATCCAAGATCGGCAGCACGGAGCCCGGCACCTTGGGTGACGTGGCCGGATACAACGGCGACGGCGTGGGCTACAACGATCCGGGGATACCCAACATGGTGTCCGAGTACGGCGCCGACGTGAGCTCGACCAGGCCGGGCAACTACGATCCCGGCTGGGGGAACTTGACGGTGTCGAACGGCATGGCGGCCCAGCCCGCGTGGCGCAGCGGGATCTCCCGCTGGTGCATGTTCGATTACGGCAGCCAGATGAGCGCGCAGTACATCAACTCGGGTCTCATCGACTATTTCCGGATCCCGAAGCGATCGTACTACTGGTATCGAAACACCTACGCCAACGTGCCGCCGCCGACCTGGCCGACCGCGGGCACCGCCGCCGGCTTGAGTCTCACGGCGAGCACGACGGCCCTGTCTGCCGTGGACGGCACCCAGGACGCCTGGCTCTTGGTCAGCGTCGTCGATTCGAGCGGCAAGCCCATCAACAACACCGCCACGATAACGCTCACGCTCAAGTCGGGTCCGGGCGAATTTCCCACGGGGCCGAGCATCACGTTCACTCCGCCGGGCGCCGGTTCGGCATCCGATATCGCCATGCGCGACGGCCAAGCCGCCATCGAATTCCGAACCTATTACTCCGGCACCTCGGTGATCGAGGCGAGCTCACCGGGGCTAACGAGCTCGAGCGTGACCATCACCTCGCAAGGCAGCCCCGTCTGGGTCGAAGGCACGTCACCCAAAGTGTCGCCGCGCCCTTACCAACCGTGAATCGCGCGCCGCCCGAGCGCGAGCTCACTTGCCCGAGCTGCGTGTGACGACGAGCCCATAGACACGGCTCGGAGCACTGGCAGTGAGAAGGAGGTCCACACCATCCGCTCCTGCAGGGTCCGGCTCCCAACCGGAGCCGGCACGGTTCGGCGCGCGTCGAGACCTACCTCGAAGACGAATGCGACTGCTCTGGCAATTGAGCGCGCACCGCGCGAGCCGCCGCGACCATGGCGGAAAGCGCGGCCTCGACTTCCGGCCATTGCCGCGTTTTGAGCCCGCAGTCCGGATTTACCCAGAGTCGCTCGGCCGGCAGCACCTCCATCGCGCGCCGGATGAGCAGCACCATTTCTTCTTGGCTCGGCACGCGCTTGGAGTGAATGTCGTAGACGCCAGGGCCCACGTCGTTCGGGTAGCGGTAGCGGCCGAAATCGGTGAGCAGCTCCATCTTCGAGCGCGAGGTTTCGATCGAGACCACGTCGGCGTCCATGCGCGCCACGGCGTCGAGGATGTCGCCGAACTCGGAGTAACACATGTGCGTGTGGATCTGCGTCTCGTCGCGGGCGCCCGCAGTCGCGAGCAAGAACGCGTCCACCGCCCAGCCGAGGTATTCGCCCCAGCCGGCTCGCCGGAGCGGTAGGCCTTCACGAATCGCCGGCTCGTCGACCTGAATCACGGCGATGCCCGCGCTCTCGAGGTCGGTCACTTCGTCACGGAGAGCGAGCGCGATTTGCCGGCACGACTCGGCGAGCGGCTGATCGTCGCGCACGAAGGACCATTTGAGGATCGTGACGGGGCCGGTCAGCATGCCTTTGACGGGTTTTTGGCTGAGACTCTGGGCGTAGCGCGCCCAATCGAGCGTGAGCGGTCCGCGGCGCAGCACGTCGCCGAAGAGCACCGGTGGTTTGACGCAACGCGAGCCGTAGCTCTGGACCCAGCCGTGCTCGGTGAACGCGAAGCCGTCGAGGTTTTCCCCGAAGTACTCGACCATGTCGTTGCGCTCGAACTCGCCGTGCACGAGTACGTCGAGGCCGAGCGCTGCTTGGCGTTCGAGCGCGCGGCGCGTCTCTGCTTCCAAAAATTGCCGGTAATCGGCGGCTGCGAGCGCTCCCGCGCGAAAATCCGCGCGCGCCTTGCGCACCGCCGCCGTCTGCGGAAACGAGCCGATCGTCGTCGTCGGCAACAGCGGCAACTTGAGCCGAGCGCCCTGCACGAGCTTGCGCACCGCGAACGGCGCATGACGGCGTAAGAGCTCCGGGGAGACGGCCGCGGTCCGGGCTCGCACCGCTGCATTTCGCGTTCGCCCCGACGCACGGCGGGTCTCGAGCGCCGCGCGCGCGGTGTCGAAAGCCGCGCCGTGCGGCCGCGGCATTTCGGCGGCGCTCGCGAGCGCCGCGACTTCTTCGAGCTTTTGGCGCGCGAAGGCGAGCCAGCTCCGAACCTCGGCATCGAGCGCGTGCTCCGCGCCGAGATCCACCGGCACGTGCAAGAGCGAGCACGACGGCGCCACGAGGACGCGCTCGGGCCCGAGTCGCTCGACGGCGCGCCGCACGAGCGCGTGGGCTCGGTCGAGATCGGCGCGCCACACGTTGCGTCCGTCGATCACGCCGAGCGAGAGGCTCTGCCGCTCAGCGAGCACCTCGAGCACGCCGTCGAGCTGCTCGGGGGCGCGGACGAGGTCAACGTGGAGTCCCTCGCAACCGGACTCTGCGACGAGCCGCGCGTGCTCCTCGACGCTCTCGAAGTACGTCGCGACCACGAGCTCGGGCCGGCGCCGAAGCTCACCGAGCGAGCGGAGCGCGCTGCGAAAAGCGCTTTGACTGCGTTGATCGAGGTCGAGCGCGAGCCAGGGCTCATCGAGCTGCACCGCTCGCACGCCCTCCTCCTTCATTCGCGCCAAAAGCTCGGCGTAAGCGGGCAAGAGCTGCTCGAGCAGGTCGAGCCGGTGACGCCCGGCGCCTTTGAAGGGCGCCCATTTCGCCAGCAGGAGAAACGACACCGGGCCGAGCAGCACGGGACGCGGTTCGATAGCGAGCACGCGTGCCTCGGCGAGCTCGGCGAAAATCTTGCTCGCGTCGAGCCGGAAGCTTTGGTCCGGCTCGAGCTCGGGCACGATGTAGTGGTAGTTCGTGTCGAACCATTTCGTCATCTCGAGCGCTTCGAGATCGACGCCGGCAGCCTTGTCTTGCAGTCCCCTCGCCATCGCGAAATAACGCGCGAGCGGATCCTCGATGCGCGCGTAGCGCTCGGGCACGACGCCGAAGAGCACCGCCGTATCGAGCACGTGGTCGTAGAGCGAGAAGTCGTTGCTCGGCACGAGCTCGATGCCCGCGTCTCGCATTCCGAGCCAGTGCCGTTGCCGGAGCTCGCGCGCGACGGCCAAGAGCTCGGCCTTCGAACGCTTGCCGCCCCAAAAATCCTCGAGAGCTCGCTTGAGCTCGCGGTTCGCTCCGATGCGTGGATGGCCGAGGCAGCTCGAGAGAACGGACATGACGAATGCTCCTTTTATGGGTTCAAAATGCGCTATCGAGGGCGACGTCGCCGCGAATACCGACCTGATACGCCGACACGCGCCGTTCGAAGAAATTCGTATGTTCCTGCACGTCTTGCAGATCCATGAACGCAAACGGATTTTTCGAACCGTAGCGTTTGCCGAATCCGAGAGTGAGCAGACGTTGATCGGCGCAGAACTCGAGGTATTGCCGCACGTCGCCGAGCGAGAGACCTGCGACGCCGCCCTGCAGGAGATCCGCGGCGAATTCCGCCTCACATTCGACGGCCTCGTCGACCATGTTTGCTACGTCGCGTTCGAGCTCCGCGTCGAAGAGCTCGGGCTCCTCGCGCCTGACGGTGCGGACGGCCTCGAACGCGAACGCCATGTGCGCGCTCTCGTCGCGAAACACCCAACTGGTGCCTGCCGCGAGTCCGTGCAAGAGCCCGCGCGAGCGCAAGAAATACACGTAGGCAAACGCGCCGAAGAAGAACAACCCTTCGACGCAGGCGGCGAAGCAGATCAGATTCTTCACGAATTCGCGCCGTTCGCCCCGCGTCTCGAGCCGCGTCAGCCGCGCCGAGCCTTCGAGAAAGCGCAGGCAAAAATCCGCCTTGCGCCGGATCGACGGCACGTTTTCGACGGCGGCGAAGGCTCGGTGCCGCGCAGCCGGATCGGGCAGGTACGTGTCGAGCAGCGTGAGGTAAAACTGCACGTGCAGCGCTTCCTCGTAAAGCTGGCGCGAGAGGTACATGCGCGCTTCCGGCGCGTTCAGGTGGCGGTAAAGGCACAGGACGACGTTGTTCGCGACGATCGAATCGCCCGTCGCGAAGAAGGCGACGAGCCGCTCGATCAAATGCCGCTCCGCCGGCGTCATGCGTTCGGCGAGATCGGCCGCGTCAGTCCCGAAGTCGACTTCCTCGACCGTCCAGGTGTTCTTGATCGCCGCGCGGTACATCTCGAAGAACGCGGGATAGGCGAGCGGGCGCAGCGTGAGGCAGAGCCCCGGCTCGAGCAGGCGCGCGGGACGGCCGGCCGAGCTCATTGACACGCCTCGCAGCTTTCCGGGTTCTCGAGCGAACAAGCGAGCGCGGCGGCGACCCGCGTTTCGTCGGGCAACGCGCCGAGTGCCGCTTCCGTCTTCGCGATGCGCGTCGCCGGACGCGAGCGCAGGTAGTACGTCGTCTTGAGCCCCGATTTCCAGGCGTGAAAGTACATGCTCGAGAGCTTTTCGATGCTCGGGCTCTCCGCGAACAAATTGAGCGATTGGCTCTGATCGATGAAGGCGCCGCGCTCGGCTGCCATGTCGATGAGCGAGCGCATCGGCAGCTCCCAGGCCGTGCGGTAGACGCGGCGGAGCTCCTCCGGCAATTCCGCCATGCCCTGCACGGAGCCCTCGGCGAGCTTCAGGCGTGCGCGCAGCGCCTCCGTCCAGAGTCCCAGACGTTTGAGGTCGGCGACGAGGTAACGGTTCACCTGCAAGAAATCGCCGGACAGCGTCTCACGCTTGAACAGGTTCGAGACCAACGGCTCGACGCACTCCGAGCAACCGGCGATGGAAGCGATTGTCGCGGTAGGCGCGACGGCGACGAGCAGGGAGTTGCGGAGGCCGGTCACGGCAATACGAGCGCGGAGCGCTTCCCAGCGCTCGCGGTCGCTCACCTCGGCGCTCCAGGCATCGAATTGGAGCTCACCTTGCGCGGCGCGCGTTTCGGCGAAGGTCGGGTGGGCGCCGCGCTCGCTCGCCAAATCCGCGGAGGTCGAGAGCGCGTGAAAGTACACGTCTTCCGCGATGCGGCGCGAGAGCCTGCGCGCCTCGGGTGCGTCGAACGCGAGGCCGAGCTGGAAGAACAGGTCGTGGAGGCCCATGACGCCGAGTCCCACGGGCCGCCACGCGAGGTTCGAGCCGCGCGCCGAATCGATTGGGTAAAAGCCGAGGTCGATCACGCGATCGAGCTGGCGCACGACCGCGCGCACCGTGCGTGCGAGCTTGTCGAAATCGAACGCGCGCACGCCGTCGTCCGTCACGTGCGTGTGCCGCGCGAGGTTGATCGAAGCGAGATTGCAGACGGCGGTCTCGCTTTCCGACGTGACCTCGAGGATTTCGGTGCAGAGGTTCGAGAGATGCACGGTGCGGCCCGGCAGCGCGGTCTGGTTGCAGCAGCGGTTCGCGCGATCCTTGAACGTCATCCAGCCGTTGCCGGTCTCGGCCAGCGTGCGCAGCATGCGCGCGTAGAGCTCGCGCGCTTTGAGCGTCTTTTTCGCGAGTCCCCGCCGTTCCGCCTCGACGTAGGCGAGCTCGAAGGCGTCGCCGAAGAGATCCGGCAGCTCCGGCACGTCCTTCGGATCGAACAGGCTCCAGAGCTCGTCGCGCTCGACCCGCCGCATGAACAGATCCGGCACCCAGTTCGCGAGGTTCAGATGGTGCGTGCGGCGCGCGTCGTCGCCGGTATTGTTGCGAAGCTCGAGGAACTCCTCGATGTCGGCGTGCCACGTCTCGAGGTACACGGCGCACGCGCCCTTGCGTTTGCCGCCCTGGTTGACGGCCGCAACCGAAGCATCGAGCGTCTTGAGCCACGGCACGATGCCGTTCGAGAGGCCGTTCGTGCTCGCGATCAGCGAGCCGCGCGAGCGCACGCGGTGGTACGCGATCCCGATGCCGCCCGAAAACTTCGAGAGTTTGGCGATGTCGGCGTAGCGGCCGTAGATCGCCGCGAGGTCGTCGAGCGGCGAGTCGAGCAAGAAGCAGCTCGAAAGTTGCTCATGACGCGTACCGGCGTTGAAGAGCGTCGGTGAGCTCGGCAGGTATTCGAGCCCCGAGAGCAAGCGGAAGAGCTCGAGCGCCTCGAACACCGTCTCGGACAGCGCGCAGGCGATACGCATGAAGAAGTGCTCGGGCGTTTCGATGACGAGTCGCGTCGTCGGATGGCGCAGGAGGTAGCGGTCGTAGAGCGTGCGCAGCCCGAAGTATTCGAATTCGTCGCTGCGGCGCGTGGCCGCCTCGTTCAGTTTTCTCGCCGAGCGGGCGACGAACGCGCACAAGCGCGGGTTGACGAGGCCGAGCTCGGCGCCGCGCGCGACGGACTGAGAAAATGCTTGGATTTCCTGGCCGCGCACCTCTTTGTCGATGTAGGTCGCGAGCAGGCGCGCCGCGAGTTTGCCGTACTCGGGTTCTTCGGCGATGAGCGACGCCGCGGTTTGGATCGAGAGCTGATCGAGCTCGAGCGTGGTCGCGCCGTCGTAGAGGCCGCTGATCGTCTTGGTTGCGACGCGCATCGGGTCCACGTCCTCGAGCCCCGACGCCGAGCGGCTGACGGCGCGCACGATCTTGTTCAAATCGACGGGTTCGGTCGAACCGTTGCGCTTTCGGACTTTCATGGCGGTGCGCGGCGACATCGCAGCGCTCGGTTGGGTGGTGGCGACGCCGGACGACCACAGGTCGTCCTTGTGCAGGGCAGTTTCGAACGTCATGGCTCGGCTCCTCTCGGTGAGCGGGACCAGCCCGCTCGCGCTGGTGCGAGGCTTACGGATCAACGAATGAGGCCGCGCCCGGAGGACACACGTCTCCCGGGTGCCGACCTACCGCCTACCCGCGAGGCTCGAGGTCAAACGGCCCGTTTCAGTCCCGGTGCCGTGTGCTGGCAGGTCTTCGGGCTCCGCGAGCTCTGCCGGCTTTCGCCGGGTTCCTACTGTCCACCGCTTCCCGTGCCCAGAAGGGCCAGTGCGCCAGTGGAGGTCGTTCTCGCTTACCGCTGCGGGGCAGCCCCGGAATTACGCCGGGTTCCCTTTAGCCTGGGCAGGGGCCCAGGCACCAACACGGCGCTCAACATACGGTGCACGGCTGCGCAGTGTCAAGCACGCTCCGGCTCGAAGAGCGCGTCTAGCCTTTGCCCTCGCAGAGCGCCCGGCGTTATGATCAGTAGCTCGGGCGCGCCTCACGTGCGCTCGAAGGGCGAGTATCGATGAGGGAAGAGGCGCGGAAACCATTGCTCTCCGTCCATGCAGGCGGTCACCGCGCGGGGCTTCCGCTCGCGAGTGTTCGCGAAATCATGCGGCCGCTACCGATCACGAGCATCGCGGGCGCCCCGGCCTTCGTGCTCGGACTGTCGCTGATTCGTGGCGTTTCGGTACCGATCGTCGACCTCGGCGCCTTGCTCGGCGAAACGAGCGTACGCACGCCGTTCACGCGTTTCGTGCGGCTCGAGCTCGGCACGCGCTCGGTTGCGCTCGCCGTGCAAGCCGTCACGGGCGTCATCGAGGTGGCACCTGCATCCCTCGCCGCGATGCCCCCACTCTTGAGCCGGGCCGCGAACACGCTCGTAGACACGCTCGCGCTGCACGACAGCGAGCTCTTGCTCGTGCTCGAGACGGCGCGCCTCGTGGCCGAGCTGCCTGTGCTCCAGGCCGAGGCCTCGGCGTGACACCCGCGAGCAGCGCACACGAGCTCGAGCGGCTCAAGTTCACGTTGAGCGAGCTCATCGGTTTCGCCTTCGAAGGCGGCCGGCTCGAGCACCTCGAGCACGTGGCGCGCACGCGTGCGGACGAGCTCCGGCTCGACGGTCTCGGTGCTTACGTCGAGCGCCTGCGAGCGCCGGATTTTCAGCGGGAAGAGCTGCCCGAGCTCGCCGAAGCGCTCACCATCACGGAAACGTTCTTCTATCGCAACGCCGACCAGATCCAGGCCCTGGTCGAGGCGGTGTTACCGGCGCGCGCTCGCCGCGGCGGGCAGCGCTTGCGTATCCTTTGCGCCGGGTGCGCCTCCGGCGAAGAGCCTTACTCGCTCGCGATCGCGCTCAAAGAGAGCGTGCCGGAGCTCGAGGACTGGAACGTTCAAATTTTGGGCGTGGACGTGAACCGCGCCATGTTGGCGAAAGCCGCGCGGGCCCGCTACTCGCCGTGGTCGCTGCGCGCGACGCCCGACGCGATCCGCGAGCGCTACTTCAAGCGCGAGGGCAGCGAGCTCGTGCTCGATCCGAGCGTCGCGAAGATGGTGACGTTTCGCGCGCAAAATCTCGCCGAGCACGACCCGCTGTTCTTCCGTGCGCTCGCGTGCGACGTGATCTTTTGCCGGAACGTCATCATGTACTTCACGCCGGAGGTGACGAGCCGCGCCGTCCGGCACCTGACCGAAGCGCTCTTGCCGGGCGGTTTCTTGTTCCTCGGGCACGCCGAGACGCTGCGCGGGCTCTCACACGACTTTCACCTCTGCCACACCCACAACACGTTTTACTACCAGCGCCGGGAATCGAGTCCGCCGCCGTCCCGCAGCAGCAGCCGGCCGGCGCCGGCGCCCGAGCTCTTCGCACTGCCGACGGCGGTCGACACGACCGCCTCGTGGTTCGAGGCGATTCAGCGCGCTTCGAACCGTGTGGCGGAGCTCACGCGCGGCGACGCTCGGGCGGTCACGCCTCGAGCGGCGAGCAGCGCGCCGCCACCGAGCCCGGCGCAGTCCGAGCTCGGTGACGTGCTCGAGCTCCTGCAGCGCGAGCGCTTCGCTGAGGCTCGTGGCTTGCTCGAGCGGCTCTCCCCAGGCGCGAGTGAGCAACCCGACGCGCTCTTGTTTTCAGCCGTGCTGTTCACGAACGAGGGCCGACTCGCCGAGGCGCAGCGCGCCTGCGAAACTCTGCTCGCGACCGACGAGCTCAACGCGGGCGCGCACTACGTGAAGGCGCTCTGCCGCGAGCACGCCGGCGACGCAGCGGGCGCCGTCGAGCACGACCGCATGGCGGTGCACCTCGACCCGAGTTTCGCGATGCCTCACTTGCACGCGGGCCTGCTCGCCCGGCGCCGAGGAGACACGACATGCGCCCGCCGCGAGCTCGCCGAAGCGCTCGTGCTGCTCGAGCGCGAAGATCCCTCGCGCCTCGTCCTGTTCGGCGGCGGCTTCTCGCGCGCCGCGCTCACGATGCTCTGCCGCACGGAGCTCGACAAACTCGAAGGCAGCGCCTGATGCCGGAGCTCGCGACCGGGACGCCACGACCGGAGCTCGCGATCGAAACGCTACGAAACGAGTTCGATCGCTCCTTCGCCCTGCCGCTCGCCGAGGCCGCCCGGGACACGATCGACCTCGTCGCGATCCGTATCGGCGAGCGCGCCTACGCCTTGCCTAGCGCCGAGCTCGGCGGCATCACGGCCGGCCGCCGCTCGACCCCCCTGCCCTCACCCGACCCGGCGCTCGGCGGCCTCGTCGGCTTGCGGGGCGCTCTCGTCGCGGCGTTCGACCTCGGCGTACTGCTCGGCGTTCGTGCGAGCGCCGTCTCCACACGCTGGCTCGCGCTCACGGCGCGCGACCGGCAGCTCGCGCTCTACTTCGACGAGCTCGACGGCTATCTCAGGGTCACGCGCGCGGCGCTCCGCGCGACCGAGACTCGCGACGGCGATTTCGTCGGACACGTGCTCGTCGACGAGAGTGGCCATCGGCCCGTGGCGGACGTGGGTAGGCTCGCGGAATTTTTATCACAGCGCGCGGCGGCCGCGCGCCCTGGAAAGGCACGCTGAAGATGGGTGGCTCGTGGACGTTCGGACGTAGGCTCGGCTTCGGCTATGCGCTCGCCGTGGTGACGCTACTGCTCGTGGCCATGCTCGGCTATGAAACCACGGAGCACCTGGTCGAAAACGATCACTGGGTCACGCACACGACTCTGGTGCGCGAGTCCATCGCGCGGCTGTTCGCCGGCGTCGTCGAGGCGGAGTCCGGACAGCGTGGCTTCGTCATCACCGGACACGAAGACTTCCTCGTGCCCTACACGCGTGCCATGAGCGAAGTCGAGCGCAACTATAGCGAGCTGCGCGCGCTGATCGCGGACAATCCCGCTCAGATCCGGCGCGCGGAGGCCATCCGCGCGCTCATTGCCAAGCGCGACGCAGAGCTCAAGGAGGTGATCGCCCTCAAGCGCACGGGCGGCGTGGACCAAGCCGCCCAGTCGATCATCGGGGGCGAAGGTTTCCGGACGATGCAGGACCTCCGTGCCGCCGTGCACGACATGGACCGCGCCGAGGAGGAGCTGCTCGTGCAAAGGCGCGAAGATGCCGAAACGAGCTCCGTCACGACGCGCAAGGTGATCCTGTGGGGCAGCTTGCTCGGCACGGGCTTCGTCGCCCTCGTGGGTTGGCTCATCGCTCGCACGCTCGCGCGGCAGATCGGCTCCGTGGTGCGGAACGTGGAGAGCTCCTCGGCGGAGCTGCAATCCGCCGCCAACCAACAGGTCACGAGCGCCAAGGAGCAGGCGACGGCCATGAACGAAATCTCGACCACGATCAGCGAGCTCCTCGCGACGGCAAAGCAGATCGCCGAGAGCGCGCGCCGCGTTTCGAGCGTCGCCGGTGACACGGCGACTGCCGCGCGCGGAGGCGATCAGACCGTCGAGCGCACGAACCAGGCGATCGCGAACATCCAACGACAGGTGGACCTCATCGTCTCGCACATGCTCGATCTCGGCAAAAAGTCGCAACAAATCGGACTATTTCTCGACCTCATCAACGAGCTCGCCGAGCAAACGAACATTTTGGCGATCAACGCCACGATCGAGGCTGCGGGAGCCGGCGAAAATGGCAAGCGCTTCGCCGTCGTGGCCGAGGAAATTCGCCGCCTCGCCGATCGCGTCGGCGTGTCGACCAAGGAGATCCGCCAGCTCATCGAGGACATTCGCTCGGCCGTCAACAAGACCGTGATGACGACGGAGACGGGCAACAAGGCCGTCGACGCCGGCGCGCGCCTGTTCGCGGAAGTGACGGCTTCGTTCGGCAGCATCGGCGGCATGGTCGTGACGACGACGGAAGCCGCGCGGGAAATCGAGCTCAGCACGAAGCAGCAGTCGAGCGCCGTCGAACAGGTCAACGTCGCCATCGCCAACGTCGCGCAGGCGGCGCGCGAGACCGAGTCGAGCTCGAATCAAACGCTGCAGACCGCGATCGAGCTCGCGAAGCTGTCGCGCGACCTCCTGCGCATCGTGCAGGCGGACGCCGCATAGCGCGAGGCTCGTGGCGACCGATCCGTACCGCTATTTCCGCGTCGAGGCGCGCGAGCTCGTCGAGAGCATGAGCCAAAGCGCGCTCGAGCTCGAACGCGGCACGACGGACCCGGCCGTGCTCGCACGCCTTTTCCGCCACGCGCACACGCTGAAGGGCGCGGCGCGCGTCGTCAGGCGCCTCGACATTGCCGAGCTTTCCCATGCGCTCGAGGAAGTACTCGCGCGCGCTCGTGACGGTGCGCGCTCGCCGAGCGGAGACGAGCTCGCGGAGCTCTTCGCGCTGCTCGACCGCCTGAGCGCGGCGGTCGCCGAGCTCGACACGCCGAAGCCGGCGGCCGAAGGGCCTGCGGGACGGGCGCCGCTCGTGCCCGACGGAGCGCCGCCGAGCGCCGACACGGTCCGGACGACCCGCATCGAAATCGAAGAAATGGACGCGGTGCTCGGCGCCATCACGCAGACGGCGGTCGAGCTCGCCGCGCTGCGCCGCGAGCTCGGCCGCCTGCACGAGCTCACGGGTGTCGCGCAAGAGCTCGCGAGCCGGCTCGAGCTCGCCGCTGCCCGCCGGCCGTCCTCGACGAGCGAACAGAGCCTCGCCGCGGAGCTGAAGCTCGGGCTCGAGCGCGCGGCCGGACGCCTCGAGCAGGGCGCCGAGCGCGTCGAGAAGGAGCTTTCCGACGTGCGCGACGGCGCCGATCGCTTGCGCTTGGTCGCCGCGGAAGCGCTCTTTCCGGCGCTCGCGCGCGCCGTGCGCGACGCCGCCTACGCGCTCGGCAGGCGCGCGAATCTCGAAGCGAGCGGCGGCTCGCTGCGGCTCGACGCGCAAGTGCTCGGGCCTCTGCGCGACGCGCTCCTGCAACTCGTGCGCAACGCGGTTGCGCACGGTATCGAATCGGAGGCGGAGCGCACGAGCGCCGGCAAGCCCGCAGTCGGTCGCGTCGGCTTACGCGTGACGCGTCGGGGCGATCAGGTCGTGTTCACGTGCGAGGACGACGGGCGCGGCGTCGACGTGGCGGCCGTACGCCGGGAGCTAGTAGCGCGCGGACTTGCCACCGAGCTCGAGCAGCGCGCCCTCTCGGACGAAGCCGTCCTCACGCGGCTATTTTCGGCCCGCGTTTCGACCGCGGCGAGCACGACGCAGCTCTCGGGGCGCGGCGTAGGACTCGACGTCGTGCGCGAGGCGGCCGCGCGCCTGCACGGCCAGGTGACGATGACGAGCACCCGCGGACGCGGCACGAGCATCGAGCTCGCGGTGCCGATCACGCTGTCCGCACTGCAGGCGCTCGTCGTCGAGGCAGGGGGTGCGCACGCCGCAATCCCGCTCGACGCCGTCGAGCAGACGCTGCGGCTCGCGCCGAACGCCGTCGTGGGTTCACGCGACGGCGAAGCGATCGCGCACGGTGGCCAAGTCATTCCGTTCGTGCGTCTCTCGCGCGTCCTCAAGCTGCGGGGGCAGACGGAGCGCCGCGCGGCCATTTCGGTGCTGGTCGTCGCTCATGCCAAACGCCGCGTCGCGGTCGGTGTCGAGCGGCTGCTCGGAACCGCGGACGTCGTGGTGCGGCCGCTGCCACGCGCCGTGCAGGCCGAAGCGGTCGTCGCGGGCGCGAGCCTCGACGAAGAGGGCAATCCACGCCTCGTGCTCGACGCCGAAGGGCTCGTGAACGCCGCGTCCGCCGCGCCGGATCCCCTGCGGGACACCGCACGCGCCGCGCCACTGCCGATCCTCGTGATCGACGATTCGCTCACGACGCGCATGCTCGAACAGAGCATCCTCGAGTCGGCGGGGTACGCGGTCGAGCTCGCGACCTCGGCCGAGGAGGGGCTCGAAAAGGCGGCCCGCGCCCGTTACGGCCTGTTCATCGTCGACGTCGAGATGCCGGGAATGGACGGCTTCGAGTTCGTGGCACGCACCCGGGCTCACCCCGAGCTCGGCCGCGTGCCGGCGATTCTGGTCACGTCCCGTGCGGCGCCCGAAGACCTGGCGCGCGGCGAGCGCGCGGGGGCGAGCGCTTACATCGTCAAAGGCGAGTTCGACCAAAACCTTTTGCTCGAAAAGATTCGAGAGCTATTGGAAGCTGGTTGAGCGATGGCGAAGACGCGGGTGCTCGTGGTGGAAGACTCGATGACGGTGCGGGCGCGCCTGCTCGAGGTGATCGCGAGTGATCCGAGCCTCGAAGTGGTGGGAGAGGCCGGCGACGGACGCGCCGCGATTCAGCTGTGCGAACGCCTGCGACCGGACATCGTCACGCTCGACATGATGTTGCCGGTCATGACGGGACTTGCGGCGACCGAGTTCATCATGGCGCATTTTCCGACTCCGATCCTCGTCGTGTCGGCGTCGTTCAACCGCGGCGAGGTCTTCAGGACATACGACGCGCTCGCGGCCGGAGCGGTCGACGTGATGGAAAAGCCGCGCGGCGACGAACCGCCGGGCGCTTGGGAGCGCGAGTTTTTGAGCGCGCTGCGCATCGCCGCGCGCGTGCGTGTCATCACGCACGTGCGAGCTCGCCTCGGTGCTTTGAGCGATCGCCCTCGCCCCCTCGGGCCGGCGCGTGACCTAGCGCTGGGATCTCAAGCGCTTCGGTTGGTGGCGATCGGTGTGTCGACAGGCGGCCCGAGCGCGCTCGTCGAGGTGCTCTCCGCCTTGCCTGCGAGCTTCTCCGCGCCGGTGCTGATCGTGCTCCACCTGGCCGCACCGTTCGCCGCTGCCTTCGCGGAATGGCTCGGCAATCAAGTCGGGCGCAAAATCGCATACGCCGCGGACGGTGAAGCGCTCGATGCCGTGCGCGGCGAGGTACGGCTCGCGCCGCCCGATCGTCACATGGTCTTACGCGACGGCCGCCTGCGGCTCACGGACGACCCCGAGCGCCACTCCTGCCGCCCCTCGGTCGACGTGCTGTTCGAGTCGCTCGCGCTCGAGTGCGGCGCCGAGACCGCAGCGTGTCTGCTCACGGGCATGGGGCGTGACGGCGCGCTCGGCTTGCTCGCGCTCAGGCGCGCGGGAGCGGTCACCATCGGACAGGACGAGGCAAGCTCGATCGTCTACGGCATGCCGCGGGAGGCCGCGCTCATCGGAGCCGTCGAGCACGTCGCGTCGCTCGCTGACGTGGGACCGCTCTTGGTGCAACTCTTCGGTCAGCGGGGGAACCGCCCATGAACGAGACCGTGCTCGTGGTCGACGACAGTCTCACGGTGCGGATGGATCTGACCGAGGCGTTGCGCGCCGCGGGCCTCGACGCCGTGCCCTGCGCCTGCGCGAGCGAAGCGCGCGAGCACCTCGCGCGTCGAGACGTCGCCGTCGCGATCCTCGATCTCGTGCTGCCCGACGGCGACGGGCTCGAGCTCCTACGCGAAATCCGCGCGGCGCGCGGCACGAGCGTCGCCGTCGTGCTCCTCTCGAGCGAAGTCGAGGTGCGCGATCGCATCCGCGGGCTCACGACCGGCGCAGACGAGTACGTCGGCAAGCCGTACGATGCCGGCTATCTCGTCGCGCGCGTGCAGGAGCTCGCGCGCCGGCGCGGCCCGGTAACGGCGGAAGCGCCGCTCTTGCTCATCGACGACAGCCCGACGTTTCGCGATAGTTTACGTTGCGCGCTCGAAGCCTCCGGCCACCGCGTGATCTGCGCCGGCACGGGCGAGGAAGGCCTGAAGCTCGCGGCGGCCGAGCGCCCGCGCGCCGTGCTCGTCGACGGCATGCTACCGGGCATCGACGGGCCGGCCGTGATCCGCCACTTGCGGCTCGACGCGGCGCTGCGTGGCACGCCGTGCGTGCTGCTCACCGCCGAAAAGCGCATCGACGCCGAGCTCAGAGCCCTCGATGCCGGCGCCGACGCCTTCGTGCACAAAGACGAGGACCTCGACGTGATCCTCGCCAAGCTGCACGCGGCGCTCCGCAGCACGAGCGAGAAAGCGTCCGAAGAGACGGCGAGCCTGCTCGCGCCCAAGCGCATCCTCGTGGTAGACGCCGATCCGCGCGCGCGCGACGCGCTCGCGAGCTCACTGCGTAACGACGGGTACGACGTGGTCGCGGCGCGGTCGGGCGAGGAAGCCCTCGAGCTCTTGAGCGTGCAGGTCGCCGACTGTATCTTGCTCGATCTCGGTTTGCCCGGCATGGGCGGCAGGGAGACGTGCCGGCGCTTGAAGGACTCCCCCGCCGTACGCGACATCCCGGTGCTCTTGCTCGCAGGGAGCCAGGAACGCGCCGCGGTGCTCGACGGCTTGGCCGCGGGCGCCGACGACTTTTTGCCGAAGTCGCTCGAGCTCGAGGTGCTCAAGGCGCGCGTGCGCGCGCAGCTTCGCCGCCGGCAATTCGAGGACGAAACGCGGCGCGTGCGCGAGCGGCTCTTGAAGAGCGAGATCCAGGCTTCGGAAGAGCGGGCGGCCCGCGAGATCGCCGAGACGCGCGCCGCGCTCGTCGAAGAGCTCGAACGCAAGAATCACGACTTGAACGTCGCCTACGCCGAGCTCAAGGCGACGCAAGAACGGCTCGTCCAATCGGCCAAAATGGCCTCGCTCGGCGAGCTGGTCGCGGGCGTCGCGCACGAAATCAACAATCCGCTCGCGTTCGTGCTGAGTCACCTCGGCACGGCCGAGCAGTGCCTGCGCGAGGTCGAAGAGCACGTGGAGCCGGCTGCGCTCGCCTCCTCCCAGAAGGCCTGGACGCGCGCGCGAGAGCGGCTCGGCGGCATGCGGCTCGGCCTCGAACGCATGCGCGAGCTCGTCGTGAAGCTCCGCACCTTCTCGCGCCTGGACGAGGGCGAAGTCAAGCAAGTGAGTATCCGCGAGAGCGTGGACTCCGTGCTCACCATTCTCGGGCACCGGCTCGGCGCGCACGTCGCCGTCGAATGTCGCATCGGCGATCCGGACGTGATCGAGTGCATGCCGGGCCTCTTGAATCAGGCGCTGATGAACCTCGTCACCAACGCCATCGACGCCGTCGCGGGCGACGGCCGCATCGTCATCGCTGCCCGAGTCGAAGGCGACGCCTACGTCATTCGCGTCGAAGACACGGGCCCCGGCATCCCGCGCGAACTCAGGCAGCGCGTGCTCGAGCCGTTCTTCACCACCAAGCCCGTGGGACAGGGCACGGGGCTCGGCCTTTCGATCACCTACTCCATCGTCAAGAAGCACGGCGGCAGCCTCGAGCTCACCGACGCGCCGAGCGGCGGCGCGGCGGCCGTGGTGCGGCTGCCGCTCAAGCTCGGGCCGGCGCGTTGAAATCGATGCGCGTGCCGAGCAACGGCACGATTTCCTCGGCGGGTTTCGGCTTGGCGATCAGGTAGCCCTGGGCCTGATCGCACTTGAGCAGCCGCAAGAGACGCGCCTGCTCCGCCGTCTCGACGCCCTCGGCCACGACCTTGAGGTCGAGCGCATGGCCGAGCGAGATGATGGTCGTCACGATCGACGTGCTCTGGGCGTCCTCGGTCATCCGGTGCACGAACGAGCGATCGACTTTGAGCGAATCGAGCGGCAGGCGGCCGAGCGAGCTCAAGGACGAGTACCCCGTGCCGAAGTCGTCCATCGCGACGGTCAGTCCGTGCCGGCGCGCCGCCGCGAGCTTTTCGATGCTGCCGTCGAGGTCGTCGACGAACACGCTCTCGGTGATCTCGAGATCGATGCCGGAGGCGCCGTCCGGATAATGCATCAGCACTCGCTCGAGCTTTGCGACGAAATCCTCGGCGGCGAGCTGCAAGCCGGACACGTTGACGGCGATACGCGGCGGAGTATGACCGGCCGCCACCCACTCGTGATACTGAAGCGCGGCGCGCTCGAGCACCCAGCGCCCCACCTCGCGGATGAGCCCCGTCTCCTCGAGCAGCGGGATGAATTTACCGGGCGGCACGAGGCCGGAGTCGGGATCGCGCCAGCGAATGAGCGCTTCGAGCCCGATGACCGCGCCCGTCTTCAAGTCGACCTTCGGCTGGTAATGCAGCAAAAACTCTTCGCGCTCGACGGCGCGGCGGAGCTTGGTCTCGAGCGCGAGTTGCTCGGAGACGCGCGCGTTCATGACGGGGGCATAGAACACGTAGGGCTGGCCGCTCGCCTTGGCTTTCTTGAGCGCAGCTTCGGCGTTCGCGAGCAGCGCCTCGGGCGCCTCGCCGTCGGAAGGGAATACGGCGGCACCCACACGCGCCGAGACCAGCACCTCCGTGCCGCCAGTGACGAACGACTCCCGCAAGACCTCGAGGATCTGATCTTCGATCAGGAGGCCGACCACGGCTGCGCTGTCCACCGAAGGCACGAGCACGGCGAAGGTGTTGCCGAACAAGCGCGCCAGTGTTCCGCCATCACCCACGGCCTCGCGCAACCTGCCTGCGATCGCGACCAGGAGCGTGTCACCCGCCTGACGCCCGAGCGTCTCGTTGATCTGGCGAAAACGCCCCATATCCACGACGACGACCCCGACGAGCTTGCCTTCGCGGCGGCCGGCGGCGAGCTGCTGCGCGGCGCGATCGAGAAAAAGATCGCGGTTCGGTAGGCCCGTGAGTCCGTCGTGGAAGGCGAGAAAGTCGAGCCGCTCGCGCTTGCCGATGTGATCGAACGCGAACGAGAGATTGTCGGTCACCTCGCCGAGTAGCTTCACCTCTTCGGCGTCGAAGAAATCGCGCTCGCCACCGAACAGACAGAACACGCCGTCGAGCATGCCCGCGCTCGCCAGGGGAAAGAGCGCAACCGACTGCAGGCCCTCTGCGAGCAGCTCGGCGCGGATGCGAATGTCCTCCGCCGCGGCAATGTCGTTGATCACCGCCACCCTCGCGCCGCCCTGGCAGAGTGTCCTGAGCAAGGGGCTCTGCCTCGGCCCGTTGGCGTGCTCGGCGACGAGCATGCGCTCTACGATGGCCGCGTCTTTGGGCGCCTGCGCGACGAGCGTCGCGTTTCCGCTCGCGGTTTCGACGGAGACGACCGTGGCGAGCGCGAGCCCGCCCACGTTGACCGCGATGGCGCACGCTTCGGTGAGCAGCTGCTCGCGGCTCTGAGCGCGCACGATCGCGGCATTGATGCCGCTGATGAGCGAATACACCTTCGTGAGTCGTGCAATGCGCGCGTCCTGCTGCCGCCGCAGCGTCACGTCGCGGGAAATGCCAACGAGGCCCGCCACGTCGCCGCCCGGATCCCTGACCGGCGCCTTACTCTCCGAATACCAACACAAGCTGCCGTCACGGACGAGCGGGCGCGTCACTTCCACGACGGCGACGCCCGACTCGATGAGCTTTCGCTCTTCGGCCTCACCGGCGAGCACGTCGCTGTCGCCCTCGAGCAGGTCGCTCAGGCGCTTGCCGACGAGCGACGTTTCGTCGGTGCTCAAGCGCTCCCACACCGGACGATTGGCGCGCAAGAACCTGAGCTCCGCATCCTTGAAGTAGATGCCGTCGGGCGTGTTGTCCATCAAATCACGCAGCAGGCGGCGCTCCTGCGCGAGCTCTTTCGCGAGTTTGAAATGCTCGGCGGCGCGCTGGACCTTAATCCGGAAATCACCGGGCTCCCACGGTTTCGCGACGTAGGCGAAAATGCGCCCCTCGTTCACCGCGCGAATCACGGCCGAGAGATCGGCGAAGCCGGTGATGAGCAGCCGCGTCGCGTCGGAGTGTCCTTCCAAGCGCGCCAAGAATTCGTCGCCCGACATCTTCGGCATGCGCTGGTCGGTGACGATCACGGCGAAGTCGGGCTCGTCCTCGAGCACGCGGAGCGCGTGCTCGCCGGAACCAGCCTTGATCACGACGAACTCGTCACTCAAGAGATCCTCGAGCGCCACGAGCACCTGCGGCTCGTCATCGACGACCAGCACGCGAGCTTTGGCGATCCCCTCGGAAGCCCTCACGAGGTGAGGGTCCTTTGGACGTTGTATCCCCGGCGCTCGACACGCATCGATCCTCATAAAGTAGAGTCAGACGCGCGAGGGTCAAGCGCAATTGGCCCTCAGAAATGAGCCCTCCCATATTTCATGTCCGGCAGACCGTACAAGATCGACGCAGGGCGCTACGTCCCACACGACCCTACACAGTCGTGCGCTTCGCGCAGGCGTCACGTGGGTTTCGTGGCGCGCATTCTTGACAGCTTCGGGATGCGGTCGGCAGGATCGGACATACGAGCTCGCCTCGACCCTCCGGGTGAGTAGAGCTTCGTCGACGGGCAGTGGGAAGCATCAAAACTCTGGGCGAGCACGGCGTCGCACGACAACCGAGGTGAGCTCGCCACAGGCGGGCCAGGAACAGCAGGTGGATCTGATCAAGAACTCCGTATTGCTCGTGGACGACGAGCCGCAAGTGCTCGTCGCACTCGAGGATCTCTTGAGCGACGAATTCACAGTGTTCAAAGCGCACACGCCCGAGCAGGCGCTGGAGCTCGTCGAGACCAAACGCGATCTAGCCGTCGTGCTCACCGATCAGCGTATGCCCGGAATGACGGGCGACGAGCTCCTCACGCGCGTGCATCGCACCTCCGAAGCCACGCGCATGCTCGTGACGGGTTTTGCGGATCTAGCGGCCGTGATTCGCGCCGTGAACGACGGACGTATTTTCGCCTACGTCACCAAGCCGTGGAATCCCTCCGAGCTTCAAATCATGGTGCGCAAAGCGGTCGAGCACTTTCGACTCGCCCAAGAGCTCGCCCACGAACGCACGCTGCTCCACGACTTGATGGACAACACGCCCGACGGCATCTACTTCAAGGACAGGCAGCTCCGCTTCTTGCGCACCAACCGCGCTTTCGCGCGCACGCTGAACGGGACGAGCTCGGAGGCGCTCGAAGGCAAGCGCTTGCTCGAGGTTCTGCCGGCGTCACCCGAAGCGCTGCGGGCGGAGGCGGAAGATCAACGCGTGCTCGGCGAAGGGTTGCCCGTGCAGGACGTGGTGCACGAGTACAAGCAGGGCGAGACGACGCGCTGGATTTCGGAAACCAAAGCGCCCATCCGCACACCGACTGGCGAAACGATCGGCCTCGTGGGCATCGCGCGTGACGTGAGCGAACGCGTGCTCGCGGAGACGGCGCTACGCCGCGCCGAAGAACAGCTGCTCCAATCGCAGAAGATGGAGGCCATCGGGCAGCTCGCGGGCGGCGTGGCGCACGATTTCAACAACGTGCTCTCGGTGATCCTCGGGTATGGCGAGCTCCTGCTCGAGGAAGTGCCGAAGGACAGCCCGAACCACGCCGATATCGCCGTGATGGTCGGCGCCGCCCAGCGAGCGGCCGCGCTCACGCGACAGCTCCTGGCGTTCAGCCGCCGGCGGGTCGTGCAGCCGGACATCGTCGATCTCAACACGATCGTGTGGGGCCTCGACAAAATGCTCCGTCGCATCATCGGCGAGGACATCGATTTGCGCACGACGCTCGCGTCGAGCCCTGCCACGTTGCGGGCCGATCCGAGCCAGCTCGAGCAAATCGTGATGAATCTCACGGTCAACGCGCGCGACGCCATGCCCAAGGGCGGTCAGCTGCGCATCCAGACCGAGACCGTGACGCTCGACGAGCGCTACGCGGCCGGGCACGTCGGCGTGAAACCGGGCGTGTACGTGCTCCTGCGTGTCGCCGATACCGGAGCGGGCATGGACGCCGCGACGCAGAAGCGCGTATTCGAGCCGTTCTTCACGACCAAAGAAGTGGGCCGCGGCACGGGGCTCGGGCTTTCGACTGTGTACGGGATCGTTCAGCAGTGCGGCGGGCACATCGTGCTCGAGAGCGAGCTCGGCCGCGGCACGACCTTTTCGATCTATCTGCCCGAAGCCCAGGAGCCCGCGGCCGCGCCGCAGATCAGAAGGCCGCAGACGCGGCCGCCCGCCGGCGCGGGCAGCGTGCTCGTGGTCGAAGACGACGACGAGGTGCGGCAAGTGACCGTCCGCATGCTGCGCGACCAAGGCTACAAAGTCGTGGACACCGGCAAGCCTGACGAGGCGCGCACGCTCGCGCTCGAACACCGCGCCGGCCTCGACGTGCTCTTGGTCGACATCGTGATGCCGAGCACGAGCGGCGCCGCCCTCGCCGAGGAGCTCACGGAGGTGCTGCCCGGCCTGCGTGTTCTATACATGTCGGGCTACGCGGGAGCGCTCGTCGACCGTGAAATCAAGCTCACCTCGAGCTCCGATTACATCGAGAAGCCGTTCTCACCGAGCGTGCTCGGTAAGAAGGTCGCCGACCTCCTGAGCCACTAGATTCCTTGACAAGGCCGTTTCGGGGACGAATGAGTCAAGTTTAATTTAGGCGTTTTCGGCGTTGTTCTGGAAGTTCTGCGTCAATGGCTGATCGCTAGGGCCCACCGCCGGCCTCGCCGGTAGCTCGCGTGGCGTGTGTCTGCTCGTGCCGATCGTGAACTATTCTTCCAAGACTCACACGTCTTGTCGCGCTGGGGCCTGCGGCCCCAGCTAGGCTCTTGCCTTCGCGCTTCCGGTCTGCCTTGATGGCTTCAGGTGAAAGGTACGCGACGAAAAAATGCGCAGCCGCCGCCCAACGGGCAGCGGGCGCTCGGGGAAGTGCTCGGATTCCTCCAGCTCCTGTGGGACATCTCCCACGAGCTCGAGTCCATCTCGAAGCGCATGCGCGCCAGCGTGGGCGTGACCGGCCCTCAGCGCTTGGTGCTGCGCCTGGTCGCACACTACGAGCGCCCTTCGCCCGGTGAGCTCGCCCGGGCGCTACGCGTCCACCCTAGCTCGCTCACGGGTGTCCTGCGCCGACTCGAGCGCGCAGGGCTCATTCGCCGTGTTCCCGATCCCGCCGACGGCCGGCGCGCGATCGTGAGCCTGAGCGCCAAAGGACAGCGCCTGAACGATCACCAAGAGGGCACGGCGGAATCAGCCGTGAGGCGCGCGCTCAAGGCGCTCGGCCCTAGCCGCACGGCGACGGCGCGCACGGTCCTACGCAAGCTCGCGGACGAGCTCGCCGTCGAGAGCCGCGGCTCCGAGTCGCCGACGGCTTGACCGCTGCCCCCGTTCACCTGCACTGACACGCGCCGAGCCGCCGGCGACTCAGGGGCTCCGTTCGATCGTGTACGTGGTGTGCGGGCTGAAGAGCCAAAACAGGCCCGAAGTGAGGAAGCAGGCACCGCTCAAGCCGAGCAGTACGAGGCCCGTGTCGTGGGCCCATGCCTTCTTCCCGGTCGCCTCGTTAATGCCGTACATCGAGCCGCCGACTGCGCCGAAGACGAAGCCGCCCACGAGCATCGAGCGCATCCAGACCGGATACATGTCGCTTGCGAGCTCGGCCTTGACGCGCGCGTTGTACTTCGGAAGTGCAAACCAGTCCGTCGGCTGCAGCCTGCCGTAACCGATGCGGTACGGCACCGGATCGGCGACTGGTAACTCGACGCTGCAAGGGACTTTACAGACGAGGTGGTACGCGACCACGTCTTCGTCCGCGTCGCCGATGCGCCGCTCGAGAAACGCCGGGCGGTTCGCCTGCGTTTGGAGTCGAATGCGCGGCCCCGGGATCGCGGCGAGCACGCGGCCGAGATCACTTTCCGATTCGGGCCCGCCGGAGCCCGCAGCAGCGGCGACTGCCGGCGCTGCTGAGCCGGCAGGCGGCGGCGTAGCAGCAGCGCCTCCGATGACCGGAGCCGCAGAGGGCGGCGCTGCGCCCAGCTCGAGCGGCTTTCCGGCTCGCTCGGCGGACTTGACGGTCTCGAGGGGAACGCGCCGCACCTGCCCGTCGGGCAGCCGCAGGCTGAGGTGACTTGCCGGCTCCACCTCGATGATGAGGCCTCGCAAGTAGGTGCCGTCTTTGAGCTCGACGGCGTCAGCGATCGCCGTGTCGGTGATCGCGGGCTGCGTTTGGGCACCGAGGGTGCCAGTCGCCAACGAAAACCCGATCAGGACGGGGACGGCGACCTTCAGGCCGAGCTTCATGCGCGCGAATCTAACATCGAAAATCGACCGGGCGGGCGCCCGTCGGCAGCACCGCCCAGCCGCGCTGTGCGCGAGCCCGAGGCTCACTCGCCGGTGACGACGACGCAGTACGTGCTGTAGAAAAAGAGGATGTTCGACGCCGTACCGTCGATGGATGCAATCTTGGTGATGCCGGCCTGCTTGGCGGCCGTGGCTGCGGACGCATCGCCCGTCGACACGACGCCGAGGATGTTCGAGGCGCACGCTTCACCGCGCTTGGCGCCGAGGGCGTTGTCGGTCGCGCGCTCGTTGAACGCAACGTCCGAGTAGATGCCGCCCATACCGTAGTTCTTACCAGCAATGGGATAACAGGCGCCTAGCGACGTCGCTAGGCCGAGCAGCCCAGCCACCGTGATCAAGTGCTTCATTTCTATCTAGCCTTCCCTAGTTGATGCCAAGGTGTGCGGACACGATCCGGCGCCACCTTAGTGTGAGGCCACGCTAGTGGGCCACAAAGGCCCATGTCAAGCTTGCTTCCGAGTGCCTGCTTCGTTTGAATGTGCAGCGAGTCTCGCTCGTCATTCGTCATTCGCGCGCGCGTGCGCTGCCACGACCAACCTTGGCCGGCTGGCGGGTTTTGTAATCGCAGGCGCGGGACGACGGGACGCGCGAGCGCGCGGGCCCGTTCTATAAGCACTTTCATGTCGCCTGCCCGCCGGCGCGAGACGAGCCAGTGACGAGCGTCGCGTACCGCCCGGCGCCAGCACCCACCACGCTCCACACCCGTTTTACGCGCGGGCGCGAACGACCGCGGGGCGTCGTGTGGTTCGGCTTTCGTTCCTTTTGGGGGCACTGGCGCCACTTCCTCGCGGCGGCAATCGCGACCGAAGACGTCGACTCGCGTGATTGGATGACGCCTGACGTCCCGAGCGAGCTCTTGGCGCGCGTCATCGAGCGACTCGGCGGCGACCCCACGGCGCCGACGTTGACGGAAGCCCTCGGCCGCGAAGTCTTCATCGACTTCATCGCGGACACGGGCGACGACGTTGCCGTGAGCCGGGCCGTGGCGCGCTTACTCTTCGCCGAGTACGAGCTGCCCGATCCGGATCGGCCGGGCGCGTTCTTGCGCGTGCCGCGCGGCGAAATCCTGATTTTCGGCGGCGATACCGCGTATCCGGTCGCGACGGCGCAAGAGATCGCGAGTCGCGTCGTCGTGCCGTTCAACCAAGTGCTCGAAACACTGCCGCCCGACCCGACACCCCGCGTCCTGCTCGGCATTCCGGGCAATCACGATTGGTACGACGGACTCGACGGTTTCGCGCGCATGTTCCGGCGCCGACCCCCGGGCGACGACGAGCCGGCGAGCACCGCGAAATTCACGCCGCTCATGTTGCAGCAGTACGCCGAGTGGGCACGGGAGTTCGTGCGCGGCGGCAAAATCGAAAAGCCACGGGCGCTCGTACTGCGCGACTACGCACCGGTGCAAAATGCGAGCTACTTCGCGCTCCCGCTCACGCCGTTCGTCGATCTGCTCGCCGTCGATCGCCAGCTACGCACGCCGGACGCGCGCCAGCGCCGCTTCTTGATCGAAGCCTACGAGGAGCATCCCGAGCGCGCGACGTTCGCGCTCTTGCCCGATCCCGTCTATCCCTTCGGCGGCCCGAGCTCGACCGGCACGGCCATGCTCGAGAGTCTCCATTTCGACCTCGGCGCGCGCGATCACTTCGTGCTCACGGGCGACGTTCATCATTATGCGCGCATCGAGCGCGACCGACTCCTGCACGTGATCGCGGGAGGCGGCGGCGCGTTCCTGCATCCGACGCGCATCGCCGCGGGCGGTCTCCGCTCCGAGCGCGCCTGGCCGGGCGCCGCGCAATCCAAGCGCATGCTCCGCTTCGTGCCGCTCAAGGTCGTCATGGGTCGCTCGGGCCTCTTGCCGCACCTGCTGCTGCTCGCGCTGTTTTTGCCAGCCGTCTGCTTCGGGGCCCGCTTCTGGCAGCAGCGCGGCGTCATCATGTCGGCCCCCTTCGCCACGACGCTCGTACTCACGATCATCCTCGCGCTCATCGGCGGCGTACGGCGCAGAAAAAGCGTGCTCCCGCTCGCGTTCGGCGCAGCGCTGGCGATCGCCCTGACGCCCATCGGCTTTTCGCTGGTGATCCACGGCGCGGTCGACGAGTGCGGCCTCGTCGCCTCGCCGGCCGCGGCCGCCGCGTTGACGCTCGCCGCCGCGGTGCTCGCGGGCGCGTGGGTGTTCGGCGCCTACCTGAGTTTGCTCACGCGAGCCGGCTTCGAGCACACGCAGGCCTTTACGGCGCTCGACCATCCGGGCTTCAAGCACTTCGTGCGTCTCCGCGTGCGCGCCGACGGTCGCGGCATCGACGGCTGGTGCCTCGGCTTGGTCGATCCACTCGGCCCGGCTCAAAAACCGGTGCTCGTCGACGCGTTCACCTGGCGCCCGGCGCCGGGAACGAGCGTTCCCTGACGCGTCGAGCGACTGCGCGCGGCTCGACGCCGCCGCCAACTCAAAACAGCTCTTGCCGCGTCACGTGCGCGTGAACGACGCGCTGCGGCTTGGTCCCGAGATTCGAAAGTTCACAGCCGCCTTGCAGCATCGGCCCGAGCAAGCTCAAGCCGAAACGGTAACTGCACACCTTGCCGTTCTGCGCCAGGTACACGCCCGGGATCTCGACGACGGCGCGCATTTGGTCCGTGCGCGACAAGCCGGAAGCGGCCGTCGGATTGCTCCGCAGCATGTCGCGCTCACCCTCGCTCCATGAATGAACGCGCGGGGGCGTCGTCTCGATACGAGGTCCATGCAAACTGGCCGCGCGCCGGCCGTCCACGATCAGCATTTCCGCGGAAAGATCGACCAAGAAACGCGCACCTTCGCTCGGCGGGCGGATCGTCGGCGCATTCGCGCGCAAATTCGCGGCGGCGCGCTCGGCCACACGCTTCCACTCCGCCTCGCCGGCGCTCGCGCTTTCGAGCTTCACTTCGACGCCGCCCGTCCGCAGCACCGTGACGGCGAAACGCGCGACGCCGAACGCGGTCGCGCCTTCGCCGTGGGCGGCGTCTTCGAGCGCATTCACCACGCGTCCGCTCGGACCGACGACGCGCTTGAGATCGGCCTCAATGAGGCCCTCTTGTAGTCCGCCCGTCGTGCTCGCCGGCGCTGCCTTCACGACGGGCGCGCCCCGCGGACGCACCGGCGTAGGAGCCTCGCTCGCGTGATCGCTCGCGAGCCAGCGCTTCCAGCCGTCGGCGCCGAGCCCGAGGTCGATGGCACGTTCCGGAGTTTCGCCGGGCGTGGCCGCGGCGTCTGACGGAGCGGTGGCGGGCGCGCCCGAGGCGAGAGCAGCCGGCGCCTCACTCACCTCGAGCGACGCCGTGGGCGCGAGCTCGGAAGCACGCTCACTCGCCGCCCGGCGCGCGCCGGGCGTGAAGGCGATTCGACCCGCGCGTCCCGGCTCGAGTTTCGTCCCTTGCGCCGTACCGAGAGCAGCGGCCGAGGCCGGAGCCGAGGCCGCGCCGTCAGCCAAGAGCTCGACGTCGAGCGCGTCGGCGATTGCCTCCGCTGCACGAGGAGCAGCGGTGCGTGGCGGCGGCGGCGCGACGCGCGCGATCAGCGCGAGCACGATGGCGTGCAGGACGACGGCGCCGAACAGCGCCGCGCCTTCACGCGCCGATCGTTGCCCGAGCTCCCGCATGGTCGGCCCCTACCATACGCCGGCTGCCTGTCTAGTTCGCGCAACGGACGGGCGTCAGATGCGCGAGACTTCGACGACGCCGCTCACCTTCTGCAGCGCCTTGATCACGGTCTTCAACTGGGAAACGTCGCTGCAGTTGAAGGTGAAGACGTTGCGCGCGTGGCCGTCGTCGTCGGCGCGACAGTTGGCTTCGCTGATGTTGATGCTCTGTGCGCTGAAGGTCTGACTCACCGTCGCCAAAATTCCGGGTTTGTTCGTGGTGGTGACGCAGATCTGCACGGGGCGCTGCACCTTCGTCTTCGAATCCCACGAAACCTCGATGCGGCGCTCGGGATCCATGTCGAGCGCCTTCCTGCACTCGCGCCGGTGCACCGTGACGCCGCGCCCGCGCGTGATGAAGCCGACGATGGCGTCGCCGGGCAAGGGACTGCAGCAGCGCGCGTAGCGCACGAGCACGTCGTCGATGCCGCTCACGCGAATGCCGGCCTGATCGCGCCCGGTAACGCGCCGGACGAACTGCTCGATGCGCCCCGTGCGAAGCTCGCTCGGCGGGATGCTCTCGGGCGTCGGCTCCTGCATCGCCTGCACGACCTCTTCGGCGTTGACGCGGCCGTAGCCGATGTCGAGCAGGAGGTCGTCGAGATCGTGGGCGCCGTGGCGCTCGGCCACGCGCTTGTTCTCGTCGGCGTTCTTGGCGAGTTTCGTGAAGCTCAGGCCCGCGCCGCGCATCTCCGCTTCGAGCAGCTCACGCCCGAGATTGACGCTCTTCTGTCTGAGCTCGGTGCGAATGTGTGAGCGGATGCGAGCACGCGCGCGCGTCGTGACGCAGAAATCGAGCCAATCCTTGGTCGGCTGCTGACCCGGCGCGTTCATCACCTCGATCACGTCGCCGCTCTTCAGCTTGTAGCGGAGCGGCACGATTTGTCCGTTGGCGCGCGCGCCCGAGCAATGGTGGCCGACCTCGGAGTGAATCGCGTACGCGAAGTCCACGGGCGTCGAACCGCGCGGCAGCACGCGCACGTCCCCGCGCGGGGTGAACACGTAGACCTCGTCCGGGAACAGATCGATCTTGACGCTCTCGAGGAACTCGACCGGATCCTTCACGTTGCGTTGGAAGTCGGCGAGCTCGCGCAGCCACGAAAACTTCTCGGCGTCCTTGGGATCGACGCCGCCCGAGATGCGCTCCTTGTAGCGCCAGTGCGCCGCGACGCCGTGCTCGGCCACGCGGTGCATCTCGTTCGTGCGGATCTGGATCTCGATGCGCTGGCGGCCGGGACCTATCACCGTCGTGTGCAGCGACTGGTACATGTTCGGCTTCGGCAGCGCGATGTAGTCCTTGAAACGGCCGGTGATCGGGGTCCAGCGCGAATGCATGGCGCCGAGCGCCGCATAACAATCGGCCACGGACTCGACGCAAATGCGGAACGCCAGGATGTCGTAGACCTGCTCGAAATCGCAGCCCTGGTCCTTCATCTTGCGATGAATCGAGTACATGTGTTTCGCGCGGCCCGTCACGTCCGCGGCGAAACCCTGTTCGGCGAGGCGCGAGATGATCGTGCGACAGACGCTCTCGATGTAGCGGTCGCGGTCTTTCGCGCTCTTGGCGAGTTTTTGCGCGAGCTCGTGGTAGCTGTCCGGCTCGAGGTATTTGAACGAGAGGTCCTCGAGCTCGCTCTTCAAGCGCTGCATGCCGAGGCGGGAGGCGAGCGGCGCGTAAATCTCGCGCGTCTCCCGCGCGATGCGCTCCTGCGCCTCGGGCTTCATCGCGCTCAACGTGCGCATGTTGTCGAGCCGGTCGCAGAGCTTCACGAGCAAGACGCGCAGATCGCGCGCCATCGCGACGACCATCTTGCCGAAGCTTTCGGCTTGCCGGTCCTCGCGCGAGCTGAAGTTGATCTTGCCGAGCTTGGTGACGCCATCGACGATGGTCAGCACCTCGGGACCGAACTCGCGCTCGAGATCCCCGCTCGTGACCTGGGTGTCCTCGAGCACGTCGTGGAGCAAGCCGGCGCACACGCTCGCCGTATCGAGCCTGAGCTCGGTGATGAGCCCGGCGACGCTCGCCGGGTGCGTGAAGTAGGGCTCGCCACTCTTCCGAAGCTGCCCTTGGTGCGCCCACTCGGAGTAGCGGTAGGCCTTGCGGATCAGATCGACGTCTGCCGCCGGGTGGTAACTCCGTACGAGCTCGACGAGGGAATCCACGGCCAGCATTTGTTCAGAAGCGCCCCGGAGACCGGACGTCAGTGAACGAGCGGCGGGGGTAACCGGTAACTTAAGTCCGCACCCACGCCTTCGCAAAGCACCAAAGGAGAGCCCCGCGAAAGGGGCCCGGCGTGGCCACTTCGGCGCTAGCGAAGCACTTTAGCGCTTCTCGGCGGGGTCCCGCGCCGCGGTCACAGTGACGCTGCAACCGCGTCGGCCGGCCCGCTGCCGGCCGACGGATTGGCGCTCGCCACGGGATCGAGGCCCGCCCAGGCGCTCAAGTCGGCGAGGGCGCGCTCGGCCATCGCCTCGTATTTGGCGCGTTTCGCTAGTCGGAGCAGCTTGCCGTTCGGTCCGACCGTCGGCGGGTACGGAGCGAGATGCGAGAAAGTGATGTTCGAGGGTTGATAATCCTCGGGGTGACGCGAAAGGTGCGTCACGAGGCCGCCATGAGCCGTCGTCGCAGGCGGGAGCGCGGGCTCCCTGCCCTCGAGGCGCTCACGGACGAAGCGCGCGACGAGCAGGCCGCTCGCGGCACTTTCCACGTAACCTTCGACGCCGCTCACTTGGCCCGCGAAGTAGAGGCCCGGATCGGTCTTCAGCTGGAACGTCGCGTCGAGCAAGAGCGGCGCGCGCAAAAAGGTGTTCCGGTGAACCGCGCCGTAGCGGAGGATTTCGCACTGCTCGAGGCCGGGAATGCTGCGAAATAGGCGCTCCTGCTCGCCGCGGATCAGCCGGGTTTGAAACCCCACGAGGTTATAGGCCGTCTCGGCGGAGTCCTCCGGCCTCAGCTGCACGACGGCGAACGGCCAGCGCCCCGTGCGCGGGTCCGTGAGGCCGACGGGCTTCATCGGGCCGAAGGCGAGCGTCATGTCGCCGCGCTCTGCCATCACTTCGATGGGCAGGCAGCCCTCGAAGTAGCGCACGTCCTCGAAGCTCTCCGGCGCGACCTTCTGCGCGGCGCGGAGCTCGGCGACGAACGCGCGATACTGTGCCTCGTCGAGCGGCGCGTTCACGTAAGCGTTCCGGTCTTCTTCCGTTTCGCCTTTGTCCCAGCGCGACGCGCGGAACACCTTGCTCTCGTCGATGGACTCGGCGCTCACGATCGGCGCGATCGCGTCGTAATAGGCGAGCCGCTCTTGCCCGACGTGGCGCGCGATGTCGGCCGCGAGCGCGTCGCCCGTGAGCGGCCCCGTCGCGACCACGAGCGGCCGCGCCGACGGTAACCGCTCCACGAGCTCGCTCCGGATCTCGATCAGCGGATGACTCCGAAGCTTATCGCTCATCGCCGCCGAAAAACGCTCTCGATCGACGGCCAGCGCGCCGCCCGCGGGCACGCGAGTCTCTTCGGCCGTCGCCATCACCTGCGAGCCGAGCCGGCGCATCTCCTCTTTGAGCAGGCCGACCGCGTTGGCGAGCGAGGCGCCGCGGAACGAATTCGAGCACACGAGCTCGCAAAACGAGTCACTCGACTGCGCGGGCGTGCGACGCGCAGGCTTCTGCTCGAGCAGCACCACACGAATGCCCGCGCCGGCAAGCGCAAGCGCGCACTCCGATCCGGCGAGACCGGCGCCGATGACCGTGACGACCGGCGTCGTCACGGTGCGGCCGGGGCGGCGTGTTCGTCGTGCGCGCCGTGCGCGTGCACGTGGCCGTCCGCGCCCGCTTCGCTCGCCTCCTCGAGGGGGCGTGAGTAGCCGCATTCCTTGCCGCGACCGCAGACGAGCTTCGGGTTCTTCTGCCCGCCCGCCTGCACGAGGAACGGAAACTGACAGAGAGGACATGGCTCGGCCACCGGCTTCTGCCAAACCTTGAAGTCGCACTTCGGGTAGTTGGTGCAGCCGTAGAACGAGCGCGAGCCGCGCTTCTTCGAACGGATCTCGACGAGGTCGCCGCCGTCCTTGGGGCACGGTATGCCGAGCGGCACGGGGCGCGCGTTCTTGCACTCCGGGTAGCCGCTGCACGAGAGAAACTCACCGTAGCGGCCCGTCTTGATCACCATCGGCTTCTGGCACTTGTCGCAAGCGATGTCGGTGACGCGCGGCTGCGCGGGCGCGTTACCGTCCTTGCCGAGGTCACGCGTGAACTTGCACTTGGGGTACGCGGAGCAGCCGAGGAACCAGCCGTTCTTGCTCCAGCGCTTGTTCAGCATCGAGCCGCACTCGTCACACTTGAACTCGGTCGGCTCGGGTTCCGGCGCCCAGCGCTTGGCCTTCTTCGCCCCGTCGAGCACCTCGCGAAAGCGTCCGTAAAAGCGCGAGAGCAGCTCCTTTCGCCCGAGCTTGCCCGCCTGCACGTCGTCGAGCTCCTCCTCCATCTTGGCGGTGAAGCTCGGCTCGATGAAATCGAGGTGCGTCGAGACGAGTCCGTCCACGACGATTTTGCCGAGGTCGGTCGCCTTCATCTGCCCGCCCGGCAGCTTCTCGACGTAGTCGCGTGCCTGCACCTTGCTGATGATCTCGGCGTACGTGCTCGGGCGGCCGATGCCGCGCTTTTCGAGCTCGCGCACGAGCGAGCCTTCGTTGAAGCGCGGCGGCGGCTGCGTGAACTTCTGCTCCGTCAAGACGCCGGGCGGCGTGCGGAGCTTGAGCTCCTCGCCTTCGGCAACGGCGGGCAAGAGGCCGTCTTCGTCGTCTGCGGCACGCGCCGCCGCGATGCCGGCCGAGCCGTTGGCGACGCCATTGCCGTTGCCGTTCGTGGCCGCGGGCGATTTCGTGTCGCCGTCGGCTTCGTCCTCACCCGCGAGCTCTTTCGGGCCGTCCTCGAGCGCCTGGCTCGCCGAGTATTGCTCGAGCCAGCCGCTGAATTTGAGCACCTTGCCGGTCGCACGCAGGCCGTACTTTTTGTGCCGCGGCCCGGAAACGCTCGGCGTCGCTTCCACATCGACGCCGGTCTGGTCGTAGACGGCGGGCGCCATCTGGGACGCGACGAAGCGATCCCAGACGAGCCGGTAGAGCTTGAACTGCTCATCCGTGAGGTGCTTTCGAACCTTTTCGGGCGCAAGCTCGAGCGAAGTCGGCCGAATGGCTTCGTGGGCTTCCTGAGCGTCCTTACGCGAGCGGAAGACGTTCGGCTTGTCGGGCAGGTGCCGCGCGCCGTACTTCGCCTGGATGAAGTCCCGAACTTCCGTCACGGCGTCGGGGCTCACGCGCACGGAGTCCGTACGCATGTAAGTGATGAGGCCGACCAGGCCGCCGTCTTTCTTGAGGTCGATGCCTTCGTAGAGACGCTGAGCGACGCTCATCGTGCGCTTGGTGGTGAAGCGCAGGTAGCTCGTCGCGTCCTGCTGGAGCTTGCTCGTCGTGTAGGGTGCCGGCGCATTGCGCTTCTGCTCGCGCTGCGTGACGGTCGCGACACGAAACTTCGCGCTCTCGAGGTCACGGCGCACCGCGGCCGCTTGCTCGCCGCTCGTCACCTCGAGCTTGTCGCCGTCGGCTTTGGCGAGCCGCGCCACGAGATCGCCCGCCTTCGCTTTCAGGCCGACCGCGACGTTCCAGTACTCTTCCGGAACGAACGCTTCGATCTCCCGCTCCCGATCGACGATGAGCCGGAGCGCCACCGATTGGACACGCCCGGCGCTCAAGCCGAAGGCGAGCTTGTTCCAAACCAGCGCCGACACGTCGTACCCGACGATGCGGTCGAGTACCCGCCGCGCGCGTTGCGCGTCATAAAGGTCCTTGTCGAGGGCTCGCGGCGCGTCGATGCCGTGCTGCACACCCTTTTTGGTGATTTCACCGAACTCGACGCGCTTCACGTCGAGCTCCGGACGCTTCAGCTCCTCCGCCAGGTGCCAGGCGATGGCTTCACCCTCTCGGTCGGGGTCGGTCGCGAGTAGGAGCGTATCGACCTTCTTCGCTTCCGCTTTGAGCTCGGAGAGGACCTTCGCCTTGCTCTCGATGATCTCGTACGTTTCCTGAAAGCCCTTCTCGACGTCGATACCCATCCGCTTGGGCAAATCCTTGATGTGCCCTTTACTCGCCACGACCTCGTACCCGGACCCCAAGTACTTCTTGATGGTCTTGGCCTTGGCTGGCGATTCAACGACGACGAGCGTCTTACCCATGGTGTTCCTTGTTACCGGCGGCCCTACGAGGAGCGCAAAGTTGCGGTCAAGTTAAGAGAAGCGCAAGGCCTCCCCGAGCCGTGCCTTCCCTATTTGCAATTCATTTCGGTGGTTTACGACATGAAACCGAACTGCCGGCGGGGGTCACCCCTAGCCCGCCCGCAGGGTCGGCAGCCAAGACGCCCTCGAGCGTGAGCGTCAGGATGAGCCGCTGGGCAGCCGCGGCCGAGAGCCCAGACCGCTCACACACGGCGTCGAGGTGACGCGCCCCCGCGCGCACCGCTTCGAGGAGCAGCCTCGCCTCTGCGTCTAACCCAGTAGCCGGCGCGGGAGCGGTGAACGGGAGCTCAGTCTGCTCCGCGACGTTGGCGGTTCGGTGCTTGGGACGCGGCGGCAGGACCAAGCTCTCTTCCAATGCGTCGAGCACGTCGTCGGAACCGGTACACATTTTACCGCCCAACCGCAGCTCGAGCAGGCAGCCGCCGCCCGCCGGGATCCAGGGCGCGCTCGGTACTATGAGGAGTGGACGGCCGAGACGCCGGGCCCAGCTCGCGGCATTCCGAGCGCCGCTGCGATATTTCGCTTCGACGACGACGAGGACGTGCGCGAGCGCAACCAGGCACGCATTGCGGGCGAAAAATCCGAAGGCAGGCTCGGAGGGGCGCCGCAGGGAGAGATACGCGCCATGGCGTGCGACGACACGTTCGAAGAGCCGGCGGTGAAACGCAGGGAACGGCTTCTCGAAGCCAGCGGGGGCCACGACGACCGTGGCACCGCCGCCGCGCAGCGCACCGAGGTGGGCTGCGCCGTCGATCCCTTCGGCGCCACCCGAGAGCACGGTGATTCCAGCACGAGCGAGATCTCGGGCCAGCCGAAAGGCGAAACAGCGCGCCTCCTTCGTCGGATGGCGAGACCCGACAATCGCAACGCCGGGACCGCGCGGCAACTCGCCGAGCACGTGGATCCGTCGCGGCGGCCGGGGCAGATCCCGGAGCCGCACGGGAAGGAGCGGCCCCGTCAGCGCGACCGAGCAGGCATCGACCATGCTGTGCGGGTCGGACGTTGAGGCCACCCGGTTGCTGCTCCGAAAGTTCCGCCGGCCGAAGCTCGTGTGCTACATTTCCCGACATCATGAAGCTCGTCGTCGCCACGCACGGCCATTGCTTCGATGGCCTCGCGAGCGCCGTCCTGTTCACCCACCTCGCGCGGGCGCTACACGACGGCGAGCCGCTCGAGCTCAGTTACCGCGCCTGCGGATACGGCGCCGGGCAAGCGCGTGCCGACGACGCGATGCTCACCGGGGATGAGAACGCCATCCTCGATTATCGCTACCACCCGAGCGAAAAACTCAGCTGGTACTTCGATCATCATCGCACCGCATTCGCGTCCGACGAGGACCGCGCGCATTTCGAGGCCCGCCGGAACAACGGGCACTTCTTCTACGACGCCGAGGCGACCTCGTGCACCAAGCTCATCGCGCAGCTTGCCCGCGAGCACTTCGGCGTCGAAGCGCCGGCACTCGCCGAGCTCGTCGCCTGGGCAGACCGCATCGATTCGGCGCGCTTCGAGAGCGCCGAACAAGCGGTCGATCGCTCGGATGCCGTGATGCAGCTCGTGAGCGTCGTCGAGCACTACGGCGACGACGCGTTCCTCGCGCGGTTCGTGCCCGAGCTGCTCACGCGTTCGCTCCGTGAAGTGGCGGCGCTGCCCGAGGTCCTCGCGCGCTATCGGCCGCTCGGTAAAAAGCACGATCGCTTCGTCGATCGCGTGAAGCAGCAGAGTCTGCGTCAGGGGCGCGTCGTCTTCGTCGATTTGACGGAAGAGGTGCTCGACAGCGTCGGAAAATTCGTGACGTACGCGCTGTTCCCGGACTCGGTCTACTCCGTCATCATCGGGCTCATGAAGCACGGGCCCAAAATTTCGGTCGGTTACAATCCTTGGTCAGGGCGCCCGCGCGACGCGGACATCAGCTCCATTTGCGCTCGCTACGGCGGCGGCGGTCATCCCGTCGTCGGCGGCATCGCGTTCACGAACGCCGAAATCGAGCGCGCGCGGCTCGTCGCGCGTGAAATCGCGGCCGAGCTCGCGGGCTCCTAGGTTCGCCGAACGCGAGGTTAGGAGCGCGCATGACGGCCGACGGGCAACGCGCCGCGCGCATCGCCGCGTGGGTCCGGCCGGCGGGGGCGCGCCCCTTCGTCCTCGGGCATCGTGGCGCTCGGCACGCCGCACCCGAGAACACGCTGACGGCGTTCGAGCTCGCGCGGCGTGAAGGGGCCGACGGCGTCGAGCTCGACGTGCGGCTCGACGGCGACGAGCGCGTCATCGTGCTGCACGATCGGACGCTCGCGCGCGTTTCGGGCGGACGCGAGACACGCGACGTGGAGGCGCTCGGCGCAGCGACGCTCGCTCGCGTGCCGCTCGGCGACGATCGCGTGCCGCTGCTCGCCGACGTGCTCACGTGGGCGCGCGAGCGGCACCTGCGTGTGAACGTCGAGCTCAAGAGCGACGTGAGCCGGCCGCTCGCGCTGCTCCGCGGCGTGAAACGGGTGGTACGGGCGAGTGGTGTCGGGCCCGAGCTCGTCTTGTTCTCGAGCTTTCAGCCGGCGTTCGTGGCAGCGCTGCGTGTGCTCGTACCGGAGTTACCGGGCGCCTGGCTCGTCGATCGCGACGGCCGCTTCACGCGCCGTGCGCCGGCGTTTCGGCTCGTGGCCGACGGCGTCAATCCACAGCGTGAGCTCGTGGTGGGTCGCGCGATGACGCGCTGGAAGCGCGGCGGCGCGCCGATCGCGACCTGGACCGTGAACGAACCCGACGAGGCGCGGCGCGTCGCGGCCCTCGGAGTGGACACGATCATCAGCGACAGACCGGGCGAAATCCTGCGCGCGGTCGGCGGCTAAGCCGAACGGCGGCCGGCACGGCCCGAGCGGTGAGTGCTCGGCGCCGGACCCGCACTACGACGCGTATCGGCCATCGCGGCGAGTATTTCCTGCAACACGGCGACACCCGCGAGCGCGCTGATGCCCGTTGGATCATAGCCGGGCGCGAGCTCCACCACGTCGAAGCCCGTCAGCTCCGCACCGACGAGCGCGCGCAGGATCTGTTGCAGGTCCCAGCTCGTCATCCCGCCCGGCACGGGGAAGCTCGCGCCGGGAGCGTGAGCTGGGTCGAGCGCGCCGAGATCCACCGAGACGTAGAGGGCGCCTTTTTGGACGAGCTTTCGCACCTGGCTCACGACGGCGTGCAAATCCCAGCGCACCTCGTCGACGCCCACCGTATCGATGCCCTGAGAGAACGCGAACGAAAGCTCATCGGCAGTCTGGTACGGACCGCGCAGCCCGACTTGCATCGTGCAGTCGGTGCGCACGAGGCCTTCCTCGACCGCGTAGCGCAAGAAATTCGAGGCGTTGAGCTCGGCACCCGCCGCGGAGGCGCCCGGGTGCGCCGCGAGCAAGAGCAGCCCACAAGCCCGACGCTTGGAACGCTTGAGGCCGCGCAGCGCGCCGAGCGTCAGCGTGCGATCACCGCCGACGAAGCCGGGGATCACGCCCGAGCCGGCGACCATTTGCGCCGAAGCCGCCACCGCTTCGAGCACGGCGGGCACGGCAGCGCTCGCGCTCGTGATGTCGCCGCCGTCGGCGGCCCCGAGCTCGCGAAACACATCGACGCCGAGCGCGCTCGAGAAGGAGTGAGAGAAGGCCGATGCCTCGCGCACGGCGCGCGGACCGAAGCGCGCCCCCGGACGAAAGGCGCTCCCTCCGTCGAACGGCACGCCGCGAAGCAGCACGTCCACGCCTGGTACGAGCGCCGGACCGTCGGCGATCGGCAAACGCAAGAAGCTCGCGATGCCCGCGGCGCGGGACTCGCCGCCGGACGGCGTCGCGAGGCGCTGAGCCCGAGCCCGTGCGGGCGGGGGCATCAAGTGCGCTCGATTCGCACGTGGCTCTTTCAGTGCGGCGCGATCGCGCGTCTTCGCCGCGCGCGCTTGGGTGGCTTCGCGCGCGTGGCGAGCGGCGGCGTCGGGCGTAGCGCGAGCGGTAGCGGGCGGGTCAAGCTGCTTCTCACGCGCGGAGGGACGGCCACGCCTCACCATGATGCCGGATCATTATCGCAGCGAGCGCAAGCGCAAGCGCGACGCGTCGAAAGGCGAGCCGGAACGTTGCGCCGCGGGGGTCTTCACGCGCGTCAGCGCGCGCAGGGCGAGAACTCGGCGCGCACGCCGGGGGGCTGTTCCTGGCTGAATACCCCGCCGGCCAGCGGTGGATTGTGGGAGTCGTCCGAGATGACGAGCAAGAGATCGTGACCTTCGGTCGGAACCTCGATGTGGATCCTCCGCGGGAGCTCGGCCGTGCAGCTCGGGCCGCTCGGCGGCAGGGGCGGCTCGAGACCGTCGGGATCGACTCGCGGAGGCGCCGTCTTGGCCGGCACGTGGTCGAGGAGCTCCACGTCGTAGAGCGGCACGCCGTGCTGCTCCACGCGCACCTTGAGTACTCGCACGCGTTGCTCACTCCAAGGCCGACCGAGGTCCTCCGGCAACGGCTCGAGCTCGACACGCTCGCTCGCGCCACGCGTGCTCGTGATGCGCACGACGTAGCGCCCGCCCTCCCACGCGATGCTCGCCGCGCTCGCGTCGTGCACGAGCACGGGAGCTTCGCCGCGCAACAAGTCCACGAGCACGGCGGGCGGCAGCGTGACTTGGGTGAAACGAGCGAGGTTGCAGGCGTTGGCGGGCCCGTAAAAGAAGCGCTTCTGGCGCGGATCGAGCAGACTGAACTTTTCGCCGTCCGAGGTGAGCGTCGAGAGCATCGCGCCGAACGGACTGAACAAATCGAGCCGCACACGATCCGGAACGGAGGCGAGGTAGAGCACGTTGCCGCGCAGGCGCCCGCGCGGCCCGATGTAGTCGAGCTTCGCCTCCGCGCTCACGCCGCGACTGCACTCCTGCGAGGCGTGCATGCGCGCGAGCGCCGCGTCACCGGTCGGGAAGCGCGACGCGGGCGGCGGACGCCCGCAACTCACGAGCGCCGCCGCTAGGCAGTAGGAACCGGCGCGAGCGGCGCGCGGCCGCGAAAACACGGGCAATCCGCCAGCTTTCGAGACCACCTCAGGTCCTTGACGATGTTTCTCGTCGATGAAGGGTTCAAATTCTTCTGGGCCTCCGGCGGCTGAAGATCGACCGCCGAGGCAGGGCGATCCGAGCGACCTGGAGGCCGTACGCGTCCGGCCTCGCCGGCTTGTCGCGTTCGGGTTGTCGCTACTCGCGCGGATCGTGACCTGTTCTTCCAAGACTCACACGCCCAGTCGGGCTGGGGCTGCGCCCCAGCCGGCCGTTCGCTCAGGAAACGCGGATACCGTCGAGCAAGTCGAGGTCCGGCACGAAGAGCGGCACCAGCGTGCGCTGCACTCCGACGCCGTGCTCCTCGCACAGACGTACGAGGCCGAGGCCATCGATCACCGTGAGCGGTGACGCACCCGGTGCGGCGGCTTCCTCGCGCGCTCCGCTCAGGACCTGGCCGGTCGTGATGAGCCAAGCCGCGCTCGCGGGGCCGTAATGATGGAGCGCGCCGCGCAGCTCGGTCACCCGCTCGCGACCGATCTCGCGACCGTCACGCCGGACCACGACGGCGGTCCGAATCTCACCGGCGGGGGTGCGGAGCTTGCCGGAAAGGTGGAGCTCGGCACCATGCGCGCCCGGGCGGCGCACCGAGACGAGATTCGAGAAGCCGACGTGCTCGAGCACGAGCACGATGAGCTCGCCGAGAGCGCGGTGCGGAAGATCCTGCAACACGCGCAGCACGGCGCGTCGCGCGGTGTCACGGTAGCGCTCGGCGAGCTGCTGGATGTCGCGCTCGACACGCATGAGCTCGCCGTCGAGCGCCCACTCGGTGAGCCCGAGCCGGCCGCCCGCGAGGCGGAAGCGCGGACGTTCCCCACGCGCGAGCGCCCGAGCGTTGTCGGCGCGCGCTGCGGCGACCAAAATGCCTTGACCCACGGCGTGCTCGCCGAAGAAACGGCCACGCCGTTCGGCGGCGTCCACGAGCGTCTGGAGCGCCACGGGACCACGATTGCGATCGAAAGTGGCGAGGAGCTCGGCCAAGCCGTCCGCGAGTCCGCGGCCCATGAGCTCTTCGAGCGGCGTGCCGCCCTCGCGTGCCGACTCGAATCCACGCCGCGGCGCGGGAGCGCCTTCAGGCGATGAACGTCGATCGTCGCGGCGCGAGTCGTCGCGGCGCGAGTCGTCGCGGCGCGAATCGTCGCGGCGCGAGTCGTCGCGGCGCGAATCGTCACGGCGCGGTTCGTCGCGACGCGGTTCGTCGCGGCGCGGTTCGTCGCGGCGTGCGTCCTCGCGACGCGGCTCGTCGCGCCGTGCTTCGTCGCGCCGTGCTTCGTCGCGCCGTGCTTCGTCGCGGCGTGGCTCGTCGCGGCGTGGATGATCACGCAGACCGGCATCCGCCTCGAGCACCGGTAAATCCGCCGGTGCGTCGGACACGGTGTACGACGGTAGGCCGTCGCCGCCGCTCACTCGTTCTTCAACGCCATTTCGACCACCGCGACGACGGCGGCGGCGACGGCGGTTGCCACCCGCCTGCGCCGGAACGCCCTCGGCGGACACCTCTTCTGCTTCGCGGCCAAAAATTGGCTCGTCGTCGTCCTCTTCCGATTCGAAGAACTCGGTGGCGTGCGCGGCCAGCGCGGCGCGTTCGCGCTCTGCGGGATCGAGCACGCTCGGGGCCTCGTTTTCTGCCTGTTCCACCGCCGGCTCTTCGAGCGACGGACTGCTCGTTTCGGCGGCGCCCTCCTCGGGCTCGCTCGGTAATTGAGCTGCGAGGCGCTCGAGCGCGGGGGTTCGATCCAAAAGTCCCTTTTCGATCGTCGCGGTGTCCCAATCGCGCAACGCGAAAACGCCGGGCTTCACCCGCACGAGGGGGTTTTCCTTGTCGCCCTTCTTCACGAGCGCCGCGAGGCGCGCCCCCATCGTCACTTCCGGGCTCTTGCCGACGTGACTCAGCAGATTCTTCTCGATGGCGACGTCAGTTATCTCTTTGTAATGTAAGGGTTTTCCGACGAGGCGCAACACCTGCGCCGCCGCTTCCGTAAACGTCATTCAAGGTTTTCTTTCTCTGAGGCGGGAACATGGTTCCCGCCGCTTCCTGACGTGCCCCCGGGGAAGCGCGCATCGCTCCCGCCGCCGGCGGTGCACGTCACACGCGAGCGACATACCACGCCCACCCAGGGGGGCAAAGGCTCAAGGCAGAGTCTGCCGGTGGCTTATCGAAGGTCGCGGGGCCCTCTGGCCCGCAGTCCGGGGATATTGTTGGAGTCGTGGATGCCGACCTGATGCTCGCCGAGCTCACGCAGGTCGCCGAAAGTGTCGGCATCGAGGTCCGCAGCCGAACGCTCCGCCATGCGCCGTCGCTCGGGGGGCTCTGCCGCATGCCGGGCCGCACACTCGTCCTCCTGAGCTCGCGCGCGACCCCACACGAGCGGTGCACCGTGCTCGCTCAAGCGCTCGCCGAGCTCGGCCACGCGGCGCACCCGGGGCTCGGCACCGAAACGCGTGCGCTCGTCGAACGGCACGGCCGCCCCGCGCCCCCGAACAGCGCGCCCGAGCACACGGCACCGAAGAAGGGTCCGGGCCTCGCCGGCATCGGTGAGCGCGGGCGGCGGCGACTGTGAGAGGCTAGGCCGAGCTACCGATGCGCTTTTCGCCACGAGAGTTCGTGTCCCTCGCGCCGCTCACGACGCTCGGTGTCGGCGGCGCCGCGCGTTTCTTCGTCGATGCGAGCGAGGAGGCGAGTGTCCTCGAAGCCCTCAGCTGGGCGCGTCAGCGCGGCCTATCGACGCGGGTGCTCGGCGGCGGCAGCAACATCGTCGCAGGCGACGAGGGCTTCGAGGGCCTCGTGCTTCGGCTCGGACTGCGCGGGCGAAGGTTCACTCCCACGGGCGGCGACGTGCTGCTCGAGGCGCAAGCGGGGGAAGCGTGGGACGAGCTCGTGGCCGAGACGGTGACGCGCGGCGCGCAAGGGCTCGAGTGCCTGAGCGGCATCCCGGGACTCGTGGGTGCGACGCCGATCCAAAATGTCGGTGCGTACGGCCAAGAGGTCGCCGAGACGATCGTGCGCGTACGAGCGCTCGATCGAGAAACGCTCCAGACGCGCGAGCTCGATGCGGCGGCGTGCCGTTTCGCATACCGAGACAGCTGGTTCAAATCCGAGGTTCCTGACCGCTTCGTCGTGCTCGCGGTCACGTTCCGCCTGCGCGCGGGAGCAGCGGCCGCCGTGCGCTACGCCGAGCTCGAGCAGCGGTTACGCGCGGACGGCGTCGCGCCCGAAGACGCGCCACTCGCCCGCGTGCGCGCCACGGTGCTCGCGCTGCGGCGCGCCAAATCGATGTTGCTCGATCCGAGCGACGAGAACGGCCGGAGCTGCGGTTCCTTCTTCGTCAATCCCGTCGTGCCGCTCGAGCGCGCCGACGCCGTCGCGCGGCTCGCGAGCGAAGCGAAGATGCCGCGCTTCCCGCAGCCGGACGGTCGCGTGAAGCTCGCCGCCGGCTGGCTCATCGAGCGCGCGGGCTTCACGAAAGGTACGCGCCGCGGCAAGGTCGGGCTCTCGAGCAAGCACGCGCTCGCGATCGTCGCGCACGAGGGCGCCACGGCGCGTGCCGTGCTCGACTTCGCCAGCGAGATCCAGACGGCGGTGCAGGCGCGCTTCGGCGTCGAGCTCGTGCTCGAGCCGGTCGTGTGGGGGGCTCAGTCCGGGCGCGCGGCGGCGGGTTCCGAAACGGCCGGTTCGGCGCCGCCGGCGACGCTGCCGTAAATCGAGTCGATGGCCTCGTCGAGGCGCGCGGTTTCGGTGCCGCCGGCCTGCGCCATGTCGGGACGTCCACCGCCCGAGCCGCCGACGAGCGCGGCGACGCCGCGAATGAGCTCACCCGCGCGGTAGCGATTCGTGAGCGCTTTGCTCACCGTGAGCACGAGCTGAGCCTTGCCGTCGCCTTCCGAGCCGACGAGCACGATGCTGTCGCCGAGCTTGTCGCGGAGCTGCTCGGCGAGCTCGCGCAACGCGCCGCGATCGCTCACGCTCGTGCGCGCGCCGAGCACCCGCACGCCGCCCACGTCGCGCGCCTTGGCGAGCAGGCCGTCGACCCCGCCACCGCCGCCGGAAGCGAGCTTCTTCTCGAGCTCTTCGAGCTGCTTTTCGAGCGCGCGCTCGTGCGCGACGAGCTTCTGAATGCGCTCGACCAACATGACGGGCGTCGTCTTCGCGGCGCGCGACGCGTCCGCGAGCGAGGTCTCGAGCTCGCGCAAATGGGCGAGCGCGCCCTCCCCCGTGACGGCGAGGATGCGGCGAACACCGGCGGCGACGCCTTGTTCGCTCACGATCTTGAAGAGCCCGATGTCGCCGGTCGCACGCGCGTGCGTGCCGCCGCAGAGCTCGGTCGACTCCGCCATCGACAGCATGCGCACGACGTCGCCGTATTTTTCCTCGAAGATCATGGTGGCCCCGCGTTTTCGGGCCTCCTCCATGGAGAGCACCTCCGTGCGGACGGGGGAATTTTTGAGCGTACGCTCGTTCACGAGCTCTTCGATGCGCGCGACCTCCTCGGGCGTGAGTGGCCGCGGGTGAGTGAAATCGAAACGCAGCCGCTCGGGGCCGACGAGCGAGCCCTTCTGCTGCGCGTGCGGGCCGAGCACCTGCCGGAGCGCCCAATGCAAGAGATGCGTCGCCGAGTGATTGCGTCGGATACGCTCCCGCCGCGGCACGTCGACCAGAAGGTCCACCGTCTCACCCACACGCAGGCTGCCGCGCGTGACGCGGCCGCGATGCACGAAGAGCCCCGTCTTCGGTTTGACGGTGTCCTCCACTTTCAACTCGCCGCTCGCGCTCTCGATCGTCCCGAGGTCACCGACTTGGCCGCCGCCTTCGCCGTAAAATGGCGTGAGGTCGGCGATGAGCTCGCATTCGGTGCCCTCGGCGACTTCGTCCACGCGCTGATTCTCCGCGATGAGCGCGACGATGCGGCCCTCGGCGCGGTCGCGTTCGTAGCCGACGAAGCGCACGCCCGCCGCGGGCAGGAGCGCGAGCACCTCGCCGTACACGGGTAAGGACGCTTGCTCGACGCCCTTGAACTCCGAGCGCTCGCGCGCCTCGGCGAGCGCGGCGTCGTACCCCGCGGAATCGACCGAGAAACCCCGTTCAGTGCAGATGACCTCGGTGAGATCGAGCGGGAAGCCGTAGGTGTCGTAGAGCTGGAACGCGTCGCGTCCGTCGAGCACGGTCTTGCCCTCGGCTTGCATGAGCTCGAAGCGCTCTTCGAGAAGTCCGAGGCCGCGCTCGATCGTTTGACGGAAGCGCTCCTCTTCCGCGAGCGTGAGGGAGCGGATGAGCTCCTTGCGCTCGAGGAGCTCGGGGTAGTCGGCGCCCATCAGCTCGACCACCTTGAGCGCCACCTCGTGCAAAAATGGCTCCTTGATGCCCAGGCGATGGCCGTGGCGGATCGCGCGCCGCATGACGCGCCGGAGCACGTACTCGCGCCCGGTGCGATCGGGCACGATGCCTTCGGCGATCAGGAACGCCGTCGTGCGCGAGTGGTCGGCAATGACGCGCAAGCTCACGTCGTCCGGCTGGCGTGTCCCGCCGTACGGCTTGTGCGCGAGCGCCGCCGCCGTTTGCGCCAGCGCGTTCAGGATATCGGTGTCGTAGTTCGACAGCTGGCCGGCGCAGACGCTCGTCAGGCGCTCGAGGCCCGCCCCGGTATCGACGCTCGGCGCCGGCAGCAAAACGAGGCGCGCGCTGCCGTTTTCGATGGTGCGCTCGAACTGCATGAACACGAGGTTCCAGATCTCGACCCAGCCGATGCCCTCGGGCGTCTGCTCTTCCCCGAACTTCGAGAGATCCACCTCGGGCCCGTTGTAGAAATAGATTTCGCTCGACGGGCCGCAGGGGCCGGTGTCGCCCATCTGCCAAAAGTTGTCGCTCATGCCGAGACCGCGCACGCGGTCGTCACCGAAGCCGCTCACCCGATGCCAGATCTCGCGCGCCGCGGTGTCCTCGGGGATGTCCTCCTCGCCGCGGAAATACGTACAAATCAAGCGATCTTGCGGCAGCTCGAGCACGTTCGTCAGAAAATCCCAAGCAAACTCGATCGCCTCGCGTTTGAAGTAATCGCCGAAGCTGAAGTTTCCGAGCATCTCGAAGAAGGTGTGATGCCGGGGCGACGGCCCGACGGCTTCGAGATCGTTGTGCTTGCCGCTGATGCGAATGCATTTTTGGCTCGAGGTAGCGCGCTTGTACGGGCGCTGCTCGCGGCCCGTGAACACGTCCTTGAACTGGACCATGCCCGCGTTCACGAACAAGAGCGTCGGATCGTTCGCGGGGACGAGCGAAGAGCTTTTGACGACCTCGTGGCCGCGGCTCTGGAAGAACTCGAGGAAGGCGCGGCGAACGTCGGCTGAGGAGCTAGGGCGCATGGAAGGCCCGATGTTTAGCACCGGCGGGCCCCCGCCCCCACCACCTTGCAGCTACTTACCGCGATCGATGCCTTCGTTCGCCAGGCGGTCGGCCTCCGTGTTGTGCTCCCGCCGCACGTGCTTGAGCCGAACCTCCTCCAAACCGCGCAGGAGCACGAGCGCTTCCTCGTAAAGCGGGCGTAGGCCGGCGTTTTTCACCCGGTATTCGCCCTTGAGCTGCTTGATCAGGAGCTCCGAGTCGGCCCTCACCTCGAGCCTCTTTACCCCGAGCTCGAGCGCCGAGCGCAAGCCGAGCAGGAGCGCGCGGTACTCGGCCACGTTGTTCGTCGTGTGGCCGAGGAAGTGCCCCTCGGCCGCGAGCACTTCGCCCGCGGCGCTCTTCAAAACGAAGCCCGCGCCGGCCGGGCCGGGATTGCCGCGCGCACCGCCGTCGGTCCACAGCATCGCAAATGCCGGGCCCGCAGCCGCGCCACTGGTTGGCGACGATTCAGTCACGATGGTTTCCTACCCCGCGAAGGGCAGCCTGTCCGCTGCCCGCGTTTACAGACGCGCCGCAGCCAAGAGGGCACGCGGCGCACGGCGCAGGGCGCTGGCTATCGCCGCGCCGAGCACCTGGTGCCGTAGCTCGGAGGCTCTCGCTTCGTCTTTGGCCTCTTCGGCCGTCAACGTCCCGCTCGCGCTACCGGACACCTTCGCTGCGATACTCTCGTCCGGCATCGTGTGCAAGATGTACTCGACGCTCGCCGAGTACACGATGTCGCTGCCGTCGCGGGACGCCTGGAGTTTTTGGATGTGCCCGGTCACCATCACGACGGGTAGTTTTTTCTTCTGCGTCACCGCGCGGCAGTCGTTCGAGCCCCCGACGACGCGGACGCCGGGCAGCGCGTCGAGCTTCTTCCGGGATTCGCGCTCGAGCTCGGCTTCGACGCTCGCCACCTTGACGGGCGTCTGATTCTTCATCGGCCCGAGCTGGACGAGCAGACGCGCGGGGCGTATGCCGTCGTGCGCCGCGGCCGCGAACGTCGCGAGGGTCGCCTTGACCTGCTTGCGCACCTGCTCCGAGCGGTCCGCATCGTGGCGCTTGAGCGCCGGCACCGCCGCGGGGTCACCGAGCTCTTCGAGCGCCGCCGCGGCTGCCGTACGCACGGACGCGTTCTGATCGTCGAGGGCGCGCACGAGCGGCTCGAGCGCGTCGGGGTCGGCGGACTTACCGAGCTCGAGCGCCGCCTGGAGCCGCACGCGAAAGTCGTCGGAGTTTCTCACGCGGTCGCCGAGCTCGCTCACGCTCGGCGGCGCCGCCAGCGCGTTGCCCGCTACGAAGAGCAACGGCAAGAGGACGCGCGCAAAAATTCGTCTCACCCTATGATAGTGAGGCGCGCGCCGGTACCCTCGCAAGGCGCGCGCGCATTTCGGTGGCAGGCCTCCACCGCTTGTGCGCGCGAGTGGGTGAAGCTACGCGCAGCAGCGCGAGACCGACGAGCTCACAAGAGCGAGCGTATCTCTTGCTCGAGGGACGCTTCCTCATGGGCATGAAACCCCTGATGAATCGAGTGCACGATGCCCCCGCGGTCGATGATGAAGGCGGTCGGCATAGTACCCGGCTTGTAACTTGCCGCGACCGTTTGCCCCTGATCCCAGACGAGCGGGAAGCTCACGCCCGTCTCGCTCTTGAACTTGGCGATGCCGTCCGGCGCCTCGTCGACGCTCACGCCGATCACGGCGAGCTTACCGTCGAATTTTCCGAGCAGGCGCTGGTACGCGGGGAACGACTGCCGGCAGGGACCGCACCACGTCGCCCAGAAGTCCACGATCACCACCTTGCCCAAGAACGCAGCCGGACCAACCGGCGCGCCGCCGGCGACCGGCGCGAGCGAGAAGTCCGGCGCCTGAGCACCGACCGTCTCGCCGTTCTCGGGCGAGTTCATCGGCCCCCGGGGCCCGCCGCACGCGAGCGGCAGCGCGAGCGTCGCGCCGAGCGCCGCCCGCACGACCACGCGCCGCGCGAGCGTGCGGCTCACAGCTCGAGCACCTTTCCAGGCTCGGGCTGCTGCTCGGGCGCCTTCTTCTCCTTCTTCGGGTGCTGCGTGCGCTGCTTCGGATCGTCGGGGCAGCCGTCCTCGTCCTCGAAGTGGTTGATGGTCTCCGGCTCGTCGACGCACTCGTCCTTGTCGTCGGGGATACCGTCCTTGTCGTTGTCGGGATCGGGGCAGCCGTCCGTGTCCTCGAAGCCGTCGGTGTCTTCGGCGTCGTCGGGGCAGGCGTCCTTGTCGTCGGGCACGCCGTCGCGATCGCGGTCGGCTTGATCCGGGCAGCCGTCGGTGTCGTCGAAGCCGTTCTTGGTCTCCGGCTCGTTCGGACAACGGTCGTTCACGTCGGGGATGCCGTCCTTGTCGTTGTCGGGATCCGGGCAGCCGTCGGTGTCCTCGAAACCGTCCATGTCCTCGGCTTGGCTCGGGCACTTGTCCTGAGCGTCCGGAATCGTGTCGAGATCGTTGTCGGGGTCGGGACAGCCGTCGGAGTCTTCGTAGCCGTCACGATCCTCGGGCTCGGTCGGGCATTGGTCGACGGAGTCGTCGATGCCGTCCTTGTCGCGATCGTGTTGCTCGAAGGTGTAGCTGCCGCCGATGAGCGCGCGCACGGTGGGCACACCGAAGCCGCTGAGGGCGCCGAAGCCCGCACCGGCTTGGAAGGAGAAGTGCGAGCCGAGCGGAGTGATCTGCGCGCCGCCGTCGATCTCGAGCGCGTTCTCACCGGCGGTCGCCGTAAAGCGCGTGCTGCCAAAGCCGTCGAGGAGCACCCGCAGGAGCGGACTCGGCTGGTACGCAACGGCCGCGCTGTAGCGCATTTCGGAGCCGACCTTGGCTTGATCCATGCGGCCCTCACCGCGCAGAATGCCGCCGACGTTGACGCCGAACGCGAGCGGTCCAGCGTTGCCGTCGAAGATGGCGCGGATGCCGACGCCGGGCGTCTCGTCGCCCATGTATGCGCCCGGTGCCGTCAAGTGACCCGTCGGCGCCGTCGCGTAGACCGCCACGCCCGCAACGACCGGATCCTTGACCTCGCCGTACACGCGCGCCTTCACCTCGAGCTCGGGATCGGGCATGCCGACCTTGCTCACCGGTTTGGGCTGCGCAAATTCGTCGATGCCGTTGCCTTTGGCGAAACCGACCGGAATGCGCAAGCCGATTTGCAGGCGCGGGATCGGCGTGAAGGAGCCGAGCACGTCGGCCTGCACGAGGTTCTCGATCACCTTCAGCGTGCGCGTCTGCAGCGCGTCCGTGCACGAGCCCGGTGTTTCGGAGATACAGCTCTCTACCTTCAGCGGGGTGTTGGCGTAGTTGACGTTGAGGCCCGCGCTCCAAGCCATTTCACCGTCGGTGCGCGCGCCGCGCGTCGAGAAGAAGTTGCGCGGCCCAGGCGCCGGGTCGAAGCGCTGAGCCGAGAATTCTTTGCCGATAGCGTCCTGCGCGGAGGCGCTCGACGCGAAGCCGAGTACGGCCACGGCGACCAACAAGCCGACGTTGGTCGAGGACGAGTGCCCCGGTGTTCGTCCATGCGCCAGTGTTCGCCAGATCTGCAAGGCTCGCTTCTCCTGTGATGATTTTCGGCGGCCGGCGTCGCGCACCTGCGTGCACGGGCCGACACCAAACGGGAGAAGAGTTTCATAGACTGCCTGGCTCTCGCAACGGCCACTTACCCGAGCCCTGAGCGAGACCGCCCGGCGTTAGGTACGGCCGTTCACGAGCCGTCCCGTTGGCCGAGCCTCGGCCCTTCGACGCCTTCCACTTAACGAAACGTCGACCTTCGCGCGGCTTTTCGAGCACGGAGCCGCCACGGCACGACTTCATACTAGTCTCGCCGTGTATGGCGGTGTGCGCGAGCTGCCGGAGCGTCGTGGAAGACGCCGCGCGATTTTGTCCCCAATGCGGAGCCCCGATGCTGCCCACCGGTAAGCGCCTCGGCGTCGGCTCCGAGCTCAACGTCGAAGATTTCGGCCGCGTCGTGCTCGGGCACGAGCTCGGCGAAGGCGGCATGGGCATCGTCTATCGCGGCTGGCTCTATTACGACCCGCGCGGGCGCTTCGCGGGCCGCGAGCCGCATCCCGTGGCCATCAAGGTGCTGCACCCGCTCTTGCGAGGGCGCGACCGCGCGCAGAAGATGTTTCGGCGCGAGGCCGAAGCGCTACGACGCCTCGCACACCCGAACGTCGTGCACTTCTTCGCGCTCACGGAAGATCAGGGGCACCTCGCGCTCGTGATGGAGCTCGTGCACGGCGAGCCGCTCTCGAGCATCATCGCGCGCGCCGTGGCCGCGCGACCGTCACCGTACGCGCCGTGCATTCCGTTCCTGCTGGCGTGGCACTACTTCGCGCAGCTCCTCGGGGCGCTCGCCGCCGTGCACGAGCTCGGAATCTTGCACCGTGACGTCAAGCCCGCGAACGTGCTCGTGCGACCCGATGGCGTCGTCAAGCTCACCGACTTCGGCATCGCGCGTATTCCCACGGCTGACATGAGCGCAACGGGCGGGCTCGCGCCTGGAACGGGCGCGTACATGTCGCCCGAAGCCGTGCGCGGAGAGCCGCAAGACGCTCGCTCGGACCTCTACTCGGCGGCCATCGTGCTGTACGAGATGCTCACGGGTCGCACGCCCTTCGATCGGCCCGAGCGGAGTGAGCTCATGGTGCGGGCCGCGCAACTCGACGAAGCGGCGGAGCCCGTGACCGCCCTCGTCCCGAGCGCGCCCGCCGTGCTCGACGTGCTGATGGCGCGCGCGCTCGCCAAGACGGCGGCGCTGCGGCCGAGCAACGCCATTGAGCTCGGCGAGGCGTTTCGGAGCGCGCTCGACCTGCCCGAGACGGCAGGCTGGCAGGCCCAGCAGGAGTTCGCCGCGCTCGCCCGCACCGTTTCCGGCCTCGAGCTACCGGCGGTGCCGGAAACCCAGCCGGACCTCGCGCCTGCCGACCTAGCGCCGCCTCCCGAGCCGATCGCGCCTGCCGACCCCGCAGCCGAGAGAGCCGAGGAGCTCCGCCGCGACGTGGTCAACGCTTTCACTACCCAGCCGATCCGGCAGCCGTGAACGCCCCGGCCGGCCGTCGCCGCGACAAAACGGCCGGATCCGTTGCATCAGAGCGTCGTTGACAGCTTTCGGCACCGCGTGCGAAAGGTCCTCTGCCTCGCGCCACCCCGGCCCGACGCTCGACGAAACCCACCCTGGCGCCCTCGATGATCCACCGCTCACGTCCCTCGAGCCCAGTCGGAGCGTCGAGGACTGCTCCCCCACGCACGCTCGCCGCGGCGCGCGGCCTCGCGCGCACCGCGGGCTCCGCGAACGTGTTCGCGCAGCCGCCGGCGCCGTCAGCTTCCTCCGCGGCGCCTGCGCCAACCACACCGCCTCCGCCGTCATCGGCTGCACCTGCAGCGCCTGCAGCACCCGCAGCACCTCCTCCGGCGGCGACCGCGACTGGCAGTGGCAGCGCCGCTGCAGGCGAGACCGCACCCGCGGCCGCTCCGCCCGCAGCAGCGCCGGGCTCGCCGCCCGCTTCACCGACGCTGCCGCTCTGGCCCGAACCGGCGAGCGACGCCGCGGCCCTCCAGCACCAAGGTGAAACGCGCCCGAAGCCGAAGACGCTCGAAGAGGTCACGGAGAAAGATCGCGTCTACGCCGAGGACTGGTGGGGGCACGCGCGTCCCATCTTCGAGCTTCACGGCTACTTGCGCGTGCGCGCCCAGCTCGAGCACAAGTTTTCGCTCGGACGCATCGATCCGCGCGATGCGGCGATGTGGCCGCGGCCGGCGGACGACAACTACACGGATAGCTCCGGCACCACGACTGGGGCAAAGGAGTGTACCGAGTCCGAGTCGGGCATCGGGTCGTCGAAAAGCTCTTCCACCGCTGCTAACCCGTGTCACGCCAACATGCAGGCGGGGGCCAACATGCGCTTCCGGTTGAACCCGGAGCTGCACATCTCCGACAACCTGCGCGTCTACAGCCAGATCGATCTGCTCGATAATCTCGTGCTCGGCTCGACGCCGAGCGGCTACGCGAATGTGCCCTCCGCGAATGGCGGCTACGCCGTCGCCCCACGCAACGGCTATTCGCCGATGGGCTTCTTCGACGAGTCGGAAGCGCCGCCGCGCGCGGGCGTCAACTCGAGCAAGAACAGCATCGAGGTGAAGCGCGCCTGGGCGGAGTACGCGATGCCGGTCGGCGAAATCCGCTTCGGCCGCATGCCGTTCAACTGGGGCCTCGGCATGATGTTCAACGGGGGCGACGGCTACGACGACGACGCTCAATCGACCGTCGATCGCGTGCAAATCATGAGCGGCATCAAGCCGCTCGATTTGTACTTCACCGCGGCCTGGGATTTCCCGAACGACGGCATCACGAGCGACTCGCTCGCGTTACCGAATCCCGAACCTTACGATCTCGCGCAGCTCGACGACGTCGATCAGTACGTCTTCTCCGTGCTGCGCAAGAAGACGCCGCAGCTCGAGCGGCAGAGCCTCACGCGTGGCGACCTCGTCCTCAACGGTGGCTTCCAGCTCGTCTACCGTCACCAGACGCTCGCGAACGACCGGACCTCGTCCATCGCCACCGACGGCACGGTGAACGACGTCACCGGCTCCTGCGCTCCCTCGCAGCCAAGCACCCAAGCGCTGAACTGCCCGGTGGCAGCCGCCTACGTTCAGCACAGCTACGTGCGTCGCGATGCCACCGCGTGGGTTCCGGACCTCTGGCTCGAGCTCAAGTACAAGAAGTTTCGCTTCGGCGGCGAGTTCGCAACGATCCAGGGCAGCATCGGGAACATCAAGACGTTGACCTCGGACCCCCTCACCAGCAGCGATCCGAACAACAGCGATTACAAGATCCGCGCCTGGGGTCTCGCCACGGAGCTCGAACAAAAACTCGTCGAGGACAAGCTGAACCTCGGCTTCAAGTTCGGCTGGGCGTCAGGCGATCCCGACGTCGATGGCCTCACCCCGAACTTCAACAGCCAGCAGCTCCAAGGCGGCCAAAACGGCGGCGCCGGTCTCGGCGATCGCACGTTTTCGACCTTCCGCTTCCACCCGAGTTATCGCGTGGACATGATCCTGCAGCGCGCGATCCTCACGCGCGTGCAGGGCACCTATTACTTCCGCCCGAGCGCCGATTACGATTTCTTGAAAGACGCGAGCGGACAACGTGCCGGCGGCGGTATCGCGGCGATCTGGACCCGCTCAAGCGAGTTCATCCAAGCCCCCGGTCACGAGCACGACCTCGGGATCGAGCTCGACGGCAAAATCTACTATCAGTCGAAAGACGGCGCGCTCAACGACGTGCCGGGCATCATGGGCGGTTTCTTCACCGAGATCGACTACGGCGTGCTCTTCCCGATGGCGGGGCTCGGCTATCCGGACGGGCTCAAGGATCGGATCACGACGACGCTCGGGGCGAACGCGGCGGACATCAAGATCGCGCAGACGCTCCGCTGGTACCTCGGCGTGCTGTTCTGAGCAGCGCGGTGGATATTCACGGCTTGGCGTGAGGCCGGCCGTGGGGCTAGCTTTCGCCCCATGCTGCGCTTTCGAGTGACCGCACCGCTGTTCGGTGTGATCGCGCTCGCGTGCAGCAGTGAAGCGGTGACTCCGGGCGCTGCCGGGGGTGCGGGCGGCAGCGGCGGCACGGCGGGAAATGCTGGACTCGGTGGGGCCAGCCATGGCGGCAGCGGCGGCACCGTGGGCAGCGGAAGCGGCGGCACCGGACTCGCCGGCACGAGTTGTTCGGCCGAGGGCGGAGAAGGCGGCAGCGGAGAGAACGCCGGACCCGCAACGTGCGACACGCCGAGCTACGCCGACGCTTCGCTCGCGAGCGGAATGGTCGGCAAGGTGACCGTCACCGTGCACGACACCGACGGCGCGCCCATCGTCGATACGCCGGTGACCGTGTGCGGCGTCGACGTGTGCAGCAACCTCGAGCACACGGACGAGGACGGGGTCGCGGTCGTGGATCTGAGGAGCGCCGTCACGAAGCCGGCGCTCAAATTCGGCGACGGACTCACGTACGCCGAGCTCGCGATCTTGCTCGACCACGCCGAAGCCGGCGCCGACTTCCCTGACCTCACCCTGCCCGCGCTTCCCGTGGAGGGCGCGCCGATTTCGGCTTGCGCCACCTCGCGCTCGAACGGCGCCGAGCTCACGCTCGCGCAGAACGCGACCTTCACCCTCGACAATTTGCCGCCCTACGCGACGGCCGACAGCCGCGCCTTTCGCGCCGCCGAGCTCCCGCCCGAACGATTCCCGGACGGCATCGAACATGGAGCTCCGCTCGAGCGCATTTTCACGCTCGCGCCGCTCGGTGCCGTCATCTGTCCGCCCGCCGAGCTCCGCTTGCCGAACACTGCCGGCTGGGAGCCGGGCACGCGCGTCGAGTTTCTGGTGCAGGGCTTCGGCGTGGGGCTCGAGGACGGCGATCAGCCGTTCGCGCCGTACGGCGAGTGGCAGAGCGTCGCGACGGGCGTCGTCGAGGCGGACGGTGAGACGTTACGGACCACGCGCGGCGGCTTGCCGATCATTTCGAACGTCGGGGTGCGCCGGCTGTGAGCGCGCGCGGACTCTTCGCGCTCGCAGCGCTCCTCGCGGGCTGCGGCACGAACCGTCCCGAAATCCCGCCGGAGCTGCTGCAAAACCCTGGTGACGGTAACCTCGCGCCCGGCTGCGCGACCGCGGGTTACCCCGAAGGCCCGTACGGCGTCGAGCCGGGCGATGTCGTGGCCAATTTGTGCTTCAGCGGCTGGACTGCGCCGGACTCGTCACCTCACACGGAGGCGGCGCTCGAAAAGCTGTCGCTCGGCGCGTTCCACGACGAAACGGGCAAGAAGTACGAGCTCTTGCTCGTGAATACCGCCGCGATCTGGTGCGCGGCCTGCAAGAACGAGCACAAGACGCTCGGTCAGCACTACGCCGAGCTCGCGCCGCGCGGCCTTGCGCTCGTGAGCGCCCTTTTTCAAGACGAGGCGGGCGCACCCGCCACGGTCGATGATCTCAAACTCTGGGTGGAGGCGTTCGACGTGAAGTTCCCGATGCTGCTCGACCCGGACTATCAGCTCGGCATCTACGCCTCGGCGGACCAGGCACCGCTCAACCTACTCGTCGACGCGCGCTCGATGACGATCCTCCAGAAAGTGGTGGGTGATCAGAGCGCTGTCATCTGGCCCCTGATCGAGAACGAGCTCGACCGCCGCGAGGCGTCCGAGTAGGCCCCATGCGCGTGCGCTGGGCGGCGCTGGCCGTGACGCTCGTTTGGCCGGCGGCAGCCGCAGCGGCCGAGAACGCCGACGACGAGACGCCCGTCAGCGTCGAGATCACGGAGGCGACGACCGTGATGTACGCGTGGAACAACCGCGATTTCTCGTCGGGCGACGTGACGACGGTCACGAACGACGATTGGGGCGTTTGGTACAATCGCCTGCACGCGCAGGTGACGCGCGGTGCGTTCCGCTTCGGCTTGCGCATCGATAACGCCTGGTTTTATCGCTCGCCCGATCCGACGGCAGGGGCGCTCGAGCTCGTGTACGGCCGTCCCCCGAGCTCGAACGCGACGCCGCCCGCCACCTACTTTCGGCAGAAGGAACAAGAAGTCGGCGCCGAGCTCTCCAACCGCTACATCAACTGGATCTACCCGGCGAAGATTTTCGCGAGCTACACGGAGCGCGCCTACGAAGTGACGCTCGGAGACGTGTACGCCGAGCTCGGGCACGGCCTCGTCTTGAGCGTGCGCAAACGCGACGAGCTCGCGAGCGACGACACCGTGCGCGGCGTGCGTGCGAGCGGCGAGCTCAGGCTCGGGGATGCACGCGTGCGGCTGACGGCCCTCGGCGGTTCGCTGAATCCGCTGCGCATGGATGAAGGCACCGGGCGTTACCTCGGGGTGGATTCGACCGTGACGCGCGGCTGGCTCGCGCTCACCGAAGCCGGCATGCCGCGCGCCGTCGGCGGCGACTTCGTGACGCGGGGCGCCGACTGCGCGACGACACGCACGTGCACGTACGCGCCCGATCGCGTCGTCGCCACGGAGCTCACGGCCGATCTCGGCAGCGTGACGCTCGGAACACAAAGCTCGGTGCTCTTGCGTCAAATGCCGCTGCATTCCGACGCCGTGCGCGCCGCCTCGGGCATCACGACCATCGGCCAGTCCGCGAACCTCGCGACCTCGGACGGCCGTGGCTCGCTCGGCATTCAGGGCGTCGAACAAAGGCTCGCCTACGACGATCCGGCGCTCTCGCTGCCGACCGGCTACGGGGTCTACGCGAGTGGCAGCTACGATCTTTCACCGCTCGTCGTGCTCGTCGAAGGCCGTCACTACCGCCGGATTTTCCCGCTCTCCGCCAACGTGAACATCGACTCGGCGCGCGAGTTCAGCCAAGTCGCGTGGAGCGCGCCGCCCACGACGGAAGCCGAATACATCGATACCGAGTTCAACAACTTCGCGACGTGCGTGAGCGGCGGCCGAGCGCGCGGCGAGTACACCCTCGCGCGGGGCCTCTCCGCGTTTGCGTGGCTCGGCTACTGGCAAACGTTCGGTGAAGTGGCGGCGAACGAACGCTGCTCCACCGACCGGCATTTGCGCAACGACGTGTACGACGGCGCCGCGGGCATGGAGTACCGAGCGGCCGACTCGCGCTCACGGGCGACGTTGACGTTGGGTGCGCGCTACGACGACAGCGCTGAACCCCAGCCGACGCTCGACGGCACGACGCGCATGTACTACCGCGAAGTCTACGCACGCTACGACGTGGTCCAGGCGCTCGGCGGCCCCTTCGCGCTCGAGCTCCACGGCTGGCACCGCTACCGTCACGAACCCCTCGGCCCCCAGCTGCCCGCGTGGTGGGAGGGGGAGCACACGACCGGCATCGACTACGGCCCCTCGTGGATGTTCGCGTTCGGTGCCGAATACAACACCGACCTGCGCCCGCCCGACACCTACTTCAACGGCAGCGTCCGCTTCAAGCCCACCTCCGACTCGTCGATTGGCATCTTCGTCGGCCAGCGCCGCGGCGCCCTCCGCTGCGTCGGCGGCGTCTGCCGCGTCATGCCCGGGCTCGAAGGCGTCCGCCTGGACGCAAACGTCCGATTCTGAGCAACTCGCGCCGCGCACGAAAGGTCGGGCGCGGCCCCGGCACGTGGCGAGCGAGATTCACGTGACCGACGAGGGTCACGTGACCGGCGCACGACGCGCACGTGACTGACCCACGAGACTCACGTGGGCACGAGACTCACGTGACCGACGCACGACACGTCTGCGCGGCTACACGTCACCGCGACTGAACGCGCACAGCGCGGCTCGACACGTCTGCGCGGTACACGTCAGCGCGACTGAACGCGCTCAGCGCGGCTCGACACGTCAGCGCGGCTCGACACGTCAGCGCGGCTCGACACGTCAGCGCGGCTCGACACGTCAGCGCGGCTCGACACGTCAGCGCGGCTCGACACGTCAGCGCGGCTCCACACGTCACACTCGGCTCGACACGTCAGCGTGACTGAACACGTCACAAGGCGGCTAGACACGTGCGGAGCAAGATTGTTTGCGGCAGGCGTTTCGAATCGCGAAATGCATTGACAACGAGGCTCAAATCATCGTATTGCCTCATTCAAGATGACTCGACGGGCGGCGAGTTCAGCGGCGGGAGCCGGCGGACGGATTGCGACGCGATCAGTTCGCCGTGCGGCTATCCGTCAACCGAAGGGACAGCTCGAGTTTCAATACCCCGCGCGCTGGGGTGGCGCTCGGCGCAACGCCGGCCGTAAGCCTGGACCTCACGCGAACACACCCCATCGAGCTCGCCCCATTCACCGCTCGCATACGCCGGTGCACGTCACGCTACGCGCTCGCATTGCCCCCCTACGCAGCCAATTCCTATTTCCCACCGTGCGGCTCGCCTTGGTGCGCGCCGCACGTCGCGATCCTGAGCGTTTTCGCGTCGTCCACTACTCTGTGCAGCGAGATCACGTCCATTTGATCGTCGAAGCCGCCGATCGGCGCGCACTCTCGAGCGGCCTCCGTGGCGTCGCCATTCGCATCGCACGCTACGTGAACGACCTGCTTTCGCGCAGCGGGCCACTTTGGGCTGGTCGCTCGCACCAGCGCGCACTCAAGTCACCACGTGAAGTACGCAATGCACTGATTTACGTTCTCACCAATTTCCGCAAGCACGAACGACGGGCGTCGCCGAAAGGAGTAGATCCGTATACGTCCGCGGCGTGGTTCGATGGTTGGCAACCACGGAACGTCGTGGGCATACCGCCCCCATTTGCAGAGGCGGCACCTTGGCCGACCACAGGTCTTCAGTCGCGCCATGACGATTTCGGTGCGCGCTCGTGGCTCCTGCGCGTTGGTTGGAAGAAGCTAGGGCTACTCTCGGATACGGCTCGACCAGCCGAGTAGTCTCGAGTTCGGAGGCGGGCCCATGGTACCCTCTGCTCGGTTTTAGCAGCTGCAAAGTTCGTCAAACTCCTCGGAAAACGACAGCAGGGGCCAAGGGGCCCCATCGAATGCAAAGCGCATCTCGGCTATCAACAGCGAAATCGGAACTTGGAGCGCACCATTGAATGCACGATCCGACGAGCCTCTCTCGACGTCACACCCCGTAAGTGGCCGAACCATCTTTAGGAACTCCGAACGATCGCTCGGAGCTCGACTCGTATCGTCAGAGCCGACTCGCGACTGTCTGCGTAGACCCCTGACTGAGTGCGAGACGATCGCGCTCACGTGCCAACGGCGGCGGCTCCGGTCTACACACGCCCCGCAACGCGCGGGCATGATGTACGGGAGACTTTCCGCTGCGTCGCTGCCCAGCGTCCCCCCGGCACTGCATCCGGCCTCTCGACCTCTCGCCCGCTGCGCTCGCCTGCATCGCCTCTCGCGCGCTGCGCTCGCCTGTGTCCCGTCGGGTCCACCAGCCGGTCCGCCTCCGTTCCAATCGCATCGTCCGCTCCGCCCCCTCACCTTCCGAACGTGCGGACTGTCGCCGTCACCCGGTCGCGGTGCCCTTCGCCGTTCGTTCGTCACTGTCCCCCTTCCCCGTTCCCTTCGCCGTTCATTCCGTCACGGTCCGACGGGTCCCCGCGCCGTTCGCCATCGCCTTCGCCGTTCCTTTCGTCGCGGTCTACCGCCGGGCGCCGCGCTCTTTTGGCTTGGGTCGAACTCGCTAGGTTCCCTCGTTCGATAAAGCCCGCGAGCGCCTTACCTTCCGAGCGCTTCATCCACAGCGTGCTCGAGGTTCTCTCGCTCGCCCGTCGTGTATCCCTCTTGGCGGCGCAAGATACGGCCGTCGCGGCCGACGAGGACACTGTAGGGAGCCGTAGCGCGCGGGTTGTAGAGCGAGACGACGCGAGTATCAGGGTCGAGCAGGATCGGGTAGCTCAAGCCGAGCTTGGAGACTTGGTTGCGGACGCGGCCGTTCGAGGAGGCTTCGTCCATGGAGATCGCGAAGACGACGAAGCCTCGAGAGCGCTCGCGCTGATAGAGCGCGTCGAGCTCGGGGAGCGCGAGCAGGCAGGGTTCGCAAAAGGTCGCCCAGAAGTCGATGAGAACTACGTCTTTGCCGCGGTGGTCGGAGAGGCGTTCGTGGCCGCCCGCCAGGGTCGAGAGCTCGAAGTCAGGCGCGAGCATCCCGTTGCCCGCCGCCGTGGCGCTGCGGCCCTCCGTGGCGGCCGGGGTGCCGGAAGGCGCGCCGCCGCACGCCGTCGTGACGAGCGCAAACGCAAGCACGGCGCCATTTCGCGCGCGAACCGCCAAGTCCCACCGTGGCGTCACAGGCCGCGACTTTGGAGCTCTTGCTCCACGATCGCCCAGAGCCCGTTCCGCGAGTCACTGCTGTAGCCCATCATCACGTCGATGATGCGCATGGTGCGCGCGTCGATCACGAGGTTCAGCGGCGTTGCGTCCGACGTGAAGTAGATACCCATCTTGAGCGCTGGATCGAGCACGAGCGGGAACTCGATTTGACGGACGTCGGACGCACCCCAAATCACGAGATCGCTCGGCTTTGCCGGATCGCCTGCGCTGTCTTGAAAGAGGGTGCCCACGACCTGCACCTTCCGAGCGCGAAATGCGTCGTAGGTTCCGTTCTTGTGCATGTCGCGCATCTCGCTCTGGCACACGGTGCACCAGACGGCGGCGGCATTGAGCACGATGAGCTCGGTGTCGCTCCCAGCCGGATCGTAGTAGTCACCGAGGCGGATAGTTTCGAGCGCCGAAGGGTCGTAACCGACGCCCGCTGGATCCCGCCAGCCGAGGAATTCGAGATTCTCGACCACGGCTCCGAGACCGTGACCGTAGGGGCCTTCTGGGTAGGCCTGGAGCGGCGCGAAGTTACCGCTGACGGCCGGCGTCGTCGCGGTGCTCGCGGGACTCGACGGGGAGCCCGGCGTTTGGTCGCCTTGTGTCAGTGGTTCGCTCGAGCAGCCGACGCTGAGGAGCAGCCCGAGGACCGCCGAAGTCGAGGCTAACCCGCGCATGTCGGAAGTCTAACGAGCTCCCCTGCGCGGTCAATGCCGAGACCGTGTGGGTTTCGAGTTATGGTACGCGCGCGACATGCGCTCGCTCGAGCCCGCACCCAGCGCCCCGCCCCGAAGAAGCCTGCTGCGCACGCTGCGTGTCGCCGCCCTTGGCGCCGCTTTGGCGGGCGCCTGGTCCTGTGGCAGCGACCCGTGTACCGCCCCGGAATGCTCCAGCACCAGCGGCACGGGGGGCACGACCGGCGTCCCCGACGGCAGCGCGCGCTCCGGTCCGTGCACGAGCGATAGCCGCTGCGACCAAGCGCACGGCTTCACCTGCACCGCCGGCGAGTGCCGCCACGCCTGTGCGTCCCACTTCGACTGCCAAGGACAGGGGCTCTGTCAGCCGCTGACCGACACCTCGGGGCAAGCGCTCGGCAACTATTGCGCGCTCTCGACGTCGCCCGAGCCCGTCGGCCAGTACTACACGCGCTGCCCCAACTACGACGAGTGCGACGCCGGCGCGGGCTTCAGCTGCCTCGGCGCGGGCGTCGGGGACGCGGACGCCTACTGCTCGACGAGCTGCGCGGCGGACTCCGATTGCCCGACGGGGTTCTTCTGCGACACGATTTCGGACTCGAGCGGCGCGCAGCTGCCCTTCTGCGTGCGGCGGCGCTTCTGCGCGCCGTGCGACACGGACGCCGATTGTCTCTCCACCCCCGGACAAGTGTGCGCGCGCGATCCGAGCGGCGAAAAAATCTGCACGGAGATGTGCGATCCGAGCTTCGATTCGTGTCCCTGGGGCAACGCGAGCGTCTGCGGGCAATTCGATCCGGACCTCGCCGTCACGACGTGTGCCCACCGCTTCGGCAGCTGCCACGGCAGCGGTAAGAGCTGCGAGCCGTGCGTGCGTGACAGCGACTGTCCGATGGGCCTCTGCTCCGGCTCCGGATACACGGGGGAGCGCTGGTGCATCGACAACTCCGTCACGTGTAACTGCGACGGGCTCGACACGACTCAGCACGTCTGTGAAAACGGCAACGGCTGCCCGCGCACACCGGGGAATCTCCCGATGAGCTGTTACGACTTCCAGCGCACGCCGAGCGATCCCCTGGCGCACGCGTGTTTCCAGGCGGACTCGAGCGGCTCGTCCGATCTCGCGTCGCCGCAAGCCGGCTGCTGGGGGCCGCGCTGAAGCAGCGCCTCGCGGTCGCGCTCGCGGCGACGGGTCTCGTTCTCTCCGGCGTGCTCGAGCTCATGCACGTGCGCGCGTACACGTCGCCGGGCGCGCTCGGCTTCTGCTCGTTCGGCGCCAAGCTCGACTGCGCGGCCGTTGCGCTCTCGCATTGGTCGGTCCTGTTCGGTGTCCCGGTGCCGCTGCTCGGCGTGCTCGGTTTTTCGGCGCTCGCAACGGCCGCGTGGCTCGGCTCGGCGTGGCTCGTCCCGCTCGCGCTCGCCGGCGCCGTTCTTTCCGTGGCGCTGCTCGGCGTCGAGCTCGTGTCGATTCACGCGCTTTGCCTTTTGTGCGAGGCGGTGCACGCCGTCAGCGTCGCGCTCGCGGTGGTCGCGGTTCGGCACCGCCGTGAGCTTTCGCCGCTCGCGCACCGCGAGCATGCGACGCTCGTGCTCTTACCGCCGCTCGGGGTGCTCGTGGCGCTCATGTTGTTTTTGCCGCCGTACTTCCGCACGGTCGTTTGGAAAGGCGACTTACCGTTCGCGAGCGGAGTGACCGCCGACGGTGCGCCCTGGATCGGCGCGCGCGACCCGAAGCTCACGCTCGAGGAGTACACCGATTACTTGTGCCCGCATTGTCGCGCCGCGACGGCCTGGACACTCAAGCGCCTCGCCGCGCGCCCCAACGATGTCCGCATCGTGCGCCGGCAATTTCCGCTCGCGCGCTGCTCGGCGACGCAGCACGGCAGCTGTCAGCGCTTGCGGCTCGCGTACTGCGGCGGCGAAGCGGGCCGGTTCTGGCAAATGGATCGCTGGCTCTTCGCGCACGGTGACGAGCTCGCGCTCGACGATGCCCAAGCCGCGCGCGACCTCGGCCTCGACGCCGGAAAGCTCGCCAGCTGCGTCGAACGGCCGGACATTTACGCACGCGCCGAACGCGAGGCGGACCTCGCCGCAAAGCGCCGATTCATCGGCACGCCGACGTATGTCGTGGACGGTAAGCGGATTCCGCCCGAGACGGCCGATCGCTACCTCGAGCGCGGTCATCAGGACTGAGCGAGCCAAGTCGCCCGTTCCCGCCCCTCCGCATTCTCTGCGCGATCGATTCCTCGACGTCTGCGGAGCGCACACAAATGTGACGCACCGTGCACGAATCGCCCCAACGATCACGGATGCGGGCGTTCATGGAGCCGTACGCCGCACGCACATCGTCCTACCTACACATTCATGCGCATGACATTGGAGTCTCGGGCCCGTTGGCCTGGCCAGGAAAGCTGACAGCCAGCGCGTAGCCGTGTAAAAAAGCCCTTCACTGAATGCAGGCTCAAGTGAGCCGTCGAACGCCGGGGTTACGTGGTGAATCGGGAACCCAGGCTTGTTCCGAGGAACGAAGAAGGAGCTCTTATCCATGAGACAGAAAGTAATCGGGTTGGTGTCACTGCTGGCGCCAGCACTCGTCGGAGCCCTGGCGGGCGGCGCATGCAGCAGCACGGACAATCCACTGGCAGACAATCCCCTGGCGAGCGGTGCCGAAAAGCTGTGCGGCCCCTGCGGCAAGATTTCGACGGGCGACGTGGGCATTTCCGGCAACGCCAAGCTCGACGGATTCTTCGAAGCCGTGGGCAGGATCTCGGATGCCACGGCGTCCATCAACGGCGACTTCAACGCCAACATCGACGCGCTGAGCCAAGTTTACGGCGTTGCGAACTTCGACGCCTCCGCAGCGATCGACGCCAAGGTCGACGCCCTGATCGCCAAAATCAAAGCTGACTTCTCGGCGAACCTGTCAGGCGGCGTAGCGCTCGATTACCAACCGGCCGAATGCCACGCGAGTCTCGACGTCGCGGTCAAGGCACAGGCCGACTGCGAAGCGAAGGCCAACTGCACGGGTGAGGTGACGCCACCGAGCGCCACCGTGGACTGCAAGGGCTCGTGCACCGGAACGTGTATGGGCACCTGTGAGGGCGCACCCCCTACCTGCGATTTGACGGTGGCCGCCAAGTGCGAGGGGAAGTGTGAGGGCACGTGCACGGTCGACGCAGCGGCAGCGTGCGACGGCACTTGCCACGGCAAGTGCGACGGCAACTGTTCGGCGACCGACGCGAACGGCCAGTGCAACGGCTCGTGCGACGGCATGTGCACGGGCAGTTGTGAACTCAGCGCTGCCGCCACGTGCAGCGGCACCTGCTCCGGCAAATGCGAAATCGCCGCGAACGCGATGTGTGACGGTGGCAAGCCCCCGAGCTGCTCGGGTTCGTGCACGGGCCAATGCAGCGGCAGCTGCACGGGCGACGTGACGCCGCCTTCCGCCCACGCCAACTGCGACGCCAGCGCGCAGTGCAATGCTCAGGCGAGCGCCAAGGCCAATGCCACCCTCGAGTGCACGCCGCCCTCGGTTCAGCTGACCTACACCTTTGCCGACAAGCTCTCGGCATCGGACAAGGCTGACTTCGTCGCGCACCTCGGTGAGCTGAAGCTGCGTGGGGCGGCGATTCTCACCGGCTTCACCAAGTACGACCTGCTCATCCATGGCAAGACGGACGCGAGCGGCAAGGTCATCGTGAAGTCGCCGGTCGCGTCCCTGACCGCCTCGGTCAAGGACCTGGTCAACAGTGCGGGAAGCATCGCTGCCGATGTGCCCGTGTTCCGTCTCGGCTGCGCCATCGATGCGTTCGGCGAAGCGGGCACAGCCCTGAGCGATATCGCGACGGACGGCACCGCAAATCTGAAGGCTCAGGCGAAGTTCACCAGCGCCTTCACGAGCGGATTCAGCAGCTAACGTTCGACGCATCAGCGACGCACCCGGCGCGCTCCTCGCAAGAGGGCGCGCCGGTCGCGTTTTGTGCGCCCCGCCCCGCTACTTGAGGAGCCGCCGCGCAATCACGCGCGCCAGCAGCGGCGCCGAGAACATCGAGCGAATGAGCGAAGCGGCGAGCGCGGCGGGTGTCGTGCCGCGCGCCTCGACGGCGACTTTTTCGCCGCCGAGCACGTCGTCGAGGGCGCCGCGCGCCACCGTGCGCGAGCCGTCCGAGCGGATCTCGACGATCAGTCGTGCGACGACGGGGGGATCACCGGGCGTCTCGGCGAGGCGGTCCGTCGCCGCGCGCACGACGTGCGTCAGGAGGGTGGAGCCGGGTTTTTGAGGCATGTCCAAGCTCGGAAGGCGCCGATCCCATTTAACTGCGACCGACGCCGTACGGTAGTCGAGCAGTCAGGCGGGACCGGGCTCCGTCGTCCGCTCGTGGAGGGGCTGCTCGGGCCCGGAAATCGCCAGCAACGCGCGCCGGCCGAGCTCTCGCCCCGCCGCCGTGACGAGCGCACGGCCCGCTTGCTTGATCCCCTTCTTGATCACACCCGGACGCTCGTCCACCGGTTCGACCACATACGCGGGACCTAGCAGCCGCGCCGCGAGACCCAAGATCGCGTCGCGGCGCTGGGCGCGGCGCGCGCGCTTGCCGCGTACATAGAGCACGACACCGAGCGCCACGGCAGCACCGGCGGCGATGCCGATCGCGATACCCGGATGCTTCCGAACCGTCTCCTTTGCCATCTCGACGCGGTCGCTCATGCGACCGAACCCGTCGGCGACCTGCTGGCCTCGTGCCTTGAGCTCGTCGATCTCGCTCGTGAGCCGCGCGCGTACCCGGTCTGCTTCTCGCTCGAGACGCTCGCGCGCCTGCCCAGGCCGATCTTCCGTTGGATCTTTCATACTCATGCCACATGCTCCTTGAGCTCGGTCGCGTCCTGTTTCAGATGCTTACGCGTCTTGCCGAGCACGGACTTGGGGGCCGCAGCATACGCGACAGCCACACTGATCGCGGCGAGCGCAGCAAGACCGGCAGCCACGACGAGGGCCGCGACGACCGTCCCGCCCAAGGCCAAGATGACGGCGACCAGCAGCGCGCCCAAGACCAACATCCCGATGCCGATGGCCAGCGCCCCCGCGATCGCGGCACGTTTCGCCTCGACGAGCTCCTCACGGAGCTCCTCCTTGGCGATTCGCACTTCGAGCTGGACGAGCTCGCGCGCCTCGGAGAGCGCCTGCTTGACGAGATCGGTGGTGGGGAGGAGTTCGGGAGGGTCCTGGATCGCGGACATGTGGTTCCGCCCATGCATGCGGAGTACCAACGCCGGAGCGTCAGTGGCCCGCGTGGCTCGTGGAAGCTGTGGCCTTCACGTACCGCCGTCTCATTCGGCTACGCGCCTTCTTCGGTTCCGGTTTGACAAACCCCGAATCGCGGCCTACCGAGGCGCGGTGCCGCTCGACCTGCCCGCTCGTGAAGTCGCCGCCGATGACCCCGTTCCGCTCGTGAAGAGCGTCGTGCTCGTGATGAGCGGTAAGGGAGGCGTCGGCAAGAGCACCGTCGCCAGCAACCTGGCGGTGGCGCTCACGCGGCTCGGAGCGAGCGTCGGCCTGCTCGACGCCGATATTTATGGGCCGAGCGTGCCCACGATGTTCGGGGTCCACGGCCAGCCGCTCACCGACGGCCAGCGGATCCGCCCGCACGAGCGCTTCGGGGTCAAGCTCATGAGCATCGGGTTTCTGCTCGATGATCCGAAATCAGCCGTCGTTTGGCGCGGACCCATGCTGCACGGCGCGCTGCTTCAATTCCTGAAGGACGTGGCCTGGGAGGAGCTCGACGTGCTCTTGCTCGACCTGCCGCCGGGTACGGGCGACGTGGCGCTGACGCTCGCGCAGCGCGTCCGCAGCACCGGCGCCGTGATCGTGACGACCCCGCAGGAGGTCGCGCTGCAGGACGTCTACAAGTCCGTGAGCATGGCGAAGAAAGTCGGCATTCCCGTCCTCGGCGTGGTCGAAAACGAGAGCTATTTCGTGTGCGACGGTTGCGAAAAGCGACACGAGCTCTTCGGCCGGGGGGCGGGCAAAAGATCGCCGATTTTGCGGAGGCGCCGCTCCTCGGGCAAATCCCGCTCGTGCCGGCCGTCCGAGAGTGGGGGGACGCCGGGACACCCCTCGTCGAGGCTCAGCCGGGCTCCCCCGCGGGCAAAGCGTTCAGCGAAGTCGCCGAGCGCCTGCTCGCGGAAATCCGCGCGCAAGGCGCGGCAGGCACGGTCAGCATCGATCGGAGCGGCGGCGTCAACCGGCGGCTGCCGATCAGCCGCTGACGAAAGCGTGTCACCCTCGGCACAAACCGCAGATCATACAGTCACGCGTTGGCAGATGATTGAAGGCACGGTATAGCGCCACGGCCCGCCCGATGAGCTCCACAGAACCGAGCAGCAGCGCCACGGCGGCGGGGACGCCGCCGACACCCCCGATCGATTCCTCCGCGAGCGAGACGGAAGCCTCCGAGGTGCGTCCGACGCCGGCCCTGCCGACGCCGACCCCTTCGGGCCCCGACGCGCCGAGCGGCGAAAGTTCGTCCGCGCCCCCGGGCGCGAGCGACGCGTCGCAGGCCGCCGCGCAGGGCGAAGGTCACGACGCCCAACACCCCGAGGGCGAGCAGCACGCTGAAGGCGACGACCACGCCGAAGGCGACGACCACGCCGAAGGCGACGACCACGCCGAAGGCGAGGAAACGGAGAGCGACGCCGCCGGCGCCGAAGGCGCGAACGCCACCAGCGCGGGGCCGGGCACCGGCGCGCCCAAGAAGAAGCGACGACGACGCAAGAAGAAGCCTGGAGCCGCTGCGGGCGCGCCTGCGCCGGGTCCCGACGGACAGAGCGCCCCACCCACTTCCGGCAACAAGTCGGCAAGCAAGCCGCCCGGGAGCAAAGGCAAGCGCGCGCGCCGTCACCGCGCGAACGATCGCGCGCCGTTCCACGTCGGCGAAGAAGTGTTCGGCAAGGTCACGGCGGTCATCGACGCGGCCATCATGGTCGATCTCTCCGGCAAGGCGCTCGCCATCTTCGATCGCAGTGAAATGGAGCCGGACGACCTCGTCCCCTCCGTCGGTGATCGTTTCGTCGCGCGCGTGCACCAAGACGGTTCGCGCGGCGGCCTCGTCGTGCTCACGCGCAAACCGCTGCGCGAAGAAGAGTCGAAGCCGAAGCTCGAGCAAGCCGCACACGAGGGCGCGCTGGTTTCGGGCCTCGTGACCGGCGTCATCAAGGGCGGCGTCGAAGTCGACCTCGCCGGCGTCCGCGCCTTCGCACCCGCGTCGGGCATGGATTTGCATCCGGCGAACGCGAATTTTTCCTCGCTGCTCGGGCAGCGGCTCGATTTCAAGATCAGCCAGTTCGACAAAGCTGGGCGCGACGTCGTCGTCACACGCCGTCCGATGCTCGAGGCCGAAGCCCACGAGCGCCGCAAGCACGCGCTGAGCTTACTCAGCGAGGGTCAGGTGATGACCGGCGTCGTGCGTACGGTCGTCGATTGGGGTGTGTTCGTCGCGCTCCCCGACGCCGAGAACGTCGAAGGGCTCATCCACGCCACCGAAGCGAGCCACGATCCGCGCCAGTACCTGTCGGATCTCTTCAAGCCGGGCGATCGCTTCGACGTGAAGATCCTGCAGATCGATGAGCGCGGCAAGATCTGGCTCAGCCGTAAAGCACTCGTCGAAGACCCCTGGGCTCAAGCGAGACAGAAGTTTGCGCCAGGCACGCGCCACACGGGCAAGGTCGTGCGGCTCGAGAAGTTCGGTGCGTTCATCGAGCTCGAGCCCGGTATGGACGGCCTCTTGCACGTCGCCGATCTGTCGTTCGAGCGCATCGAGCACCCGAACGAAGTGCTCAAGGAAGGTCAGGAGCTCGAAGTCGTCGTTCACTACTTCGACCTGCACTCGAAGAAGATCGGGCTGCACCTCGCGCCGCCCGCCGATCGCGCCGACGAAGCGCCGCAAAAGGTGGTGCGTGGCGGACTCCTGAAAGCAGCGGTCGTGAAGGGCGAAGCCGCCGGTGTGATCGTGCGCGTGCTCGGCGCGACCGGCCGCGCCTCACGTGGTTTCATCCCCGCGGGGCAGACGGGGACGCCACGTGGGACCGACCTGCGCAAGAGCTTCAAGCCCGGGACCGTCTTGGACCTGAAAGTGCTCGAGGTCGATCCGCGGAGCGGCGAGCCGAAGCTCAGCATTCGCGGCTTCAAGGACGACGAGGAACGCCGCGCGCACCGTGAATATCGGCAGAAGCTCAAGGCCGAAGGCGGCTTCGGCACGCTCGGCGACATCCTGCGGCAAAAACTCGCCGCGCAGAGCGAGCCTCGCGAGAGCGAGCCCGAGGCCGCCGAAAAAGGCGACGAAACCAGCTGAGACGCGGAGGCCGAGGCGAGATGCCATGCTTTCGCGCTGCATTACCCAATCCGCGCGGGGCCTCGGTTGTCGAATCTCCTCGTGTTGAACTATGTTCTGCTGCCGCATACGCCCGGCGTTCGCGCTAGCGGGCAGTTTTTCATGCCTCACCGCACGGACCGAGAGTTGGTGGAGCTCGCGCGCGGCGGTGATGCGGACGCGTTCGGGGCGCTCGTTCGCCGGCACCAGAAGCGCATCTTTCGGCTGACCTCGCACCTTCTGCGCAGCCCTGCCGAGGCCGAGGACGTCACACAAGAAACTTTCGTGCGCGCGTACGGGGCGCTCGGCCGCTTCGACGGCCGGAGCGAGCCGTTCACGTGGATCTACCGCATCGCGGTCAATCTCTCGCTCAACGCCATCCGCGCGCGGCGCACCACGCGCCATTCGGCACCACCCGACGATCCCCAAGTGGAGAGCCTGCTGCTCGAAGCGCGGGGTGGCGGCACGAGCCCGGCCGACGCGACGCTCGACCGTGAGCTCGCGCTCGCGCTCATCGACGGCTTGGGCGAGCTCAGCGAAAGTCTGCGCACGACGCTCATCATGGTCGGCATCGACGGCTTGTCGCACGCCGAGGTCGCCAAAGTCCTCGGTTGCCCGGAGGGCACCATCGCGTGGCGCGTGCACGAGGCACGCCGGAAACTCAGAGCGTATCTACTCGGTCGCGGCCACGCCGAGGAGGAGTCATGAGCGACGACGGTGATTCGAAGCTCGTGCTCCGCGCGGAAGCGGCGCTGGCACAGGCCGAGCTGCGCGAGCCGGATTGGGGTGCTTTCTCGGCGCGGCTCGAGAGCGCGCTCGGCACGGCGAGCGACATCGACGACAGCCTGTTCTTGCCGCCGCTGCCCGAAAGCACTGAGGACGGAACCGAAGAGCTTGCCGCCCGTGCTAGCGGCGAACGCGAACCCGCAACGCCTTCGAGCCCGCAGACTGCCGGCACTTCCCTCGCCGAGCTCGCGCGCGCCGCCGTCGCGCGGCGCAGCAGCAAAGATGCCGTCGATCTCGCCAAGGCCTCCCTCGCCATCGCTTCGCAGAGCCGCGCACTGCCCGAGACGGCGCGTCGCTCGGAGCCCCGGGCCACGGCTGCCGTCGCGGCGGAGCTCACGCGCGAGCGCGAGCAGAGCACGGTGCCGCCCGCACGGCACGAAGCGAGCTCGCTCGACACGCGCGGGCCCTGGATCGGCGTCGCCATCGCGACGGTCGGGCTCGCCGCCGGCTTCGGTTTGTATCTCGCGTCGCGTACACCAGAGACCAAAGTTGCCGCCGCGCCGTCGCAGCCGACGTCACCTGCCGCGACGCTGACGACGCCGAGTGGGCCCAGCGCTGCCGCACCGGACGGCGCCAAGGCGACTGCGCCTGCCGAACCGCGCATGGAGGCAGCGGAGCTTTTGCCCGTCGAGAAACCGGCGCAAGCCGAACCCATGCCGTCGTCCGCGCCCGCTGCTGAACCTGCGCTCGCCGCGGTGAAGCCCTCGGCGCCGGCCGCGCAGGCGCGTTCGACGGCTGCCGCGAACACGACGCGCGCGCGACCCGAGAAGGTCGTGCTCGACGACGATACGACTGCCGCGACCAAGGGTTCGGCCCCGAAGGGCACGCCGAGCGCGATGCGCCCCGCCGAGCTCAACCCGGCGACCGGCGGGATCACGGACCGCCCCTCGACGGGCGCCGCGCAAGCCGCCGTCGGTGCCGTCCTCGGCGCGGCGCGCTCGTGCATCGCAGGGCAGCCTGAGGCGTCGAGCGCGACCATCGTGTTCGGCTCGAGCGGCGAAGTAACCAGCGTCAACGTGAGCGGACCCGCCGACGGGACGCCCGCCGCAGCGTGCATCAAAGCCGCGCTCGGCAAAGCCAGAGTTCAGCCGTTTGCGGCGTCGAACTTCAGCCTCGGCGTCACGGTCCGCCCGCTCTAACTAAGCATTTCAAAGGGCCCGTTTTCGGGGCTGGGGCCCCGAAAACAAAAGAGATTTCAAAGGGCCCGTTTTCGGGGCTGGGGCCCCGAAAACAAAAGAGACTGGTCGGCCCGAGGGTTGACAAGCGCTGAAGTGGCGAACATAGTGCCCGCCCCTAACCGCTTCGAGCGTTGCGATATGGTCTCTTCTACTCGTCAAACTGAACGTCGGCGTAACCTCCGCGCGCGGAGCACCGCGGCTGCGCGCAAGCGCTCCGCTGCCCGCATCACTCCCAAGTTCGCCGTTCATCCCGAAGGCTACGATCCGAAGGCCCCGGACGCGAAGCGCGGCAAGGCGAGCTAGGAAAAAGTCATGGCCAATCATCCCTCCGCCGAGAAGCGAAACCGTCAGCGCATCGTTCGCACCGAGCGCAATCGCGCGCTCAAGAGCGCGCTCCGCACGACCGTCAAGAAGGCGCGCGCCGCCATCAGCGCCGGCGACGCCAAGCTCGCGAAGCCGCTCGTCGCGGCCGCGGAGAGCGCTCTCGCGCGCGCGGCCAGCAAAGGCGTGATCGCGAAGAAGTCGGCTTCTCGCGTGACCGCTCGCCTCGCCGCCACGGGCGGCAAGCTCGCGAAGTAGCGCCGAGCGCGCGCTTCCAGAGCGTCGCGGCCCCGTCGCGCGCCACCACCGCACTCGTGTGCCGCACTTGGCGCGTTGCGGCAGGGGAGCGCCTCGCGCTCGCGCCTGCCGAACCCCGTTTTCGAGCCAGAAACGAGAGTACGGTTCTCCGGAGCTGGCCTAGACTGCCGGTACCGGAGGCGACCGTGAGCATCGACACCCGAGCGATCGAGACCCATTCGACCGACAACCGTAGGTTCAAGCCGAGCCCCGAATTTTCGGCGCGCGCGCGGATCGGCACGCTCGAACGCTTCAACGAAATGTACCGGGAGAGTCTCGACTCGCCGGAGACGTTCTACAAGCGCGAGACGGCCGAGCTCGTCTTCCGCAAGCCGTGGTCCGCGCTGAGCGAGTGGAAGCCGCCGTTCGCCAAATGGTTCCTCGGCGCTGAGCTCAACGCCAGCGAGAGCTGCCTCGACAAGCACCTGAAGACGGCGCGGCGCGACGCCCCCGCCATCGTCTGGGAATCGGAGCCCGGCGAGACGCGCACGCTCACCTACGCCGAGCTTCACGCGCGCGTCGTCGAGCTCGCAGCCGCGCTCCGGGAGCTCGGCGCGAAGAAGGGCGACCGCATCGCGATCTACATGGGCATGGTGCCGGAAGTGGTCGTCGGCATGCTGGCCTGTGCGCGCATCGGGGCGCCGCACACCGTCGTGTTCGGTGGCTTCGCGGCCGAGTCGCTGCGCGATCGTATCAACGACTGTCAGGCGCGCTTCGTGCTCACGCAGGACGGCGCGTATCGCCGCGGTGGCGTCGTGCCGCTCAAGGCGACCGTCGATCAGGCGCTCGAAGCCACCCCTACCGTCGAGAAGGTGCTCGTCTATCGGCGGCTCGGCCAAGCGCTCGCGCCGATCACGATGAAGCCGGGTCGTGACCTCGACTGGGTCGAAACCACCAAGAACGCCAAAGCGTCGCTCGGCGAAGCGCCCGAGATCGTCGACGCCGAGCACCCGCTCTTCATCCTTTACACCTCCGGCTCGACCGGCAAGCCGAAGGGCGTGCTGCACACGACGGCGGGTTACCTGACGGGCGCCCACATCACCTCGAAGTACGTCTTCGATCTGCGCGACGACGACGTTTACTTCTGCACGGCCGACGTGGGCTGGGTCACGGGGCATAGCTACATCGTTTACGGTCCGCTCTCGAACGGCGCGACTTGTCTACTGTACGAGGGCGCGCCGAATTTCCCCGACTGGGGACGCTTCTGGAACATCATCCAGAAGCACAAGGTCACCATCCTCTACACGGCACCGACCGCGATCCGCGCCTTCATTCGCCAAGGCACGGAGTGGCCGGCAAAGTACGACCTCTCGAGCCTGCGCCTGCTCGGCAGCGTGGGCGAGCCGATCAACCCCGAAGCGTGGATGTGGTACCACGAGAACATCGGCCGCGGCCGCTGTCCCATCGTCGACACCTGGTGGCAGACGGAGACCGGCTCGATCATGTTGACCACGCTACCGGGCGTGCACGCGACGCAACCGGGCGCGACGGGCTTCCCGTTCTTCGGCGTCGAACCGGAGGTCGTCGGCGCAGACGGCAAGGCCGTGGGGAAAGGTCAGGGTGGCCTGCTCATCTTGCGCCGTCCCTGGCCGAGCATGCTGCGCACCGTGTGGGGCGACGACGCCCGCTACGAGAAGCAGTACTTCAGCGAGATCCCGGGCTCCTATTTCACGGGCGACGGCGCGAACGTCGACGCCGACGGCTACTATCACGTGGTCGGCCGCATCGACGACGTGCTCAACGTCGCGGGACATCGCATCGGCACGGCTGAAATCGAGAGCGCGCTCGTGTCGCACCGCGCCGTGGCCGAGGCGGCGGCCGTCGGCCGTCCCGACGAGCTCAAGGGACAAGCGCTCGTCGCGTTCGTGACGCTCAAGCCCGGCAACGAGCCGGGCGACGCGATGAAGAAGGCCTTGGCCGAGCACGTGGCTCAAGAGATCGGAAAGTTCGCGCGCCCCGACGACATCCGCTTCGCCGAGGGCCTGCCGAAGACGCGCAGCGGCAAGATCATGCGTCGCTTGCTCAAAGACGTCGCGGCAGGACGCGAAGCCCAGGGCGACATCTCGACGCTCGAAGATTTGAACGTGCTCGCGAAGCTGCGCGGGCAAGACGAATGAGCGCCGGCAGCTGAATTTTCGGAGATCCGCGCGCGGTTGTGCCATCGGAACATCCGCGCTAAATGCGCGCCGGCCATGCTTTCGTCATCGTCGGCGCGCCTCGTTTCGTCCGCGTTGTTTCTGACGTTCGTGTCTGCCTGCGGAGGTAGCGAACCGCCGCCCAAAGCTGCGACGGTCGGCGACCGAACGCCCAAGCAAGAGACTGGGCCGACCATCAGTGCGACCAGTGAAATCGGCGGCTTGAACGAGGACGAGGTCGACGCCGCCTTCAAGGCGTCGCTCAAGAGCTTCGAGCGCTGCCTGAATATGGGCGCCAAGCGCGTCGAGTTCCTCGGCGGCTCGGTGGCGTTCCTCTTGAAGATCGACGGCAGCGGCAAGGTCGCGAGCGCGTATTTCGAGCACTCGACGCTCGGCAGCCGCGCGACCGAGCGCTGCATGCTGGACGCCGTCCGCGCCAAGACCTGGCCGAAGCCCGTCGGCGGTGAACATGGTCTCGCGCGAAAGTCGTTCGATTTCGACGCGCCGAACGACGTGCGGCCGCCGACGACCTGGGACGAGCACGAAGCGGCTCCCGGCTTGAAGAAGATTTCGAACGAAATTGCAGAGTGCAAACGCGGCCGCTCGGGTCCCTTCGAGGCGACGCTCTACGTCGGCACCGACGGCAAGGTGCTCTCCGCGAGCGTGACCCCGCCCGACGAGGACGGCGACGGCGTCATCGACTGCCTCGTCGGCGTCCTCGAAGCCGCCACCTTCCCCTCGCCCGGCAGCTGGCCCGCGAAGGTCACGCTGGCGATCTAGGCAATCCGTGAACCCCAACGGCCACGTGCCCGTAAACGTGCCCGTGCCCGTGCCCGACCGTCCGATCGCGCCCTGGATTGCTCTCGCGCGCCCTACGGCGCGAACGCAATCTCGTACTTGCCGGCCACGGCAGCCGGCGCGCTCGGTTTCGCTTCGGTCGGGGGAGCCGCGTCCGCGCTCGCCGCCCCGTCGCTCGGCGTCGAAGGAGCCGCCGGAGCGACGCTGCCGGTAGACGACGGCGCAGCCGTCCCCGAGCTCGGGAGCACGAGGCGCGACCCGGTCACGCCTCGCTCGCGCAGCGCGTCGCCCAAGCGCAAGAGTCGCGGGCTCGCTGCCGCCCCGCCCGACTCGCGCACGAGCACGCGCAGCGACGGATGCTCGACGCTCACCTTGCCCACGGCCGCGAGCAGGGGCGTCGCAGCAGGCGCGAGCAGCTCGCCGCCTTCGGCACCGAAGAGCACGTCGGGCTTCATCCCGACGACCACCTGTCCCTCGCGCGCGCCGAGCTCGACCGTGCCCTGCGCGAGCTCGTCCCTGAGCGCGAGCGACAGATCACGCGTCGTCGCGACGAGCTCGTCGAGCTTCTTGCCGGCGAGTTCGATATCCGCCATGCGCCGCTCGGCGATGAGCAACGTCTGAGCCAAATCCTGCTTTTCGCGGGCGAAAATCATCAAATGGTCGCCGGTGCGCGCGAGCTCGGAGCGGAGCTGCTCGACGAGCTCGACCGCCGCTTCCTTCTCTTTGGTGGCGACGGCCGTTGCGAGCTTCGATTCGGCGGTGGCGTTCTCGTCGACGTTGAGGTTCTGCTCGCGCGCCTTGAGCTCTTGCTCGAGCGTGTGAATGCGATCCATCGATGCTTCGAGCCGCTGGCGCGTGTGCTCGTGCGCTTTCGCCTCGCTTTCGGCGACGCTGCGCACCTCCTCGTAGTTCTTGGCCGGCACGCAGCCGGTAGCCGAGCTCGCGACCATGAGCACGGAGGCGGCGCGGAGCGCGCGACGGGACGTGAGCGAGAACGACGACAAACCTGTATTTTTCATGCTGAGCCTTCAGTTCAAGCGAACACCGCGGCGCGCGGCGAGATCGACGTGCTCGGCCAGCGAAAGCCGATCGGCGTCGGAGATACGAACGAAACGAAACGCTTGCTGCGAGCCGAGCGTCCACACGGGCCGCGCCAGGGCTCGCATCGGACGCAGCCGCTCCGGTAACTCGAGCTCGAGCCACACCCACAGCGGCGCGCCGACCCGTGGCAAGCCGCCGTCGACGACGATGCCCGTCGCCGACACCTCGATGCCCCGGCAGCGCAAGGACCGCGACCCCCAGCGCGCGGTCACTCGGAAGTCAGTCCTCGCCCTCAGACCTACCTGCCGTCTTGCCGCTCTCATGTAGCGAATGGTAGGAGTCACACCTACATTTTGCAAGATCCGGCCGGTCGGCCCTGAACGCAACGACTCAAGCATTCGATTCTGCTCAATTATTCCGCGAGCCTGGAACTTGGCACTGTTGCTCGGCGGCGCCTAATTATCGGCATGCTCCGCCGGATCCTCATCGCTACGGCTGCCCTCGCCGTGATGGGCGCGGCAGAGCCGCGAGCGGAGCTGCCGCCCCCGATCGACCTTTCGCGGGCGCACCTCGAGGGTTCGCACCTCGTCGCGCCGGCGGGCCACGGCGAGCTCGCCGAGCTCACGCTCGATCCGGCGCTCCAGCACGACGCCGAACGCCTCCTCGACGAAGCGCACCCGAACGCCGGCGCAGTCGTCGCCGTGGACGTGAAGAGCGGCCGCATCCTCGCGTGGGCCGAAAGACGTCACGAAGGACGCGGCCCTTCGGTCGTTACGACGCCGCACGCGCCCGCAGCGAGCGTGTTCAAGCTCGTGACGACGGCCACCTTGTTCGAGAAGACGGACATCGCGCCGTCCGAACGCGTCTGCATCGCCGGGGGCATGCGCAGTATCGAACGCCGGCATTTGGATCCACCGCGCGACGGACAGATCACGTGCGGACCCTTCTTTCAGGCGCTCGGGCACAGCCGCAACGCCGTGTACGCGCAGCTCGCGACGCACCGACTCATGCGCGCCGATTTGGTCGAAGTCGCCGAGCGCATCGGCTTCAACGGCCGCGTGCCTTTCGATTACAAGGCGCCCGTCGGCACGCTCGACGTGCCCTACGAAGATCTCGAATTCGCGCGGACGGCCGCGGGCTTTCGCGGCAGCACGCTCACGCCTCTCGGCGGCGCGTACCTTGCGACGGTGATCGCGACGGGCGGACTGTCTCCGCGCTTACGACTCGTCGCGCGCGCCGAAAACTACGAGCCGTCGCCCGAGCTCGAGAACGAGGGCCGCGTGCTGCGCGCGACCACGGCGCAACGCCTCGAACGCATGATGGAAGTCACCGTGGCGAGCGGCACGGCGCGCTCGGCCTTCCACGACGAGCTCGGCCACCCGCTGCTCGGAAGCGTGCAAGTCGCGGGCAAGACGGGCACCTTGCACCCGAGCGAGGCGCAGAGTGAAGGCGTCGCGAGCTGGTTTCTCGGTTTCGCTCCAGCTCGCTCGCCCGCCATCGTCGTGAGCGTCCTGCTCGAGAACGGCAGCGTTTGGCGACGCAAGGCGGTCGAAGTGGCGCGCGACGTGCTGCGCTCCTACTTCGTCGCGCGGGGGGTCGGCGGCATTCGCGCGCCGGACTTCGGGCATCCGGACGTCGAGCTCGGCGCCGCACGCGGCCCGAGCGCCTCACGCGAGTGACGTCACGCGACGAGCCGCGCGTCAGCCGCGCGAGCGCCGTCGCGCCGCGAAGCCGAGCAAGCCTGCCGCGAGCATCAACCACGCGCCCGAGCGCGCCGAACGCTCGTTGCCGATGCCGCAGCCGCTCTTCTTGGATGCATCGGTGCCGCCGTCCGAAGCGTCAGCGCCGGCGTCTACGATCGCGTTCGCCGCTGGGCCGAGCCCGTATTCGGGCAGGTCCGTCTTGAGCATCCGCGCCGCGTTGATCTGCGTGCGGCTCTTGCGCGTGAGATCCTCGGCGATCCAAATCTTGCGCAGGCCCTTGTAGTCGGGCGGCGATTTGCCCCATTTCCAGCGATCGGGCGACGCGCAATGAATCACGGGCTTCCAGTTGTGGAAGTTGTTGAAGCGTGTCTGCAGCCGATTCTTGTCGCTCGTGACGGCGAGCGAAGCCTCGCGTTTTTCGCCCTTGGGGAGCGCCGTGCCGCCGTCGAGCCCGTCGCTCTTGGCGACGAATTTCGGGTCTTGCTCGAGCGTCTTGTCGTCGTAGCGGTAGTGGACGCGCGACAGGATGTACTTGTTGCGTCCCACGAGCGCCTTCACGGTCGCCACGCGCTGACGATCCTCGTTGAGCTCCTTCATCCGCTGCTTCTTTTCCTTGGGCTTCAGCGGCTTGAGCATCTCCTTGTCGGCGGCCTTCTGCTCTTCCGTGAGCTCGGGCGGCTTCGGGTTCTTTTCCTCGTCGGAAACGGCGCGCTCGAACACGTCGCCGCCGAGGCTCAGAAGCTCGGAGAGCTCGTAGGGGACGGTCGCGCACGGCTCGCCGCAGCCGTCCGCGGGCCACGAGTATTCACGCAAGAAGGCCTTCGGATGCCGCTTGAGGATGGAGTCGTAAAGCGAGTTGTAAAACTCCCCCATGCGCTCCTTCACCTCGAAATCGACCTCGACGTTGGTCGGCGCCGTGATGTTCTCGTAGTTGCCGACTTCATAACGGTTCGTCGGATCGAGGGCGTACACCGTGAGCTCCTGCATGTCGTTCGCCGGCTTGTTCAAGAGGCCGAGCCGCACCGGCAACGTGTCGTACGGTTGATCGGTGTAGAAGCGGAGGGGCGAGAGCTGCGCGCGATCCGACCCGACGAGCTCGACGCGCTTGGTGTCGACCTCGGCCATCACGAACACGAGACCCTGGCTCATGTAGGGCGCGACCGCTTGTTCGGCGCCCGGCGGCACGGCGTAACCGTGCTCCTTGAGCCAGGCGACCGGAGACGCGCCGGCAGCGAGCACGGTCACCTTGTACTCGCCTTCCTTCACCTTCGGCGTCGTATCGAGCGACAGCTCCGGCGCGACTTTGCGCTCGCCGCCGCCGGGCGACGGAGCGCCGAGAAACCCGCTGCCGGAGACGCGCAGATCGCGCTGCCATTCCTGCTCGGGCGGCCCGGGATCGCACGGATCTTGCTCCCAAAACTCGTGAAAGCGCGGCGCGCTCATCTGGTTGGCGTGATCGACGAACTCGCGCTTCAGCGTCACCACGTGATCCGCCGTGACGTCCGCCGGCGCTGCGAGCACCACGACGAACGGCTCGAGCGGTCCCTGATAGTCGGGCATGACCGTGAGTACGGTCGTCGGCCCCTTCTTCATCATCACGACTTGCGTCTCGTGCACGATGGGCGGCTTGGTTTTGCCCGCCATGAAGCCGGGAAATGCCGACGCGCCGGAGGCGAGCGTCAGTGAAGCGAGGAGCAGAGAGAACCCGAGGGAATGGCGACGAAAACGCACGACGCGAGTACTTAGCATCGAATCTCCGGCGCTTGGCAAGCTCGGGGTTCGGAGAACCTGTGGTAGGGACGGGCGTCATGATGCCCTCCCGAGTGCTGACGGACGAGCCCACGCAGGGCACGGGGTGGGTGCCGACCACGCTCCGGTCCGTCGCCGTTCAGGACTGGTTCGTGTTCACTTACGCTCTGATTTTGAACCTCGCCGTCGCGGCGGCGCCCGCGGGCCCGATCCACGATCGCTGCGCCGAGCGCGTGGGGGCCCTCCTCGCGCTCTGCGCCTTCACGCTCGTCACCGTGCGCGGGCGGCTCTTGCCGGGGACGGCCTTGCCGGCGCTCATCTATCGCGTCGGCATCTACGGCGTCGTTCAGATCTCGTACTTTTTCTTTCGCGAGCTCTTGCCGCTCGTCAATCCGCGGAGTCTCGATCGCGAGCTCCATTCGCTCGGCATGGGGCTCTTCGGCGCGGAGCCGGCGCTCCGTCTCGACTCCGTCGTCACGCCGGCGACGACCGAGTGGTTTGCGTTCTTTTACTTCGGATATTTCTTCGTTCTCGCAACGCACGTGCTGCCGATTTTGTTCCTCGCCAAGGACCGGCGTCTGCTCGGCGAGTTCACCTTCGGCCTGCTCTTCATCTTCGGCGTCGGCCACACGCTCTACATGCTCGTGCCCGGCTACGGGCCGTACCGCGCCATCGCGCCGGAGTTCCACCACGCGCTACCCGGCGGGCTCTGGTACAACGTCGTGATGGAGACGGTCGCGGAGGGCGGCGCGCTCAAGGACATTTTCCCGTCGCTCCACACGGCCGCGCCGACGTTCATCGCGCTGTATTCGTTCCGGCATCGCGCGCTGCCGCCCTACCGCTACACCTGGCCGCTCGTGCTCTTTTTCGCGGCCAACATCATCGTGGCGACGATGTTCCTGCGCTGGCACTGGCTCGTCGACGTCGTGATGGGCCTCGCCCTCGCCGTGACGAGCCAGGCCGTGAGCGTCAAAGTCACCGCGTTCGAGCTCACCCGCCGCGCGCGCGAAGGGCTCATGCCCGTGTGGCCGCGCTTCGGACGATGAAGCGCGGCCGACTCCGGGCGAACTCGTCTACTTCTCGTAAACCTGCACGGCGGCGACGCCCGAGCCCTGCGACACGGTGACGATCACCTTCATCGGCATGGGCAGCACCGAGCGATAACAGCTCCCCTTCTCGCCGATGATCGCCTGCGGGCCCACTGATTGGTCCTGAGCCACGACGGCGGCGGGAAGGCCCGCGATCGGCATGAAGGGCGCGAGCTGGACGTCGAGGTTCTGAATCGGCGGCAGCCCGACGCCGATGACCGTGTAGCACTTGTTCGCTTGCATCTGGACCTGACCCTCGAGCGTCTGGCCCTGCTGGAACTGGCCCGCGATCGCGGAGCCCACGGGTTTGGCGCCCGGCGCGTTCTGTTGCGCGAGCGGCGCGAGCAGTTGAGTCGCCGCGGAAGCAGCCGCCGGATCGAGCGGGGTCGCGGTCGGACCCGCCGTCGCGGTTGCAACGGGCACCGGAGAGCCGGTGGGGGCCGGCGCGCCCGGAGCCGTCGCCGTGGGATAGGCCCCCGGCTGAGCGCCGGGTTGAGCTCCGGGCATCGCGCCGGGCTGAGCGCCCTGCATCTGGCAGAACTGGCCGTCGAAGTATTGACCGGGCGGGCACTGACCTGCGCCGGGTTGGCCCGTCACGGCCTTCTTGTCACTGCCGCCGCAGGCGGGAAGAGCCATCACCAAAAGCGCGAGCCACGAACCATGTGCTTTGAGCATTACCGCAAAACTCCTTGATCGAACGGCCTCGAGCGAAGCGGGGACAGAGTCTACTCGGACTTCCGTTCCGAAAGCCATGCCCCCGCGAGGCGCAAAAAAGGCCGTTCAGTGGGGCGCGGTGCCGAGGCAGAAGCCCTCGTAGTCGATGTACTCTTTGATCGTCGGGTTCTTGCCGCAGGCAGGGCAGTTGGGATCGCGCCGCAGCTTCAACGTGCGGAACGTCATCTTCATCGAATCGTACGTGAGCAAGCGGCCCTTCAGGAGCTCGCCCTGGCCGAGGATGAGCTTGACGGCTTCCGTAGCCTGAAGGATGCCGATGAGACCGGGCAGAATGCCGAGCACGCCGGCTTCCGAGCACGACGGCGAAAGCTCGGGCGGTGGCGGTTCGGGGTAGAGGCAGCGGTAGCAAGGACCGTCCCACGGCATGAACGTCGTCACTTGGCCGTCGAAGCGGAAGATGCTGCCGTGCACGACGGGCGTCTTGTGGAACAGCGACGCGTCGTTCACGAGATAGCGCGTCGGGAAGTTGTCGCAACCGTCTACGATGACGTCCCAGCCGTCACCGAGGATGCGGTCGGCGTTCGAGCTCAGGAAGCGCTCCTTGTATTTGACGACCTTCACGTCGGGGTTGAGATCGACGAGCGCCTTTTCCGCGCTATCGACCTTTGCCATGCCGATCCGCGAGGTGGCGTGGATGATCTGGCGTTGCAGGTTCGAAGCATCGACTTCGTCGGCGTCGACGAGACCGAGCGTGCCAACGCCCGCCGCGGCGAGGTAGAGCGCCGCCGGAGCGCCGAGCCCGCCCGCGCCGAGCAGGAGCACGCGTCCTTTCAAGAGCTTCTCCTGTCCGCGCTCACCGACCTCGGGCAAAAGGATGTGGCGCGAGTAGCGATCGAGCTGAGCCGGCGTGAGGTTCGGTGGAGTCTCGACCGGGTACCGGAGGTCCTTCCAACGCACGAACCCGGGGTTGGCGCTCACGACGTTCGTGTAGCCGAAGTCGAGCAGCGTCTTGGCCGCGAACAGGCTCCGGTTGCCGCTCGCGCAGTACACGATGATCTCGGCGTTCTTGTCGGGCAGCTTCTGCTCCGCCTGCGCTTCGAGATAAGCGCGCGCGATGTGGACGGCTCCAGGGATGTAGCCCGCGCGAAACTCGTCTTTTTCCCGCACATCGAGCAGCGTCACCGGGCGGGAAGCTCGGGCGTCGAAGCGGGCCTTCACCTCGTCGAGGGGCATCGTCTTCACGCTCTGACGGAGCTCGGCGAAGAGGTCGCTGTATGTCTTGGCCATAGTTGACTTTTCCGATGTAGGAATTGAAGTAACAATCTTCAGCCGGAACCTCGCCCGGTCAAGGGGCAGTGGCGGCTGCCGCGACGGGCGGGGCGCACCGGCGAACGGGCGAGGTGTTTAGCGCGAAAACGGGCACCGGGGCACGACTCCGGGCGCAAGCTGCCGCACTTAGGCCAATGGGCCGATGACGGGGGCTGCTACCCTGAGGGTCCACCACCACGCGTCGCCGCAGGGGGCTTCGGTGGTCTCGGAACAGGATTCAGAGCGCCTATGTCCCAGAGCCGACTCGGTGAGCTTCTCGTTCGAGAGAAGCTGATTAGCCTGCAGCAACTCCGCAAAGCCCAAGACGAGCAGAAGAGGTCGGGCCAAAACCTCGGCTACACCCTCGCCAAGCTCGGGTACATCTCCGACGGCGAAATCACGAATTTTCTGTCGTCGCAGTATCGGCTGCCCGCAATCAACCTCGACGAATACGAAATCGACGCCGAGGTCGTGAAGCTCGTTTCGCGGGAAGTCTGCGAGAAACACCGCATCATCCCCGTCTCGCGCTCGGGCCAGTCGCTCATCGTCGCCATGAGCGATCCGACGAACCTGAACGCGATGGACGACATCAAGTTCCTCACGAACTTCAGCGTCGAGCCCGTCGTCGCGAGCGAGCCTGCCATTCAAGCGGCCATCGAGCGCTACTACAACGCCGGCCCCTCCTACGAGGAGGTGATGGCCGATTTCCAGCTCGATGACGAGGACATCGACTTCAAGGCCGACGAGGAGGAAATCAACGCGCTCGAGCTCGAGCGGGCGAGCGCCGACGCACCCGTCGTGCGTCTCGTCAACGTCTTGCTCCTGAACGCGATCCGCAAAGGAGCGAGCGACATCCACCTCGAGCCCTACGAGAAGCGCCTTCGCGTTCGCTACCGCATCGACGGCGTGCTGCACGAAGAGATGACGCCTCCGTTGAAGCTGAAGAGCGCGCTCGTGAGCCGTCTCAAGATCATGAGCCAGCTCGACATCGCAGAGCGCCGGCTGCCTCAAGACGGGCGCATCAAGCTCAAGCTCGGCAAGGGACGCGAGATGGACTTTCGCGTGTCGGTGCTACCCACGATGTGGGGCGAAAAAGTCGTGCTGCGCTTGCTCGACAAGAGCAACTTGCAGCTCGACATGACGAAGCTCGGTTTCGACAACGCGCCGCTCGACGACTTCAAGTGGGCCATCAACCAGCCCTGGGGCATGGTGCTGGTCACGGGACCGACCGGCTCGGGTAAAACCACGACCCTCTATTCAGGTCTCTCGGATCTGAACAAACCGGGCGTCAACATCAGCACGGCCGAAGACCCGGTCGAATATAACCTCCACGGCATCAACCAGGTGCAGATGCACGAGGAGATCGGGCTCAACTTCGCGATGAGCCTGCGCTCCTTTTTGCGCCAAGACCCGGACATCATCATGGTCGGCGAGATCCGCGACTTCGAAACGGCTGAAATTGCCGTCAAAGCGGCGCTCACGGGACATCTCGTGCTCTCGACTCTGCACACGAACGACGCCCCCGCGACCATTTCCCGTCTGCTCAACATGGGTGTCGAGCCGTTCCTGATTACGGCGAGCGTGAATCTGGTGCTGGCTCAGCGCCTCGCGCGTAAAGTCTGCGCGGATTGCAAGCGTCCGGCCGAGTTCGATCGTCCGGCGCTCCTCGATATGGGCTTTACCGAAGAGCAAGCGGCGACAGCGCAAGTCATGAAAGGCGCCGGCTGTCAGACTTGCAGCGGAACCGGCTACAAAGGCCGCGTCGCGCTGTACGAAGTCATGCGCTTCACCGACGATCTCAAGGAGATGGTGCTCCAGGGCGCTTCGGCCGCCGAGCTGAAAGTGGCGGCGATCAAGCGCGGGATGAGCTCGCTGCGCATGAGCGGGATCCGCAAAGTGATCGACGGCGTCACGACGCCGGAAGAGATCATGCGCGTCACGATGGCGGACTGACGGCTGGTGCGCGTCTGCCACGGTGCGGACGTGCGCGGGTGGCCGCGCTGAAGCAAAGACGAAAACGGGCCGGCACTTCGCGGAGGTGGGCGTCGCCCACTATCGCGCTCGAACGACTGGAACTACTAGGCAAGCGCTAGTGATCCGAAGTAGGTACACGGCCGTACGGGCGTTCATCGTCCGCGTATCTTTCATCCGGAGGCGTTCATGTTGGTTCGAACTTTGTCCGCGCTAGTAGCTACGGCCGTCATTGCCATGTCCGCGTGTTCGAGCGATGACGACGACACACCAGCGGGAACGGGCGGCTCGGCCGGTAAACCCTCGACGGGCGGCTCGGCCGGTAAACCTTCCACGGGTGGCTCCGCCGGCGCGCCCGAGGCGGGAGGTACGGGGCTCGGCGGCGAAGGCGGAGCGACCGAGTCGCCGCTCGTTGCACGCGGCGATTACCTCGTCAATCACGTCGCTGCTTGTTCCGACTGCCACACGCCGCGCCTACCGACGGGCGCGCCGGACATGACTCAGTACCTCGCGGGCGTTGAATGCTTCGTGAAACTGGAGAACGGCGACTGCCTGCACTCGCGCAATCTCACGAACGACGCCACGGGCCTCAAGAACCGCACCGACGCCGAGATCAAGACCATGATCCGCGACGGCATTCGGCCAACGGACAGCGGCGACGTGCCGCTCAATCCCGTCATGCCCTACTACGTGTTCCACAACATCACCGACGAAGACATCGACGCGATCGTCGCGTTCTTGCGCACGGTCCCGGGCGTCGAGCACGACGTGCCGCCGAGCGCGGACAGCTTCGCCGTGCCCGCGGCGGCGAACCCGCTCGATCCCGACGTGATCCCCTTGCCCGCCGACGATTTCCCCGAGCACGCCAGCGCGATGCGCGGCCGCTACCTCGCGGCAGAAGCCGGCGTTTGCATCGAGTGCCACACGCAGCACGACATGACGGCGGACGTGCTCAAGCTCGACATGCTCTTCGCGGGCGGCGAAGAGTTCCCCATCGGTCTACCCGTGACGCCCGTCTCGGCGAACCTCACGTCCGACAGCGACACCGGGCTCGGCGATTGGTCGGCCGACGATATCGTCAAGGCCCTGCTCACGGGCGTGGACGACGAAGGCAACGGCCTCTGCCCGCCGATGCCTTCGGGCCCCATGGGCGCTTTCGGCGGCCTGCATCCGGACGACGCGCTCGATATCGCGAACTACATCAAGTCGCTGCCTCCCATCTCGAATTCGGTCGACGACATGTGTTCGTGGCCGCCCACCCCGTAAATCGCGCCGCACTCGGCCTGCGCTTCATCTGGCCGGAAGGAACGGCTAACGTAATCCTTCCGGCCTCCCATGAACGACCAGCCGCTCCAGGTCAATCTCCATCAGCTGCTCCGCGCCATGATCGAGAAGGGCGCGAGCGACATGCACATCACGACGGGGGCGCCGCCGCTTCTTCGCATCGACGGCGCCATCGTCCCGCTCAAGCTGCAACCGCTCTCCCCCGTCGAGACGAAGCAGCTCTGTTACTCGGTGCTGACGGAGGAGCAGAAGATCCAGTTCGAGAAGGTCAAGGAGCTCGACCTCTCGTTCGGCGTGAAGAACCTCTCGCGCTTTCGCGCCAACATCTTTCTCCAGCGCGGCGCCGTGTCGGGCGCTTTTCGCTCCATCCCTTTCAAGATCCTCTCGTTCGACGAGCTCGGGCTGCCCTCCGTCATCGCCGATCTGGCGGCGAAGCCGCGCGGACTCGTGCTCGTCACGGGGCCCACGGGCTCGGGCAAGAGCACGACGCTCGCCTCGATCCTCGACAAGATCAACGCCGAGACTCGCCAGCACATCGTCACGGTCGAAGATCCGATTGAGTACCTGCACCCCCACAAACGCTCGATCGTCAATCAGCGTGAGGTCGGGAGCGACACTCAGACCTTCAAACAAGCCCTCAAATACGTGCTGCGACAGGATCCGGACGTCGTGCTCGTGGGCGAGATGCGCGACCTCGAGACGATCGAGGCGGCGCTCACGATCGCCGAGACCGGTCACCTCGTGTTCGCGACGCTGCACACGAATTCCGCCGTTCAAAGCATCAACCGCATCATCGACGTGTTTCCGCCGCACCAGCAGTCGCAGGTGCGCGCGCAGCTCTCCTTCGTGCTCGAGGGCGTCATCAGCCAGCTGCTCTTGCCGCGCGCCGGCACGCCGGGTCGCGTGCTCGCGCTCGAGGTGCTCGTGCCGAACGCCGCGATTCGCAACCTCATCCGCGAGGACAAGGTGCACCAGATCTACTCGCAGATGCAGGTCGGACAAGCCAAGCACGGCATGCAGACCCTCAATCAGTCGCTCTACTCGCTCTACTCGCGCCGGCTCATCTCGCTCGAAGAAGCACTCGGACGCTCGAACGAGGTCGACGAGCTACGCTCGATGATCGAAGGGCGCGTACCGACCGGCGCAGGCCCCGGCGGCGTGCAGGGGTCGTTGCCGCCGCGCGGGTAGTCGCGAGCCGTTCGCGTCGGACGGCCTCGGCGACACGAGAAAAAAAGTCCCCGGCGGCCGGGGTGAACCGACCGCCGGGGTAAGCGCGAACTTGGGGAGGGTCGGAACGAGGATCAGAAGTTGTGAATGAAGGTGAGGCGGCCGGCGAGGTGATCGTGACTTGGAGTCTTCGTGGTCTCGTAGCCGGCGAAGATCATGAGCGTGTTATTTTTGCCGTAGTTCGTGAAGTTTAGGTTCAAGCCGACTGGCAACGAAATGAGGGTGTTCGGTTTGCCGTTATGCTGGCTGTCGAGATCGGGGGCGTAGGCGTTCGGCGTCTTTCCGGCCGTGTTCAACCCGATCAGGGCTTCCACCTCCGGACCGAGCGCCATGTACTTGCCGAGCGTGAAGTCGAGGAAGTAACGGAAGTAGAGGTTGTTGGTCCCGGTAGCTTTGTTGAAGACCTGGTTTTCGTAGTTTTGGACCCAGAGCTCCATGTAGATGGGATCACCGCCGCCGCCGGTGATGTAGAGCTGGGGCACGAGCGAGTTCGCCCGGTGGTTCCAAACGTCGAACTGTATGCCGAGCATCGGCGTGATGGTGAACTTGCCCGCCGTGAACGCCGGACCGAGGTCGAACTCGCCGAGGGTCTGATGCGCGTCTTGAAGAGGCGCGTTCAGATAGATGTCCGTCGCGATACCGATGGTGTCCGAGAGCGCGTGCGTCGCGCCGGCCCAGAGTTGGAGGCCGATGAAGTCCACGTCCATGCGGGTCCAGGCGGCGGGGAAGCTCTCCTCGGGCGCTGCCGCGGGAGCGGCGACCGGTGCTTCGGGGGCAGGCGCGACGGCCACGGGAGCGGGAGTGGGAGCGGGAGCGGGAGCGGGAGCGGGAGCGACGGGTGGCGGCGTCGCGGGCCCGGGCGGAGGCGCATTGGCAGGAGCATCCCCTGGCCCACCCGGAGTGGGCGGCGGCGGGGGCGTTTGAGCGCCTGCACTCACGGCGCTGAAGTTGACGGCGGCCGCTAATAGAAGGCCGGAGGAAAAAAGCTGGGGGGTCAGGCGCATTGACGAATCTCCGAAGGTAGGGGCTTGGCGGACTGTCCGCCGCGGCGCCGTCCCCGGGGGGTGCACGAGGTCGGCACCCGCTGGCGTATCTGTTTCGGCGTTGCTTGTGATTTTCGTGATTGTTTCGAAACATCGAACGGCGCATCCATTGCGCCTTCGACCGTGGGGCCTAGGTTTCTGCAGCGAGAATTCGGCCGCACGGACGGTGTAAATAGGCGTTCCTGCAGTAATCTCGCGTCGCCAGCGTCGGCAATTGGGTAAGACGCAGCGCGTCACCCGAAACACCGAACAGCACGTTTCGGAGTGGGCGGGTGTGCGCCATGCACCTCGCGTCCTCCGCGGAGCGCGGTGCCATGGGTCCGGCCGGGACGCGCGGAGCGCCTACAGGTCCTTGATGGCGAGCTGAACGTCGGGCTGCTTGCCGGCGCGGCGAGCGACGACGGCGAGGTACGGCTTGGCGCGCTTGTCACCGGTGACGACGAGTGCCCGCAGCGCGAGGACACGAATGGCGAGCGGCGAGGCGTCCGGCGGCAAGTCGAGCTTCGCGAGGCGGGCGACGGCTTGCGCTTGTTCGCTCTTGTCCTTGGCGTGCGCGTCGATGTACGCGGCGAGCCAGCCGCTGAGCGGGCCCAGCACGACTGGATAGCGCGCGATGAGCGTGCGCGCGCTCGCCGTATCGTCGGCGGCCACGAGGTCGTACGTGCGTTCGACGAGGAGCGGCGCGGTCACGTTGCCCTCGAGCGCTCGTGCCGACGCCTTCACGGCTTCGCCCGTCTTGCCCTGGTAACGACGAAGGCGCGCGAGGCGCAGGAGATGCACCGGCATGAGCGCCTCGCTCGGGCGAGCCGAGAGCACACTGTCGGCTCCGGCGAGATCCCCCTGATCGAGCACCGCGTCGAGCACGACGATCTCTCCCCACGGCACGCTCGGATCCCGGAGCGCCGTGAGCTCGGCGGCGGCAGGGTAGTTGGTGCCGAGCAAGACGCCGGAGCCTGCGGCGAGCGCGGCGAACGTGCGCGAGGACTTGGCGTCGCCGAGCACCTTGAGCGCGGCATCGACGTCGGAGGGCTCGAGCGATTCATAGGCAGCGACCCCACGGACGACGGCCACGTCGGCGCTCGTGGGATCGAGCTCCTCGACGGCTTTTTGCGCTTCGTCGATGCGGCCGCCCAAGAGCGCCACGCGAGCGGCGAGCGTGCGCGCCCGCGGGTAGAGCGCCGCGAAAGAGACGGCTCGGAGCGCTGCCTTGCGGGCGAGCGGCTCGTCGCCGGCTTCGATGGCGAGAAAACCGAGGTCGGTAGCGAGCGCGGGGCTGTCCGCCGAGCGGATGGCTTGGTCGAGCGAACGCGCGAGCTTGTCGTGATCGCCGGCGCGCACGGCGCGGGCCGCCTCGAGCATGGGCGGCACGCAGAGGAGCGGCGCCGGGAGCTTGGTGGCGTCGTCGGGCGTGAGCTTGGCGTCGGCAGGCGGGTCGTCACCGCGCGCAGGGTCGACGACCCAGGCGAGCACCTTCAGCGCTCGCACGCTCGGCGCGTCGCCCACCTTGGCCTGGAGCGCCTCGATCACCGGCGTAGCGCGTTCCTTGCCGAGCTCGAGCAGGGCGAGCCGCGCGAGCAGGATGTCGGCCACGACGAGCTTCGGATCGAGGGAGCGCGCGGCCTCGTAGCGTTCGATGGCGCGGAGATCACCCGCGCGTTCGAGCACGGCGCCCGCCGCGAGCTGATACATGGCGTCGTGCCCCGCCTCCTTGTCCCACTTCGGCAGCTGAGAGGCCGCGCCCGCCAGATCACCTTCGACGAGGAACGCCGCCATGCGACCGAACGCGAGGTCCTTCTCCGGCAGACCCACCGTTTTCCCGCGGTAAATCGCCGAGTCCATGCCGCGCGCTTCCTCCGCCAGCAAGAGCGCGTGCAAAACCCGATTTTCGAGCCAAAGACGCGCGGCACGCCGGCTGCGCGAGTCGAGATCGAACGCCTGACTCAACTTTGCGTCCGTGGAGCGGAGCTCGGCGGTGCCGGCGCTGTCGAGCAGGCGCCCTACTTCGTTCGCGAGCGTCTCGGCGCGCGCGGCGCGCTCGGCTTTGATTTGCCGCGCGTACTGCCAGCCGCCGACGCCCGCACCCGCGAGCAACACGCAAGCGGTCAGCAGGAGCCAATTGCCCCGCGTCTTCTGCGCGGGCGCCTTTTCCCAAGCCGGGGCGGCGCCGCCCGACGGCTCGAACATGCCGACGCGCGCGAGATGCTCGAAGAGGACGCTCGGCGGCAACGGGCCGTCGTAGCGCGCGTGCTGCTCGGTCCCGTCGTCGCGCGGATGCTCCGAAACGAAAGCGGGGAACGGTTCGGGCTGCGTCGTGCGCGCGGTCGGCGCTGGGACGACGAGCGGAGCGCGCGGCGCTGGCGCCTCGAGCGCGGCGGCCGTTCGCGAGGGCGGCGGAGCGCCCGCTCGCTCGCGAGCGAGCGCAACGGCTGGTTTCGAGGCGGGCGGTCCGAGCGGTGGAACCAGCGCGGGGAGCTTGGCTTGCGCCGACGCCACAGGGCTCGAGCGGGCCGCAGCCGGGCGCGTGGGCGCGTCGAACGCGATGCGCGCGATCTGCGTCGCTTCGTCGTCCTCGCCGACGCCCTCGCTCGCCTCTATCTGGAAGGCGGTGTCGTAGCGCTTGGTCTCGTCATCCGGCTCGGGCTGTGGCGGCGACGGTGACGGCAGCGAGCGCGCTTGTGCCGGCGCTCGTGACGCTTGCGCTGCACCGCGCGCCGGCAGTTGGATCGCGCTGCGGTTTTGCGCTGCGGCGGCCGCGCGCGCTTGCCCTTGATAAAGAACGCGCCCGCCTGGCGCGACGCCACCTGCCGGCGGCGCGACGCCGATCATGGTGCGCGCGCGGACGTGGCGTTGCGGCGGAACGACTTCGCGCATCGTCGGCTCTTCTTCGCCCCGGGTCGAAAGTTCCTCGACCTGACTCACCTCTTCAGCGGCGCCGTAGCGCGAAAGCTTGCCGGCGCGCGGGTTCGTCGGCTCGTCGCCGGCGAAAGGCTCGGGGCGGAGCTGCGGCGCCGGAATCGAGAGCACCTTGGGCAGCGAGCGCGCGACCTCAGCGGCCACGGCGGGTGCGCCGACTCGCTTTTGAAGCGCGATGTAGAACGTCGCCCGATCGTGCCAATGCGCGGTCTCCGCGTCCTTGAGGCCGAGCTGCATCGCGCGCGCCAGCACTTTCTCGGCGCGGAGCGCGTCACCGCGCCGGAGCAGCACCTCGCCGAGGTAGCGATACGGCTTGGGACTCGTGGCGTCCGCTTTGCCGGCGACGACGAGCGACGCTTGCGCTTCGGGCAAGAGGGACGCATCGAGGTACATGCGTCCGACGGAGAGCATCACGGTCGCGTCCTGCGCGTGCCACTGCTCGGCGGTCTTGCCGATCTCGCGTACGAGGGCTTCCTGACCGGATGCTCCCACGTAGGTACAAAGCGCGACGGTCGAGTCCGCGTCGGGATTCTTGCGCCACGCCCTCAGTAGATCGTCGAGAGCACCCACGCTACTGGCTCTCCGAGCTGGTCATCCGAGCTCGAGGATAGCGGAGCTTTTCGAGCAAAGCGGGCTGAAAAGCAAAACTATCGGGCCGACTGGCCGAGTTCCAACGCAGGCGTCATGCTCCGGGCGTCCCAGCGAAAACGAGCTAGCCGAATTTATCTGCTAGAGAGAGCTCCCCTCTCGCTCACACCTACCTAGACCTACGATGTGCGGCGTCTTCGGTATCTACGGCCACTCTGAAGCAGCGAACCTCGCCTACCTCGGCCTGCACGCGCTGCAGCATCGTGGGCAAGAGAGCGCAGGCATCGTCACGAGCGACGGCAGCCAGCTCTCACTCTATCGCGGCATGGGCCACGTGATCGACGTGTTCCCGCCCGAGCAAATCGACAAGCTCAAAGGCAACGTCGCCATCGGGCACGTCCGCTACTCGACCGCGGGCGGCTCGATGCTCAAGAACGCGCAGCCCATCGCCGTAGACTACTCGCGCGGCTCGATCGCGGTCGCGCACAACGGCAACCTCACGAACGCCGAGGCGCTGCGCGAGCGGCTCGAAGCGCGCGGCTCGATTTTCCAGAGCACGAGCGACACCGAGGTCATCGTGCACCTGGTCGCGATCAGCACGCAGCGCGCGAGCGAGGATCGCGTGGCCGACGCGCTCTCGCAGGTGCAGGGCGCCTATTCGCTCGTGTGCCTCACGCCGACGTCCCTCATCGCCGTGCGAGACCCGCTCGGGATCCGGCCGCTCTGCCTCGGCAAGCTGAGCGAAACGGGCACCTGGGTCATCGCGAGCGAGCCGACGAGCTTCGATCTGATCGACGCCCACTACGTGCGCGACATCGAGCCGGGCGAAATGGTGATCATCGACAAGGGCGGGCTCAGGAGCTCGCGGCCGTTCGTCGACGTGCCGCGCCACACCTGCATCTTCGAGTACGTCTACTTCGCGCGACCCGACTCGAACCTCGACGGCGTGAGCGTCTACGAGGCGCGCAAGAATCTCGGACGCGCGCTCGCGAAAGAGCACCCCATCGACGCCGACCTCGTGATCCCGGTACCGGACTCGGGCGTGCCGGCGACGATCGGCTACGCCGAAGCGTCCGGCATTCCGTTCGAGCTCGGCCTCGTGCGCAGTCACTACGTCGGGCGCACCTTCATCGAGCCGCAAGCGAGCATTCGTCACTTCGGCGTGCGGCTCAAGTTGAACCCCGTGAGCGCGGCGCTGCAGGACAAGCGCATCGTCGTGGTCGACGACAGCATCGTACGCGGCACGACCAGCCGCAAAATCGTGAAGATGCTGCGCGACGCCGGCGCGCGCGAGGTGCACATGCGCATCTCGAGCCCGCCGACGCAGTGGCCTTGCTACTACGGCATCGACACGCCGACGCGCGGGGAGCTCATCGCCTCGAGCCACTCGGTCGAGGAGATCAACCAGTACATCACGAGCAACACGCTCGCTTACCTCTCGCTCGATCGCATGAAGGAAGCCGTCGTCAAGGCCCACATCGATTCGGGCAGCCCCTCCGCGCGCCGTTCGCTCCCGATCGCCGCGCAGCCGCTCACGACCAAGTCGTTTTGTACGGCGTGCTGGACGGGCGAATATCCGATCGCCTTCGTCCCGCACCCGCGTCAGAAACAAATGCGGCTGCTCGACTGTTAGTCACGCCAAATCCCGAGTTCGCGACGGTCATGCAAGCTCGCTGAGCGCGAGACTAGCGGCGTTTCCTGCGCACGAGCTCGCCTGCGAGCGGCCTTGGGGCGCGCTAGACTGAAGCGTGCTCGATCAATTGCCTTCGGAGGTCTCGGTGTACGAGGTCTCGCCGCGTGACGGCCTGCAGAACGAGGCTCGCCCCGTCCCGCTCGAAGGCAAGGTGCGGCTGATCGAGGCGCTCGTGCGCGCCGGGCTCAAGCGCATCGAGCTCACGAGCTTCGTTTCGCCGCGCTGGGTGCCGCAGCTCGCCGACGCCGAAGAGCTGATCCGGACGATTCTGCCGCGCTCCGAGGGCGTGACGTACAGCGCGCTCGTGCCGAACACCACGGGTCTCGAGCGCGCCCTCCGCGTCGGCCTGCCCGAGATCGCCGTCTTCCTGTCCGCTTCGGAGACGCACAACCGCAAGAACACGAACAAGAGCATCGCGCGCTCGCTCGAGACGTTCGCGGAGGTGGTGCCGCCGGCCCGCCAGGCGGGCCTGCGAGTGCGCGCCTACATCTCGACGGTATGGGGCTGCCCGTACGAGGGCGACGTGCCCGTCGAGCGCTCCCTCGAGCTCGCGCACGCGCTACTCGAGCTCGACTGCTATCAGGTGTCGCTCGGCGACACGATCGGCGTTGGGACGCCGCTCCAGACGCGCCGCTTGCTCGAGCGCTTTCTCGCCGAGATCCCCGCGCCACGGCTCGCCATGCACTGCCACGACACGCGCGGCACGGCGCTCGTCAATTGCCTCGTCGGCCTCGAGCTCGGCATCCGCGACTTCGACTCGTCGGTCGCGGGCCTCGGCGGCTGCCCGTACGCGCCGGGCGCGGCGGGTAACCTCGCGACGGAGGACCTCGTGTACATGCTCGAGGGCATGGGGATCAGCACCGGCGTCAATCTCGAGGGCGTGGTCGAAGCGGGCCGCGTCGCTGAGCGCGTCGTGGGCCGGACTCTGCCCGGCAAAGTGCACCAGGCCGGGCCGCCTCGCGTGCGCGCCAGTTAGCGAGGTCCGCCGACTCGAAAGCCGCATCCGAGCCGCATGAAGTAGCTGCGGGACGAGGGATTCTCGTCGAAGACGATGCCGACCTCGCCGTTCGGCCCGCGCACGGCCAGCGGAGCGATCAGATCGTTCGGCGTCCCGCTCGCGTCGACCATGCCCTTCGCGAGGAACGTGCGCGGCGAGACGACGGTGAGTTTTTGGCCGTCGAAGAGCTCGTACCAGAGCTCGTAGCGCTCGGTTGCGCTCGGCTCCGCCGACCACACGAGCAGCAGTCGGTCGCCGAACGAAACGAGCGCCCGATCCTTGGCGTGCGTGTCGCCGGACGTGACGGCGCCCGTCGCCATGAGCTTGCCGTGGTCGTCGAGCGAGGCGGCTTGAATCGCGGTGCCCCAGTTGCCGTGCTCGTCGCCCGTGTGCCACGCCACGACGAAGCCCGAGCTCGTGCTCTGGACCGTGGGCGCTTGCCCGTTCGCGCCGATGTCGAAGGGTCCGGTGCCGTCGCCGAGTGTGGCGTCAAAGCTGCGGAAGCGAACGGTCGTGGGCGGCTCGCTGCCGTCCGGCGTCACCGGACCCGCAACGACGTAGGAGACGCCGAGGCGCCCGCCGCTCACGTCCAACGACGCGAAATCGGCGTCCTCGTCGGAGGTCGTGAGCTGAATTTCGCCTCCGACGAGCTCGCCCTTCTCGCTCACACGATGCGCGAAAATGGCGCCGCCCTGGCCCGAGCTCAGGAAACGCTGGTCTTCCCACACCACGACGTACTCACTGCCGGTGAAGCGCACGCTTGGCCGGAGCGAAAAGCCGGGGGCGTTGGTGACGCGGACGTCGGGCATGAGTTTCTGCGCCTGCGTGTCGAAGCGCGTCAGATAGATCTCGTAGCTGCCGCCTTGGCGCGCGTCGTTCCACGCTGTCAGGTAGCTCTTGCCCGAAAAATCGAGGGCCCCGGGGAAAGTGTCTGCGTTGATCTCGCTCACGAGCACGGGGCCGGTCGCAATCTGACCGGCGGCGCCGAGCGTCTCGAAATAGCTCCGGGAACGGGTGTCGGCCAAGCTGTACGTGAGCCCGTACGTATTCCCGTCGAACGCAAAGCCGCCGACTTCGGCGCGTGCCGTCGTGGGCGCCACCAGCACGGGCGAGCCGAGCGGCGTGTACGGGACGCCGTCATCGACGCTGCCGTTGCAGTCGTTGTCCACGCCGTCGCACGTCTCGACGGCTCCTGGGTGCACACTCGCGTCGGTGTCGTTGCAATCGCTGCCCCCGCACTCGGCGGGCACGCCGTCCGGCGCCTTGCCGATGAAGCCGTCGTGATCCGCGTCGACGGCGCGCTCGTGCACGCAGCCGCCTGCTGCGCTGTCGCAGCGATCGAGCGTGCACTGGTCGCCGTCATCACACGTGATCGGCAGCGTCCGGCACGTGAAGCGCTCGCCGTCCTTGGCGCAGACCGCGCGCAGACAGGCATCCGGGCTCGAGCAGTCCGCATCAACCGCGCAGTCGTCGGGCTGATCCGGGGCGCCGGCTTGACCCGTGCCCTGGTTACCATGCGGCATGCCGAGCTGCGTGCGCCCGCACCCCGCTGCGAGCGCGACGAGCGCCCACGCCGTGCTGGCGAGTTTCAAGCGCAGACTCCGATACCGTCGGCGTCGGTCGCGCCGCAGACGTAACCCGACGGACAGCGCGTCGAGCCGTCGAGCGGGCACATTCGCAAACAGCGCGCGCCGTGGGCCGCGCCGATGACGCAGATGAAGCCGTCGGCACAGTCGCCCATTCCGCCCTCGCACGAGTCACCTTGCTGCCCGCTGCCCGAGACGACGCAGCGCATGTTGACGGTCTGCTGGTCGCAGCCGCTGCCGAAGGGATGCTCCACGTCCGGCTTGCACGCGAGACCCTCCGCGCAGCTCTGGGCGGCGTCGAACGGGTCGCACTCGATGACGCTCGCCGGTGGAGCCGCATCGGGACACCCCGGGTCGTCGTAAGGCACGTCACCCGTGCCGCCCGTGCCGCTCGGCGCGCCCGCACTTCCACCGCGACCCGCGAGCTGCATGGAGCCGCCAGTCCCGGCGCCGGCGTGACCGGGCTTGCCGCCACTCGCGCCGCTCCCCGCGGTCGCGTCGTCATCGGCGGACACCATCGTCGAACGTCCCGCGCACGCGAACGCCACGACCGCGACCCACACCGGCACGAGGCGTCCAGGGCCGCCGGGCCGCGAAAGAAACGAGCGGTACCCCGACCACATGGCCAGTCGTTTTAGCGCAGGCGCGGCGCACGGCAAACGCGGAGGCTCCGCCCGCGGCCTTGCACGTTCCTTTCAAGCGCGCCGGCGTGTGACGTGGTGGTAGAAGGAGCTCGGCATGCGCCTGCTTTGGTTTGCGTTGTCTCTTGCGGCGGCCACTTGCCGGCGCGTCGAGGAGCCCGCTCCCGCACCGGCACCCGACGGTGCGCGCGCACCGTCGGGCTTGCCTGCCGCGGCCTCGAGCAGCAGAGCGCCCTCCAGTGAAACCCGTGCGGACGGGACGGCGCGGCTCGAGCTCGTCGGCTCCGCGTCGAATGCCACGACGGGATCGTCAGCCACTGCTACTTCCAGGACGGCAATCGACGCGCCTGACGCCGGACGCTGCACCGAGCCGCTCGTCGAGCCGCCACCGCCCGTCGCCGAGCCCGCGAGCATTTGCCCGCACGATCCCGACGAGAGCACGCCCGAGCTCCGCCACGGCAAGCTCAGAGTGCCGCAAGCCAAGGGCTCGCCGACGATCGAGGTCGAGATCGCCGACACGCCCGCGAGCGAGCAGCGCGGCCTCATGTACCGAACCAAGCTCGGCGCCGAGCGCGGCATGATCTTCGTGTGGCCCAAGGAGAGCATCCGTACGTTCTGGATGCACAACACGTGTCTTCCCCTCGACATGTTGTTCCTTGCCAAGGACGGCACGATCGTCGGCATCCTGGAACAGGTGCCGACGCTGAACGACCGCCCTCGCCAGGTCCGCTGCCCGGCCGCTTATGTGCTCGAGGTCAACGCCGGTTGGTCGCGCCGGCATGGCGTGAGACCTGGAATGAAACTCGAACTCAACTTGTAGGGCTCGCGCCCAAGGAATGCTCATGAAGAAGACTTCGCGTCTCGGAACGATCGTAGCCTTCACGTTTGCGCTGACTCCCATCGCTTGCGAAAAGACGCCGCCCGAACCCGCACCCGAGCCCGCCGACACCTCGACCGCGATGCCGAAGAGCGCGACGCCTACGGCTGCGCCGACGCCGACGCCGACGCCGACCCCGACCCCCACGCCCACTCCGCCAGCGGCACCCAACGCCGCCAAGCCGGTGGCATCCGTCACGCCGAGCGCCGATGATCCGTTGCACGGCGTCTTCACGCTCGCTGACGCCACGAAAGGGCTGTCCGGCAAGGGCGAGCTCGTCGCGGACATCAAGACGGACCTCGGCACGCTCACGTGCAGCCTCTTCGAGGACAAGGCGCCCATCACGGTCGCAAACTTCGTCGGGCTGTCACGCGGTCTACGCCCGTTCAAGAACCCGAGCGGCGAATGGGTGAAGAAGCCGGCCTACGACGGCACCACGTTTCATCGCGTGATCAAGGGCTTCATGATCCAGGGCGGTGATCCCGCGGGCACCGGCGCAGGCGAGCCCGGTTACGTGATCCCGGACGAGATTTGGGAAGGCGCCACGCACGATCATCGCGGCGAGCTCTGCATGGCCAATCGCGGCAAGAACACGAACGGCATGCAGTTTTTCATTACGGACGGCGGGCCGCGTCACCTCGACGGCGGCTACACCATCTTCGGCCAATGCGGCCCCGACGATCTCATCGACAAACTCGCGAGCGTCGAAGTGCGCGGGGATCGCTCCGTCAAACCCACCAAGATCGAAAAAGTCACGATCCGACGCGATACGGCGAAACCAAAGAAATGAGCGCTCGCGAATCGACGAGCCGGGGCGCGTTGGCTCTTGCTCCCGGCGGGGTCGATCGCTAAGCACTTCGCCTGGAGGAAATCATGGCAATCCGCACTTCGACTGCACAATGGGAAGGCGATCTCAAGGCCGGCAAAGGCACGATGACGGTCGGCAAGGGCGCCTACACGGGCCCCTTCAGCTTCGCTTCGCGTTTCGAAGAGAGCCCCGGCACCAATCCCGAGGAGCTCATCGCAGCAGCGCACGCCGGCTGCTTCTCGATGGCACTCTCCAACGGCCTCGCGAAGGAGGGCTTTGCCCCGAAACGCGTGAACACCAAGGCCGACGTGCACTTCGGTCCCGATCCTGCGGGCGGCTTCCACGTCTCGAAGATCGAGCTCACGACGGACGCCGAAGTCCCCGGCATCGACAAGGCCAAGTTCGACAAGATCGTCGACGAGACGCGTGTCGGCTGCCCCATCAGTAAGCTCTTGAAGGGCGGCGCCGAGATCATGGTCAAGGCGAACCTCAAGACGTGAGCGTGCTGCTCGACTGAGCTCGCTCGAAGCGCGGGCGGGCTCAGTCGGGTTCGTAGAGCACGCGCTGACTGCCCTCGATCACGTAAAAGCGTGCGCCGGCGTCCCGCCCGAACGTGAGCGCGCCGAAAGCATTGATGACGACTGCCCACGTCGCCGCCGCGTAAAATAGACGACCGAAGCGGCGCCCACCCACGAAGAGCAGAGCGAACAAGAAGACGGCGAAGTCGTTCGAAAAGCGGTAGCCGAACTGCACCCAGCCGCTGTTTTGATAGAGCAAATTCGGGAGGGCGACGGCGGCTGCCGTCAGCGCGAGCGCGAGGTGCGGCGCGCGCGTGTTTTTGGGCCAAATCAGCCAAAGATAGAGCGGCGTCGTCACCCACAGCGCTAGGCCATGCGCATCGACGCGAAAGCCGCGCGCCTCCGGCGGGCCGAGCCACGGCAAGCTCGTGAGCGTCACGCCGAGATTGCGCGCGAGGTAGTGATACGAAAAGAGCCCCCACTTTTCGATGCGGGCGTGCCACGCGACGCGCAGGTAGCGGTAGCCGACCTCGAAGGGATCACCGAAGCGCGCGGCGTTGAGGGCGCACGTCGCCGTGACGACGAGGGCGACGGGCAACGCGAACCACCCGAGTCCCGTCGCGAGCCGGCGCCGATCGAGCCGCGCGACGAGCAGTGCGGGCGTCCACGGTCCCGCGAACTCGTCCGGCAACGAACGCCGCACGAGCTCGCACACGAAGAGCGGCGCCGCGAACACGAGCGGCGCGCGCGCCGCGAAGGCGAGACCGAGCGCCGCGCCCGCCAGTAGCGGCCGCTCGGCGTCGAGCGCGAGCCACAGGTAGACCGCCGCGAGGCTCGTGCCCACGACGTGCGCCGCGAACCAGACGGTGCCCTGCTCCGCGCTGAAGAAGTACACGCTGCCGAACGCGAAGAGCAGCGCCAAGACGACGCTCTCGCGCTCGCTACGCGCGGCGAGGCCGCGTTCACGCAGCTTCTCGAGCGCGAGAAACAACGCCGCCGGCGCGACGCCCGCGACGAACAGAAAGAAGCGCCCGTCCGCGACCGCCTCCGGCGAGCCCGCGAGCGCGACGGCGGGCACGAGCAGCAGCGCGGGCAGCGGCGGGAACGGCACGAACCATTTCCCTTGGAACTCGGCAAAATCGTTGCCCCCCGCGTACGCCGGCGGCGGTCCGCCGAGATCGAGCCGCCCGTGGAGCCACGCCGACGCCTGGAGCGCAAAGTGGTTCCACGGCGTGTGCGCGCTCAGGGTTTCAGGCGCCGCAAATGCCACGAACACCGCGGTCGCCACGGCGTAAACGCCGAACGCCAGCAGCCGGCGGCGCGCGGGACCGGGCGGCGGCAGCACGGGCATCGCCGGCGGACGCTAATCCATCGTGCGGCGCTTTGCTCCGCAGCGGACGGCGGGCTTTGCTCCCGCGCGGACTGAGCGCTACGGTCGGCGCCCGTGGACAAGCCGAGCTTCGTCGTCAGACTCGCGGACCTCGAGCGAGGCGCCAAAGAAGTCACCTTCACCCTGAACGAGGACTGGCTGCGCCAAGCCCTGAGCGACGCCCAGGCCGAGCCCCTCGAGCCGGGCCGAGCGACGCTCGAGCTCATGAAGAACGACCACGTGGTGCTCGTGCGCGGGCGCGCCCAGGTGAAAATCACCGTGCCCTGCGTCGTGACGCTCGATCCGGTACCCCTCGACCTGCGGCCGGAGATTTTCCTCGAGCTCGAGCGGGAGCCCGAGCCGGTCCGGGTACGCCCGGGCACGAAGGCCGATCCGCAAGCCGCGGGCGGCAAGAGCCCCGACCAAAAGAAGACCGCCAAACGCGGCCCGGAACGCCGCGCGAAGCGAGCCAAAGAGGATCCGGAGCTCACCGCGGAGGAAGCGGCCCACGACACCTTCAAGGGAGAGGAAATCGTGCTCGACGGTTTTCTGCGGGAGTTCATCCTGCTCGAAATCCCGCCCTACCCCCGCCGTTCGGACTTGCCTTCGCCGGAAGAAAGCATAAGCTCCCGCCCCCTCGCCGACCCCAAGGCGGAGGCGAAAACCCTGGATCCACGGCTGGCCCCGCTTCTCGGAATTGCCAGCCGCCTCAAGGGCTCCGCGAAATAAGGAGTAGACCGTGGCCGTACCGAAGCGACGCCTGAGCAGCAGCAAGCGCAACATGCGCCGCGCCAACCACGACAAGGTGACCGCCCCGAGCATCGTTCCCTGCCCGAATTGCTCGGCGCCCATGGTCCCACACCGCGTCTGTCCCTCGTGCGGCCACTACAAGGGCCGCGCCGTGCTCAAGACCAAGTCCGACACCTGAAATCATGCTGGACGGCGGGCTGCCGCGGCTGGTTGAACCATTTTTGGTGACGCCGGCACGAGGACGATCGTAAGGAGCGGTCCATGGCGAGCGAGCGGCCCGGCAGCCAGATCATCGGAACCGGCGCCTACGCCCCCGAGAAGGTTCTGACCAATCAGGACCTGGCGCGGATCGTCGACACGTCCGACGAGTGGATCCGCGAACGGACGGGCATCACCGAGCGGCGTGTCGCCCGTGACGACGAAGCCGCGAGCGATATGGCGTACGAGGCCGCGCGCCGCGCGCTCGACGCGGCGGGGCTCACGGCGAGGGACCTCGACATGATTATCGTCGGTACGGTCACCGGGGACCTGCCGATGCCGGCGTGTGCCGCGATCCTCCAGCGCAAGCTCGGCGCCACGATGATCCCGGCGTTCGACATTTCCGCGGCGTGCGCGGGGTTCATCTACGGACTCTCGATTGCCGACAAGTTCGTGCGCACGGCGGCGTGCAAGCGCGTGCTCGTCGTCGGCGTCGAGCTCTTGAGCCGCGTGCTCGACTGGAAAGACCGCGCGACCTGCGTGCTCTTCGGCGATGGCGCCGGCGCGGCGGTGCTCGGCCCCGCCGGTGACGGCGATCGAGGCGTGCTCTCCACCCAGCTCTACACGGATGCGACGCTCGTCGATTCACTCTGCATTCGCGCGGGCGGAAGCCGCGAGCCACTCACGAACGAAGGCCTCGCCGAAAACCGGCACAAGGTCTTCATGGTCGGCTCCGACATCTTCAAAATCGCCGTGAAAAACCTCACGTCGGCTTCGCGCTCGGCGCTCGACGCGGCGGGCTTCACGCCGAGCGACGTGACCTGGGTCGTGCCGCACCAGGCAAACCTCCGCATCATCGCGCAGGTGGCGCTCAGGCTCGACATTCCGCTCGAGCGCTTCGTGCTCAACATCGAACGCTACGGCAACACCTCGAGCGCATCGATCCCCATCGCGCTCGACGAGGGCGTGCGCGACGGCCGCATCAAGCCGGGCGACACCGTGCTCATGTGCGCGCTCGGCGCCGGCATCTCGTGGGGTAGCGCCCTCGTGCGCATGTAGCCTTCGTCTCTCCGATACCTCAATGACGCAAGCTTGGTTATTTCCGGGACAAGGCACGCAGGAAGTCGGTATGGGCAAGGCCCTGTGCGAGGCCTCGCCCGCCGCTCGCGCCTGCTTCGAGCTCGCTGATCGCGCGCTCGGGTTTTTGCTTTCGAAGCTCTGTTTCGAAGGGCCCCTCGACGAGCTCACGCTGACCAAGAACGCCCAGCCCGCCATTCTCACGGCGAGCATCGCAGCGTTGAACGCCTGGCGAGAAGCCACCCCGTCGCTGCCGGCGCCGAGCTTTGCCGCCGGCCATTCGCTCGGTGAGTACAGCGCGCTCGTCGCCGCGGGCGCCTTGCGGTTCGAGGACGCCGTGCGCATCGTTCACTTGCGCGGGCAAGCCATGCAGGAAGCCGTGCCCGAGGGTCGGGGCGCGATGGCGGCGATCATGGGTGGCGAGCCCGAACAAGTCGCCGCGCTCTGCGCCGAAGCGGCGCACGGCGACGTGCTGTCACCGGCCAACTTCAACTCGCCCGGTCAAATCGTGATCTCGGGCACGGCGGCCGCGGTCGCGCGCGCCGTCGAGCTCGCGCCGTCGCAAAAGCTCAAGGCGATTCCGCTCAAGGTGAGCGCGCCATTTCACTCCGCGCTCATGGCGCCCGCGGCGCGCGCCGTCGAGGCCGCGCTCGCTCGTGTCGAAATCGGTTCCCTCGCCTTCCCCGTCGTCGCCAACGTCGACGCGCGGCCGAACGCCGATCGCGCCCGAGTGGCGGAGCTGCTCGTGCGACAGGTGGACGGGCCGGTCCGCTGGCAGGAGTCCATCGCGTTCATGGCCGAGGCCGGCGTGACGCGAGCGTACGAAATCGGTCCCGGCAAGGTGCTGGCGGGCCTCGTGAAGCGCATCGATAAGCGGATTTCGGTCGAAGCTCGCTTCGACCCGGCGTCGCTCGCCATGGCCGCAAACGGCTGAAAAGCGCCCCGGTCGGCGGGGCTCGTGCCGACCGATTGCCGCGTCGCGGCAAAATTTGAGCGACTGCGGGTGTCACAATCCGCTTTCAAGCACGGGAGACCGTGCTAAAGAGGCCGCCGCTCGCACACCATGTTCGACCTTAGCGGCAAAGTAGCTTTCGTTACCGGCGGTTCGCGCGGCATCGGACGCGCCACGGCCGAAGTGCTCGCCGAACAAGGGGCGCACGTGGTCCTCACCTACGTCGGAAACGAGGAGCAGGCCCGCGCGACGGTCGAGGCGATCGTCGGCGCCGGCCGCAAGGCGGAGGCCGTACGCGTCGACGTCGGCGACGGGCGCGCCGCCGAACAAGCCATCGCCGACGCTGCCAAACGTCTCGGCCGCCTCGATGTGCTCGTCGCGAACGCAGGCGTCGCGATCGACGGGCTGCTCTTGCGCATCAAGGACGAGGATTTCGACAAGATCCTCAGCGTGAACCTGAAAGGCGCCGTCGCCTGTGCGCGCGCCGCGATCAAGGTCATGATGCGGGCGAAGACGGGACGGGTGATTTTCGTTTCGAGCGTCGTGGGCGAAATGGGCAACGCCGGCCAAACCGCTTACGCGGCGTCCAAAGCCGCGCTGCTCGGCGTCGCCAAGTCCCTCGCGAAAGAGTACGCGTCGCGGAGCATCACCGTGAACGCCGTCGCGCCCGGCTACGTCGACACCGACATGACGAGCGTCATGACCGCTGAAATGCGCGACAAGACCGTGGCCGGCATTCCCCTCGGACGCACGGGGACGACCCGCGAGATCGCGACCGCCATTGCTTACTTGGCCTCGGACGAGGCGGCCTACATCACCGGGCAAACGCTGCGGGTGAATGGCGGCATGTACATGTAACTGCTCGATTTTACCGACACCCCCCTAAAAACGCATGCAAGCGGGCAAGTCACTGGTGTAGACGCCCCCGAGAACGAAAGAGGCATCATGGCTGAAGGTCGCAACATCACGGCCGAAGTGAAGCGGATCATCAAAGAGCAGCTCGACGTCGACGAAAAGGATATCAAGCCCGAATCCACGTTCATCGACGACTTGGGCGCCGACTCGCTCGGTTTGGTCGAGCTGGTACTGGCCTTCGAGGAAGCCTTCGAGATCGATATCCCGGACGAGGACACGGAGAAGATCCGTAGCGTTCAGGATGCGGTCGACTACATCGAGAAGCATCTCGCGAGCTAGCCGTCGGCTCGGCTGAGCGAGCTCACGGCGGGCTCGCTCCGGCCGAGCGATGGCCCGTGCGAATAACGGCATGGAGCGCGTCGGAGTCACAGGTCTCGGCCTCGTCACGCCTAACGGAATCGGCGTGGACGCGAGCTGGCAGTCGCTCGTCAACGGGAAGAGCGGCGTCGGCCCCATCACGCTTTTCGACACGGCGAACGGGTACGCCACCCGCATCGCAGCGGAAGTCAGAGGCTTCGAAGCCGCTGACTTCATGGAAAAGAAGAAGATCAAAGAGGTCGCCCGCTTCATCCCGTTCGCGATGGCGGCGACGAAGATGGCGCTCGAGCAAGCCGACTTGGGCTTGAGCGAGGAAGAGCGTGACCGCACGGGCGTGTTCATCGGCGTCGGTCTCGGCGGGCTCGAGAACCTAGAGCGCTGCACGCTCACCCTCGAGCACAAGGGCCCGGGCAAGGTGAGCCCGTACTTCATCCCTTCGCTCATCGCGAACATGGCCTCCGGCCAGGTCTCGATCGCGTTCGGGCTGCGCGGGCCCTCGCTCTCGCACACGAGCGCCTGCTCCTCGAGCGCGCACGCCATCGGTGAAGCGATGCGTTGGCTGCAGCGCGGTGACGCCGACGTCATGGTGGCGGGCGGCGCGGAAGCGACCATCAGCCCGATCGGCATCGCGGGCTTCAGCGCGATGTTCGCGCTCAGCCGGCGCAACGACGACCCGGAGCATGCGAGCCGACCGTGGGACAAGGGCCGTGACGGCTTCGTCTGCGGCGAGGGCGCCGGGACGCTCGTGCTCGAAACGCTCACGCGCGCCAAGCGGCGCGGGGCGCGTATCCTCGCCGAGCTAGTCGGCTACGCCGCGACGAGCGACGCGTTCCACATCACCAACCCCGCGCCGAACGGCGCCGGCGGCGCGCGCGCCATGCGCCTCGCACTGAAGGACGCCGCCTTCGCGCCCGACGACATCGACTACATCAACGCGCACGGCACTTCGACGCCCGCTGGCGACACCGAGGAGGCGAAAGCCATCATCGACGTCTTCGGCTCACACGCGCTCGACAAGAAGCTCTGGGTGAGCTCCACCAAGAGCATGATGGGCCATTTGCTCGGCGCCGCGGGCGCCGTGGAATCGGGGGTGTGCCTGAAAGCCATCGAAACGGCCGTCGTCCCGCCGACGATCAACCTGGTCGATCAGGATCCCGAGTGTCCGCTCGATTTCGTGCCGCAGAAGGCGCGCGAGCGGCGCATCCGCCGCGCCATGTCCAATAGCTTCGGCTTCGGCGGAACGAACGCCTGCCTGATCTTCAAAGCCTTCGAGGGCTGAGGACGATACTTTTTTCCCGCCCCGCGCGGCCTCGCCGATAGCGCCCGCCCGGGGCCTCCTCGGACTCAGATGCAGTGTCCCTTTTGCCGTGCCATGGAAACTCGCGTGGTCGATTCGCGCCTCGCAGCCGGCGGGACGAGTGTGTGGCGCCGTCGTGCCTGCGACGCGTGCCAGAAACGGTTCACGACGTACGAGCGCGTCGAGCACTCTCTGCCCACGGTGGTCAAGAAAGACGGCCAGCGCGAGCCGTTCGACCGCGACAAGCTCTTGCGCAGCCTGCGCATCGCCTGCAACAAGCGTCCGATCTCGGCCGATGCGCTCGAGGAGACGGCGTCGCAGCTCGAACGCGAGATCGGCGAAGCGGGCGACAAGGAAATCGCGTCCGTCATCATCGGTGAACGCGTGATGGCGCGGCTCAAGCAACTCGACGGCGTCGCCTACGTGCGCTTCGCCAGCGTCTACAAATCATTCCGCGACATCGACGAGTTCATGTCCGAAATGGACGACCTTTTGCGTTCGCGAGGAGGACGGCCCGCGTGATTGACCTCGACGCGAAGCACATGGCGCGCGCGCTCGAGCTCGGGCGCGGCGGCGATCCGTCACCGAATCCGCACGTCGGCTGCGTGATCGCAGAGGACGACACCGTCGTCGGCGAGGGCTATCACGCGACGGCCGGCGCCGAACACGCCGAAATCGTCGCGCTCAAGGCGGCCGGCAAGAAGGCGCGCGGCGCGACGCTGTACGCGACGCTCGAGCCTTGTAACCACGTGGGCAAGACGCCGCCGTGCGTGGACGCCATCGTGGCGGCCGGCATCAAGCGCGTCGTCATCGGCCGTCGCGATCCGAACCCGCGCGTCACGGGCGGCGGCCTCGAGCGGCTCGAGAAAGAAGGCGTCGAAGTGAAACTCGGCGTGCTCGACGCCGAGTGCAAAGAGCTCATCCGGCCGTGGGCGCACTTCGTCACGGCGGGGCGGAGCTACCTCTCGCTCAAGCTCGCCATGTCCCTGGACGGCCGGATCGCGACCCGCACGGGCGCTTCGAAGTGGATCACGTGCCCCGAATCGCGCGCGCGGGTGCAGCAGCTGCGCGGGCAGCACGACGCCGTCATGCTCGGCGTGAACACCGTGCTCGCCGACGATCCGCGCCTCACGGTGCGCGACGTGCCCGGCCGCAGCCCGATTCGCGTCGTGATCGACAGCCGCCTGCGGCTGCCGCCGACGTCGCACCTCGCGCAAACCGCCAAACAGACGCCCACCTGCGTGATGACGACGCAGGCCGCCTCACCCGCGGCCGAGCAGGAGCTCGACGCGCTCGGCGTGCGCATCGTACACGTTGCGGCCACGGCGGAAGGCCGCTGCGACCCCGTCGCCGTCCTGCAAGAGCTCGCCGCGCGCGAGGTCGTCAACGTGCTCTGCGAGGGCGGCGCCGAGCTCGCCGGTTCCCTGCTCGCCGCGCGTTTGCCGAGCGAGCTGCACGTCTTCGTCGCGCCCATTTTGCTCGGCCCGCGCGGGCGCCCGGGTGCCGTCGACTGGGCGGGGCCGGAATTGCCTGGTGACGCGCCGCGCATCAACCCGCCCCACTGGGAGCTCTGCGGCAGCGACGCCTACGTCTGGGGACCCATCGTGTTCCCGAAGAAGACGGGCACCACGAAACCGGGCGTCTAGCGCGTCCCTGAACGGGATCGCCCACGTGCCGAGCGGCCCGGCCGGCCCGTTGCCGGACCCGGGGGCCGGTGTTAGGTTCTTGGGGCCGATGATTCGCACGATTTTGGAATATCCGGACCCGCGCCTGCGCGAGGTGGCCCAACCCGTCGCGGCCGTCACCCCCGAGATCCAGGCGCTCGTGGACGACATGGCGGAGACCATGTACGCGGCGCCCGGCTGCGGCCTGGCCGCCAACCAAATTGGCGAAGATTATCGCATTTTCGTGGTGGACTGCGCCGAGGAAGACGAGCCGAGCGACCTTCGGGTGTTCATCAACCCCGAGATCCTCGAAAAGGACGGGCACGTGGTGTGGAACGAGGGCTGCCTCTCCTTCCCCGGCGTGCGCGAAGAGATCAAGCGCGCCGAGCACGTGAAGGTGCGGGCCCTCGACCGCTCCGGCAAGCCCTTCGAGCTCGAGGCCGACGGCCTGCTCGCTGTCGCGATCCAGCACGAGACCGACCACCTCAACGGCGTGCTCATGGTCGACAAGCTGAACGCGCTCAAGCGCCGCATGATGGGCAGAAAACTCGCTCAGGCCCGCAAAGAGGCCGAGAGCGAGTCTTCGGCGGAGTAACGCCCCGCCCGGGGCCTGCCGTGCGCAGGTGGCGACCTGCGCCCAGCCTGACGCGTCAGCGCGGGATGGGTAGCGGACAGGGGCCGCAGTCGATGACGCCGCCGCAGCCGTCACCCGAGAAACCGCACTTGAGCATCAGGGAGTCACACGTCGAGGGCGTGCACGCGGGCGGTTCGGGGGGCGTACCGACGCAGGCGTTCAAGTCGAACAGCATGTAGAGCAGGACCTTCTCCTGCGCGCTCAAATCACCCATGCATTCGTCGGGGAAGGTCGCGTTCTCGAAGGGCTGACTGCCCATCGTCGTCGTGCCCTCCGCAACGACGTGGAAGCCGCTATAGGCCACGCGTCCGCACACGGCGTCGTCGGGCGCGCCGTACGGCGTGTTGAACGAGAACTGCTGCGTGATGTTGTTCGTTTCGGTCTTGCCGCTGTGGACGAGCGAGGTGGTCAGCACGAACTCTTCGCTCGACATGCCGAGCGTGGCGGCTTGGCTGCGCGGCTGGTCGATGTTGAAGGCGTAAGCGGGCGGCATCGCGACTTTCTCGCTCGCCATCCAGTCGGCGAAGTTCTGAATGCGCGGGCTCGCTTGCGGGCGACCGACAGCGACGGCGCCGTCGCCCGTGCTGATGTTCGGAGCATCGACGTTGAGGTCCCAAGTCGCCGCGGCAGCGAGACCGGTCGTGTACGGATTGGCCGGATCGTACGCCTGTGCGCCATTTTCGTACAGCCACGCGAAACGGAGATGGCTCACGAACATGCGCCCGCCGCGATTGACGTATTGAATCACGTTGTCGCCGTAAGCATCGCGCTCGGCGTAAGCCGGCCGGCCCGAGGTGTCGGCGTCCTGCCCCTCGCAGTCCGCGAGCACCATGTCGTAACTCTGCATGCGCGAGGGATCACCGTAGAGCACGTCCTCGAGCGGCGTCGTAGCGTCCATGCTCGCGCCGTCGCCGGACGTGCCGTTGTTCGCCTTGCCTCGATACATGTGCACGCGCGGCGCCGCGTCGCCCGTGGCACCCGGGTTGCCGAACTCGGCGTGCGCGATGCCCATCTTCTCGAGCACGCATTCCATGGCGTCGATGCCGCCCGTCGTGACGGCAATGCGCGGGATATTCACGGCGAGGCCGTCCATCATGTCGCGCGGCAGGCGTGCCGGGTTGTCGGGGAGCGTCGTCGGCAGCGTCGTGGTCTGGCACGCGCCTTCCGGCGGAATCGTGTATTTGACGGCGCGCCGGAAGCGCCCCGCTTTGACGACGAGCACGAACTCCTGCCCGACGGGCACGTTGCCCTCGAGCGTGAAGGCACCGGTCGCGTCGGTCGTCGCGCTGACGAGTACTGGGCCGAAGTCTTGGTCTTCGCAGCGATCGCAGCTCGTGCCCCCGTCGGGGATACCGGAGCTGATGGCGGGCAGATCGTCGACGCTGTCGTTCCTCAGGATGTAGACGAATGCGTTCGGCACGCCGAGCTGGTTCGGTGCGTTGGCGTCGGTGCGGCCCGGCGTCACGACGCGGCCCGTCAGCTTCGTGGTTTGCGCTGCCTTCGAGCAGTCCTTGACAGCTGCGCAGAGCTCGCACGGCGCGCCGCCGGCAACCTGACACGTCGCGGGCATGTCGACGCCGCCCGTGCAAACTTGGAGCGGCCCGCACGTGAGCCCTTCGTCGGCGCAATCGATCACCTTGCCGCACTTGTCGACGACCTTGCCGCAGCCGATACCCTGCTCTTTGCAAGTCGTCGCGGGGCACTCGGCCATCGACATGTCCGTGCCGGGATCGATCGGAATCGTGGTGCTGCCGCCCATGGCCGCGGTAGCAGCCGAGCCGCCCGTGCTCGTCATGTCCCCGCCCGAGCCGCCGCTCGCGCCAGTGCCGCCGGTCGCGCTGCCGCCCCCCGTGCCCGTGCCGCCGTTCCCACCGTCGAGGCTTCCGCCCTGCTGCTCGGTCACGGTGGCCGTGCCGCTGCATGCGAACACCACGAGCGCCAGAGGCGCTGCTCCAAACCGCCACCAGCGTCGGGATTTGCGGGTCACGTCTGCGAGTATGCGCTCCGGCTTCGGGAGTCGTCCAGCGAGCAACGAGCGAAATTCCCAGGTGATTCGAGGTTTCATCGCAGCAACAAATTTCCCGCGCGAGCGCGTGACGATCAGTCGGTGCGCTGCGCTCGAAGGGTCCATCGACGCGGTGCGTGCTTAGTGGGCAGCGGCGCGCGTAACGGCTCAAGCGACGAAATTGCCATCGCTCGCGCCGAGCGTGCAGGCGCGCGGCCGTGACTCAGCGCGAAAGCGGGCGCGTAAAGAGCGCGGCTTCGAGCTGAATGCCGCGCGCACGCAGCGTTTCGGCGATGTGAGCCACGCTGGCCGTCGGGACGAAGGTGCCTTCGATGCTCCCTCCGGCTGCCGTGCGATCGGCGACGAACGTGAAAAGGTCCGAATACTCGATACCCTGCGCGTTCGAGCCGAGGATTTCGGCGACACGCACGACCCGGTAGCGACCGTCGCGCTGCTGCGCGACCTCGAGCGCAATATCGAACGAGCTGGCAATGAGCTCGCGCGCCGAGATGGGCGTGAGCGACGTCGAATAGCGGCAAAGGTCGGCGACGAGTCGTGAAAACGCCCGGCCCAGTCCGACACCGAAGCGCGAAGCCACGACTCCGTCAGCGCCTTCACCGATGGCGTCGACGATGGAGAGTGCGAGCGCCGGCGAAGTCATGTCGGCGACCAAGCGCGCGGACGGGACGCGCGCTGCGACGCGTACGGCGTGCTGGAGCCGCTCGGGAGCGAGCCGCGGGTCGATACGGGCCATGGCCGAGAACGGCGGACTCGCCGCGTCGACCAGCCAGATCCCGGCGCCTTCCGCTTGGACGATGGAGAGGGCGCCGAGTAGCGTTTCCGGTCCTCCGTCGCGGGCGCCCACCACGAGCAGGTTCAGGCGCGCCGCGATGCAGTGCTGCAAGAAGACCGCGATGGCGCGCGAAATGGTGCCGCGCCTGACGAGCTCATCGAGCGTGAGGGTGCTCCGCCGCGGCCGGCGTAGAACGAGCACCGACCCGTGAGGCAGTCCGCCCCCGAGCGATACCTCGAGCACCGTGCCGTTCGGCAGGCACCGTTCGACCGAGACATCGTCGCCACGCAGCGGCACGCCACTCTGCTCGCAGAGCCGGTGGAGCGCCCAGGTGAGCGCGAGCTCGGACGAGAAGCCCGACTCGAACCCGAAGGGACGGCCGGAGCGCGCCACCACCAAGCGATCGAAGCGCGGCACACCGATCTCGGCGATGCTGTTGTCCGCGAGCAATGGGCCGATTGGCCCTAGCTCGAGCAGCTCGGCCCGGGCGCGCGCGATGACACGCTCGCCCTCGACTCCGGGAAGCTCTTTTTCTTGCACCTTCCAGAGCTCACGCAGGAGCGGCTCGACCCGCTGTTCGAGCGCAGCATCGCTCGGCCGCCTGAAATCGTGTGATCCGAGGCGTTCGGCGACGCGAGCGACCAGCATCGCCACGTTGTCGCTGAGATCGGTGTTTTCGGCGGCGAGATCGCCGGAGTCGGGCGCGCCACGCGTGGCCATCTGCGGCGTGGCGCTGTCGATGGCGATGGACGTGGGCCGAGGCGGAGCCTCGTCGGGGAAACTTGCGTGCGAGGAGCGCGGCGGAGCGCCCTGACTCGGTGACGACGCCGGCGACGAGTCGGTCCGCGCGGTGCTGCGCGCCGGATCGTCGGGCGCGGGCACATCGGCCGAGTCCGCCGACGGCTCGATGCGCAGGACGAAGTCGCCGACGTAGATGCGGTCGCCTTCGCGCACGATGGTCGCTTGCGCGATGCGGCGTCGATTGACGTACGTGCCGTTGGTGCTGTTGAGGTCCGTGACGATGAAGCGGCCGTCGCGATAGAGCAGCCGCGCGTGTCGCTTCGACACGTTGCCCTTCGGCAACACGATGTGATTGCCCTGCACACGTCCGACGCTCACCTCAGTAGTGTCGAAGACCTCACGACGCTCGGTCCCGCCCTTCTCGTGGATCACGATGGAGAAGGCGGGCGCCTTGGCGCCGGAAGCAGGCGAAATCACGACACGTTAACCTTGTCGAATGGTGGCCCCTGCTGTCAATCGCAGCCGTGCTACGGCCGGAAAGGCCGCCGTTCCCCGCGAGAACGCCTGCGAGCAAGCGTTCCAAGCGCCCGACGCGCGGGAATCCCAGTGGTCTCGGCGCGTCCCCCGCCACCCCCGAATTCGGCTTTTCAGCCCTCGCGAACGGCTCGTTCGCTGCGGACGTCGCTCGCGACGAGCTCGAGAAGTTCGCCTGCGAGTGCCATCACGTCGCGCTCGTTGAATCCACCGGCGCGAAACTCGCGGTAAATGTTCTTGGCGAGGATAGCGACCGCCTTCGGGTCGCTGGCGCGGGGGACGGCTTCTACTGCTTGTGCCATGGGTTCGGTCGTCGCCCTATCAAGATTGATGCCAACTGACCTGCCCTGGAAATACCGGAAAATGAGGTCAGTCTACTGGTTCAACCGCGCAACCTCGTTCGCACTCGGCCGCGAAACTAGGCGCGTCCAGTGCAAGTCCTTACGCGCATTAGGAAAAGTGGTTGAACAAGCTCGGCGCCTCAGCTCGCGTAGCGATCGACGAGTTCTTTCGCGGGCCGCTCGATGCTCGCGAGCAGGCTCGTGATGAGCTCGCGACCGCCGTCGTCGAAGTAGAGCGCCTCCCCGACTTTCGGCGCCTCGCCAGAGGGAACCGCCGCGCCGTTGCCGTAAAACCGCACCCCACCTGCGAGCCGGCGGTCGACGGCAAGGTGCGAGTCGAGCCACCGCCCCGTGCGTCGATCGCGGACGGCAACGCAGCGATCCCCGCGAAAGTGGTACTCGGTGTTGCGGGTGACGTAAACGCGATGCACCCGCCGTTCAGGGCCACGGTAATTACTCTTCAACACGTCGTCTCCTTTGTTCGAGGAACTGGACGTGCCCATGAGAAGGCGGATCACCGGCTCGGGCCAATTCTTCGTCGTCCCCTCACGGGTCGCGCGGCGAGCGGGCGTGCCCCAACGCTCCCGACCGGACGACAAGCACCCCTCGTTCTTGCACCAGTGAAGGCCGCCCGGAATACGATCTCTCAATGCCGTCGGGCCGTCCAGGAGCGAAGCCGAAGAGCCCGGGGCTCAGGAAGGCGCGCGGAGCTCCGCTCGTGGAGCGGCGCACGCTCGAGCTCTACCGCAGCAACGACTATCGCTGGCGCGAGCTCTTCGAATGCGCCGACGTGATGAGCGAGGGCGCGACGCGCGCCGAGCCCGACGGCGCGACGTACTACGGCTCGACGAGCGTGCTCTTGCCGTTCGCCTCGAGGGGTGGCGGCGTCCCCGACGAGCTCGGCGCGCAAATCGCGGAGCTCATCGCGTGCGATCCCCACGCGCGACTGCGCGCGGTGCGCATCGCGTGCTTGGAAGCGCAAGTTCGTTCAAACGCGCGCATCGGTCGCGTGCGCGCCGAGCTCTGCGTGCGTGCCGACGCACATGGCGTGCGCGTCGACGTCGACGTCGAGGCGCGAGTGTTCGCGGAGCTCGCACCACGACCGCCGCGCCGAGCCGAACCGAACGAGCCGAAGCGCGGAGCGCGCGGAGCTTGAGCCGCGCGCTGCCCCACGGGGTACGTGCCGCGCGGCGCACGAGCCGCGCGCGCGAGCGCCCCGCTCCGTCAAGGGCGAAGTTCGCCCGTGCGATTCGAAACCCATCTGACGAAGACGGACCGCGCGTGCTCTAGACTTGCGCCACCGGCTCACCGTTCAGTGAAGGCTCCTCTTGACAGGGGAGCGGCGTGAGCGGAGTGATGACGTCTCGGGTCATGGGTCGCAGGAAGCAGCGCGACGAGAAGATTATCCACGTCGTGTTCGGCCCTGGCGGCGGACGCATGCAGCACCGTGACGCCGGGGCCGCGCGCGGCACGACGCCACCGGCCGAAGGCAGTCGTGAGCCGCTCACCGATTTGTTCTCGGTGAGCGAGATCGCGCGCTTGCTCGACATCACGGCCGCGCGCCTGCGCACGCTCGATCGTTCGGGCGTGGTTTCACCGACAGCTCGCCGCCGCGGACGCCGCGCGTACACCTTCTCGGATCTGATCGCGCTCAGGACAGCGCAGTCGCTGCTGCAACAGCGGGTACGCCTGCGCGACGTGACACGCGCCGTGGCCGCGCTCCGTCGCTCCTTGCCCAAGGTGACGCGGCCGCTGCAGGAGCTGCGCATCGTCTCCGACGGCGAGCGCGTCGTCGTGCGCAGCCAGGACGGCGCGTTCGAACCGCTCACGGGGCAGATGCTGCTCGACTTCGAGGTGAAGACGCTGCGCGACGACGTCGTGCGCGTGCTCAGACCGTCCGCGGGACGCGAGCGCGCGCGGACGGCCTACGAGCTCTACCTGCGCGCGAGCCAACTCGACGAGGAACCGCTCACGATGGACGAAGCCGAGCGGCTCTATCGGGAGGCCATTTCGCTCGATCCGTGGCTCGCCATTGCCTACACGAACCTCGGCAACATCCGCTTCCGCCGGCAGGACACCGTGCACGCCGAGGAGCTCTACAGGAAGGCGCTCGAGATCGACGCGCGCCAGCCCGAGGCTCAATACAACCTCGGCTACGTGATGCTCGAACGCGGCGAGCCGGACGGCAGCATCCCGCTATTCCTCGGCGCCATCGAGAGCGATCCCAAGTTCTCGGACGCGTACTTCAACCTCGCGATGGCCTACGAGCAGATCGGCGAGTCGCAGAAGGCACGCCCGTATTGGAAGAGCTACATCATGCTCGAGCCGTCTGGCACCTGGACCGAGATCGCCAAGCGTCACCTCTAGCTGTGTCCGACGCGTGCCCGTCCACGTGCGTGCCTGTGCCCGACTTAGGCCGCTCCGGTGACGCGGCCTAGCCGCGCCGACTCTCAATTCGGCTAAAAATCAGCGCGCTGGCGCGCGATCGAGGCGCCGATGCTCGAGCGCCGGCAGCGAGCGACGTACGGCGCCGAGCCGTTCGGCCTCGACCGTGGCGAGCGCAACACCGACTCCGTCCGACGCCTCCGCCGTGACGGTGCCCCACGGATCGGCGACGAGCGCGTGGCCGTAAGTGCTGCGCCCGAGCGGATGCTTGCCCCACTGCGCGGCCGCCGCGACGTACGCCTGCGCTTCGATCGCGCGCGCGCGCAGGAGCACGTGCCAATGATCCTTGCCGGTGTGTAGCGTGAACGCCGCCGGCACGAGCAGGAGCTCCGCGCCCCGGTCTGCGAGCTTCCGGTAAAGCTCGGGAAAGCGCACGTCGTAGCAAATCGAGAGCCCGACGCGAAAACCGTCGAGCTCCACGACCACCGCCTCACTGCCCGCACTGGTCTTGGCCGATTCGCAGAGCGAGGTGCCGTCGGCGAGCTCGACGTCGAACAGGTGGATCTTGCGGTAGCTCGCGATGAGCTCGCCGCCCGGTGAGAAACACACGAGCGTGTTGTACGGGCGCTCGGGATCGTCGCTCCGCTCGGGCATGCCTCCGCCGACGACGTACACGCCGGACGCGCGCGCGAGACCCGCGAGCGCGCTCTGGATCGGCGCGCGCGTGTCGCCGAGCCGCTCCGCGATGGCAAGGCGCGCCGCTTCTTCGCCGAAGAACGCGAAATTTTCCGGTAAGACGACGATGCGCGCGCCGCGTGCCGCGGCTTCCCCGACGAGGCGCTCGCAGACGCTCAGGTTCCGAGCCACGTCCGCTTGACTCGAGAGCTGCGCGGCGGCGACGAGCGTGCGGCGCGCGTCGTTCGGCGCTTCCGTTCCGAGATTCGTGGGCAACGGGGTCGATGCTAGCAGGCCGCTCGCGAAGGCCAAAACGCCACGAGCGATGCAGATGTCTGACAGTAGTACTAAGGTGCGGAGCCGAGCGAGCCGTGACCGACAAGCGCACCGACGAGATGCAGACGTTCGACGCCGGGCGCCGCGATCGGCCACGCGGGCGCCCCGGGCTCGTACTGCTCTATGCGAGTGAATACGCGGCCTTGCCGCCAGCCTGGCCCTTCGGGCGTGACGTGACGGTCATCGGTCGCGACGCGACGGCCGATGTCGTGCTCGCGGTGAGCGCCGTGTCGCGGCGTCACGTCGAGATCCGGCGCGACGGCGAGGACTACGTGGCGCGCGATCTCGGCAGCCGCAACGGCACGCTCGTCAACGGACACCCCGTGAGCGAAGCGGTGCTCGAGCCGCTCGACGAGCTCCGCATCGGCGACGCCGTGCTCAAAGTGGTCGACGAGGGCGCTGATGAGTACGGGCGCTACCGCATCGACGGGGCCATCGTGGGCGGCGCGCGACAAGCTCCGGCCTCGGACGCGCTCGTGGGCGGACTCCAGATGGACCGCATCTTGGCCGAGCTCTGGCGCGTGGCGCGCGCGCCGCTCAACGTGCTCTTGCTCGGCGCGAGCGGCACGGGCAAAGAGGTCGTCGCCTCCGAGCTGCACCGCTTGAGCGGCCGCACCGGGCGTTTCGCGGCCGTCAATTGCGCGGCCATTCCCGGGAACTTGCTCGAGAGCGAGCTCTTCGGCTTCAAGCGCGGCGCCTTTTCCGGCGCCGATCGCGACAAACCGGGGCTGATTCGCGCAGCCGACGGCGGCACGCTCTTACTCGACGAGATCGGCGACATGCCGCTCGAAGCGCAGGCGAAGCTCCTGCGCGTGCTCCAGGCGCGCGAGGTGCTGCCGCTCGGTGCGACCACGCCGGAGCAGGTCGACGTCCGCATCGTGGGCGCGACCCACCGAGACCTCGGCCGCCTGCAGGCCGAAGGCAAGTTCCGCGAGGATCTCTTCGCGCGTTTGAACGAGTACAAGCTCGTCTTGCCACCGCTCTACGAGCGCAAAGAAGACGTGTTCGTGCTGCTCTCGAGCTTTCTCGCTCGGCTCGGCCGCACGGACCTCAAGGTGTCGTTCCCCTACATGACGGCCCTTTTACACTACGATTGGCCCTACAACGTCCGGGAGCTCGAAGCCTGCATCAAGCGTTCGGTCGCGCTCGCCGACGGCCCGGTGCTCCTACCCGAGCACCTGCCCGAAGCGGTGACGGACGCCATGGAAGGCTACGGGCATGCCGCGCCCCTCCCCGGCCAGCCGAGCCGGTTGCCTGCCATGGCGACCCACGGCGCCCCGAGCGAGCAGGAGCTTCGCGAGCTTTTGAACGCTCATGGGGGCAATGTGGCAGCCGTGGGCCGGGTGCTCGGCAAGGCGCGCATGCAGATCCATCGCTGGATGAAGCGCTACGCGATCGAGGTCGAGGACTATAGAAGTTGACGGCCGTCGCCGAAACCCGGTAGCACCGGGCCCGAGCGATCGAGCGGATGGCAGCGAAACGTAAGGCAGGCGGTAGCAAGGACGGCGACGGCGCGCGGCGTAAGCCGCCGGGCAACGGCGCGGGCGGGAGCGAAACGGGGTTCCCGAGCGAAGAACCCGTGCCGCTCCACGAGATCGCGCAGACGCGCTATTTGAACTACGCGCTCAGCGTCATCACGAGCCGCGCGCTGCCGGACGTGCGTGACGGCATGAAGCCGGTGCAGCGGCGCATCCTCTACACGATGTGGCAGCAGGGCGTGGGCCCGACGGACAAGCACCGAAAATGCGCCAAGATCGTGGGCGACGTGATGGGCAACTATCACCCGCACGGCGACTCCGCGATTTACGACGCGCTCGTGCGCATGGCGCAGTCGTTCAGCTTGCGCGTGCCGCTCGTCGACGGCTCGGGCAACTTCGGCTCGCTCGACGGAGACCCCGCGGCGGCCTACCGCTACACCGAGTGCCGGCTCGCGCCGCTCGCGTCGCGGCTGCTCTACGAGCTCGACCAGAACACGGCGCCGTTCCGCCCGAACTACGACGGCACGAAGTCGGAGCCCGTCGTGCTCCCGGCGCAGCTACCGCACCTGCTCGTCAACGGCGCGACCGGCATCGCCGTCGGCATGGCCACCAACATCCCGCCGCACAACCCGGAAGAGGTTTGCAGCGCCGCCGTGCGACTGCTCGACGCCCTCGTCGAGGAGAAACAGCTTTCGTCGCGCGAGCTCTGTCGCACCATCAAGGGCCCCGACTTCCCTACGGGCGGTGAAATCATCTCGAGCAGCGAGGAGCTCAAGCAGATCTACGAGACCGGCCAAGGCACGATCAAGGTGCGCGGCACCTGGCGCCCGGGCAAAGAAGGAAAAAACAGCAAGACCGTCGAAATCACGAGCATTCCGTATGCCCTGAACAAGTCGACGCTCGTCGAGCGCATCGCCGAGGTCGCCGTCTCGCGCAAGCTCCCGATGCTGCTCGACGTGCGTGACGTTTCGACCGACGACGTTTGCATCGAGCTCGAGCTCAAGAAGGAAGCGGACGAGAAGCTCGTCTTCGCTTACCTCTACAAGAACACGCCGCTCCAGTCGGGCTTCTCCGTCAACATGACGTGCCTCGTGCCGACCGAGCAGGTCGACGTGGGTCGCCCCGAACGCCTCGATCTGCAGTCGATGCTCTGGCATTTCCTGCACTTTCGGCTCGAAGTAGTCACGAAGCGTCTGCAGAACGAGCTCAACGGGCTCGAGCGACGCATGCACATCCTCGAAGGCTTCGCGAAGGTCTTCGACGCGCTCGACGAGATCATCAAGCTCATCCGTAAGTCCGAGGGCAAGGCCGACGCCGCCAAGACCATCATGGCGAAGTTCGACCTCGACGCCGAGCAAACGGACGCGATCCTCGAGCTCAAGCTCTACCGCCTCGCGCGGCTCGAGATCCTCGTCATCAAGAAGGAGCTCGACGAGAGGCGCAAGCGCGCCAAGGAAATCAAGGCCCTCCTCACCGCCGCCGCGACCAAGGGTCGCTGGGCGATCGTGAGGAAGGAGCTCGAGGCGCTGCTCGGCAGCTTCGGCAAAAACGGCAAGCGCCGCACACTGATCGTGGAGACCGGAGGGGAGGTCGAGTTCACGGACGAGGACCTGATCGTCGCCGAAGACGCGTACGTGCTCCTCACGACGGACGGCTGGATCAAGCGCCAAAAGGAGATCAAGGACACGCTGAGCACGCGCCTGCGCGAGGGCGACGGCGTGCTCGCGTGCGAGATCGGCTCGACCAAGAGCTCGATCGTCTTCTTCTCGAGCTTCGGCACGGCTTATACGGCGCGCATCATCGACATCCCCGCGACCACCGGCTACGGCGAGCCGATCCAGAAGCTCTTCAAGCTCAAGGACGGCGAGCGCATCCTCGCCGCATTTTCGCTCGACCCGCGCGTCACGGGTCCGCTCGGTGACGCCGAAAAACGCGGCAAGACGTTTGCCGTCGCGGCGTCGAATGACGGCCTCGGGCTCGCGTTCGGGCTCGAGCCGTTCGCGACGCCGAGCACGCGCGCCGGGCGCCGCTTCGCGAAGCCAGCCGAGGGTGCGCAGATCGTCGGGGTCGAGCGCGTGCACGGCAAGGAGACGCTCGTCGCCGTCACGCGTGCCCGCCGCGCCCTGGCCTGCGGCGTGAACGAAGTGAGCTTTCTGACCGGTCCCGGTAAGGGCGTCACGCTCGTGAAGCTCGAAGACGACGACGCCCTGCTCGGCATCAAAGCGACGAGCGATCCCAAGGACGCGCTCGTCGTCGAAACGTCGATGGGCGGCGAACAGCGCATCACGATCCAGAGCTACGAGAAGACAGGTCGCGGCGGCCGCGGCCGCGAAATCATGAAACGCGGCACGCTCGTGCGTGTGGTCCCGCAAACGCCTCCGGCCCCCGCGCCGTTCGAGGAGGGGAAGTGATTTCCCATGGCTAGCGCGAAATACACTGCCGAGAGCATCACCGTCCTCGAAGGGCTCGACCCCGTCCGCAAACGTCCGGGCATGTACATCGGCGGGGTCGGCTCCGCTGGCCTGCATCACCTAGTCTGGGAAATCGTCGACAACGCGGTCGACGAGGCCATGAACGGCCACGCGACGGAAATCGCCGTCACGCTACACAAGGACGGCCAGTCGATCACGGTGTCGGACGACGGGCGCGGCATCCCCATCGACATCCACCCGAAGCACAAGAAATCCGCGCTCGAGATCGTGTACACGACGCTCCACGCGGGCGGGAAATTCGGCGACGACAACTACAAGACGGCCGGCGGCCTGCACGGCGTCGGGGCGTCCGTCGTCAACGCCCTCTCGTCCGAGGTCACCGTCACCGTCAAGCGCGACGGCGCGGCGTGGAGCATGGAATTTCACGGCGGCGCCGTGAAGAGCAAGCTCAAGAAGCTCGGCGCGGCGCGCGGCAGCGGCACGACGGTTCATTTCCGGCCCGATCCCACGATTTTTCCGCGCACGGACTTCAACCCGGACACGATCCGCGAGCGGCTCGAGATCGTGAGCTACCTGCATCGCGGCGTCACCGTGCGCTTCAACGACGAAACGCACGGCCAAAAATACGAGTATTCCCACGCCGAAGGCCTCGTCGAGTACCTGCGCCGGATCGTGACCGAGGCCGGTGCGCGCGCCGTTCACGAGGCGCCCTTCACGCTCGCGCGTGACGAGGAGACGCGCCTCGAGGTCGCGTTCCTGTGGACCGAAGCGACGGAGGAAAAGATCCGCAGCTACGTGAACGGCATCCCGACGGGCTCCGGCGGCACGCACGAGAACGGCCTTCGCTCGGGGCTCGTGAAGGCCGTGCGCAACTACATCGACACGCACGGCCTCACGCCGCGTGGCGTCACCATTTCGGCCGAGGACATCCGCGAAGGGCTCACGGGCGTCGTGAGCTTGTTCCTCAAGGAACCGCAGTTTCAGGGGCAGACCAAGGACCGCCTGAACAACCCCGAGATCCAGTCGCTCGTCGACGGCTGGGTGCGGCCCGCCCTCGAGCAGTGGCTGAATCAGACGCGCACGGTCGCCGAACAAATCGTCGCGCGCATCATCCTGTCGGCGCGCGCTCGAGAGGCGTCACGTGCCGCGTCGGCTCAGGTCACACGCCGGAGCGCCACGAACGGCCGGCTCACGCTGCCGGGCAAGCTCAGCGATTGTCTCTCGAACGCGCGCGAAAGCACCGAGCTCTTCATCGTGGAGGGCGACTCCGCCGGCGGCTCGGCCAAGCAGGGCCGCGACCGCAACTTCCAAGCGATCCTGCCGCTCCGCGGCAAGGTGCTGAATACGGAAGGCCTGGCAACCGGAAAGGTGCTCGAAAACAAGGAGCTTGCCGATCTCGTGACCGCCCTCGGCTGTGGCCTGGGCACCGGGTTCGACCTCGCGCGGCTCCGCTATCAACGCATCGTGCTGCTCGCCGACGCGGATTCCGACGGGCACCACATCACGACGCTCCTGCTCACGTTCCTCTACCGGCACCTGCCCGAGCTCATCAAAGGCGGCCGGGTCTTCATCGCCATGCCGCCGCTTTATCGCATCGATATCGGCCAGGCGACGTACTGGGCGGCCGATGACCCCGATCGCGACCGTATTTTGAAGGAGCACGTCAAAGGCAACGCCAAGCCCGAGATCACGCGCTTCAAGGGCCTGGGTGAGATGATGCCGAAAGTGTTGTGGGAGACGACGCTGAGCCCCAAGACTCGGCGGCTGCTCCGCGTCGGAATCGCCGACGCGCTCGAGACCGATCGCGTCGTCGGCGAGCTCATGGGCAAAGACCCATCCGCGCGCTTCCGCTTCATCATGGATCGGGCCGACGAGGCTTCGGACCTAGACGTGTAATCCTGAGCGATCGTCGCCGGGGTCGTTTTTCGAGCTCGTCCGAACCGGCCGACGGGCCCCGAATGGCAGCGCGAGGCGCGCTTCGAGCGGCCGCACCGGCGCCGAGTCCTGGATCGGCGTAATTTGCCGAACAAAATCCAGCTTCCCTGTTGTGCAGGCGCCGGCTCTGGGCTATCGCCGGGGGCCCGCGTGCGCCCCCTTCTCTCGGTTCTTCTCGCCGTTCTCACTCTGTTGAGCGCGGGACGCCTCCTGGCACAAGGAACGCCGCCAGCGGGCACGGCGGCGAGCGCGCAACCGCCGAAGCCGAAAGCGCCGAAACACGCTGCGAAGAAGAGAGGTCACAGCAAGGCCACGCCCGCAAAGCCCGCGGACGACGACGCTCCGGAAGACGACACGAGCGGCGCCGAGCCCGCGGCGAGCACGCCGGCGCACGGCGCCAAAGACGACGCCGCGAAAGGCGCCGCTCCGACGAACGCCGCGACACCGAGCGGCGCCGCGACACCGAGCGGCGCCGCGACACCGAGCGGCGCCGCCGCGGGCGACAAGAGCGCCGCCTCCACGGAAGAGGAAACGCCGGCGCCCTCCACCGCGATTCCGCCGGGCGAAGCCGAGCTCGCCGAGGGCATGACGATCCGCGCCATCGAGGTCGCGGGCAACCGGCGCGTGACGGCCGAGGACGTGCGTACCTACCTAAAGGAGCGCGTCGGCATGTCGTTTTCGGCCGAGGCGCTCACCGAGGACGTGCGCGAGCTCTACGGCTCCGGCTTCTTCGACGATATCGAGGTGGATCTCGTACGCGGCGACGACGGCGTGCGGCTCCGCTTCCTCGTGCGCGAACGGCCGAGCATCGCGAAGGTGAGCTTCGAGGGAAACCAAGAGATCGACAACGACGATCTCAAAGAGGGCATCGAGCTCAAGGAAGCGACGGTCTTGAGCCAGCCGGCCATTCGCCGCAGCGTCCAGAAGATCCGCGACATGTACGCGGAGAAGGGCTTCTTCCTCGCGGAGGCGACGAGCTCGATCATCCCGATGCGCGACGGCGAGGTCGAGGTGAAGTTCAAGATCACCGAGCACGATCAGGTGAGCGTGCGGCGGGTGACGTTCATCGGCAACGAGCACCTCTCGACGGAAGAGCTCCGCTCGCTGATGTTCACGGGCAACTCGGGCTTCTTCTTGTTCGGCTCGGGCGGACCGTTCCGGCAGGACGCCTTCGAGCGCGACGTCGCGGTTTTGAGCGCGCTTTACTACGACCGCGGCTTTCTCTCGGTATCGATCGGCACGCCGCGCATCATGCTCACGCCCGATCGCAGCGGCATCGAGGTGTCGATCACGATCGACGAAGGCCCGCGCTATCGCATCCGGCAGCTGCGCGTGTACGAGCGGGGCGCGGACGGCAAGGAGGTCGAGCCGATCGACGGGCGCCGCAACTTGCGCATGATGGTGCGCGCCAAATCGGGCGATTGGTTCAACCGCGCCGAGCTGCTCGAGGATTTGCAAGCCGTACGCACGCTGTACCGCGACCACGGCTACGCCAGCGTCGACGCGATGCCGCAGACGAACCTCGATCCCGCGACGCAGGAAGTGGACGTGATCGTGCCCGTCGAGCGCGGGCCGCTCGTCCACTTCGACCGCATCGAAATACGCGGCAACACCAAGACGCGTGACAAGGTGATCCGGCGCGAGCTCGAGATCACCGAGGGCGACCAGTTCAGCGAGAGCAAGCTCGAGCGCTCACGCAAGCGCATCAACGCGCTCGGCTACTTCGAGCGCGTCGACGTTTCGACCGAGCAGGGTGCGACGCCCGACAAGATGAACGTCTACATCGAGGTAGGCGAGCGTCCGACCGGCACCTTCCAGGTCGGCGCCGGCTTCTCGAGCATCGAAAACTTCATCCTGACGGCGCAGGTGCAGCAAGCCAACCTGTTCGGCAACGGGCAGTCCTTGTCGCTGCAAATCCAGTGGAGCGGCCTCAGGCAGCTCGCCAATATCCGCTTTTTCGAGCCCTACCTGCTCGACAGCCCCTTCAGCGCCAGCATCGACCTTTACGACCAGCTGCGCGCCTACGTCGATTTCTCGCAATCGAGCATCGGCGGCGCGCTCACCATCGGCTACCCGCTGCTCGAGCCCGAGCTCTACGCCTACCTCACGTACACGGCGGAACAAGATCAGGTCTCGACGCAGCAGACCTCGACGCTGCTCGGCACCTCGACACGCGTGAGCGTGTTCCGCAGCCTGCCGCTCGCGAACCTGTTCAACGACGGCTTCACGTCGAGCATTCGGCCGAGCCTCACCTACGACACGCGCGACAATCGGCTCTTTCCGACGGCGGGCATCTACGTCTCGGCGTCGTCCGAATTCGCGAGCTCCGCGCTCGGCTCGACCAACGAGTTTCTGCGCCACCGCGTCACCGGCCGCTTCTACTACCCGCTCGGTAAAGGCTTCGTCTTGAAGCTCAACACGGAGTTCGGCCTCGTCACGAGCCCGTCGGCGGAGGGCGTGCCGATCTTCGCGCGCTTCTTCCTCGGCGGCATCTTCGACGTGCGCGGGTTCCTCTACCGCTCGATCGGGCCGCGCGTCGGGCTCACGGCCTCGACCGATCCGAACAGCATCCCGATCCCGAACGGCGCGCCGATCGGCGGCAACATGCAGTACTACCAAAACCTCGAGCTCGAGGTGCCGATCGTGGACGCCGTGGGCCTGCGCGGCGTGGTCTTCACCGACGCCGGCAATGCCTGGAACCTCGAGAGCAATTATTGCAAAGCGAGCCAGGCAATTCGCTACGCCGCCATCAACCCCTGCTTCAACGGCTGGGACAGCCTGTCCACGCTGCGCACCTCCTGGGGCTTCGGTTTCCGCTGGTTCTCGCCGCTCGGCCCGCTCCGCTTCGAGTGGGGCTTCCCGTTCAAACCCCTGCCCTACGAACAGCCGAGCGTCTTCGAATTCACCATCGGCAACTTCTTCTGATTCGCTCCGCTGCGTGCCGGCGCTAGGCTCCCGGTGTCAACCATGTCCGACTCGAGCCGCGATGACGCCCCGACCACGCCGCCCGTGGCGATTCGGCCGGGACGGGCCGAGCCAGTGAGCGGGCTACGGAGCGAACACGCGCGCGACGACACGCGCGACACCGATCTCACGCTCGAGGAGCACGCTCCCGCGGAAAATCCCGACACGCTCATGTCGGTGCCCAAGCCCGCGCTCCACGCCGACTTCCCGCTCGAGACGCGCATCCGTGAGCTCGAGGAACGCTTCCAGACACTCGAGGCACGCTTGGTCCAAGCCGAGCGTTCGCGCGAGCTCCAGGGCGGGGCGCGCGCGACGCCGTGGTGGTTTTGGCTCCTGTTTCTCGTGGGACTCGCCGTGACCTGGCAGCTGCTCGAGCTCACGCATTAAGCTCGCGAATTCCTTCACTAATTAATCGCACTCTACGGAGTGTCCAGCGGGTTGAGGCAGGGGGCGTCCCGAGGTACGTCAGGGGCCGCGCGCACGTAATTCCAAATGGCGAACGAAACAGAGCCTCCGGCACCACCGCCCCACCCCCAAGAACAACCCGTCAGCATCCAAGACGAGATGCGCACGTCGTATCTCGACTACGCGATGAGCGTCATCGTCGGGCGCGCCATTCCCGACGTGCGCGACGGCTTGAAGCCGGTACATCGGCGCATCCTGTATGCGATGCGCGGCTTGAATCTCACGCCCGCCACGCAGTACCGAAAATGCGCGCTCGTCGTCGGTGAAGTGCTCGGCAGCTTCCATCCGCACGGCGACGCGAGCGTCTACGACGCGCTCGTGCGCATGGCGCAGCCGTTCAGCTTGCGGCACATGCTGATCGACGGACAGGGCAATTTCGGCTCCGTCGACGGCGATCCCCCGGCGGCGTACCGTTACACCGAGTGCCGGCTCGGCCGCATCTCGATGGATCTGCTCGCGGACATCGATCGCGGCACAGTAGACTTTCAGCCGAACTTCGACGGCACGCGCGAGGAGCCGATCGTGCTGCCGGCGCGCTTTCCGAACCTGCTCGTCAACGGCACGGGCGGCATCGCCGTCGGCATGGCGACCAACATCCCGCCGCACAACCTGCGTGAGGTGATCGACGCGACGATCCTGCTCGTGCACAAGCCCGACGCCACGGTCGAAGAGCTGATGCAGCACGTCGTCGGCCCCGATTTCCCGACGGCGGGACAAATCTACGGCCGCTCGGGCATCTACCAAGCCTACAAGACCGGCCGCGGCTCGATCGTGATGCGCGCGCGCACGCTCGTGGAAAAGGTCGCGGGCGCGAGCGATCGCGAGCAGATCGTCGTGACCGAGATTCCGTACCAGGTGAACAAGGCGCGCTTGCACGCGAAAATCGGCGAGCTCATGCGCGACAAGCGCATCGAGGGCATCAAGGAAGCGCGCGACGAGAGCGACCGCGACGGCATGCGCCTCGTGCTCGAGCTCAAAAAGGACGTCTTCCCGCAGGTGGTCTTGAACCAGCTCTTCCGGCTGACGGATCTCCAGAGCTCGTTCGGCATCATCAACCTCTCGATCGTCGACGGGCGGCCGGCGGTGCTCGATCTGAAGCAGACGATCGAATACTTCGTCGGGCACCGGCGCGAGGTCGTGAGCCGGCGCACACGCTTCGAGCTCACGGAAGCGGAGGGCAAGCGCGAGATCGTCGAAGGTCTCGGCATGGCCGTCACGGAGGTCGACCTCGTGGTCAAGACCATCCGCGAATCGAAGGACCCGGACGAAGCCAAAGAACGCTTGATGCAGCTGCCGCTGCGCGGGCTCGAGGAATTCGTGCGGCGCGCGGGGCGGCCCGAGGCGGAGATCCAAGCGGCGGCGGCGCAGAAGGATTATCGGCTGAGCGAGCGCCAGGCCAAGGTGATCCTCGACATGCGGCTCGCGCGCCTGACGGGCCTCGAGCGCGAAAAGCTCGCGGCCGAGTACGGCGAGCTCTGCGACGAGATCGCGCGCCTGCAAGCCATCCTCGCCGACGAAAAGCTCCTGCTCGATCTCATCGTCAAGGAGCTCGAAGAGGTCAAAGAGAAGCACGGCGAGCCGCGGCGCACCGAGATCGTGGAGGACGAGGCCGAGATCCAGGTGGAGGACCTGATCCAAGAAGAGGACATGGTCGTCACCATCTCGCACGAGGGCTACATCAAGCGGACGGCCGTCTCCGACTACAAGGCGCAGAAGCGCGGCGGCAAGGGCAACCGCGGCATGGAGGCTCGCGACGACGACTTCGTCAATCAGCTCTTCATCGCCTCGACGCACAGCTTCGTCTTCTTCTTCTCGAACCGCGGCAAGGTGTACGTGAAGAAGGTGTACGAGATCCCCCAGGCGGCCCGCACCGCCAAGGGACGCGCCATCGTCAACTTCATCGAGTTCGACGAGGGCGAGAAGATCGCCGCCATCACGCCCGTGACCGGCTTCACGGCGGGCCTGTTCGTGACGACGCTCACGCGTGGCGGACAGATCAAGAAGACCGAAGTCGTCGAATACGAGAATTACCGGGAAAAAGGCATCATCGGCGTGAAAATCGCCGACGACGACACCCTGCTCACGGCGACGGTCACCGACGGCAATCAAGAGTTTTTGATCGCGACCAAGCAGGGGCAATCGATTCGTTTCCACGAGCAGCAGGTGCGCCCGATGGGGCGTAACGCGGGCGGCGTCAAAGCGATCGAGCTCGAGCCGGGCGACGAGGTCGTCGGGCTCGCGCGCACGGAGCCGGAGCGGACGTGGGTCATCGCGGTCTGCGAGCGCGGCTACGGCAAGCGCACGGCGCTCGAGGAGTTCCGCGCACAAAACCGCGGCGGCAAGGGCATCATTCTCATCGACTGCAGCGATCGCAACGGCCCGGTCGTCGGCATCGCGCTCGTGAAGCCCGAGGACGAGATCATGCTCATCACCGACCGCGGGCAAACCATCCGCACGGCGGTCGACGGCGTGCGCGAGACGGGACGCAACGCCCAGGGCGTGAAGCTCATGAGCGTCGGCGACGACGAGCGCGTCGTCGCTTTCGAGCCGATCGGGGAGAGCAGCGCGGCCGCGGTGCTCGACGGTGGTTCGATTCCACCCGGACCAGGCGAAGAGGCCGACGGGGAGACGGGCGAAGAGTCCGAGGAAGAGGGCAGCGACGCGGGCGACGGCCCCGGCGGTATCGCGCCGACCTCCGGCGAGAACGGAGCCGGTGGCGATGGCGAGCCGGAAGAGCCCTGACGGCCGAAAGCCGCTGGGGCGCGCTGTCGCAGCGGCCAAGCCTGCGCCGAAACGCGCGCGGGTCGTGATTTCGGTCAAGCCGGCCGGCAAGCACGCGACGCGCGTCGCCGCGGGCAAGCCCGTGACGGGCGCGCGCGCGGTAATCGTCGAAAAACGCGGCACGCAGGCCCGGCCGACCCCACCAAAAAAGGCGAGCGCCACGCGCGGCGCGAAGACGAAGCCGGGAGTGGCCGCCGAGCCGCTCGCGCCGCGTGCGGTGTTCCGAAAGCTCTCCGCGTACCACGCCGACGCGCACTGCGAGCTCGACCACCGCTCACCCTTCGAGCTCATCGTCGCGACCGTGGTCTCGGCGCAGAGCACCGACGTGGCCGTCAATCAGGTCACGCCCGAGCTCTTCCGCCGCTGGCCCACGCCGGCGGTGCTCGCGAGCGCGGACCCGGGCGACGTCGAGCGCGTGATCTTACGCACGGGCTTTTTTCGGCAGAAGACCAAATCGATTCAAGAGCTCGCTCGCAAGCTCGTCGCCGAGCACGGCGGCGAAGTACCGCGGACGCTGGCCGAGCTCGTGAAGCTTCCAGGCGTCGGCCGCAAGACCGCGAACGTCGTGCTCGGCGTCGCGTTCGGCACGCCCGAAGGCGTCGTGGTGGACACCCACGTGCAGCGGCTGAGCCAGCGGCTCGGCTGGACGCGACATCAGGAGCCGCTCGAAATCGAGCAGGATCTGATGCGCGAGTTTCCGCGCGACGATTGGGACGCCATCGGTCACGTCCTCATCTTCCACGGTCGCCGCATCTGCACGGCGCGCAAACCCGCGTGCGCGAGCTGCCCCGTCGCGGCGCACTGTCCCTCGGCGTTCCGCGCGGAGAACGTCGGGCGCAAGCCCACGCGCTCGCGCCCGAGTTAGCGGCGTCGCCGTCTAGCTACGGCCCTTGGCCATCAGCTGCTCGACCGTGCGGGTCGTCATGCGACCTTCGCGCACCTCGGGCAGGTCGAGCAGGCGCTTGTGCAAGTCGATGTTCGTGCGGATGCCGCCGATGATGAACTCGTCGAGGGCGCGGCGCATGCGACGGAGGGCGTGCTCGCGCGTGGGCGCGTGCGCGATGATCTTCGCCAACAACGAGTCGTACTGGGAAGGCACGGTCCAACCGCCGAACACGCCCGAATCGACGCGGATGCCGATGCCACCCGGAGGGTGATATTCGGTGATGCGCCCGGGCCACGGAGCGAACGTCACCGGATCCTCGGCCAGGATGCGGCATTCGATCGCCGCGCCGCGGAAGCGCCACGGGCGCGTGTCGGGGATGTCGAGCTTCTCGCCCGCGGCAGCGCGGATTTGTTCGACGACGAGATCGAGCCCGGTCGTCATCTCCGTCACGGGATGCTCCACCTGCACGCGGGTGTTCATCTCCATGAAGTAGAGCTTGCCGTCGTCGTCCATCAAGAACTCGAGCGTGCCGAGCGACGTGTAGCCGGTCTCACGCACGGCCTCGCGGATGCGCTCCGCCATCTCGGCGCGGAGCTCGTCGGTCATGTTGGGGCTCGGCGCCTCCTCGACGAGCTTCTGGTTGCGGCGCTGGAGCGAGCACTCGCGCTCGCCGAGCGTCCAGACTTGGCCGTGCGAGTCGGCGAGCGCTTGGAACTCGATGTGCCTCGGCCGCTCGATGAAGCGTTCGAGGTAGAGCTCCGGGTTCTTGAAAGCGCTCATCGACTCGGCGGTCGCCGATTCGAAGGCGCGGCGCACTTCTTCCCGCGTGCGCACGACGCGCATGCCGCGGCCGCCGCCGCCGCCGCGCGCCTTGATCATCACGGGGAAACCGACGCGCGCGGCTTCGGACTCCGCGTGATCGGCGTCGCGAAGCGCTTCGCTGCCGACGAGCAGCGGAAGGTTGAAGCGCTTGGCGGTCTCGCGCGCGCGGAGCTTGTCGCCCCAGAGCGCCATCACGTCCGACTTCGGACCGATGAAGCCGAGCTTGCAGCCCTCGACGATGCGCGCGAACTCGACGCTCTCGGAGAGGAAGCCGTAGCCCGGGTGAATGGCGTCGGCGGCCGTGATTTCCGCGGCGCTGATCAGGGCCGGAATGTTGAGGTAGCTCTGCGTCGAGGGCGGCGGACCGATGCAGACCGCCTCGTCGGCGAAGCGCACGTGGAGCGCGCCCGCGTCGGCCTCGGAGTGCACGGCGACCGTCGCGATACCGAGCTCGCGGCAGGCGCGAATGACGCGGATGGCGATCTCGCCGCGGTTCGCGATCAGGACTTTTTTGAACAAGGGCCCGTTCCTAGCCTGGAGTTGGCCTACGGCGCCTTGCGGATCATGAAGAGCTTCTGGCCGTACTCGACGCTCTTGCCGTTCTCGACCAGGATTTCGGCGACCGTGCCGGCAAGCTCGGCTTCGATCTCGTTCATCAGCTTCATGGCTTCGACGATGCAGAGCGTCTGGCCCTTCTTCACGCTGCTGCCGACCTCGACGAAGTTCGCCGATTCGGGCGACGCAGCGCGGTAAAAGGTCCCGACGAAGGGGGAGGTGATCGCGACGAGATCCTCGGCCGGCGCAGCTGCCACGGTGGGCTTGGCCTCGACGGCGGCGACGGGCGAGCTGACCGGTGCGCGCGCGGCGACGGCGGACACGGCCGCGCCGCGTGGGAATGCGATTTTCAGGCGGAGCTTGTCGTCTTCGTACTCGAATTCGGAGGCGCCGCCGGCGTCCAGCGTGCGAAGCAAAGACTCGAGCTGTGAGAGTGTGAGCTGCATGAGATGTTCTTGAAAGAGCACGGCGCCCGGGGACGCCGCGCGGTCACGCGCTACGTTGCGAGCTCTTGAGCGAGCTTCGGCGCGAGCACGCGCAGCAAAAATCGACTTTTACCGAGATTGCCCTCGGGCTCCATAGCGACGGCGACGAAGTAGCTCTGATTGATGACGCGGATCAAGGTCATCATCTTGTCGCTACGAAAGGAGACCTCGCTCGTCTGGCCGGCCTCGAGCATCTCGCTCGCGCGCTGGATGGCCTTGACGACGACGCTCACCTCCGCCCCGACGACTTCGATATCGAAAGCCGCACCCGGACGGGTGAAGCTCTCGAGCGGGATGCCCTCGAAGTCCATCAAGAGGCCGGCGATACCTCCCTCCGTGCCTTCGACCACGCTCTGCAGGGCCTCTCTAAACATCCCGCGAGGTTAGCCGGTTTTACGCCTTCCGTGAATTTTCTCCGCGCTCGAGCATGCTGTTAAACGTGAGGGCCGCGACGGCTGTCCGGCCTATCGGCCGAGGCCGCCCGCGAGCTCCAGGCTATTGCCGCCGCGCGATGACTGAGCGATGGCCTGTCCTTGGCGGCCGTCCGCGCGCCTTGACCCGGCTCTTGCCGAGCAGGTACCTTCCCGCTCCCGCCCGGCTTTTCGGTCGGAAGATTGCTTCGAGGAAGATGCGCGCGCGCGCAGGGGATCCGCCCCGCACCATGACCCAAAAGATCCTCGCCGGACGGGCTGAGGATCCGAGTCTTTCGAGCGATCTGCTTCGCGTGAAGATCGACCAGGTCGTGCTTTCGCGCGAACCGGAGCGAGCACTCTCGGAGGCGTTACTCGCGGGCAGTCGCAAGTTCGCCGTGGAGGTCGCGGTCGCTTACGACTCGCGCTGCATCACGCGCGCGGGCGACGCACCGAACCCGAGTGCACAGCGCGCTTATCGTGACGCGCTCGGTCTCGGCCTTTTGCTCGCACGCCCGGGCATCGGGTTTCCGGCGGCGGTGCACCTCGAGCGCTTCGGTAGTCCGGCGCGCCTCGCCGTCACGGACGACCCACGGCTCGCCTCGGTGGGCGGAGCCGGCATGCTCACGCTCGTCGCGCCGCCAGCGCAGCTCGCCGAGGCGCTCGCGACCGGCAGCGTTTGGATACGTCGCCCGCGCAGCATTCAAGTGTTGCTCTCCGGGCGCGTGCGACCGTTCGTGTGCGTGCGCGACGTGGGGCTCGAGCTCTTGCGCCGCGGTTTGCGCGAGGCCGTGCATCGCGTCGATGCGGAGCACGGCGCGCCGATCGTGATCGAATTCGCGGGACCGAGCGCCCGGCTCCTCTCGGTCGCCGAACGCGCCGTGCTCGCCGCGATGGCGCCGCAACTCGGGGCCGCCGCCGCCGTCTTCGTGAGCGACGAAAAGACGGAGGTCTATCTCCGCGATCAGCGACGCTCGAAGGCGCACCGCGGGCTCTCGCCCGATCCCGGCGCCCCGTGCGAGGACGCCATCAGCGTCGACCTATCCGCGGTCGATCCCCTCGTGCTCGACGAAGAAGGCGTCGTGCGCCAAGTGCGCGAGCTCGCCGACAGCCCCGTCACGCAGGTCATCCTCGGCGGCGACTCGGGCGCTTCCCTCCGCGATCTGCTCGCGGCAGCGGCGCTGCTCAAGAGCAAGCGCGTGCCGCCCCGACTCGATTTCCTCGTGGCGCCCTCGTCGCGCCAAACGCTCGAGGTGCTGGCGCAGTCCGGCGCGCTCGTCGACCTGATCGCCACCGGCGCCCGCATCGTGGAATCGGATCCGCGGCTGCTCACGGGCGAGCTCTACCCGCCCCCACCCGGCGGCGTTTCGCTGCGCACGTTCGATCCGGAGCCGGATCAGCCGCCCATGAAGGCCGTGATCGCGTCCGCGGAAACGCTCGCTTTCGCCGTGGCCACGGGCACCGTCGGCGATCCCCGCTCGTTCAAGCGGCCCGTACGCGTGACCGTGCCGCGCACGCTGCCGACGGACGACGTGCTCATGGTGCGCAAGACCAAGGGCAAAGGTAAGGAAGGCGACGGCTCGCGCGCGGCCCCGCTCGAAGCGCCGCCCGTGCACGGCTGGCGCACCGCGCAGACGCTCCCGCTCGTGGCCCAGCGCGGTAAACCCGAGCAGCCGAGCGCGCTACTCCTCGGCTCGCTCGACGACGTGCGTTGGATCGCGCGCCGCGCGCCGGAGCTCTCGGGCGCCGTGCGCGTGGTGATCGCGTCGCACATCCCCGCGGGCGTCGTGGCGCTGCTCGCCGGCACGGGCATCCTCGCGCTGCGCGCCGACGCGGACGCACTGCGCGCATTGCAGAGCCAGCCGTCCCTCGGTTTGCCCGCGCCGGCCGAGTGGAACGGCAAGAGCACGATCAGCGCGTCTGCGGGTGGCAAGGCCGTCGAGCTCACGTTCCTCGCCGTGGGCGCCGAACGCGAATGGACGGCCGCGGGCAGCGCGCGCACACAAGCCGTGGTCGCCGCGGCGAAGCGCTGAGCGCCGTGACCCACTCCGCGTCATGAGCGGACAAGAGCGCTTGCTGCTCCTCGCGCCCGGCGCGGGCGCACCGAGCTCGTCAGGCTTCATGCGGTCGCAGAAGGAGCGGCTCGAGGCACTCGGACGCGTCGAGCCGTTCGACTACCCGTACCAGCTCGCCGGGAGGAAGTCGCCCGATCGCCTGCCCGTCCTGATCGACGCCCACGTGGCGGCGCTCGAGCGCGCGAGCGCGGGACGGAGCGGGCCCGTCGTGCTCGTCGGCAAGAGCATGGGGGGTCGCGTCGATTGTCACGTAGCGGTGAAGCTCGGGGCGCGCGTCGCGGCGCTCGTGTGTCTCGGGTACCCGCTGGTCGGGCAGCGCGGTGACGTGCGTGAAGCCGTGTTGCTGGAGCTCGAGCGGCCGGTCCTGTTCGTGCAGGGCACGCGCGACAAGTTGTGTCCGCTCGAACGGCTGCGGCCGCTCTTGCCCCGGCTGCGCGCTCCGCACGCGCTCCACGTCGTCGAAGGCGGCGACCATTCGCTCTTGGTCGGCAAGCGTGAGCTTGCCGCACGCGCTGAAACCCAAGCCACCGTCGACGCCGCCGTCACGCGCGCGATCGCGGCCTTTCTCGACGAGTACGCGTGAGCGGCATGCTCGGCTACGGCTCGCTCAACGAGTGGCTCGTCGCGAGCGTGATCGTGATGACGGGCGCAGCGCTCCAGGGCAGCGCCGGTTTCGGCTTCGCGCTCTTGTCGGCGCCGATCCTCGGCTGGGTGGATCCTCACCTCGTCCCGGCCCCCCTCATCGTCGCCGTGACGCTGTTGCTCGCCTTGACGGCATGGCGCGAGCGGAGCGCGGTGGACTTGAAGGGGCTCGGTTGGGTGCTCGGCGGCCGCGTGCCGGGGACGGTCCTCGGCGCCTTCGCGCTCAAGCTCTTGAGCGAGCGCGCCCTCACGATCGTGCTCGGCCTGCTCGTGCTCGTCGCGGTCGGCGTCTCGCTCCGTTCCGTGAGGCTCGAGCGCCGCCCGCCGCTGCTCGTCGCCGCCGGCGTCGTGTCCGGTCTGATGGGGACGACCGCCGCGCTCGGAGGTCCGGCCGTCGCCGTGCTCTACCAACACGAACGCGGCGCCCTCGTGCGCGCCACGTTGGCGACGTACTTCCTCGTGGGCGCCCTCATGTCGATGGCGGCGCTCGCCTTCGTGGGACGTCTCGGTCAGCGCGAGCTCGGCCTGGCGCTCGGGCTTTTGCCCGGCATAGCGCTCGGTTTCGGCGGCTCGCGCTGGACCAGCCGCTGGCTCGATCGGGGTTACACGCGCCGGGCCGTGCTCGCCATCGCGGGCCTAGCGGGCCTCGGCTCGGTGATACACGGCCTCGTCTGAATCGGCTATCGTGCGGCCGTGGCGCCTCTCCGCCTGCTTCGCCTTGCTTCGCTGCTGCTCGTGCCCCTCTCGTTCTGGCTCGGCGCCGCGCGCCCGTGCTCCGCGGCCGAAAAAGAGGAGGACGAAAGCGCGAGCGCCAAGAACGACACGAGCGACGACTCCAAAGCGCCGGACAAGCCCGCCGCCGAGCGCGAAAAATCCGAAGCCGCGCCGCCCGCCGCCGAAGACACGAAGTACGGCCACTTCGGCCAATTCGGCCTACGCGCGGGCCTCGTCGTCGGCTATCGCATGATCCTGCGTTACGCCGACTCGCCGTTCTGCGCGACGCCCGACGGTGGTCCGGCCGACTCGCAGCAAACCTTCTGCGGGCACGGGGCGCCGCTCGCGACCGACCTCGCGCTGAGCTTCGGCGTGTTGGATTTTCTCGAGCCGTTCGTGTGGGCGCGCCTCGGCTTCGCCCCCGAACGCCAGACCGACACGAATCCACTCCGCGTGATCGGCGTCGGCGTGCGCCTCTACACGATGAGCGACGCCGCCTTCAAAATCTTCATCGAGCCGGCGGTCGGCCTAGAGCTCGAGGGCGGCCGCGGCACGCCGGCCTGGCAGCTCAATAACCCGCAATACAAGAAGGACTTCTTGTTCAAGATCGCGGCGGGTCCTCAATACGACTTCGCGCGGTACGTCGGCGTTTACGTCACGGCCGGCGTGTCGGCGGCCTTCGTGCGCGCGTTCGGAGCGTCGCTCGATCTGAGCTTCGGCCTTCAAGGTCGCCTGCCATGACGGCGACGCGACCCTTTCGCGTCCTCGGAGTGCAACAGGTCGCGATCGGGAGCGCCGACAAGCAGAAGCTCCGAACGCTCTGGGTCGATTTACTGGGACTCGAGCCGACCGGTGACTTTCGCAGCGAGGACGAGAACGTCGACGAAGTCATCCTGCGCGCGGGCGAAGGCGAGCACGCCGTCGAAATCGATCTGATGCAGCCGCTGCGCCCGGGCGAGCGCCCGCGCGTCGACGACCCTCCGCTGCATCACCTCGGCCTCTGGCTCGACGATCTGGCCGCGGCGCACGCCTGGCTCACGGCGCGCGGCGTTCGCTTTGCGCCAGGTGGCATTCGGCGCGGCGCCGCCGGCCACGATGTGTGCTTCATCCACCCCAAAGGTTCCGCGGAAGCGCCCCAAGGTGGCGAAGGCGTCCTGATCGAGCTCATCCAAGCGCCGCCGAGCGTCATCGCCGCGGCAAAACAGCGGGCGTGAATCGCTTCGGCGCGCTCGCGTCCGCGCTCGGCGCGCGTGGGCGCAGCGCACCTCAGCGGCCGAGTAGCAAGGCCACGGTGCGGCGTGCGGCGGCGCGGGGCGACAAGCGGCCGGCCAAGACTTCGGCTTCGAGACGGACGCGCTCGGCGGCGACAGCGGGCGGTGCGAGCTCGTGGAGCAGCGTGCGTTCGACCGCCTCGGCCAGGGCGCGCTTCAAGCCGTTCGCCCGGCGCTCGGCGAAGGCGCCGCTCTTGCGCCCTGACGCCAGGAACGCCTCCGTGGCGCTCCACAGTTCCTCGAGGCCGCGCTCTTCGCGCGCGCTCACCTGGAGCACGGGCGTGGGCTCGCCGCCGCGAGCAAAGAGACCGAGTGCGCTCTCGAGCTCGCTCGCGGCATGCTCGGCCGCGGGCAGCGTCGCACCGTCCGCCTTATTGACGGCGATGAGATCCGCGAGCTCCACGGCGCCGCGCTTCATCCCTTGAAGCTCGTCGCCCGCGCCCGGAATCAGCACGAGGACGAGCGCATCGACGAGGCCGGCGACGGCATGCTCCCCTTGACCCGTGCCGAGGGTTTCGACGAAGACGACGGAGTAGCCGGCCGCTTCGCAGAGCAGGACGGTTTCGGCCGTGTCGCGAGCGATGCCCCCCTGCGCGCCGCGCGACGGGGTCGGGCGGATGAAGCTTTCGGGGGCGGCTGCGAGCCGCGCCATGCGCGTCTTATCGCCCAGAATACTGCCCCCGCCGAGCGGACTCGAGGGGTCGACGGCGAGGACGGCCACGCGCTCGCCGGATGTGACGAGCCGCGTGCCGAGGGCATCGATCAGCGTGCTTTTGCCGGCCCCCGGCGGGCCGGTGATCCCGATGCGCCGACTGCCGCCCGCGCGCGGCAAGAGCAACGCGAGCAGCTCTTCCGCGAGCGGCGCGTGTTCGGGACGCTCACTTTCGAGCAGCGTGATCGCGCGAGCTAGGGCACGGCGATCGCCGCTCGCGACACCGCGCGCGAGCGACGCGGCGAGCCGCTCAGCCATCGTTCGAGCCCGCCGCTTCGCCGTCGAGGAGCTCGAGCAAGCGCCGCGCGGCGTCGGCGACGCGCGTACCGGGGCCGAAGACCGCGGCGACGCCGGCGCGTTCGAGCGCGGGGAGATCGGCGGCCGGCACGATGCCGCCACATACGATGCGAATGTCGCCGGCGCCCGCGGCGTCGAGCTCGGCGCGCAGCTCGGGCACGAGCGTCAGATGCGCGCCGGCTTGCGACGAAATGCCGACGACGTGCACGTCGTTCTCGACGGCGTGGCGCGCGACCTCGCTCGGCGTCGTGAAGAGCGGCCCCAAATCCACGTCGAAGCCCAGATCGGCGAGCCCGGAAGCGATGACTTTTTGGCCGCGGTCGTGACCGTCTTGACCGAGCTTGGCGACGAGAATGCGTGGCCTTCGGCCCTCCCGCCCCGCGAACCGAGCGACGCGAGCTTTGAGCTCGGCCCATTCGGCGTCGCCGCCGTATTGCTGATCGTACACGCCGCGCAAGACCGTGGCACTAGCTTCGTAGCGTCCGAACACGTCGGCAAGGGCCTCGCTGATTTCCCCGACCGCGGCGCGGGCGCGCGCGGCGACGATGCTCGCCGCAAGCAGGTTGCCGTCGCCCCGCGCCGCGGAGCGCAGCGCCTCGAGCGCTGCGTCCACGCGCGCGGCGTCTCGCGTGCGCTTGAGCGTCGCGAGCCGCGCGAGCTGCGCGTCGCGCACTGCCGCGGCATCGACGAAACGGACTGCCAGCGGCTCCTCGCGCTCACTCCGAAACGCGTTCACGCCCACGACGACCTCTGCGCCGCGATCGCGCCGCGCCTGCCGCCGCGCCGCCGCCGCCTCGATCCGCCGGCGCGCGAGCCCCGACTCGATGGCGCGCGCCATGCCGCCCAGAGCCTCGACTTCGTCGATCACGGCACGCGCGCGCGCCGCAAGCTCCGCCGTCAGGCTTTCGATGAAATACGAGCCGCCGAGCGGGTCGATCACGTCCGTCACGCCGGTCTCGTGCGCGAGGATGAGCTGGGTCGCGCGCGCGACGCGGGCCGCGCCGTCACTCGGTAGGGCGAGCGCCTCGTCATAAGCGTTCGTGTGCAAGCTCTGCGTACCTCCGAGCACGGCTGCGAGCGCTTCGATCGTCGTGCGCGCGACGTTGTTGAGCGGCTCTTGCACCGTGAGGCTCACTCCTGAGGTCTGACAATGCGTGCGCAGCAAGAGCGAACGCGGATCGTTCGGCGCGAAACGCTCGCGCACGAGCGTTGCCCAGAGCAGTCGCGCCGCTCGCAGTTTAGCGATTTCGACGAAGAAATTCATGCCGACGCCGAAGAAGAACGAGAGCCGCGGCGCGAACGCGTCGATCTCGAGGCCACGCGCGACACCGGCACGCAGGTACTCGAGTCCGTCGGCGAGCGTGTAGCCGAGCTCGAGCTCCGCCGTCGCTCCGGCTTCTTGCATGTGATAGCCCGAGATCGAGAGCGAGTTGAAGCGCGGCAGGGTGCGCGTCAAATGCTCGATCACGTCGGCCACGATGCGGAGCGAAGGCGCGGGCGGGTAAACGAAGGTGTTTCTCACGAGAAACTCCTTCAAAATGTCGTTTTGAATCGTGCCCGTGAGGGCGCGCGCCGGGACGCCTTGTTCTTCGCCCGCGACGATGAACGCGGCGAGCACGGGCAGCACGGCCCCGTTCATCGTCATCGAGACGCTCGCGCGCTCGAGGGGAATGCCCTCGAACAGACGCTTCATGTCCTCGACGGAATCGATCGCGACGCCCGCTTTGCCGACGTCGCCCTGAACGCGGGGGTGGTCGCTGTCGTAGCCGCGATGAGTCGCGAGATCGAAGGCGACGCTCAAGCCCGTTTGGCCGCCGGCGAGCGCCTCGCGGAAAAATGCGTTCGTCTCCTCCGCCGTCGAGAAGCCCGCGTACTGGCGCAGCGTCCAGGGGCGCTTCGTGTACATCGTCGCGCGCACGCCGCGCACGTAAGGAAACGCCCCCGGCACGCTCGCGAGCCACGGCACCTCGCCCACGTCTTCCGGCAAATAGAGGGGCGCGAGACGCACGCCTTCGGGGAGCTCGTGCACGAGCGTGTCCGGGCTTTTGCCGTCGAGCTCGGCGCGCGCCAGCTCGCGCCAGACTTCGCGCGGGTCGCGGCTCGTCAGGCGACTACCCTCCCCGTTTGCGGCGGAGCAAAATGCGCTCGAGCGCCTGACCCGCGACGGCCGCCAAGGCGTCGATCCGTCGCGTCGCGTCGAGGCTTGCGCCGAGCACCGAGGGATCGCAAATGACGACGAGCGTCGGGTGACCCGACGCCGACACCGACACGACGTACACCTCGTCGTCGTTGTCACCGAAGAAGGCGCGGAGCTCGGCGTGCGGCGGCGTGTGCGGCAACGCGCCGAGGTAAAACCCGACGCTCGACGCTGTCTGCACGACGCTCGGCGACGAATTCAAAATTTCGACCCGCCGCACGGCCTCGCGCTCGAACGCCGCGCTCCCCGCTCGCCCCACGTAGGACGTCGAACGCACGGCAAGCACGATGCTGCGCGCGGGCGCGAGTCCTTCGATGAGCGCGGTCACGACCTCGTCGGGCGTACGCGTTTGCTCGAAGCCGGCTTTGGCGAGCTCGAGCGGCAGGAGCGGGCCGGGCGGAACCGCGGTCCGCGGCGGCTTCGGCCGCGCGAGCTGCAACACGGGTTCGTCGTCGGGCACGACCTTGCGCACCAAAAGGATCGGCGGGCCACTCGGCGAGCGTGGCGGAGTGGTGCCAGCGAGCGCTGCGCCGATCGCCGCCGGGTCGGCGCGCAGCACGCGAACCTTCGCGCCGAGGTGAAACTCGAGCTCGGTCACGACATGCGCGTCGAGCGGATCGAGCGCCGCCACGTCGATGCGACCCGACCGCCCGTCTTTGCGCACGGGCACGGCGCCCAGGCGCTCGGCGAGCCCCGGCGGTAGCAACGCGAGTTGCTCGGTTTCGGCTCGCACGAGCTCGATTGACGGGACTTCGACGCGCTCGAGCTCCCGCTCCAGTCGCTGCTCGAGCTCCGGTTCGGCGTCGCCCACGAGCTTGGCGAGCGTCTGCCCCAGAGCGACGGCACGCCCGAGTGCGTCCTCCACCTGGGCTTCCGAGGCGCCCGCGCGGAGCAACAGCCGAACGACCTCGAACGACACGATCAGAGCCTATACCGCGCCGCCACGGGCTGCGAATGTACTAAACGCGCGGGCACCGTCCGAGCGGGAATTTTGGGGTGTTCATGTTCGGCGCGAGACTTCCATCGTTTCAACGTCGGAATTGAAACACGACTTCGGTTTGACGCAGGAGGCCAAGCTCGTCACGAGCGGCGCGTTCGACATAGGCGGGATCCTCTTTGACTCGCTGAACTTCGGCGCGGAGACGCTCGATCTCGCGAGATAGCCGCGTGACCTCTTCTTCGGCGCGCGCGCGTTCCTGTCGCAGGGCTGTCAGGCGAGCGAGGCCGGAAGGGGAAAAGATGAGGAGCGGCACCGCCACTGCGGCACCGGCCGTGACGAATAGAGGCAGGACACGCTGGGCGAAAAGGTCGATCGACTTCATCTGTCGCGGTCTTCCACTGCCACCTCTCCCACACGACGATTCCGTGGGCCAAGTCGTTCAGTAGGAATTTTGCGGCAGGCGGCCCGGAAGGCGAGCTATCGTTTCGAGCCTTCGCCCGACGGCCAAGTTTTCGGGCGAGCGCCCGGGCGGCATTCTCCATGGACCTCTTCTCATGATCGAGACCGACCTTTTGCGCGCGGAGCTCGAGCGTTCGTTCGAGCTCGAAGAACTACTTCACCTCAGTCGTGATGTGTTGGGCTTCGAGCCCGAGCGCGTCGGCGGTACGGCGGCGCGAGCTTCCTTCGCCGGTGCGCTCGCAGCCCACTGCGCCGAGGAAGACGCGGTCGAGGCGCTCTGCGACGCGGTGCTCGCGCTGCGCCCCGACGCGAACCCCGAGCTCTTGCGCATCCGAACCACGGGCCTCGTCGCAGACGACGAGCTCCCCGCTGGTTCGAGCTTCGGGCCGTTCACGCTCGCGCTCAAGCTCGGCGAAGGTCGCTCGGCGGTGGTGTACGCAGCCACGCGAGACGGCAAGGACTATCGCTTGCGCATCCTGCGGCACGAAGCGACGCGCGACCGCCGAGGGCTGCAGCGCTTTCTCACCGTGAACCGCCTGATCGCCGACATCGAGCATGAATACCTGCCGCAACGGCTCGAAGCCGGCACGATCGACGGTCGTCACTACGTGGCGCACGAGCTCCTCGCGGGTGAAACGCTCGCGTCGCGCGTGACGCGCACGGGCCCCATGCACGGCAACGACGCCCGCCCGCTCCTGCGCGCCGTGCTCGAGGCGCTCGACGCGCTGCATCAGCGTCGCATCGCGCACGGTGACTTGCGGCTCGACAACGTCGTCTCGCTGAGGACGCACGAAGGCGCGCTTCGCGTCGTCTTGCTCGACGCCGGGGCCGACCGTTTGCGCGCTCGTCCACGCCTTGGAACCGGGCGCAGCGATCTGTACGCGACGATGGCGTCGCCGTGGACCGCCGCGCCGGAGCAGATCCGCGGCCTCGATGCCGATCCACGCAGCGACGTCTACTCGTTCGGCGCCATGGCTTACGCGCTCCTCACGGGGCGCCCGCCCTTCGGCGACGGATCTGCGCTCGACTCGGCGTTCGGGCACCTCACGCGCGCCCCCGCCACGGCGAGCACGCTCGCGCCGAAGGGCTTCGTTTCGCCCGAAATGGACGAGCTTTTGGCGCAGCTGCTCGAAAAGGACCCGGAAAAGCGACCGCCGAACGCGGCCGCCGTGCTCGCGAGCCTCGAGCAGACGGCGCGTGTCCTCAGCATCGCGCCCCCGATGTCTCCCGCGGAGGTCGACGGCTTGCTCGAGCGGCTCAGGACCGAGCCGACCAACGAGAGCGTCGCGATGCAGCTCGAATCGGCGGCCGAGGGCGCGCCGGAGCGTGTGGCGACGGCGTTCGTCGCGGCGGCGCACGAGCTCGCGGGCGACGCCGTTCAAACCAAGAAGGATCTGTTGTTCCGCGCCGCGCGCATCCATGCGGCGCGCGCTCCGAGCCTCCCCGAGGCCGAGGCGCTCTACAAAGAGATCGTCGAGCTCGATCCCGAGGACCGCGTCGCCTTCGGCGCGCTCGAGGACGTGCGGCGCAGGCTCGGTAAGTTCGACGAGCTCGTCGAGACGTTGCTCGAACGCGTGGAGCGCACGGGGACGCGCAGCGAGCGCTCGCGTCTGTTCGCCGAGATCGGACGCATCTACGCGCGCGACATCAAGGATCGCGATCAGGCGCTCGTCGCCTTCACGCAGGCGCTGTGCGAAGACCCGCGCCAGAGCCCGATCGCCACGGAAGTCGAACGTCTCGCGGGCGGCCGTGGCGACACGTGGAACGACGTGCTCACGACGATGACCGAAGCCGCCCAGGGCGACGCCCTGCCGCCGGAAGAAAAGAGCGCGCTTTTTCTACGCGCTGCGCGCTGGTACGCCGACAAAGCTCAGCGGCTCGATCTCGCGCTCTTGGGCTACCAGGCGGTCGTCGCCCTCGACCCCGCGAACGAAGCGGCGCTCGACGGCCTCACGCGCATCTATCGCAAAGCGCAGCAGTGGCAGGAGCTCGGCACCGTGCTGACTCGCCGCGCCGACGCCGCCGCGAGCCCCGCCCAAGCCCGGGATTTTCGCGCCGAGGCGGCGGAGCTGCTCGAGCTTTACCTGAACGACGCCGCGTCCGCGCGCGCCATGGTCGAGGCCGTGCTCGCGGAGGATCCCGGTCACGTCTCCGCGAGCAACCAGCTCGTGCGGCTGTGTGAACGCGCGAGCGACTTCGCGGGCCTCGTGAAGATCCTCGAGCGACGCGCGCAGGCAGAGCGCGGGGAAGAACGCCTGAAAACGCTGTCCCGCATCGCCGAGCTCTACGAACAGAAGCTGTCGGACGATGCAGGAGCCGAGCAACGCTACCAGGCCGTGCTCGACCTCGACGCGAAGAACCTCGACGCCCTGCGCGGTCTCGACCGGCTCTACACCAAAGCGGGTCGCTTCAAGGATCTGCTGCAAAACCTCGATCTGCAGATCGAAGCGGCCGCGACGCCGCGCCAAAAAATCGCGCTCTGGGAGCGCATCGCCTCGATTTACGAAGAAGAGTTCCTCGACCACGACAAGGCCGCGTCCGCGCTCGAAAACCTGCTCGAGCTCGATCCGTCCCACGACGCGGCGCTCGGCGCCCTCGCCCGCCACTACCGCGCGCTCGAGCGCTGGGACGACGTGGCCGCCCTGTACGAGCGTCACGAGCGCATTCTCAGCGACCCCGGCAGGAAGCTCGCGATCCTCTTGCAACGCGCGCGTCTGCTCGCCGATCAACTGAACGCGCCCGATCGCGCGATCGACGCCTACGAGCAGGTCCTCACGCTCTCGCCCGAACACCCTCAAGCGCTCGAAGCGCTCGCGCGCTTGCGCGAGTCGGCGGGTGACGCGGACGCTGCGCTCGCCGCCATCGACGCCCTCGCCGCCAAGGCGACGACCCCCGAGGCCAAAGGCGAACAGCTCGTGCGAGCCGCGAAATTGCTCGAGGCGCGCGGCGATCGCGACGGCGCCATCGAGCGCTACAAAGAAGCGCTCGACGCCAATCCCGCAGACAGCGGCGCGGCCACGGCCCTTCGCGAAGCGTACGTCGCGCGCGGCGACGTGAACGCCGCCATTCAGCTGATCGAACGCGCCATGGAGCACACCGAGGGCGACCGCGCCAAGGCGAAGCTCGCAGGGCAGATCGCCGTGCTCTACAAGCACAAGCTCAAAGACGACCGCCGCGCCGAGGAAGCGGGCAAACGCGCCGTTCAGCTCGATCCCACGAACCTCGACGGCCTGCTCGTACTCGGCGATCTCGCGCTCGACGCCGGCCGCTACCTCGAGGCGTCCAAACACTACGAGGTCATCGCCGGCCGCGCCGACTCGCTGCCGCGCCCGGACGCCGTACGCATGCTCATCCGCTACGTCGACGCCCTCTCGCTCTCGGGCTCGACGGAGCAAGCGCTCGCGCCGATGGACACGCTCCTGCGGCTAGCGCCCGACGACCGCGACGCGCTCGAACGCGTCGCTCAAGTCACCTTCGAGCACGGCTCGCCCGCGCGTGCGGCCGAGCTGTACGGCACGTTGATCGACCGCTTCGATCCCATCCTCGACGACGACAGCCGCTACCTCGCCTACTATCGGCGCGGCGAATCGCTACGCCGCACGGGCGAGCTCGCCGCGGCCGTCCCGCTGCTCGAAACCGCGGCGGAAGTCGCGCCCAACAAGACGGAACCGCTCACGGCCCTCGCGCAGGCTTACGTCGCGCTCGAAAACTGGGACGAGGCCATTCGCACCAAGACGCGCCACCTCGACATCGCCGTCGGTGACGATCGCGTCCAGCTCCTGCTCGACATCGGGGAAATCGCCTCGAGCAAGAGCAACGACCGCACCCAAGCGGCCAAGAGCTTCGTCGCCGCGCTCGAAGAGCGTCCCGACGACCGTCGCATCCTCGCGAAGTTGATGCAGCTCTACAGTGAGGAAAAGGACTGGAACAAGCTGGTCGAGGTCGTGCTCCGCCTCGCCGACTTCGTCGAAGATCCGAAGCAGCGCGTCAAATACCTGCACACGGCCGCCAACATCACCGCCAAACAAATCGGTGACACGGGGCGCGCGCTCGAGTTCTACACGCAAGTCTTGGAGCTCGATCCGAGCCTAGAAAAAGCCGAGAAAGAAGCGCTCGAGCTCTACCTCGATCGCAAGGAATTCGCCGGCGCCGAGCGCATCCTCAAGAACAAGCTCGAACGCGCGACGGCCGCCGACGATCAGGCGGCCATGCTCGCGGCGTTCTCGGACCTCGGCGAGGTGTACGAGCAGAGCGGCGCGACCGACAAGAGCATCGACGCGCTCGAAGCGGCCCAGACGCTCGACCCGGAAAACCGCGAGCGCGCCGAAAAGCTGAGCGCGCTCTACGCCACGGACCCCGAGCGCTACCTCGACAAGGCAGTCGCCGCTCAGGGCGTGCTGCTCAAGCAAAATCCCTATCGCGCCGACTCGTACAAGGCCCTGCGCCGCCTGTACACGGAGACGCGGCGCGCCGACTCGGCGTGGTGTTTGTGTCAAGCCCTCACGCTGCTCAAGCTCGCCGAACCCGACGAAGAGCGTTTCTTCAAGCGCATGCGCTCGGACACGGCCGCGATGGCGCAAGCCGCGCTCACGGACGACGACTGGCTGAACCTACTCACCCACCACGACGTGGACCCGCTGCTCACGGCCGTCTTCGCCTTGATCGAGCCCGCCGTCGCCGTGAAACGCGGCCAAGCGCTGGGCGAGCTCGGCTACGACGAGACCCACGTCATCGACGTCTCGACGCACCCCGCGCCGGTCTGCCAAAGCCTCTACTACGCGGCCGGTGTGCTCGGCGTCCCGCTGCCGACCATCGTCGAGAATCGCGGCGACCGCGGCGGCCTCGGCTTCGTCGTCGCGCGCGAGCCCGTGATCTCGCTCGGCCGCACCGCGCTCTTGGCCGACGTCCCGCTACGCCCCGCGGCCTTCATCGCTGCGCGCCAGCTCGCGTACGTGCGCCCCGGCAGCTACCTCCGTCACGTGCTCGAGTCGGGCACCGCCCTCAAATCCTGGCTCTTTGCCGCGATCAAGCTGACGGCCCCGCACTTCCCCGTCGCCGCCGAGCTCGAGGGTGCCGTCGCCGAAGCCATGCGCGCCCTCGACACGGGCATCCAAGGACCCGCGCGCGATCAGCTCACCCGCGTCGTCGCCAAACTGCTCCAGTCGGGCACCGCGCTCGATCTCAAGCGCTGGGTGAGCGGCCTCGATCTCACGGCCGACCGCGCAGGCTTCCTCCTGACGCACGACCTCGAGACGGCGACGACCGTCATCCGCGCCTCCGATGAAGCCTCGAGCGCCGTGTCACACGAAGATCGCTTCCAAGAGCTCGTGCTCTTCAGCGTGAGCCCGGCGTACTTCATGCTCCGGGAACGGCTCGGGATCACGGTCGATGCGTGAGCGACTACTTCGGAGCGTGCGGTAGCCCGGGCTTCTTCGGCACGGCGCCGCCGCTCGGGAAGAACACCGGGTTACTGAGCGAGCCGTTGACGCGCCAGGAGTAGAAGCCGTCCGGGCGCTTGGCGCGGCGGTTCTTGGCGTCGAGATCGAAGGCGCCCGAAGGGCCGAACAGAGCGCGCGTCATGTCGTCCTTGTTCGTGTAGTGGTCGGTGAATTTGAACTCCGCCGAAAGGCTCAGGATGCTCTGTTCCGCCTGGTCGCGCAGGCGAATCGTACCCTGGGCGTTCAGCTGCAGATCGGGGCCGTTGGCGGCGAGCTCGGTCACGTTGACCTGGCCGCTCTTCACTTCCGCTTCGAGTGTGAGCTCGCCCGCGTCGAGCTTCGGCAGCGCGATGATGTCCCGGATCTTGGCTTTGCCGTCGCCGACCGAGAGGCCCGCGAGCTTCAAGGAAACTTTGCCCTCGGCCTTGCTCAGGCGCGCCTCGGGCGTGACGAGGTTTGCCGTACCCGAGAGTTTGCCCGAGACCGGGAGGCCGATGAGCCCCGCGAGCACGGGCGTCTGGCCGAGGTCGAGACTTTCGAGCTCCACGTCGAGCATGCGCTCGGCGTCCGAGTCCGTCACGCTGCCGTCGAGGCTGCCGCCGAAGGCTTTGGCGCCGAAGCTTACGACGCGGCGGCCGAGCAGCAGCGAGAACAAGGAAATCCGCGCGTGAGCTTGTTCGACCGTCGTGACCTTGGGTTTGACGGGTTTGCCGGTGGGGTCGGGCGGCGGGGTCGAGATGAGTCGCATGCCGTCGGCCTCGACGCCGCTCAGCCAATAGGAGCTGATCGAATCGACCTCGAGGCGCAGCGGATCGGGTCCCGTCTGGCGAGCGTTGAAGTCGTGGACCAGGCGTTCCTTGAGCCGCTCGTAAGGGAACGTGAGAAAGAAGAAGACGACCAGCATGAGCCAGTAAAAGGCTCCGTAGCCAATCGCGAGCAGGATCTTGCGCCGGCGCGGGGTCACTGGCTCTCCTCGCTGCCGCTGTGCGCCGAGGATATTTCTCCCGTCGCCGGGGCGCTCGCCGTGTCGCTCGACGCCGCCGGAGCGCCGCCGTCGACGCCCGGTTTGGCGCCGGGCTTCGGCTCCGGGGCTTTGCGATCGAAAGCGCTCACGACGAGGTCTACGTCGTAAGAGTCCGGGTCAGGACGTTTACGGATGTCGATCTGAGACACCTTGATCGGGTGGCCGGAGAGCTCGATTTTCTCGAGGAAGCGGACGAGCTTCAACATGCCGACCTTCCGCAGCGTGACCTTGGTCGAGCGCTCGTCGAAGCGTTTGCCGCGCGGGACGACTTGACGGTCCTGGCTCTCCGGAATTTCGACGCCCACGTCGCTCGCGAGCTTGGCGAGGAAGGCTTGGAGCTGCGGCGCGGGGCTCCTGTAACGCTCGGTGAGCGCGAGCTTCTCGGCCTTGGCGTGTTGGATCACGTCGGATTGTGACTCGATCGCGGTGATCGCCTCGCGCACGGCTTCGACGTCGGTCTTCTTGCTGTGCAGGACCGCGAGCAGCGCGATCGGCGGCGCGAGGATGATGCCGATGCCGGCGATGAGCGCGGCGAAGCCGAGCAGGCGACGCTCGCGTTCTTCGAGGCCTTGGAGCCGTTCGCGGAGGTTCACGGTGCCGCCTCGCCTTCGGCGGGAGCGGTCTTTTCGCCGGCAGCCGGTTTCTTTTTGGCGCCCACTTCGTCGGGGCAGCGTACGTCGTACTCGAGCACGTACTTTTGTTTGCTGCCGTTCACCACTTGGGAAACTTTGGCGATTTTGGCGTCGTTCACGCAAGGGGTTTCGGAGATTTTGTCGCGCACGAGCGACGCGTCGCCCGTCGTGTTCACGACCGCTTGAATGCGGACGTGGCCGCGCTGCATGTCGAGCTCTTCGATGTCGTGCGTGACGCTCATCGGGATGGCCTTCGAAATTTCGACCATGACGTCGAAGGCATCCATGCGCGGCATCGGATCACTCTCGGCTCTGGCCTTCGTCTGCTCCAAGAGCTCGGTCGCCTCCGCCGGATCGGTCGTGCCTTTCTCGAACGCGCTCTGCGTCGTGCGCTCGAGCTCGGCCGTCGCGGCGTCGAGGTCGCGCCCGAGCGCGCGCAGCTCCGCCCACATCGCGAACAGGAAGCTCACGGCGACGGAGCCGACCAACCCCGTCAGGAGCGGGGCCTTTTCCTTCAGGAACGAGAAGCCGCGCTGGAACGCGAGCGGACCGCGGCGCAGGTCGATGTCGTGGCCGCGTCCGGCGGCTCCGAGCGCGAGCCCGATCGCCTTCGCGTAACGCGGCAAGACCGGGAGCTGCTCCGGCAAAACGCCCGGCAGCGAGAGCGGCGGCAGCGGCCGCACGGGAACGCCGAGCTCGTAGCCGAAATACGCCTCCGCGCCGGGCGACTGCGCGCCGTCACCGACGAGATAGAGCGCCGTCACGGCCTCCCCGCGCTCGGCCACCCACGCGAGGAGCGTCTGGCGGAGCTCGGCGGCCAGCGCCGGTGCGGCGTCGGGCAAGCCGTCCGTGCCGCGCGAGAGCGTGCGCACGAAGAGCGCTTCCCCTGCGACGAGCACCGTGACCTCGGTGGTGCGGCCGCCGAGATCGACGATCGCGATCGGCTCGGGCGCTCTGAGCTCATGCGAGAGCGTCGTCAGATTCGCGAGCGAGAGCGCGCCGTGGCCGACGCGATCGGGTTCACGGCCGATCGCGCCGCGCAAGAGCTCGATGCGCTGCCGGACTTCTTCGGTGCGCGCCGCGGTCGCGAGCACGACGAGCGGCTCCTTGTTGTCCTTGCGCCGCAAGAGCCGGTGTCCCCAAACGAGCTCGTCGACTTCGACCGGGACGGCTGCTTCGAGCTCGAACTGCAGGATCTGGTCGATTTGCTTGAGCGCCGTCACGGGCATCGTCAGCCGGTGCGTGAAGGTGCGATCACCCTCGAGCGCGACGCCGACCGCTTCGATTTGCGGCGTGAGCGCGAAGGCCGCAGCGCGTACGGCCGCCTCGAGCGACGGATGATCGGCGATCGTCGTGTCGGCGAGTGCACTCAGCGCGAGCTTGCGAAACCCAATGTCCAGCACGGCCGCGGTGACGACGCGGGAGCCGATGTCGATGCCGAGAAAGCGTCCCATTCAATCAACCCTGAAATAGATGATACTACCGCCGGGCGAGGGCTTGAGCACTGCTTGCATCGCCATGTTGGCGGCCGTCTGGCCCGACGAAGCGCCGCCCGCCGTGGTCGGCGCGGTCGACAGCGACCCGGCCGTATTCGTGAGGGCGTTCTGTGCCGCGTTCATGGTTTGCAGGGCGGCCATGTTGACGCCCGGCGCAGGCGCGGCGCGGAAATCGACGACGGCGTGGATTTTCGAGTGCGTGATGCGCGAACCCGACTTCACCCGCCCGGTCGCGTAGATGCTGAACACCTTGCTCTCGGTGCCCATCTGCTTTTTGAGCACGTCGTTCGATTTGAACACGATCGGCATGACGCCGAGGCTCGTGAGCACCGGGCCGAACAGGCCCTTGCCCTGCATCGAGGAGATGAACAGATCGGGCGAGCCGAAGAGCGGCGCTCCCCGCGTGAAGGTCCGCACGAGCCCGAAGGCCATCAAGAATTTTTGGGCTTCCATCGGGTCGTGGCACATGGGCGTGGTCGTCGGATCGACGTTCGAACAGACGAGCGCGTAGAGCGTCTGCGGGTTCGCCGTGTTGACGTTGACCGTACCCGTGCCCCAAACCGTCACCGTGCGCTTGGACGGGTCGTCCGGATCGGGATCGATGAACGTCGACCAGAAGTCTTCACTCATGCCCCGCACGCGGTGGAGCTCCTCGAAGCTGTCGAGCGCGGCGTTCTTGCGCTCGTAGGGCCGCGGCAGCGACTGGTAAAAGCCGTCTTCGGCGCCGGTCTGCTGCGCCGTCATCGAGGTCGGATCGCAAAACGACTGATCGGCGTCCTGGTCGGGATCGATGAAGTCGATGATGGCGCCGCAAATCGCCTGGCGATCGGAGTGCTGGCCGTCCGCGTCGCGGCTCGAAAACAGCGGATCGTACTGCGGGCCCGCCATCAGTCCCGCGAGCTGCGAACCCAAGCGCGCCTTGGAGAACGAGTCGCCGCGCGCGGGCGCGTTGAGGTCGATCTTCGAATCTTCGTCGACGATTTCGAGCTCGAAGCCGGCGCCGTCGAGGCCGAGATTCTTGCCGTTGGCGATGTCGAGACCCGCGAGCGAGGCGAAGCCCTCCGCGCCTTCCTTGTCGTTGAACGCGCCGAGCACGCGCGGCGCGTGATCCCAGACCGGCAACTGCGGGACGGTGCCCCCGAAGAGCAAGCCGAGGATCGGGCTCACGGCCTTGCGAATCGTCGGCTCGGCGGCGATGAGCAGGCGCGACAGGTTCACGCCGCTCTTGGCGGCGTATTCGGCGATGAGCTGGTCACGCGTCGCGAGCGCGCTCGCGAAGTCCGCCGAGCTCTCGTCCTGGCTCTCGGTGAGCATGACCGTCAAGATCGTGAGGGCGCCGATCACGAGGAGCAGCGCCACGCCGCGCTCGCGCCCCAAACGACGGCGGCGCGCGCGGCGCACCAGCAACGCAGCGACGAACTGCCGCTCCGGTTGCAGTTCGCGCCGGCTGCGTCGCTGGAAGTGAGTACGCACGCTCATTGGATCGCGAACGAAAGCGGCTGGTTGATGTTGATGGGCACCGTCGTTTCGAACCGCAGCGACCCGCGCAGGCGTCCCGACGCACTCCTGCGCCCGCCGTTGACGACCAGGGTCACTCGCACGAAGAGCGGCATCCGGTTCTGCTGGCCGGTCGCCGAGGTGCTGTCCCAGGTGTCGACCCACTGGCTCGTCGTCGGATCGAGGAACGCGAGATCGAAGAGATCGATGTCTGTGGCGACCACGTCGATACGTCCGCCCTTGTCCGGGTAGAGATCGAGATACTGGCTGCTCCGGCGCACGAGGTCGGTCGTGCCGGGCGTTTCGAGGCTGTCTTCGCCGAAATAGGAAACCTCGAGCTCGTCGGTGACGTGTGAGTTGCGGTCGCGGCGGATGTTCGTGAAGGTGTTGAAGTCGATGCGATCGGCCGGGGTCGATTGCTTGCCCATGAACGACGTCTTCAGCGCGGCGATTTGTTGGTTGATGGGCAGGTGCTGTGAAATGTAGGCGCTCTGCAAATCGCGCACGAGGCGCGAGAGCGCGATGCGCCCTTCGCGGTAGCGATCCTGCACGCGCGTGAGTCCGTCGCGCGTGTGCTTCATTCCGTTGAAGGCGCCGTAGAGCAGCATCGTGATGAACGCGAGCACCGTGATCGCCACGATGAGCTCGAGCAGCGTGAAGCCGCGCAGCGAACGACGCGCACGCACGTAGGTCAATGCGTGTCCGTCAGCGGCTGAGGCGCCGCGCCCTGCATGAGACCCGGAGAACCGACGCCGGCTCCGAGCCCGCCAAAGGTCGCGCCGGGCATTCCGGGCATTCCAGGAATCCCGGGCATTCCGGGCATTCCGGGCATCATGCCGCCGTCGCCCATCAACCCGCCGTCCGGCAGGCCTTGCTGCGGATTCGTGATGTATTGGGTAATGCGAAGCGTCCGCTCCTTCGAGCCTTCGCGCCAGTGCACCGTCACGATCGCCTTGCGAATGCTCTCCTCGAGCATCGGTTTGAGCGTCGGATACACCATGCTCATCGCCATCGAAGCGATGCCGTCCACGCCGCTCATCGAACCGCTAAGCGAGCTCGCGAGCGTACTCATGTCCGGCTTGGCGCCGAGCGGGTCGCTCTTTCCGCCCTGGAGCTGCATCAGCATCCCGAGCGGCCCTGCGGACGACGACGAGAAATCCATGCCCGCGCCGAGGTTCATCTCCGTCGACGCGAGGCCGCCGTCGATACCGCCGTCACCCCCCAAGTTCTGGTCGGGCAGCGTGACGCGCTGAACCTTCCAGCTGCAGGTGTAGCCGTCGGCGGGCTGATCCATGCAGCATGGCCCTTCGCCGTCGGCATCGACGTAGGGGAAACCCTTCTGCAGGAGCTCGACCTCGACCTCGCTCATGCGACAGCGAGCGAGTCCCGTCGCGAGGCTGATGTGTTCGGTGCGCGTCGCGCTCGCGAAGAGACCCGTTTGGGCCCCGAGCAACACCGACAGGCCGAGGCCCAAGATGGCGATCGCCATCAGCACTTCGAGCAACGTGAAGCCCCGGTTCAAAAAGTGCCGGTTCAAAAGTTGCTCCGATCGCCCTGGTCTTCTTCTTTGTCCGTGCGCGCCTCGGGCAGATCGATGAGGCCCTTCTCGATTTTGGTGCGCCCCGTGAGCGGGCTGATGATGACGGTGAGCGCCTCCGTCGTGCCGTGGTGCTTGAGCTCGACGTGGGCCCGCTCGGTCAAACCGCCGGGCCAGAAGTAGACGTACGCGCGACCGGTCGTGACGGGCGCGTCGTCGTGCTCGGTCTGGACCTGAGCGATCTCGACGCCCTTGCCGAGCTCCCGGCCCTGCGCGGTGTCCGCGAAGCTTGCGACCGGATGGAAGGACGCGCGCGGCGCGTGCGGACCCTCGATGATGCGATCGCTCTCGACCTTGGCCTTCTGCTCAGCCTCCGTGGCCGCGTCGGCCCCGCCTGCCGGTTTTTTCTTTTCGCGGAGCATCACCGAGCCCGTCGCCTCCTCGAGCACGACGCGGCCGTGGTCGAGGTCGAGGGTGAGCCGGCCTGCGTGGCCCGTCGTATTCGCGCGCGCGATGCCGAGACGAACGGCGTTGGCGATGAGCGTCGCGCCACCGCGCAGCCGGCTTGCGCCGAGCATACCGCCGCCGAACATCACCGCCCCCGACAAGATCGCGATCAACGCGACGACGATGAGCACCTCGACGAGCGTGACGCCCGCCTGGGTCCCTGCCCGACTACGCCCTCGCCGTCCGAGCACGGAGCCCCGCGGAGCGCGGCGCGTGATGCCGCGCGGCTCGGCTGAAAGGCGGTAGGGGCGTGGCACGGTCCTGCTCGCTGAACTCCGGGCGCGACTACTCCGCCGCCTGCGCGCCCTGCGGCACGACGATGTCGTCCTTGGTGCCGCGCTTCTTGTCGGGGCCGTTCGAGATGACGGTCACGTCTTCGTCGCTGCAGCTGATCGCGAAAGCCTGACCCCACGGATCGGCCGTGTTCTGGCCAGGGTCGAGCAGCTTGTCCTGCACGAGCTGGCTGATGCTCGGGCAGTCGGTCTCGTTGTTGGTTGCTCGCCATTGGGACGCCGCCTGGCGCACGACACGTGCCGCACCCATGGCCGTGTCCTTCTTGGCCTTGTTGAACTGCGGCAGGGCGAAGAACGCCACGCCGCCAGCGATCATCGCGAGGATCGCGACGACGATGAGCACCTCGAACAGCGTCACGCCGCGCTCGCCGTACCGGCGTCGTCTCGTTCGCATGTATCTCATAACCAACTCGCTTTGACGTTGTTTCATGTTCGTCCTCGTTGTCATTCGACGCGATCCAGGCCTCCGGGCTCACCGTCTGGTCCGTCACTCAAGAGCTCGTAGCGTGCCCCGTCCCAGCGTCCGGGGCACACGAGTCGCAAGGGGCGTCCCCAGGCGTCCTTCGGCACGCTTTCCAGGTGCGCGTCTTCGCTCGCCGCCTCGAAGGACGGCGGACAGCCGCCGTCGTGGTCGGCGAGATAAGCGTCGACGACGCGCCGCGCGCCGAGCAGCGTCGCCCGCGTCTGCCGCAGGCCGGAAGCCCGCCGTTCGCGCGCGCCGACGAGCGTCACGAAGCCGACGACGCCGAAAATCACGACGAACGGCCTGAGCCGCCCGAGCCGGAAGAAGCGACGCAACCCTCCGCGCGCCTCCCACGGAAACAAGATCTTCGGATCGCTACGCGCCCGCATGCCCTACTCCACGAGCTGATTCATCTGAATCAGCGGCATCAGGATCGCGAAGGCGACGAAACCGACCATGCCGCCCAAGATGACGATGATGAGCGGCTCGAGCACGCTCGTGAGCGCCGCGACGCGCGTCTCCACGTCCGCCTCGTAGGCTCGGCTCACGTTTTCGAGCATGGCTTCGAGCTGCCCGGTGCGCTCACCGACGGCGATCATGTGCGTGACCATCGGTGGAAACGCGCGGCTGCGCTTGAGCGGGTCCGCGATGTTGGCGCCGCCTCGGATCGAGAGAATCGCCTCCCCGACGACGACCTCGAGCTTCGCGTTCTCGAGCACGTTGCGGCCGATTTCCATGGCCGGCAGGAGCTGCACGCCGCTCGCGAGCAACGTCGAGAGCGTGCGGCAGAACCGAGCGACACAGGCGAGCAGCTCGAGCCGGCCGAAGAGCGGCGCGCGCAGGCGGAATTGCGCCCATTTGAGCTTGCCGCTCGGCGTGTTCTTGAAGCGGCGGAAGCCGACGACCGCCACCACGAACAGCCCGATGATGAGCCACCAAAAGCCGCCCACGATGTTGGAGATCGTGATGAGCAAGCGCGTGTACCAGGGCAGCGCTTGGCCCAAGCTGTCGAACACGGTCGTCACCTTGGGCACGACGGCGACCATCAAGAACGCCACGAGCCCGATGCCGAACACGGACATCAGCGCCGGGTAAGCGAGCGCGCCCGCGACTTTGCCGCGCAAGCGCGCCTGACCTTCCATGAAGTCGGCGAGCCGCTCGAGCACCGCCTCGAGCGTGCCGGAAGCTTCTCCCGCGGCGATCATGTTCGTGTAGAGCGTCGGAAACGTGCGCGGATGCTGCTCGAGGCTTTTGGCGAAGGCCGTACCGGCGTTCAAGCTCTCGCGCACCGTCGTGAGGATGCGCGTGAGTTGCTCGTTTTCGACCTGCTCGGTGAGCGCGGCGACCGACTCGACGAGCGGCACGCCCGCGCGCACGAGCGTCGCGAGCTGGCGCGTCATCACGCTCACGTCCCGCGCGCTCGGCCGCTTGAAGAACGCGAAGGGATCGAATTTTTTCTGCTCGCGCAGGACGCGCTCGGCCTCGATCGTGGCCTGCGTGAGCAGGATGCCGTCGCGGCGCAGCGCGGCACGCAGCGTCTTCGGGTTCTCTGCGTCCCGGAAGCCTTTGACCGCCTTACCGCTGCCGACTTCGACGCCGCGGAATTCGAAGACCGCCATGGTTCACGCCCTTCCTTCGGCCGGCGCGCGCGGCGCGGCAGGCCCGTCGAGAGCGGCAGCGACGGGCGCGTGGAGAGCGAGCGGGCGACTAGTCATCGAGCACCACGTCGTCCTGCGTCGCCGCAACGACTTCTTCGACGGTGGTGTTGCCCTGGAGCACCTTGCGCGCTCCGTCGTCGCGCAGCGAATCCATGCCTTGCGCCTGCGCCGCGCGCTTGATCGTGCGTGCGTCGGCGTTGTCGAGCACGAGCCGCCCGACGACGTCCTCGACCACGAGCATCTCGTAAATGCCGAAGCGGCCCGTGAAGCCCTTGTTGTCGCACTTGTCGCAACCCTTCGGCCGATAAAAGATCGGCGAGTGCGCTTCGCGCCAACCGGGCGGTTCGTATTCGACGCCGTGCGGCATGTAACGCGGCGACAGCTTGCGCTCGTCGCGTTTGCGCGTCCGCTCGGGATCGATGCCGAGCTGCTCGAGCTCGTAGGCCGTCGCCTCGTACGGCTCTTTGCAGCTCGGGCACAGGCGGCGCACGAGGCGCTGCGCGAGGATCGCCGCCAGCGTCGAACGCACGAGGAACGGCTCGATTTCCATCTCGACCAGGCGCGTCACGGCCGAGGCGGCGTCGTTGGTGTGCAGCGTCGAGAGCACGAGGTGACCCGTCATCGAGGCGTGAATGGCGATTTCCGCCGTCTCACGGTCACGGATCTCGCCGACCAGAATGACGTCCGGATCCTGACGCAAGAAGGCGCGCAGGGCGCTCGCGAACGTGAGCCCGATCTTCGGCTGCACGTGCACCTGATGAATGCCGAGGATCTCGTACTCGACCGGATCCTCCGCCGTCAGGATGTTGATGTCGGGCGTGTTGATGCGGTTCAAGCACGAGTAGAGCGTCGTCGTCTTACCGCTACCCGTCGGCCCCGTGACGAGCATGATGCCGTCGGGCCGCCGGATCATGTCGTCCATCAACTTGAAGTCGCGCGGCGCGAAGCCGAGCTCCGACAGGTCCAAGAGGACGTTCGACTTGTGAAGCAGACGCATCACGACGCGCTCGTGATCGCGGCTCGTGGGGATGGTCGAGACGCGCACGTCGATGCTGCGGCCGCCGATTTTGCGCGAAATGCGGCCGTCTTGCGGCAGGCGCTTCTCGGCGATGTTCAGGCCGGCCATGATCTTCACGCGCGCGATCACGGCGCTCATGAATTGGCGGCTCGCGCGCTTGGCGACGTAGAGCTGCCCGTCCACGCGGTAGCGCACGAGCACCTCGCGCTCCTCCGGCTCGATGTGAATGTCGCTCGCCCGCTCCTTGACGGCCTGCGACAAGAGGCCGTTCACCCAGCGGATGATCGGCGCGTCCTCGTCCGAGTCGAGGATGTCGATCTCGCCCTCGTCGTCCTCCGTCTTCTCGGTCGACTCGAGCTCGTTCATCGTGGCGCCGCGCTCGTAAACGCGGTTGATGGCGTCGACGACCAGTTCGTTCGGGGCGACCGTGAGCGCGAGCGGCTTCCTGAAGAGCGCGCGCACGTCGTCGAGCCCCGCCGTATCCAACGGATCGGCGCAGATCACCGTCACCTCCTCGTCGCTTTCGGCGGTGACCAACAGGCCGTGGCTCTTCGCGTACGTGATGGGCACGCGGATCGCGAGCTCGGCCGGGATCGCGTCCACGTCGATCTTCTCGACGAAGGGCAGCCGGCACTCGGCCGCGAGCGCACGCGCCACGTCGCTCTCGCTCGCGAGCTGTGCCTCGAGCACGAGCTCGACCAACCCCTGCGGCTTGTCGATCTGCGTGAGGTACAAAGGCTCGAGGGCCTCCGGCTGCACGGCGCCGTGCCGCACGAGGATCTGGCCGAGAGCGCGCTGGGGCGTCATTCCACTCGCTCGACGTTCACGCTGCGCGCGATGGGGTTCACGATGATCGGGGAGTCGAGCTCGCCGCGGCGACCGCCGCGTGGACGAGCCGGCGCGCGCGTCGGCGCGGCCTTGGTCGGGGCGGCTTTGGCTGGCGCCGCCGCCTTGGGCTTCGCCACGAGCTCGGCGGAGTTGCCTTCGCGCACGCTCGTCGGCAGCTCGATCGGCTCGCTCGGCTGGCGATCGCCGGTGTCTTCGTAGGCCTTGCTCTCCTTCTCGACCTCTTCTTGCACCTCGACCTTGAGGTAGGCCTGGCGAATGTCTTCGACCAAGCCGTTCGTGCGCGACCAGTCCTTCGGCGGCTTCCAGTCCACGTCCGAAAACACGAAGTAGCGGTCGATGAACTCCTGCCGCTCCTCCATCTTGCGTTCGAAGATGCGCCGCAAATCCGCCTGTGCCCGGATCACGTGGGGCGTGAGGATCAAGAGCAGGTTCGTCTTCCGCTTCACGGTGTTCGAGTGCCGGAACAGGGCGCCGAGCACTGGCAAATCACCCAAAATCGGCACTTTTTCACGCGAGACCGTGTACTCGTCGCGCATGAGGCCGCCGATGACGACCGTCTGCTGATCGGCGACGACGACGGTCGTATTGGCCGTACGCTTGGTGATCGGCACGGCACCCAGCGTGCCGACCGGAGCGCCCGGCGCGCTCGACTCTTGATCGATCTCGAGCCGCACCTGGTTCGACTCGTTGATGTGCGGCGTGACCTTGATCTTGTTGCCGACGTCCTGGCGCGGCGCGTTGAAGCCGAAGCCGCCGCCCAGGCCGAGCAGCGGTGCGATACCGGCCGTGGCGGCCGAGCCGCCCGCGAGACCGGCGAGCGAGCCGACGCTCGTGCCGCCGGCGTTCGTCTGCAGCGGGATGTTCTCGCCGATGCTGATCTCCGCCGCGACGTTGTCGGTCGCGATGATGTGCGGCGTCGCGAGAATGTTGGTGCGGCCGCCCGAGGCGAGCGCGTTCAAGACCACGCCGAAGGCCGGGATACTGATGCCCGGACCGAGTAGATCCTGGGTGCCTGGAAGCTCGCTGCCGCGGACGCCGGCGGCAAAGCCCTGAAGCAAGCTCGGATCTTGAGGAAACGCGAGGGATTTGCCGGCGTTGAAACCGGACAGGAGAAAGGGATCGTTCGCGCCGCCGCCGAAGCTGTGGCCGCCGTGGAACGAAACGCCCATATCGAGCGTGTCCGAGACGCCCATGTCCATGATGACGGCTTCGATGAAGACCTGGCGTCGCGGGCGATCGAGCTTGTCGATCACGAGCCGGAACGTCGCGAAATCGCGCCCCGACGAGGTCACGATCAGCGAGTTGGTGCTCTTGTCGGGCGTGACGCGCACGTCGCCCTCGAACATGCCGCCCGCCGTGCCGACGCCCGTCGCGCCCGCTTGCTTGTTCGCCTGTCCGGCGAGCATCTGCGTCAGCGTCTGCGAGAGCTCTTCGGAAATCGCGTACTGCAGCGGCAGAACGTGGATGTGGCCGGCGTCCGTGCCTTGCGTGTCCAGTCGCTTCAAAAGCTCGAGCAGCTTCAGGTACGAGTCTTCCGTACCGACGACGATGAGGCTCTGCGACTGATCGTCGGCGACCACGCGCGAGATACCCGACGGTTGCTTGGCGGTACCCGGCGCTCCGGCCGCGGGGGCCGCGCCGGGCGCGCCGATTTCGAAGAGCTCGTTCAAGCGCTTCGCCATGTCGGCCGCCGTGCCGTGGTGCACGGGCTCGATCCACATGTGCTGGCCCGAGCCGCCGATGTCGACTTCTTCGATGATGCGGATGAGCCGGCGCACCTGGGTCGCCGTGTCGGTGATGATGAGCAGGCGGCCGGGCGCGTAGGGCGTGATGTCGCCGTCCTTGCTCTTGAATTTGTTGAGCACGGCGGCCACGTCGTCGGGCGTCGCGTTCTCGAGCCGGTAGAGCCGCGTGATATAGCGATCGGCGTCCGGCACGGGCTCGCCGCGCGCGACGATCGGCGTCGGCTGCGTGACGACACCGCCGCTGTCGATGATCTTGTAGAAGCGGCCGTGCGGCACGACCGTCATGCCGTTCGCCTCCAGGATCGAGAGGAACGCCTGGTATGCCTCGTCGAGCGTCACTGGCTCAGGTGAGACTACGGTCGCTTTGATCTGGCGAACCTTGGCGCCGTAGATGAAGCGCCGGCCCGTGAGGCCGCTGATGTGGTTGACGAGCTCGGCGAGGTCGGCGTCGTTCAGATTGAACTTCACCATGTGGCCGCCCGGCTTCGCGTGATACGGCACGTCGGCCGCCTGAGCGATTTTATCCATGTTGGACGGCAACGGGCCCGCCGCGCCGGGCGGCTCCTTGTCGCTCGGACTCGAAGGCACGACCGGTGTGGCGGCGGCGGGGGGCGTCGCGGCCGCTGCTGCGGGCGGGGCCGCTTGCTCCTCAGGTGCGGGCGTCGCGGCAGGCCGCGGGCGTCGAGGGCGCCGCTGCAGTGGGCGAGGACGCCGCGGCTTCGGCGCCGGTGCGGCCGGATCGGCAGGCGGGTCTTGTGCGAGAGCCGGCTCCGCGATCGCAGCGGCGGCGAGCACGAGCAACAAGGAACGCAGGGAGCGGGCAGACGTCTTCATTGGATCTGATAATCGATACTCACGGGCGCGCCGCGACGGCTCACCTTGACGTTGAGACTCGTGGCAGTGCGGAGACGGGCGTAGGCCTCGAGCGCTTTCTCGGGGCTACCCATGTTGAAGCCGTTGATGCTCTCGAGCCGATCGCCGTTCTGAATACCCAGCGTGCCGAGGAGCGTGTCGGGGCGGATCCCGAACAGACGGATGCCGAGCACCTTACCGTCCTTCTGCTCGGGCACGATGCGCGCCGACTTCATGAGCTCGGCCTGATGCTCGAGGATGTTGTCGATCACGGCATGATCGACCTTGAACTCGGTGTCGCTGACCTTCTGGATCTTCGAGGCGATGTCCGCGGGTACCGAAGGCGCGCCGTGGGTCGGTGTGGGGGGCGGCGGTGCTTCGGCGGGGGCTGCTGAGGCGGCAGCCGCAGGCGGCGGCGCGGTGCGGAAGAGCAGCGCCTGACACAGCGTCCCGGCGTTCGAGAGCCAGACCGACGGGCTGTTTTCCACGGGGTTATACCCGATGTACTCGACGCGCTTGCCCGCCACGTCGTCCCCGATGCGGCGCATGCGCGGCCGCGGCTCGCCCGTGCCCTGGAGCGCCGCGACGGACCAAAGCCGGTCGTTGGATTCCGTGATGATGAACGCCGTGACGCCTTCACACTGATCGGCGTGGAGCGGATCCTTGGCGACGAGCTCGGTGTCCTTCGGCACGGGCGCAGGCGTCTCGATCGGCTTCGCATTGAGCGGCCCCGTCACCGAGTCGAACGGGTTGCGCTCGATGATGGGTTCCGCCGAGCGCGGCTCCGACCGGGGCACGTTGAGCGGCGGATGCAACGGCAACCGCGCGGCGCTTCCACTCGCCGCCGGCGCGATGAACGCCGCGCCCACGAGCTCCGACGCCCCCGACGCCTCGAAGTACGCACTCAGGGCGAGCAGTGCCAGCACGAGCACCGGGAAGTACTTACGGAGCAGGGGGTCGAGAGCCAATGGTCCGAGTCGAACTAAGCGAACGGCGTGCCAGCCGCTAGCTACCGCACGAACAAGCTGAAATTCCAGCAGTTTTTACGAGACGTCCCAGGGTCACTTCGGCAGGCCCTTCGACAACCTGACTGCTTTTCGCGATCGGCGGGCAGCGCGTTGCCACTTTGTCAGTGCGGCCCCTCAGCCTCGCCCAGCTTGCGGTAGATCGTGCGGGCGGAGATGCGTAGGAGCTGCGCGGCGAGCTGCTTGTCCCCCTGCGTGTGCTTCAAGGTCTGCCGAATCATGCGCATCTCGACCTCGTCGAGGGGCGTGCCGATGGGAAACGACAACGCGTCGGGGGGGGGCGCGGTCGCCTGCGCGACCGAGTCGGGCAAGTCCTCGAGCCGGAGCACGTCGCCGCGACAGAGCACGGCCGCGCGCTCGACGACGTTCTCGAGCTCGCGCACGTTGCCGGGCCAGCCGTAGTCCATGAGTCGCGCGAGCACCTCGCGCGGCACCGTGAGCCGAGCCCGTCCGTTCTTCTTGCAATACACGCCGAGGAAGTGATCGACGAGCAGCGGCACGTCCTCACGCCGCGAGCGGAGGGGCGGCGCCGTGAGGGCGATCACGTTGAGACGGTAGTAGAGGTCCTCACGAAAGCGGCCCGCCTCGACCTCCGCGGCCAAATCACGGTTGGTCGCGGCAATGATACGCGCGTCGCTCTGCACCGTGTTACCGCCGATGGGCTCGTACTCCCCTTCCTGCAGCACGCGCAGGATCTTCACCTGCACGGCGGGACTGAGCTCGCCGATTTCGTCGAGGAACAGCGTGCCGCCGCGCGCGCGCGCAAAGCGCCCCTCGCGCCGGCCCACGGCCCCCGTGAACGCGCCCCGCTCGTGTCCGAAGAGCTCGGCCTCGAGGATACTCTCGGGGATCGCGGCGCAATTGACGGCGACGAACGGCCCCTGGACACGCGCGCTCTTGCCGTGCAGGTAACGCGCCAGGAGCTCCTTGCCGGTCCCGCTCTCGCCGAGGATCAGCACCGTCGCGCTCGACGGCGCCGCCTGGGTCGCCACGTCGAGCACGCGCCTGAGCATCGCGCTCTGACCGACGATCTCGCGCGTCGTGAGCAGCTTGAGCTCCTGCCTGAGCGAGCGGTTCTCGACCACGAGCTTTTGACGCTCCGCGGCTTTGCGCACGCTCTTCACGATCGTCATGCGCTTGAGCGGCTTCTCGACGAAGTCGTAGGCGCCCTCACGCATGGCCTGCACCGCCGTTTCGACGGTGCCGTAGGCCGTCATCACGACGACCTCGGCGTCGGGCGCGAGCTCCTTCACGGCTTTCAGCAACTCGAGCCCGCTCGTGCCGGGCATCATCAGGTCGGTGAGCACGACCTGCACGCGGTGCGTGCGCAGGAGATCGAGGGCCGGCTTGGCACCGTCGGCGACGAGGACGCGCATCTGCTCGCGCTCGAAGATCTTCTGGAGCGACGCAAGATTGCTCGGTTCGTCATCGACGACGAGCACGGTGATCTCGGCGTCGCCGGGGGTGGGAGCTCGCTGCGCCGCTTCGTCAACGGGTTCAGACACGGTGTCCAATCGAGTGCTAATCTGTCATGTGTCTTGACCCGTTGTCAAGGCTCAGACAATCGGTCACGGGCCAACGGGCCGCGCAGTCACCCGGCTACAGGCGCGGAGGCTTGCTTTTCGGCGGCAGCGAGAGCGAGGCGAGCCCATCGGGGATTCCGAGCCCGCGCTCGACGAAGGCTCCGAGGCTTTGCTCGACCACCTGCCGCGCGTCGGCGGCGAAACCTTGGAGTATCAGCCGATCGGCAAGCTCGCGCGTGATCTCGACGACGCTCGCCGCCGACCGCGGCAGCCGGCTCAGCTCGACGTGAAGCGCCGTGCGAAGCGGTGCCAGGGCCTGGCGAGCAAAGCCGGTCTGCGCGTACGCCACCGCGGCGCGGCGATAGTGCCGCACGGCGACCTCACTTTGGCCGAGCCGACGCGCAAGCTCCGCCGTGTCGAGCTCGACGCGAGCGCGGCCGGGGAGAGCGTCGGAGGATTGTCGCAGGAGAGCGAGCGCTTTTTCGTGCTCGCCGCGAGCATGAAAGCGCTTGGCTTCGAGAGCCAAGGCTTCTGCTTCGGAAGGGGTCGTGCGCCTCATGGGTGCCCCTATTGCAGCTTGCGTACCGGAGCTCGAATCGCTCCCATTGCCGCAGAATCCATGGCGTCTCGCGCGCGCGGTCCACCGACGTCTCGTACGGAGACGACGGGTCGCGCCACCCGTCTCGAATAGAGAACGTGGTGTCGCGCCGAGCTGAAGCTAACCGAGCTTGGCTTTCCTCTCGGCCTGCTCACGCTCGCGGATGTCGCGCGGCATCTCGAAATCACTCGGCGAGAGCACGAGCCGCTCGACGCGCTCGCCGCGCGCGAGGCCATCGACGATCTCCTCGAGGTCCGTCTCCTTCACGCGGCCGTAGAAGTAGTTGTCAGGCTCGACTGCGATGGTGGGGCCCGCCCAGCACGTGTCGAGACAGCTCGACGTACAAGCGCGCACCTCGGTCCCTGCGAGCCCCCGCTCCTTCAAGAGCTGCTTCAAGCGTGCATGCAAGCCTTCGGCACCGCGCGCCGCGCACGAGCCCTTGGGCGTGCCGTCGGGGCGGCGGTTCACGCACACGAAGAGGTAGCGCTTTCGCTGGGGCATCGTTCCAGTGGTTAACACCCGCGCCCCGCCCTGACCAGCGCCTGACGCGTGATGCGCTTCAGCGCACGCGTTGCTGACAGCCGAGTTTCACGCTGATCTGCGCGTTCTTGGCCAGCTTAAGCGCGTCGCAGGTCTTCGGGCAGGCGACGAGCTTCGTCGGTTTCTTCGTCTGGTCGTAGTGCCACTCGTCGGGAGAGCCCGTGCAGCCGTCGGGTGCTACGTTGTAGAGCTCCGACATCGTCGTGTCGGTTTTAAGCTCGACGTTGACCTGCATGGGGTCGATGCTCGCACCGGGCGCCGGTTGCGGCATCTGGAATTCGCACGCGAGTCGCGCTGCGCGTATGTCGTTCAGCGCTGTGAGGAAGTCCTGCTGAACGTTGCCGCCCGAGCTCACGACGAATGCGTGATCGGAGCCGCCCGCCATCGCAATCTTGTCCAGATTCATCTGCGCGGACATGGCCTCCGCATCGGCGAACACTCCGACCACGAACGTCTCGATGCTGGCGTCCGTAGCGGCTTTCGGGGTGAAGCCCTCCGTCACGACGCCGACAACCTCGTTCAGCGCGGTGTCGCTTTCACCCGACACTTCTCGACCACCGGTGCAATCTGTGGGCAGGCCGTCCGTGGCGAGCACGATCACGACGGAGTGCCCCACGTTATTTTTGGCGTGTTCGCGCGCGTGCGCGACAGCGCCGAGCAGCGCTTGGCGCGTCGGCGTGTCACCTGCCGGCATCTGCGCGGCAATAGAGGTGTTGAGCGCCATCGCGGTGTCCGGCAACGAGAGGAACTCGACCGCCGGTGTCGCGTACGTGGCCGGATCGCATACTGTCTCGTGCACACAGAACGAGCTCGTGACGGCGACGCACATGCCGGCGGTGTTGTTCGCGCCGCAGCCCGGCTGATCGTGGCCCGGATTCGAGATGCCGCACGACAACGTGGGATCACCCGCGCACGAGCCGAACTGCACGCACTTACCAAGCGACGCTTGGATGGTCTGGCAGTCGGTGTCACCCATGCACGCCTTGCCGCTCAACTGGCACACGGAGCCCGTGCAGGGGCCGTCGTCGCGCTGAACGGCGTTCGTGCAGGGTGCCGGGTCGGATGCGTCCATGCTGTTCGGCGTGCACGCTACGAACACGCCCGGGGTCTGCTGGCATACGTAGCGCAAGCAGGGCCCCGCCGCGCCGCAGTCGGTGTCGCTCGTGCAGCTCGTCGGTGTACCGGGCGTGCGGAGCGGGAAGTATTGAATTGCCACACTCAAGCCCGCGGATGCTGCGTCACCGAAGAAGGCGTTGAGTGCACTCTTGACGGCGTCCCACTTCGTCATGCCGGCCGTGCCGCTCGGGTCCGTCATCGACCCGGAGATATCGAGCATCACGTACACGTCGACGGGGATGGGTTTCCCCATCTCCACGTCGCCCGCGCATTCCGTAATCATCATCGTGCCGCCCGTGCCGGACATGCCCGAGCTGCCAGCACCTGTCGTGCCGCCCGTGAGGGAGATCGAACCACCCGTGGAGCCGCCCGCGCCCGTCGTCGAACCGCCCGTCGCTCCGCTACCAACGGTACCGCCGGCACCACCCGTTCCGCCACCTTGGTCGGGGTCGAGATTGACCGGATCGTGCTTGCCCGCACTGCACGCCCCCGCGAGGCCCAGAGCAAAGACAGGGGCCACGAGCCCCAAAGCGCGGCGGAAAGTAAACATCCAGCGACTATAACATCTAGGATCGATTCGGCAGGTAAGCTCCGCCATTTGGCAACGTGCTCAATCGCTTAGCCGCGGCGGCGACTCCTCCCGCATGTGGAAGAGTGCACCGCCAGCGCACCGCCAGCGCCATGCGAGGGCCTTGGCTCGCCTCGAGACTGCCAACTCCGGTGACTGCACCGCCCGGGACTCGGTTTTTTTCACTAGCCGCTGTTCGCGCGGGGTAGCCGCTGTTCGCGCGGGTAACGGAGGCAAGCTACGGTGAGAGCTGCCGAACATGGTATGCTCAATCTCCATGACGTCCTCTTTGCGGCTCCGCGTTCAGAGAGCCCTCCTCCCTTCCCTTTCGCTCGTCGCGGCATGCAGCGCCGGCCAGCCACTCGACAAGGATCCGGACTTCGGCACCGGCGGCACCGGTGTCACGAACACCGGCGGTGCGGGTGGCAGCGCGGCAGTCGGGCAGGGTGGCAGCTCCGCGACTGGCCAAGGTGGCAGCTCCGCGGCGAGCGCAGGTGGCTCGTCTGCGACGGGGGGCACGAGTGGTTCTGCGGCGATGGGTGGAACCGATACCGGAAGCGGCGGCACTACGTCGACGGGCGGTAGCTCCGCGGGCGGAACCAGCGGCACCGCAGCGAGCGGCGGCGATGCCGGCATGAGCGTCGGCGGCAGCGCGGCAACCGGCGGCAGCGCGGCAACCGGCGGCAGCGCGGCGACCGGCGGCAGCTCGGCGACGGGCGGCAGCGCGGGCGTGACGGGGACGGGCGGGACCGATCCCGGCATTTGCCAGCAACTCAGCGTCGTCCCGACGCCGCAGGTGCCCACGGTGGAGCTCTTGGTCGACACGTCCTCGAGCATGTTCGAGACGATGCCGACTGCGTGGTCGGTTCTTTACAACGCGCTCATGGATCCGAACACGAGCCCGGTGAAGCAGCTTCAAGGCAAGGTCAATTTCGGTTTCGCGAGCTACAAGGGCAAGCAGGGTACTTCGGAAACGGATGCGTCCTGCGCGACGATGACGACGGTGCCTCCGGCGCTCGACAACTTCGACGCGATCAACACGGTCTATCAAACGGTGGGCAAGAGCTACGATCCGACGAGCCCGCCGTCGCCGAAGTGGGAAACGCCGACGAACTACGGCATCTATTACGCGCAGCAGATCCTCACGGCGTTCATGCCGCCGCAGCCGGGCGGGAAGTACATCCTGCTCGTGACCGACGGCAATCCCAACACCTGCGAGGAGCTCGATCCGCAGTGTGGTCAAGACTACGCGATCAAGGCCGCGCAAGACGCCTACGCGGCCGGCATCGGTTTGTTCGTGCTCGGCGTGGGCGACATCGTGAAAAATCCGAACTCGGGCTGCCCAACGAGCGCGCGTTGCGGAGGATTGGCTCTGCAAGACATGGCGGATGCCGGCGTCGGTGCCCCGGTGACCGCCCCAACGGGATGCGAGGATCCGACCTCCACCAGCTGCCAATTCAGGTACGAGTCGTGCAACAAGAACAGCACGCTCACGGCGTCGTACGGCACCGGCACCTCGATGCCCGGCACGCCTTACGAAGTGGATACCAGCGCGAGCGACGCCCAGACGAAGCTCGCTGCGGCGCTCTCGGCGCTCTTGAGCAACGTTCCCTGCGCCATCGACATGGACGCGATCGTGACCGGCGATCCTTCGCTCGGCGACGTCGAAGTCGGTAGCACCAAGAAGACGTACAACGATCCGGATGGCTGGACGCTCGATTCGAATTCGTACACCGTGATTCTCCAAGGCACGGCGTGCACGAGCTTCCGCAGCGGACAAGACGTCAAGATCAGCTTCCCCTGCGATCCGAGCGGCAACCCGATCGCCGTCCACCGCTGAGCGGAGCTCGGTCGAGCCAGCATGAGAACGTCGTCGATTGCCGCAAGCGCCCTAGCGTTCGCCTCGTTCGTCGCGTGCAGCGCGGGCAAGCCACGGCAACCGAGCGGTGAGGACGGGTTCAGCACTGGCGCGACGGGTGGCTCGCAGACGGCCGGCACGACCGGCGCGGGCGCGACGGGCGGAACGATCCCGCTGAGCAGCGGCGGTAGCGTCAATGCGGGCAGCGGAGGCAGCTCCGCGCCGGGAGGCACCGGTGGCACGGCAGCAAGTGCCGGAAACGGCGGAACCTCAGCTGGCTCAGGCAGCTCGGGCAGCTCGGGCATGGCCGCCAGCGGGACGGCTGGACTCGGCGCAAGCTCCGGTGCGGGCGGCGCCGGGGCAGCTCCGGCCGCGGGCATGGGCGGCATGAACCCAGGAGTGTGCCAGCAGCTCGACGTGGTTTCGACGCCGCAAATCCCGACGGTCGAGCTCCTCGTCGATACGTCCTCGAGCATGTGGGAGACGCAGCCGCCCGCGTGGCCGCTGCTCTACGGCGCGCTCATGGACGCGAAGAGCGGCGTCGTCGCGGCGCTGCAGGCAAAGCTGCGCTTCGGCTTCGCGAGCTACAAAGGCTTCCTCGGCACGTCCGAGAGCGATCCGGCCTGCGCCACGATGACCACAGTGGCCCCGGCGCTCGACAATCACGACGCGATCGATGCCGTGTACCAAGCGGTCGGCGCCTCCTACGACCCCGTCTCCAAGCCGAAGTGGGAGACGCCCACCGGCTACGCCATCGATTACGCCACGAAGATCCTGACCGACTTCATGCCGGATCCACCCGGCAAGAAGTACATTTTGCTCGTCACCGACGGCAATCCGAACACCTGCCAAGTCACCGATCCGCAGTGCGGGCAAGATTTGTCCATCAAAGCCACGCAGGACGCGTTCGCGGCCGGGATTGGTCTCTTCGTGCTCGGGCTCGGGGACATCGTCAAGCAGCCGATGAACGGCTGCCCCAGCTCGGCCCGTTGCGGCCTCTTGCACCTGCAGGACCTTGCGAACGCAGGCGTGGGCGCCGGCGTGCATCCGACGCCAGGGTGCGACGATTGGCACGCTTCGGGTTGCACCTTCACGCACGAGGCGTGCAACCAGAATCAAATGCTGCTCGCGACCTACACGCCCGACGCGCCCGACGTCGGGATGCCGTTCGCCGTTGACACGACGGCGACGAACGCCACGGCCGAGCTCATCGCCGGATTTTCCGCGCTCTTGAACAACGCGGTCTCCTGCACGGTCGACATGGACGCGATCGTCAGCGGCGACCCGTCGCTCGGCGACGTCGAGCTCACCGGACAGCGGCTCACCTACGCTGACCCGAACGGCTGGATCCTCGAAGCGAACTCCTACAGCGTGACGCTCCAGGGAACGGCTTGCAGCGCGTTCCGCGCCGGCGGCCAAAACCTCAGCATCACGTTCCCTTGCGACGCGAGCGGCAATCCGATCGCGGTGCACCGGTAGGGTCGCCGATCGCGATCTGGTCTTCCCAAGATCGCCCCACTCGCGGCTAGGATGTGGGCGTGAAATCGCTGCTCTCCGCGCCCCTGGTTGCCGCTTGGTTTGCGCTCGGCTGCGCGGGACACACGAGCGAAGTCACGAGAGCGGACTTGCCGCCCGTTACTTCGTCGAATAGCCGACTTTCGCCTGCATCACCTGCATCGCCTGGCATCGCGACGACACCAGGCGGCACGGCGTCGCCGACCGGCGCGCCGCTTGCCACGACGAGCAGCGCCGCGGCAGGTCCGACGCCGCCCCGGGGCGCCGCACTGAACACGCCCGCGTCTTCCGCCGGCTCGTCCGCCACTATTGCGGGGAGCAGCGCTGGATTTCCACCATGCGGCATGCCCTCGGCGCTCGTCGCGCGTAGGTGGCGCACCGAGCTTGCCCCAACGAGCACGCTGGAGTCACCGCCCTTCGAGCCGGGCACGACGACGATCGTCGTGCTGCCGGACACGCAGTACTACGCGTCCTGCGCGTCGCGCTATTTCGGCGACCAGGTGCGCTGGGCCGCCGCGGAGAAGGCGCGCCGCAACGTCGCGCTTGCGCTGACGCTCGGCGATCTCACGGACAAGAACACGCCGGAGGAGTGGCATTTCATCCGCGAGGGGTTGCGCCCGGTCCAAGATGAGCTGCCGTTCGTGCTCGTGACGGGCAACCACGATCACGCGCTCGGGGGCACGACGGGCGACCGTTCGAGCTTATTTCAACGGACTTTCCCGCACGCCCCCGGTGCCGCGCAAAAGGTGCTGGCCGAAAGCATGCAGCCGGGAAACGTGGAGAACGCCTACTACCGCGTACGGCTCGCGCGCGTGACGCTCGGTGTGCTCGCGCTCGAATGGTCACCGCGCGCGGCGACGGTCGCCTGGGCGAACCATGTGCTCGATCGCTACCCGAGTGACCGCGCCATCGTCGTGACGCACGCCTACCTCTACGAGGACGGCACGCGTTACGATTGGCAGACCAAGGGGAAGCTCCAGGAGTGGAACCCCCTGTCCTACGGCACCGGCAAGGGCGCGCCGGAAAAGCAACGCCGGCCGGAGCCGCTCGAGCCGGACGCCGCGTACGACGGGGAGATGCTGTGGCGCGATCTCGCGGCGCGCCACGCGGGCGTTTTTCTCGTTCTTTCAGGGCATGTGCTCGGCGCCGGCACCGGCGTGCTCACGAGCCGAGGCGAGCACGGCAATCTCGTGCAGCAGGTGCTCGTGAATTTTCAGATGCTCAAAGACGGCGGGCTCGGTTATCTGCGGCTGCTCGAGCTCTTGCCCGACGGAAAGACGCTGCGCATGAAGACGTTTTCGCCGACGCTCGGTGTGTTCGCGACGTCGAGCGACCAGACCGGCACGCTCGCCCTCGAGCCGCCGCTCTGGTAGCGCTCAAGCGCCGCGCCGGCAGACGACCCCTACCGACTCTTCGACGATGCCGAGGAGCTCGTCGAGCTCGGCGTCGGGCATATTGACGGGCGGCGTCACGTACACCGTCGAGCCGAGCGGACGCAGGTAGGCGCCGCGGCGCCGTGCCTCCTCGTACACGTGCCAGCCGGCTTGGTCGAGGTAGCCGCGCGTGTTGAGATCGAGGGCGCCCACCATGCCGAGGCTGCGCGAACCGGCGACGCCCGGGAGCGCTCCGAGGCGCGCGAAGCAGGCGGCGATGCGTTCGGCCTTCGGCCGCGCGAGCTCGATGACGCGCTCGTCGCGAAAGACGGCGAGCACCTCGAGCGCGACGCGAGCGCCGAGGGGATTGCCCGTGAAGGTATGCCCGTGCATGAAGGCGCGCGACGGATCTCCCAAAAATCCCTCGAAAATACGGCGTGAGGCGAGCGTCGCCGCCATGGGTAGCAAGCCGGACGTGAAGCCCTTGCCGACGCACACGAGATCGGGTTCGACGCCCGCGTGTTCAGCGGCCCACATGGGGCCCGTGCGGCCGTAACCGGTGAACACTTCGTCGAGGACGAGAAAGATGTCGTGCTGCGCCGTGATTTCGCGCGCCGCCCGTAGCAAACCGGGATCGTAGATGCGCATGCCGCCGGCGCCTTGAACGACCGGCTCGAGCACGACGGCGGCGATCTCGTCAACATGGGCCGCGACGAGCTCCGAGAGCACGGCGAACGTGCGTTCGTAGCCACCTGCGTCCGTCGGCGCGCGCAGGCAGTCCCCGACGAGCCCGCCGAACGCCCGCCGGAAGAGCTCGATGCCGCCCAGCATCGTCGCGCCGAGCGTCTCCCCGTGGAACGCGCCCTCGAGCGCGACGAAGCGCCGCCGCGCCGGACGGCCATTTTGCGCCCAATATTGCGCTGCGAGCTTGAGCGCTGCTTCGACGGCCGTCGAGCCGTCGTCACTGAAGAAGACGTGCGGCAGCCTGCCCGGTGCGCGCGCGGCAAGCTCCGCGGCCAGACGCGCGGCAGGCTCGTGCGTCACACCCGCGAGCGCGACGTGACAGAGGGTCTCGGCTTGTTCGCAGAGCGCCGCCACGAGTCGAGGGTGACGATGGCCGAGCGCCGCGCAGTACCAAGACGAATTGGCGTCGAAGTACGAGCGCCCGTCGGCGTCGAACAAGCGGGAGCCCTCGGCCCGTACGATGACGAGCGGATCGGTTTCCGCGACGTAGCGGCTCATGGCCGTGTACGGGTGCCAGACGTGGAGCTTGTCGAGCTCGACGATGCGCGCGCGATTCATGAGGCGATGCTCGCGCGCTCACCGTGCGCCAGCGAGGTCGGTCCGGCAACTGGAAAGTGCAGCGTCACCGTGGTGCCGACCGCCTCGGTGCTCTCGATCGCGAGCCGCCCGCCGTGCGCCTCGACGATGCGCTGCACGATCGGCAAACCGAGGCCGGTGCCGCTCGGGCGCGTCGTATAAAAAGGGTCGAGCGCGCGCCGCCGCACGTCGGGCGACATGCCCTGACCTCGGTCCTCGACCTCGACGCGCACGCAGGGAACGCCGGGCAGATCGTCGCGGCGCAGGCGCACCTCGACCGTTCCGCCGTCACGCATCGCCTGTCGCGCGTTCGAGATCAAATTGTCGAACACCAGACGGAAGAGGTTCGGATCCACCCACACGATCTCTGCGTCCGGCGCCCCGTCGACGTGCACGTGGACGGCTTGACCTTCGTCGTCGGTATCGTTGAAGCGGTTGGCCATTTCGATCAGCGAAACCTGCTGCCGGCTGATGGCGAACGGTCGCGCGAAGCGCAAGAGGTCGCCGACGAGCCGGTTCAGCCGCCCCGCCTCCTCTTCGACGATGTCGAGGAGCGTCGTTCTGTCCTCCGGCCTGAGGCTGCCCCGGCGCAGGCCCGCCACGGCGTTGACGATGACGGCGAGCGGATTTCTCACCTCGTGCGCGATGGCTGCCGCGAGCTCTCCGACGACGGCGAGCTGCCTCTTGGTCGAGAGCTCGTCCTGGATCTGGCGCAGCTCGGCGTGAGAGTGTTTGAGCTCTTCGGTGCGCTCGCGCAGGCTGCTCGCCGCGCTCTCGAGCTCGCCTTTGGCGATGCGATAGCGGAGTAGCAGCGCGGAGGCGACGCTGAACGCGTAGAGCAAGAACGCGTGCGGCAAGAGCGGCATGGTGCGGGTGATCCAGCCGCTCGCGAGGCCGATGTCGTTGGCGGCGGCCGGCACCAGGATGCCGGCGCCGATCAGCGCGCTCAGCGCCTCCTTGCGCCCGAACACGTAGGCGCGCAGCAAGAGGCTGCTCGTGACCAGCACCTCGAACAAGCCGATCGCGTAGAGGAGCTCGCAGAGGACGCTCGGCACCCCGATGCTGTAATGCATGCTCGCGCCGAGCACGGTGGTCGTGAACGTGCGGCGCGCGACCCAGAGCCCGCCCGTGAAGTTGACGATTTCGAACGCCAACGCGACGCCGTAGAGCACGAACGCGATACGGCGTTGCTCGCGCACCCGGCCGAATGCGAGCGCGAAATGGACGTTGACCGCAGCGCCCATGATGTAGCCGGCGTGCGTCAGCATGTCGGCGCGCACGTAGGCTTCGGTCGTGCGCGCGAGGTAGTCGCTGGCTTCGCCGAGGCTCGCGAGGCTGAACGTGAAGCAGAGCGCGCTGAACAGCAGGATCTCGCGCTCGCGCCGGCCGAGCGCGTAGGCGAGCAAGAAGTAAATCCCGAGCGCGGCGTGGGTCACCGACCACGCGCCCACGACGCCGGCGATGACCTCGCTGCTCATGGCCCGGCCGGGGCGAGCGGGAGGAGCGGCTCGGCCGACATCCGCTCTATCGTACCACCCTCCCTCGCGCCGGGCTGTGGGATCTGCTAGGCGGACGATCCCCGTGAGCTACGTCGTTCTCGCACGCAAGTGGCGCCCCATGCGCTTCGAGGATCTGGTCGGCCAAGATCACGTGTCGCGCACGCTCGGCAACGCGATCAAGAGCGGCCGCGTCGCGCACGCCTTCTTGTTCACGGGTGTACGCGGCGTCGGCAAGACGACGAGCGCGCGGATTTTGGCCAAGGCGCTCAACTGCCTCGGCGATCCCGCGACGACGCCGCCGGGCACCGATCCCGGGCCGACCGTGACGCCCTGCCTCAAGTGCGCGGCTTGCCTCGAGATCGCCACGGGCACGGACGTCGATGTGTGGGAGATCGACGGCGCGAGCTACAACGGCATCGACGAAGTCCGAAAGCTGCAAGATTCGCTGCCGTATCGGCCACAGCGCGATCGCTACAAGATCTTCATCGTCGACGAGGTCCACATGCTGTCGCAAAGCGCGTGGAACGCCTTCTTGAAGACGCTCGAGGAGCCGCCGCCGCACGTGAAGTTCATCTTCGCGACGACCGAGGTGCACAAGGTCCCGGTCACGATACTCAGCCGCGTGCAGCGCTTCGATTTCAAGCTGATCGCGGCGTCTGCCATCGCTCAGCGTCTCAAGCACGTGCTCGGCGTCGAGGGCATCGCGGCGGACGACGCGGCCGTCGCGCTCATCGCGCGCGAAGCCGCCGGCAGCATGCGCGACGCCATGAGCCTGCTCGACCAGGTGATCGCCTGGGGCGGCGATACGCTCGCCGGCGAAGAGGTCGCGAAGGTACTCGGCGTCGCGAGCCGGAGCGCCCTGCACGCGCTCGCGGCGGCGCTCGTCGCGGGTGACGCGGAGCGCTGCCTCGCGCTCGTCGCCGAGCTCGCCGAGCAAGGTTACGATCTGGTGCACGTCGCGCGCGACCTGCTCGCGATGCTGCGCGACCTCGTGGTCGGCAAGGTGTGCAGCGACCCGACGGACCTGCTCGATCTGCCCGCCGAGGAGACGAAAGACGTGCTCGCGCTCGCCTCGAGCGCGACGGTGGACGACCTCTTGCGGCTCCACCAAGGCTTTTCGCAAGGCTTCGACGACATCGCGCGGAGCGGTCAGGCGCGCGCCGCGTTCGAGATGTTGCTCGTCCGGCTCGCGCGCCGCCCGCCGCTGCTCCCGCTCGACGACCTACTCGGACGCCTCGGCGCGCTCGAACGGCGACTCACGTCCGGCGGGGCGAGCGGCTCGTCCGGCTCGCGGGAGCGCACCCCTTCGCCGCGCGCGGAGCAGCTGCCCGCTTCGGCGCCCGCCAACTCTGCGACGCCCGAGTCGAACCCACCTTCGGCCCGACCGCCCTCACCGCCCGCGCCCGTCCCGGAAGTAGCGGCCACGCGCGCCCCGGCCGCGCCTGCGCTGAGTGTACCGGCCGCGCGCACGCCGAACGCACCCGCCGCGCCCCCCTCGTCCTTACCGGCACCACCGCCCCGCGTCGCCGCCACGACACGCCCCGCCGCGAGTCCGCGCAGTAACGCCGCGGCCGCTCACGTGTTCGTCGTGCCGGAATTCCCGGACGCACCGGAACCCGCGCCTCAAGCGCGCCCGGCGCCAGTGCGTGTCGTGCCTGCCGCTCCGCCGGCCGTGGCGACGGAAGCCCACGCCGTGCTCCGCGCCATCATCGAGCGACTGCCGGACGATCGCTTCGAGCTACGCGCCTTCCTCGCGCGTTCGGCGCCGCTCGAGGCGAGCGCCAGCGCGCTCGTGCTCGCCTTCGCACCGGGCGAGCCGTTCGTGAGCGAGGTCGAGCGGGAAATTCGCCTGATCGAGCGCGTCGCGGGCGAGCACTTCGGCAGCGCCACTCAAGTGTCCATCGCGCGCGACTCCGATCGCGTCGGGGCCGTCGCGACGCTCGCGATGCTCGACGCCGAGGAGGAGGAGCGCCAGCGCCGTGCCGCGCTCGCCAAGGTGAGAAACCACCCGCGCGTCGCCGAGGCCGTCGAGGTACTCGGCGCGCGTGTGAAGGACCTGAAGCTCGCGGGGCAGTGAGCCCATGTTGCCCGCCCGCCTCACGCGCCTGGTCGATCTCTTCGCGCGCCTGCCCGGCGTGGGCGAAAAGACCGCACAGCGCTTCGCGCTCTGGCTCGCCGTCGAGCGCGGCGACGTCGCGAGCGAGCTCGGCAAGGCGCTCGTCGAGCTCGCCGACGCGGTGCGGCCCTGCGAGCGCTGCGGCAACGTGGCCGAGGTCGACGAGACGCGGCACGCGCTCTGTGCCGTGTGCGGCGACGCGCGCCGCGATCCGAGCGTGCTTTGCATCGTCGCGCGCGTGCAGGACCTACTCGCCGTCGAGCGCAGCGGCGCGATGCGCGGGCGCTACTTCGTACTCGGACGCCTGCTGTCGCCGCTCGACGGCGTCGGACCCGAGGAGCTGCCGCTGCCCAAGCTCATGGCCCGCATCGTCGGCGACGGCGTGCGCGAGGTAATTTTGGCGACGCCGCCCTCGGTGGACGGCGAGGCGACGGCGCTCCTGCTCGCGCGCGAGCTCGCCGGGCGTGGCCTTGCCATTTCGCGCATCGCGAGCGGCGTGCCCCACGGCGGCGACCTCGAATTCGCCGACCAAATCACGCTTGGCCGCGCGATCGACGGCCGGCGCCCCGTGTGAGGACCGAGCTCGCATCGCCCGCGTCGGGCCTCGCTGCCAATCCCGTTGCCGGGTCGGCGGCCCGAGCATTGACACTACGTCGCCGGTTTTTGTTCGTAGCTCGTCTCCACCCGTGCCGATCGTGATCTGGCCATCAAGACTGGCAAAGTAGTATTAATGCGCTGCCCCGGAACTCGAACCCATGCCCAAGCGAAAAATCTTGAGGTCCGCCGATGCTCCCGCCCCCGTGGCGAGCTACTCGCAAGCCGTGCGTGCGGGCAAATTCGTCTTTTGCTCCGGACAGATCCCCATCCATCCGCGCACGCGCGAGCTCGTGACCGGCGGCATCGAGGAACAGACGCGCCGCGTGCTCGATAACCTCGGTGCCGTGCTCGCCGAGGCGGGACTCGGCTATGGCGACGTGGTCAAGTGCACCGTATTTTTGACGGACATGAACGATTTTCCCGCGTTCGACGGCGCCTACGCACATTATTTCGGCGCGAGCCCGCCGGCGCGGTCCACCCTCGGCGTCGCCGCACTGCCGCGTGGCGCCCGTATCGAGGTCGAGGCAATCGCGCTCGTGCGCTAAGAAACCCGAGCGGACGGCGGCTGACCCATGCCGCGCCGCCTGCAACCGACGAGGATCCATGATCAAAGCCGAGCAAATCTCTTCTTCTCCCTTCGACGACTCTGAGCTCGGGGTCGGCGCAGACGCCGCGCTCGCGGCGCTCGAACGTGCCGGTGAGCGCGCCGAAGCGCTCGTCGAAGCCTGGGTCAAAGCGAACAACGCCGCTGCCGTCGCCGCGGCCGCTGACGGCGCGCAAGGCAAAGCGCGCAAGGCGGCCCGCCGCGGTCTCAACGTGCTGAAGTCGCGGGGCGTGAAAGCGCCCGCCGCGTCGCGCGTCGTGAGCCTGCGCGAAAAAGGACCCGAGACGGTCGAAGCCTGGCTCCTGCCGCCCGACACGAACGGCGTCGCGCTCGTCGCGATCGCGGCGCGCACGCCCACGAGTCGCTACCGCGTCGCCTTCGCGTTCCTAGCGCCCGAGATCGGCGTGCTGCGCGCGACCTCCGGCGAGATGACGCAGACCGAGCTCAAGGATTCGTTCCAGCGTGCGAGCCGCGGCGCCTATCGCGCCGTCAAGATCCCCGTCGAGTACGCGCGCTTCCGCATCGCGGAGGCGCGCCGACGCCAGAAAGAACGTGGTCTCGCCGAGACGCTCGGGTTCGCGAGCGGCGAGTCCTTGCTCGCGGGCGCCCCGGCGCAGGCCGAACATCCCTTCGACGCCGAAGGCCTCGAGCTCGCCGACGAGGACGCGAAGGAGCTCGCGGCCAAATCGGGCGACCTGCACGCTTTGCCCGAGTTCGGCAGCTGGCTGCCCGAGCGAGCCGCCGTCGACGAGCTCTTGTTCAAGGTGGGGCAGTCGCTGACGCCCGGCGAGCCGCCCGACCAGTCGCAGTTCGAAGCGGCATTACGCGCGGAGGTGCTCGCCGCGGTCGATCGCTACTTCACGCCCGAGCGCCGCGCGGACCTCGTCTTGCGCATGAAAGACAGCGCGCTCGGGGTGCTGGCGCGCGACGGCGAAGCCCGCGCACTCGAGGTCGTGGCTGCGATGAAAGCCATCGAAAAGACGGGGCTCATCACCGATCCGCCGCGCGACCTGCCATTTTTGCGCGCCTTCTTCGACAAGGCCATCGCCGTGCTGCTCGCTCAGGGCAACGGGCAATTGCGCGTGCCGATCCCGCGCGCCGCCACGCCGAAACCTGCCGAAACAGCCTGACCGCGCCGTCGGGCCGACAAAAGCGAACCCCGAGGGGGTGCAGCCGCTCGGGGTTCGGACGAGCCTTGTGGGCGCGCCGTTCCAATCGATGGAGCTCGCGGCAAAAGGTTCCCGCGTCGCGGCGCCGACACCGACTGCCTCAGCCGGACGCGAAGCGCTCAGCCCGCGCGGGTGAGCGCTCGGTAGGCTTCGAGCAGACGCGCCGTGAGCGCTCCCGGCTTGCCACCGCCGGCCGACTTGCCATCCATCGCGACGACCGGCACGAGCTCTCGAATGCTCGATGTGATGAACACCTCGTCCGCGGCGACGAGCTCCGCGGGCGGAAACGTGCGGAGCTCGCACGGGATCCCGAACGAGCGCGCGAGCTCGAGCACCTTGGCGCGCGTGATGCCCGCGAGGAGCCCCGCCTCGTCGGGCGGCGTCACGAGCCCGCCGTCCTTCACGAGGAACACGTTCGAGGTCGTACCCTCCACGATCTGTCCCGCAGCGTTCAAAATCAGCGCCTCGTCCGCGCCGCGCGCGTGCGCCTCGTGCGTGGCGAGGATGCTCAAGAGGTAGTTGCCGAGCTTCGCGCCCACGGCGGAGGTGCCCTCGGAAATACGCTGCGTGCGATGAGTGATGACTGTAACACCGCGCTCGTACATCCACGCGGGCGGCACGGGCACGTCGGTCGCGATCACGACGCGTAGCGGCGCACGCGCGAGCGACGGATCGAGCCCGAGCGCCTTGCCGCTGCCGCGCGTCACGACGATACGCACGTAGGTCTCGGCGTTTCCCGTCGCGCGCGCGACCTCGAGCACTTCCTGACGTAGCCGGTCGATGTCCGAGAACTCAATCAGCGCCAGCTCGGCGCTGCGCTTCAAGCGCGCCAGGTGCTCCTCGAAGCCGAAGAAAACGCCGCCGTACGTGCGCAGTACCTCGAACACCGAGTCGCCGTAGAGAAACCCGCGATCGAAGACGCTCACCTCGGCGCGCTCGGGCGGGACGATGCGGCCGTCGAGCGAGACGAGCGTCGTCATGACGGCTCGATCTCGATTTCTTCCTCTCCAGCGCCCCAACGCAAGCGGAGCCGGAACGGCACGTTGCTCTTCACGTGCAGCGTGGGCCGCGTCGCCGCGTCGGGCCGCGCGTCGGCGATGAGATCGACCGAGCCGAACTCACCGAGCGGATAGCGATACACGCCGTGCTCGTCGAGGCGCCGCACGTCCCACAAAAGCTCGCCCGCGATGCCGTCCGTGCGCAAACCGAGCACGTACTCGAACAAGACGGCGATGGGCGTGATGGCCGTCCAGCCGACGAAGTCCTTGCGCCCGCGGCCCTCGGCGGGCGCGTCGGGCGCGTGGTGCTCCCAGATCGAGCCGGTGCGCTCGAACGAGCCGAGCACGTGCATGTAATGGTTTTCCGCGATGGCGTAGGCGAGGTCGTGCTTGCCGTGCTCGGTGAGGCCGCGCAAAACCATGTAATTCGTGGGGGCCCACACGCCGCCGAGCCAGTGCCCGCCGTCGGGATCGAAGCCGCGGGTGTCGGCCGAGAGGCTCGGCACGCGGTGCACGCGGTTGAACTCCGCTTGGTTTTCGAGGTGCCACAAGAAGCGATCGAGTCGCTCGGAGGGCACGGCGCGCGCGAGGAGGGCCCAGTACGCTCCAATGGTCTTGAGCTCCGTCGCCCGCGTCTGATCACGGCGGAGGTCGTGATAAAAGCCCGTGCCCTCGTCCCAGAGGCATTGGTTGATCCAGGGCACGAGCGCCGCGTTCTCCGCTGCGGCCGCCTGCACCTCTTCTTCACGCCCGAGCTCCTCCGCGATGCGGATGATGAGGCGGTTATTGAGCACGGCCTGGAAGTTGGTATCGACCCAGGTCCGATGCGCGTGGTCGAACCAGATGTGCGCACCGGACGGCGTGCGCGGCTGGTTGTCCATGCCCGTGGCCCAGCCCGTGCCCCAGTAGCTGCCGTTCGGCCACGTACGGTAGCGGCGGTGCCATTCGGCGTGGGCGACGAGCGGCGCGAAAACCTCGGCCAAACGCGTGCGATCGCCGCGCAGGCGGTAGTACTCCCACTCGCTCCAAGCGAGCAGGTTCGGGCCGCTACCCGCCGGATCGAAGCGGCTGAAGACTTCGGTGCCGTCGGTCTCGCGCAGCTGGCGACAGATGCCACCGTCGGGGTGTTGCTTGGCGTAGAAGTTGTCGAGGGTGTGCTGGAACCTCCACGCGCGGTCGCCGTAGCGACCGAAGAGCGTGATGAAGACGGAGTCCCAGATGAAGAGCGCGTCGTCGTACATCGTCGACGAGTAGTCGGACACGAAGCCGTTCTCCGGCGTCGCGCGGCGGAAGTTCTTGAACGCGATCTCCCAGCAGTGGTGGTAACACTCGACCGCCTTGGGCAAGGCGGGCAGGTGCGGCAGCGGCAAGAGCGTGTCTCGCGTCGTCTCGAACGTGGGCCAGGGGTCGACGTTGCGACGCGCACGAGCGACGAACGTGTTCTCGCCCGCGTAGCGGTTCTCGACGTACGTCTCGAGGTAGCGCGGTGTCGCGGCGTTGCGCAGATTGAGCGGGTTTCGCATCGGAAGAGGGCGTCTGGCGGCCGGACTCAGCGAAATACCACATCCGGGCTCGCGGTCGGGGGCCCCGGGCCCCTCGAACGACTTTACACGGGCGTATTGCGACTGAAGAAAGGCGGCATTAGGAAAAGGGCGGCGTCATGGCAGACCAGCTCAGCAGCGATCTCGCCGCGCTCCGGATCGAGCGCACCCCGGCCCGCCGTCAGGGCGGCGGCTGGTTCGGGCGCATTGCTGCCGTCCTGGTCTTGGTCGGAGTGGGGGTCGGCGCGTACGTCGTCGGCATGCCGTACCTCGAGGCCAAGGTCTTCAAGACCGAAATCGACGTGACCGAGGTGGCGCTGGTGTCACCAGCCCAAGCCACGATCGAGCTCACGTCGACCGGCTACGTCGTCGCGCAGGCCGTCTCCAAGGTCGCGCCCAAGGTGCCGGGCAAAGTCGTCAAATCGAACGTTCGCGAAGGCGCCAAAGTCAAAGCCGGCGACGTGCTCTTCGAGCTCGATCCGATCGACGTGCAGGCCGCCATCGCCACGGCCGCGAGCCAAGTCGCCGCCGCCAGGGCGCGTGCCCAAACCGCGCGAGCGACCCTGGCCGAGGCGCGCGTTCAATTCGCGCGTGCGCAAGCAATGGCCAAAGACGGCATTGGACCGAAGTCGACGGCTGAAGATCTGGAGACCCGCGTCACCTCGCTCGAAGAGAGCGTGAAGGCGTCGGACGCCGAAGCCAAGGCCGCGAGCGCTCAGGTCGCCGCGTTGAATGTCACGCTCGGCTCTTACAAGGTCATCACGCCTCTGAGCGGCACGGTGGTCAACAAACCCCCGGAAGTCGGGGAAATGGTGGCTCCCCAGCCCGCCGGCATCGCCGTCGACATGGGCGGCGTCGAAGTCGCCGATTTCGACACGCTCGAGGTGGAAACCGACGTGCCCGAACAGCGCCTGTCGCAGGTCAAAGTGGGCGGCCCCTGCGAGATCGTGCTCGACGCCTACCCGAGCAAGCGCTTCCGCGGCAGAGCCCACGAAATCACGCCGCGCGTGAACCGCACCAAGGCGACCGTCGTCGTCAAAGTCGCGTTCGTCGACGACCGTGAGGGCGTTTTGCCCGACATGGCGGCGCGCGTGAGCTTTCTGTCGAGTGAGCTCGACAAGGCGGAGCTCAAGCAGCCCCCGAAGACGATCGTGCCGTCCGACGCCATCGCGACACTCGGCGGCGTGAAGGTCGTGTACGTCGTCGACGACGGCAAGGTGCGGGCGACGCCCATCGAGCTCGGCCCGGCCTTCGGCAGCGGGTTCGAGGTCGCGCGTGGGCCCGGCGCGGGCACGAAGCTCGTGAAGAGTCCGCCCGCTGGGCTCGCCGACGGTCAGCGCGTCAAAGAAAAGGGCGGCAGTTAGACTCGACTTGCGCGGTCTTGGAATAACAGATCGCGATCGCCGCAAGAGGCCGCGAGCTATGCGAGAGCCGGCGAGGCCGGCGCATTGCTCCCGTCAGCTCGACTGTGCCGCCTACTCGCGAGGACGAAGGAAAGCTCGTTCCGGGACTTTCTCGTTGCGAACGCGAAACGACCCTGCCGAAAGGCCCTGCGTCACTACCCCGCCGAAAGCGGCCAAAGAGCCGGCCTCGCCGGAATTTCACGTTAGCTATTGGCCACCCGCGCCGATCGTGATCTGGTCTTCCAAGACCGCGCAACTCGAGGCGCCGCCCTCTTGCGGCGCGGACAAAGCGCACTAAGGAAGGGCGGCCATGAGCGACGGTGAGTCGGGTACAGAGGGGAAGGGCGCCATCATCCGCCTGGAAAAAGTGCGAAAGAGCTTTTTCCGCGGCAAAGAGCAGCTCGACGTGCTCGCGGGTCTCGATCTCACGATCCAAGAGGGCTCGTTCGAAGCGCTGATGGGCCCGTCGGGTTCGGGCAAATCGACGCTCTTGAATTTGATCGCCGGGCTCGACCAGCCGACTTCGGGCCGACTCGTCGTCGCCGGCTCGGACATCGGCAGCATGAGCGAGGGCCAGCGCGCGAACTGGCGCGCCCACAACATCGGCTTCGTGTTTCAAACCTATAACCTGATGCCCGTGCTCACGGCCGTGGAGAACGTCGAGCTCCCGCTCCTGCTCGCGAAGCTGCCCGCGAGCGAGCGCCGCAAGCGCGCCGAGATCGCGCTGCGGGCCGTCGGGCTCGAAGATCGCGGCGGACACCTACCGAGCCAGCTCTCCGGCGGTCAAGAACAACGCGTGACGATCGCGCGCGCCATCGTCACCGATCCGAAGATCATCGTCGCCGACGAGCCGACCGGCGATCTCGATCGCACGAGCGCGGACGAAATCTTGCGCCTGCTCGAGAAGCTCAACACGGAGTTCGGCAAGACCATCGTGATGGTGACGCACGATCCGGCCGCGGCCGAACGCGCGAAGATCGTGCATCGCCTCGACAAGGGCGTGCTCGCGGCCTAGGCCGCGGCGCGGGAACAGCCATGCAACTCGCGACCATTGCCGCTCGCAACGTCTGGCGCAACAAGGTGCGCACGCTCTTGACGCTCGCGGGCGTCATGATCGCCGTGATGACGTTCCTGTTGCTCCGCACCTTCATCTGGTCGTGGAGCGCGTCGGCCGAGCAGGGCGCGCGCGACCGCATCGGTATCCGGCACAAGGTGAGCTTCATCATGCAGCTCCCACGCCGCTACGTCGAAGAGGTGCGCCAGATCCCCGGCGTGAAGCAGGTCGCGCACGCGAGCTGGTTCGGCGCGAAGGATCCCAATCACCCGGAGGACTTCTTCGGCACCATGGCCGTCGAGCCCGACGACTTCTTGAAGGTCTACGACGAAATCAAGGTGCCGCCCGAGCAGGTGCAGGCCTGGAAAGAAGATCGCGAGGGCGCGATCGTCGGCGACGTGCTCGCCAAGAAGAAAGGCTGGAAGATCGGCCAAAAGATCGTGCTCGCCGGCACGATCTACCCCGGGGATTGGGAGTTTCACATCTCCGGCATCTACACGGCCGACAGCCCCACGGTCGATCGGTCCTCGCTGTGGTTTCAGTACAAGTACTTGGACGAGTCGCGTCCCGAGCGGAGCAAGGATCAGGTCGGCTGGATCATGGCCCGCGTCGACGATCCGGGCCGCGCCGCCGAAATCGCCCGCGCCGTCGACAAAAAATTCGAGGATCGCGACATCCAGACCATCAGCATGAGCGAGCGCGCGCTGCAGGCCTCGTTCCTCGGGATGGTGTCGGCGATCCTCAAGCTCATCGGCATCGTCAGCGTCGTGATGATGGCGATCATGGCGCTGATCTTGGGCAACACCATCGCGATGAGCGTGCGCGAGCGCACCCACGAGTACGGCGTCTTGCGTGCCATCGGCTTTTTGCCTTCGCACATCGTGCGTTTCATCCTGCTCGAGGGGCTCGTGCTCGGGGCGCTCGGCGGCCTTGCGGGGCTGCTCTTCGGTTATCCGCTGATTCAAAACGGGATCGGCCCGGCCCTCGAGCAGAATCTCGGCGCGATGTTCGCCGTATTCCGCGTCACACCCGAGCTCGCCGGGCTCTCGTTCGTGCTCGCGCTCGTGCTCGGGGCGGCGGCAGCGGTGATTCCCGCGCGCACCGCCGCACGCCTCGAAGTCGTCTCCGCCCTCCGGCGGGTCGGGTGAGGTCAGCGTGATTCCCCTTTCCTACAACGTCCGTAGTCTGCTCGTGCGCAAGACGACCACGATCGCGACGGCGCTCGGCGTCGGGCTCGTCGTGTTCGTGCTCGCCGCGGCTTTCATGCTCGGCACCGGCATCACGAAGACGATGGTCGGCGCGGGGCGGCGCGACAACGCCATCGTGCTGCGCAAGGGCTCGGACACCGAGATGGCGAGCAGCCTCGAGGTGAATACGCTCAGCATGATTGCGGGGGCCCCGGGCGTGAAGCGCTCGACGTCCGGCACCTCGCTCGTCTCGGGTGAGGTCGTGCTCGTGATCGCGCAAGAGAAGCTCGGCACGAATGGGCAGATCGCCAACGTGCTCGTGCGCGGCGTGCCCGCCGTCGCACTCGAGGTGCGGCCCGAGATTCACGTGGTCGCAGGCCGTCCCCCGCGTCCCGGCACGGACGAAGTCATGATCGGCCAAGGCCTGCGCGGCAAATACCAGGGCATGGATCTCGAGCAGAGCTTCGAGCTCAAGAAGAACCGCGCGGTCAAGGTGGTCGGCGTGTTCGAATCGGGCGGCTCGAGCTTCGAGTCCGAGGTCTGGGCCGACATCGACACGGCGCGGTCCTCGTTCGGGCGTGAAGGGCTCGTGTCTTCGGCCACGGTTCGGCTCGAATCACCGAGCAAGTTCGACGCCTTCAAGGCGACGATGGAGAGCGACAAGCGCCTCGGCCTCGAGACGCTGACGGAGACCGGCTACTACGAAAAGCAGTCGAGCCAGACCTCGCTCTTCATCAAGATCACGGGCGCCATCATCGTCTTCTTCATCTCGCTCGGCGCCATGGTCGGTGCGCTCATCACGATGCAGGCCGCCGTGTCTCAGCGCCAGCGCGAGATTGGGACGCTGCGCGCGCTCGGCTTTTCGCGCTTTTCGATCCTCACGTCGTTCCTGCTCGAATCCACGGTGCTCGCTCTGGGCGGCGGCGTGCTCGGCGTGCTCGCCGCGCTCTGCATGACGTTCGTGAAGCTCTCGATGATGAACTTTGCGACCTGGCAAGAGGTCACCTTCTCGTTCGATCCGAACCCGCAGGTCCTCGTCGTTTCGCTCGTCTTCGGCGCGCTCATGGGGGTCATCGGCGGCTTCTTCCCCGCCCTGCGCGCGGCTCGCGTTTCGCCCATCGAGGCGATGCGGAACTAATTATCGCCTTCTAGCGTCAGATTTTCGATGCCAAGAAGCGGCGGCAGACCGCGTGACAACGGCCCGGAGGAACCTGGGGAGGTTCCTCGACGTTCAGCGTAATCTACCGGCATGCGCCGGGCGGAGGGCCGCCAACGAAGTAAGCATCGATTGGAAGGCCGAAGATGAAGCGAATTTTTATCGCGCCATGGCTGATCGCGGCGTTGGCTGCGACACTCTCCTGCGGCTCGAGTAAGAGACACACGCCGGCGCCGGGCGCCTCCGCAGGGGGCGAGAGCGCCCCGGGTGGTGCTGGAAACGGCGGTGGCGTCGGGGGCGCCAGCACGATGGCTGGGCGTGCCGGCGCTATTGGCCGGGGTGGCACGCTCTCCGTCAGCGGCGGGGCAAGCGGTGCGGGGGCGGCAAGCGTGGACGGCAGCGCCGGGGCTTCGCCCGGCACGTCCGGTGGGAGCACGAGCGGCGGAGCAGGCGGGTCGGATGAGCTCGGGGGCGAGGCTGGCGATACGCCCGTTCCCATGGGCGGAAGCGGAGCCGGACGCGCCAGCTCGGGAGGCGCTGGGGGAGCGCGTCCCGGGGGCCCGATGCTCGAGAGCTGCGCAACTTGGACGCTCGAAACGGCTCGTCTCGCCACCTCGACCATTACCCTCACGGACGGCGGACTGCTCCTCTTCCGCCCGGGCGACGCTTCCAACACGCAGACGTTGTACAACTCGTCCGACGTAGCGATCTCACAGTCTGGCCTCACGGGCGACTTCGACGTCCTCGTCGAGTACGATCACTTCCAACCGGGCGACGCCCAACCCTTCTTCGGCCCCCAATTCGAGGCGGGCGTGTGGTTCCACGATCCGAGCGGCTCCATTTATCAAGCGAGCGGCACCGTCGGTGCGGCTGATGGCACACTCGCCGTGATCGTGCCCGACGACGACACGCCGATCCATAGCTTCGATCCGATTCCAGATTCCCTGGTCGACGCCTCGGGCGGGATTGAGCTTCAGCGTAAGGCTGGTGTCTTCACGGTGACCGTCACCATCAACGGCGTCGAGAACTCGATTTCATCATCCAAGTCGTACGACGCGGGGCCACTCGTGCTGTTCATCGGCATGGGCCTCAGGGGCGAGAGTGTTGGCCCCGCGGATGCCTCCGTACGGATCACGCGCGTCACGGTGGAGGGGGGCGGCGGAAGCGTGCTCTCGGACACGTTCGACTGCCCGCCCTGACTCGCCCGCGGGTGTGGGCGGGGCGCCACGCTCGCGACGCCAGCTCACGGCAACGGCCTGAGCGCTGCTGTTGACGGCGGCAGGCGTCGATTATAGCCGAATCATGATGGCCGCCCGCGCTCGCGCGACCTGGGGTGGCCGGCGGCCCGGCGCCGGCCGTAAACCCGGGCCGAATCCGAAGACCCCACACCGCGCGCTCACGAAGCACACGGGCAAGAGCCCCGTGCTCATGACGCTCCACGCGAGCATCGATACGTTACGGAGCGAGCGCCCGTTCGACGCCATCCTGCGCGCCATCGCCGGCGCGAACGCCTTGGCGCCCGACGATTTTCGCATCGTGCATTTTTCGGTCGCGCCAAGTCGCGTTTACCTCATCGCAGAGGCGCAGAATGCGCGCTCGCTCTCGACCGGCGCGCGCAGTGTCGCGATCCGCATTGCGCGCTACCTGAACGACGCTTTGTCTCGCAGCGGTCGACTCTGGGCCGACCGCTGGCGGCGCCGTGATCTGAAGACGCCCGAGGACGTCAGAAACGCGCTCGTGCAGCTGTTCGCGAATTTCCGCGAGCACGTCACGCACGCTGCGCGGCCGGGCATCGACCCCTATTCGTCGGCGGCGTGGTTCGACGGTTTTCGCGGCTACGAGCCCGGCTCGGCTGCGCCGCCGTTCGCCGCGCTGCGCGTCGGCGTCGCGCTCACGTACGAGCCGTCATCGTCCGCTCCCGTCTTGCCGCCGAAAAGCGCATCCCTCGCCAGGGATTGGAGAAAGCTCGGACTGATCCGGCTCGATGAAGCACCGAGCACGGAGCGAAGCGGGAGAGCACGCACAGCGCGCAAAGCGCGGGCTCGTTGAAGAGCCGCCCCACTGCGCGCTTGTCCGCGCCCTCACCCTCCGAACAAGTCGAGCTGCGGGCCCGGGCGCCGGAACGTGCTCGCGCGCGGCGGTGTCATGTCGCGACGATTGAGACCCAGCCGGCGCACCGTCACCTCGAAGAGCTCGAGCACCGTCTCGATGTAGCGACCGCTGCCCTGCATGCGGGCACCGAAGCGCGGGTCGTTGAGCTTGCCGCCGCGCATTTCGCGCACGCGGGTGAGCACTTTTTCGGCAGCGAGCGGCAAGGCGTCGCGCAGACGCTCGGTGAAGACCTCGGCGACGGCCCCGGGCAGGCGCAGCGGCACGATGCCGGCGGTCGTCGCGCCCGCGTCGGCCACGGCCTCGAGAATCGGCACGACGGCGCGATCGTTGAGGCCCGGGATGAGCGGCGCGACGTTGACGCCCACGGCGATGCCCGCAGCCGCGAGGCGCCGCACGGCCTCGATGCGACGACTCGGCGGCGGCGCGTAGGGTTCGATCGCGCGTGCAGTGTCCACATCGAGGAACGGAATGCTCAGCGTGACGCTCGCGTGGGCCTCGTCGCGGAGCTTCGTCAACAGATCGATGTCGCGTTCGACGAGCACGCTCTTCGTGATGACGTGGACCGGGTTGCGGTAGCGGGCGCACACGTCGAGGCAGCCGCGCGTGAGCTCGAGCTCCTTTTCGAGCGGCTGGTAGCAATCGGTGTTGCCGCTGAAGACGACGAGCTCCCCGGTCCAGCTCTTCTTGTCGAACGCCTGGGCCAAGAGCTCGGGCGCCCGGCGCTTGACGACGAGCTTGCGCTCGAAATCGCTACCGGCGCCGAAGCCCAAATATTCGTGCGAAGGTCGCGCGTAACAGTACGCGCAGCCGTGTAGGCAGCCGCGATACGGGTTCACGCTGAAGCGAAAGCCGAGATCGGGACTGTCGTTTTCCGAGAGAATCGTGTGGCTCTGGTCCTCGTAAATGTCGAGGGACGCGGGCGGAGCGCCGTCCTCGTACTCGACGCGGAACCGCTCGAAGCGACTGGCCGGGTTTTCGAGAAGCAGGCGCCGAACCATGTGGGTCATGGTATACTGAACAGACGCTCAGTCAAGTGCGACGGACGCCGCTGTCAAACGCCCGCAAAGTAATGCTAGGCGTGTCGTGTGATCGGTCAGGAGACGCTCGATCGCGTCCGTCGGGACGTGAACATCGTCGAGATCGTGTCCGAGAGCGTGAAGCTCCAGAAGCGCGGGCGCAGTCACGTGGGGCTCTGCCCTTTTCACAAAGAGAAGACTCCGAGCTTTCACGTGAACCCCGAGCGGGGCTTTTACCATTGCTTCGGCTGCCACGCGTCGGGGGACGCGATCAAGTTCGTGCAGGAGACGGAGGGCCTCGAGTTCATCGAAGCCGTGCGGCGCCTCGCGGAACGACTCGGTATCGACGTGATCGAAACGGCGACCGACGCGGAACGCCGCCAGCACCAGGAGTCGCGGCGCCGGCAACAAGAGCTCTACGAGATCGGCGCGCAGGCTGCGCGCTTCTTCGAGCGCATGCTCAGGGAACACCCGCTCAAGGACATCGCCGAAAAGGAGCTCGCGCGGCGCGGTCTCGTGCCGAGCACGCCGACCGACGCGATCGCCGACGCGCTGCAAGCCTTCCGCGTCGGCTACGCACCTTATGGTTGGGACGAGCTCTCCAAGCACCTGCGCGACTTCGGCGCGAGCCTCGGCGCCGCCGAGAAGGTCGGGCTCGTCATGCCGCGCAAGTCCGGCTCGGGCTACTACGACCGTTTTCGGCACCGTTTGATGTTCGCCGTGCTCGACGGGCAGGGCCGCGTGATCGCCTTCAGCGGCCGCGCGCTCGACGAACCAGAGCCCGCGCGCCTGCGCACTCTGGATCTCGAACCGAGCACGAGCACGGAGCCGCCAGCGAAGTACATGAATTCGCCGGAGTCCCCCGTGTACAAGAAGCGCGAGGCCGTGTTCGGCTTGTACCAGGCGCGCCAGGCGCTCAGGAGCGCGGACCGCGCCGTGATCGTCGAGGGCAACTTCGACGTGCTCAGCCTGCACGCGCGTGGCCTGAAGCACGTGGTCGCGCCGCTCGGCACGGCGTTCACGGTCGAACAAGCGCGCGCCATTCGACGCTTCACGCAGGAAGTGACGCTCCTCTTCGATCCGGACGAGGCGGGGCGGCGCGCCGTGCGGAGCGCGCGCGACGTGTGTCGGGAGGCGGGCTTGAGCGCGCGCGTCGCGTCGTTGCCCGCGGGCGCCGATCCGGACGAGCTCGTGCGGCGTGGCGGCGTCGAGCAAGCCGAGCGCGTGCTCGCGGCCGCACAACCGCTCGCGGAGTTTTTGATCAACGAGCTCGTCGACGACTATCGCGCGCTGAACGACGCGGACGCGCAGGCGCGCTGCGTGCGCGACATCATCGCGCTCATCGCGAGCGAGGACGATCCCACTGCGCGGGCGCTCGCTGAACAGCACGCGCGGCGGCGGCTGGCGGGTGCGCTCGGCCTGCGCGAGGTACCGACACTCGCGGCGATCGAGCGCCAACTCGCTACCGCGGGGACAGGCCGACCGCAGCCGACAACACAAGCTATCCCCAGGGTTCAGCCTCCGCATCGCGCCCGGTCACGCGACCGACGCGAAGAGCTCGGCCTCGAAATCTTGGGAGCTCTCCTCGATTTTCCCGAGCTTTTTGAGTCCCCGGAGGCGATGGCGGCGGCGTTGCTGCTCGAAGGCGACGTGGCCGCGGCCATTGCCGCATTGCGTCAAGCGCACGAGTCCGGTGTTACCGATTCCGAACTAGTGCTTGCGAAGGTAGCGGCTCCGATCCATCCATTCGCGCTCGCCCGAACGGCCGCGCCCAAGCATGAACGCTTGGTCGATGCTAAGGCCGAGTTGGTCGGAAACTTGAGAAGGCTAGAGTCGTTCGATTTGTCTCGTGAAAAGTCCCTCGGCATGAGCGAACTCCAGCAGCTCGAGAAAACCGGCAACGTCGACGACGAGCTTACAATCTTGCGACGTGTCTGGGACAAAGCACGTGAGCGCCGCGGCGTCTGAAGCACGCCAAACGCGCAATTACTAAGAGGTAGCGGTGCCATCGAAGAAGCCTGAGCGCTCCCCGAAGAAGCCTGCCGTCAACGAGTCGAAGAAGGGGCAGCCCCCACCGAAGGTCAAAGCCTCGGTGGCCAAATCCCCGAAAGACGGCTCACCTTCCTCGGCACCGGAGTCCGGTGCCAAGCCCAACGGCAAGAGCGCGAAAGAGCAGCTCATCAGCCTGGGCAAGAGCAAGGGGTTCCTTACTTACGACGACGTGCACGAAGCGTTGCCTGGCGAGGACGTAGGTCCCGACCAGATGGACGACGTGCTCTCGGCGCTCGACGACGAGGACATCGAAGTCGTCGACGACGCGAACAACATCAAGATCGCGCCGCACCGCGGCGGCGAGGACGAAATGGCGGCGAAATCGCCGGCCAAGAGCACCGACGGCGAAGAGCCTGCCGAGAGCGGGCAGCCGGTGTCGACCGTGGCCAAGGGCGGCGACGACGATCTCTACAAGAGCAACGACCCGGTGCGCATGTACCTGCGCAAGATGGGCAGCGTCGCGCTCCTCAC